>NZ_JBIAFT010000003.1:69193-550421 GCF_042869455.1 Streptomyces sp. NPDC007025 | reverse complement strand
GTCAGCCCGCCTCCCTGTGGATACCGCATGCCATGGTCATACCGCAGGAAGCGACAGCCCGTCACCATACGACTCCACCAGTTCAACCTCAGTAATGGGCGATAGCCTCGATGGCTTCGAAGATGTCGGAGTCGGTTTCCTTCTGCCAGTCCGGGAGGTCGGGCCAGTCGGCGACGTAGGCGGGCTTGGGGTCGCCGAAGTGCTTGTACATCTGGGCCGTCCAGCAGGTGGCGACGAAGCGGCCCTTCTGTTCGCGGGTGAGGCGCTTGGCGTTGCCGCCGCTCAGGTCGAGGAAGTGGCGCACCTGCTGGTAGACGGCTCCGGCGGCTTCGCGTTCCCAGTCGGGGGTGTCTTCCCAGGGTGTGACGTAGCTGGCTTTGGGTTCGCCCGGGTAGTGCTTGGTGATTCCCGCGATCCAGGTCTCCCGGAACAGGCGGGCGCCCTCGGTGTCCGTCATGCCTACCCCTCTCCTCACGTCGCGTGCAGGCTGCTGATGTCGGCGGCCAGTTCGGCTACGCGGCGATCGTGGCCGTAAGAGCGGAGATCGTCCCGTAGCGTCTGGAGTCTACGGGCGATGTAGCCCGAGCCCGATTGCCGCGCGAGCTGGAGTGCCTCGCGGCCGTGGGTGACGGCCTGTTCCGCGTCGTGGCGTTTGGCGCCGATCAGTGCGAGGTCGACGAAGACAGAGCCTCGGCGGCGGTAGGAGGTCCCCTTGGCCAGCGCGGTGGAGTCGAGGGCGCTCTTGAGGGCCTTCTCCGCGAGGTCGAGTCGCCCGAGCTGGACGAAGCGGGCTCCGCGTTCTTCGGGGAGGCGGGAGCCGTCGAAGCGGAGCCATCCGCCGTTGTGGACGGGGCCGGGGAGGTCGGTTACCTTCTGGGCCTCGTCGAGTGCGCGCTGGCAGGCGTTCAGGTCGCCGAGGTTCGCGTGGGCCTCGGCTTGGACCGAGGCGACCCAGTAGCGGGTGGACAGGGCCGGGTCGCCGCGCGTGGCGATGGTGCGGGCGACGTCCAGGGTCTCGGTGGCTTCCGTGAACTGCCTCTCGGACATGTCCACGTAGGCGTGGCGTACGAGCGCGCAGGCCCACAGGTCGAAGGCGTGCGCGCTGTCGCTGGCTGAGGCGGCCACAGAGTAAGCCGCGGCGGCGTCCGTGTACCGGTTGCTGTCGAAGGCCAGCTCGCCGGAGAGCTGGAAGAGGTCTCCGGCGGCTTCGCACATCGCGGCGGCCCGGCTTGATGAGCCTGTCTTCAGAGCGTCGGCGAGCGCGTCGAGCTCGTCCTGGACGACGCCGTGGACGGAGCGCTTGGAGCGGGCCAGTTGGTAGACCTGCCAGAGGTGGTCGTTCATGCGGCGGTGGTCATCGGCTGAGCCGCGCTCGGCGGCTTCCGCTATGTCGTCGGCTGCCTCGGGTCCCAGGGCGGTCAGGGCTCCGGTCACCGTGAGCAGGCGCAGAAACTTGCGTCGGATTCACCTGGGCCGTGAACGGGACGGGGTAGGGGCTGTGCTGGTGGCTGCGCGTGGTGAGCTGGTGGTGGATCCAGCACGCGGCCGAGTTCGGTGATGTCCAAGCGCAGAAGTTCGGCCATCTTCGGCCGGTGGACGCATTCGGGTGTGGTCTCACCGCGTTCCCAACGGCCGACCGTTGTGCGGTCGACGCCGAGCGCATGGGCGAATTTCTCCTGACTGTAGCCCATGGCTTTACGTCGTTCGGACAACCGCATGGTGCTCTCCCTCCCCGCCTGACCGGGGCTATACCCGCTGTGCGCCCCGTGCATCAGAGGTGCATCAAGACTGCCGCACAGATGCCGTGGCTCGCAGCGATCTCCGGCGGTTGGCTGGAGTCCTGAAAGTCGGACCGGCTCCCGCGACCACCCCCTGCATGAGGGGAGGCCGCTCTGGTCGAGCGACCGATCCCGGAGGGACGACCTGTGACCATGACGGCGGCAGGAGCGACGTCGATCGGCGCGCCCGGATACAGCCAGACGTTTCCGTCCGTGCCGGAGTCCGCGGGCCTCGCCCGGGACCTGGTGGCCACGGCGCTACGCGTATGGCGCCTCGAATCGCTTCTGAACGAGGCCACCTTGGTCGCGACCGAGCTGGTCGCGAACGCGGTGCAGCATGGCTCAGGCCGCTACCTGGTCTTCAGCGCCGAGCGTCCCTCGCAGTTCCGCGTGCGTATCCGTGTGACCGACCAGTCCCGCGTCCGGCCCGTGCTGCGGTGTCCGGACGAGGAGGAGACGAAGGGCAGAGGGCTGCTCCTGGTCTCCGCCCTCGCCGTTGACTGGGGCACCGATCTGCACACGATTGGCAAGACCGTGTGGGCGCACTTGGCGGACGAGGCGGGTACGTGATGGCTCGCCACCGACGACCGCGCCGCTTCGCTCTCGTAGGCCGACACGAGCCCGTGGAACACGTCCCCGACAGCTCGCCGGTGGAACGCCGGACGCCAGGGCAAGCGTGCGATCACGAGGTCCCTGCCTTCGGCGAAGTCGCGGTCGAGGCGACCGACGACGCGACCCTTCGCCGCTTCCTGGAGGCGATGCGCCGCTGGCAGGCCGAAGAGCAGGACGAGCCGCTGGCCGTGACGCCCGAGACCGTTCGCCGCACGGTCGAGTACGTGCTCAGCCAACACTTCGACTGCGCGAACGGGGGCGATCTGCGGCCGATGACCGACACCCTGCACGCCTACCTGGACGCTCTGGCGGACGCTGCCGAAGCCGAGCTGGACACCGGGCGGATCGTAGTCGCGGAGATGGTGGCCAGAGCCAGAGCCAGAGCCAGAGCCGCTGCGGGTGACGGCCCCCAACCGTCGCTGGCCGCAGCGCGGCAGACGGCCCGGACGACGCGGGACCTGCTGTCGCTCCTGGAGCGAGAGGGCTGGCAAGGCACTGGAGTGACGGCCTCATGACCCCGTTCGCAGCGTCCTTCGCACTGGGACCGGGCCGCGTTCCCCGGTACGCGAAGCACCCGCGCACCGGACGTTCGGTGCGGGTGCCGTTCGTGGCGATGTGGGATATCGAGAGGGCGGTTGCCGAGGGGGCGCTGGCCGTCGCGCTCATGCCCGAGCCTCCCAGGTTGGTCTATCAGGGGCGGGAGCTTCCTTCTGATCGTGACGGGTTCGGGGTGCTGTGGGGGCGGTGTTCGTACTCGCCCGGGGGTCGGCCGGCCGGACTTCGCGTCGATGCATCCGGGGCGGCAGTACAAGTGCATGTACGCGATGAGGTGCCAAGTCTGCGGCGGCCCGGCGGACCGCAACAAGGAGGGGTGGCTCTTCTTCGACTGGCGCAACGAGCTGGATCCACCCTCGTGGCCGGAGGGCGCTTTGAGCGCGATGCCGCCACTGTGCGCGAAGGACGTGCGGCTGTCGATGGCCGTGTGCCCCACGAGCGGTGCCTTCACGGCGCTGCGGGTGAGGGCGCCCCGGCTGTGGGGAGTGGGCGGGGTCAGCTACCGCCTCACCACCGACGGCTGGCGCCTCAACCACGGCGACACCGACATCTGGCTGCCCAAGCACGATCCGGGCCTGCACTCGATGCTCGCCTCCAAGCTCATCCGCGAACTCCGCAAGGTCACCCCCGTCAACCCGCGCGACCTGCGCACTGCGCTCTGAAGGACGAGACCTTGGCTGCTTTCCGGACGCTTCGGCGCACATTGACTCGCTGGTGGAGCCCGAGACGGCAAGCGAGCGTGCCGCGCCCGTTCGCCGTGCCTGTGGAGGACCGGTTGAACGAGTGGCTGCGCGGTCCCGCGCTCCTGCCAGACTCCGCTACCCGATCCCGCACGAGAGGAAGTTGGCACCCCATGCACGTCGTCGAATACGAGGCCAAGGCCCTGGAGATCGACCCGGAGGCGATGGCCGCGCGCATCAAGGCCGCGGGCGGAACCTTCCACGGCGAGCGGCTGATGCGCCGCTACGTCTACGACGCCATCCCACCCAAGAAAGGTCGCTGGGTGCGGCTGCGGGACGCGGGCGGAGCGGTGACGCTGTGCGTCAAGACGATCAGCTCGGACGCGATCGACGGCACCCAGGAGACCGGGACCACCGTCGGCTCCTTCGAGGACACCCACGCCCTCCTCGGCCTCATGGGGCTGACCCACCGCTCCTACCAGGAGAACCGCCGCAGCTCCTGGCTGCTGGACGGGGTACGGCTGGAGATCGACACCTGGCCCCGCATTCCCCCTACCTGGAGATCGAAGGGGACGACGAGGAGCAGGTCTGGCAGACCGCCGAACGCCTCGGCATCCCCAAGGACGAGCTGACCAGTGAGAACACCCAGAAGATCTACGCCCGCTACGCCATCGACCTCGACACCATCACCGAGCTGCGCTTCTGACCCCACCGCCTCACCCCGCCGACCGGGGCACCCCGCTGCCCCGGTCGGGCACGGAAGGCGGAACGATGCACGACCCACTCGACGACGTACCGGTCACGGTCGTTCCCGACCGCACTCTCCGCGTGAAGATCATCGATGCGTGCGGGCTGGCCTGCACCTTCTGCCACAACGAAGGCACCCCCGTCGCCACCGACAACACCGGCCGCCCACCCGACGCCTTCACCGGCACCCCCGGCCGCTCCGGCAGGGTCTCGATCTACCTGGCCACCAACGGCGCCGACTTCCTCCCCCAGCGCATCCCCGCCGACTCCGATTTCGCCCTCGCTCTGGCCGCCGTGCGCGGCGGCCTCCCGATCAACGAGGTCCACTTCACCGGCGGCGAGCCCACCCTCCACCCCGACCTGCCCGGCCTCATCCGCATCGCCCGCCGCCTCGACCTGACCGTCGGGCTGACCTCCAACGGCGAGAACGGCGCGGCCGTACTGCCCGAGTGTGCGGAGGCGGGGCTGGACCGCATCAACCTGTCCGTCTTCGGCACCACCCCCGACGAACTCGCCGCCGTCCAAGCACCCCGCCTCGCCTCACCCCGCCTGGCCGCCCGCAAACTCGACGCCCTCGCAGACACCATCGAGACCGCCATCCGGCACGGTGTGAAGGTTTCTGCCAACATCGTCATCCCCGACCACAGCCACGTGGAGCGGGTCCTGCGCATCGTCGAGCAGCACGGCCGCGACGTGATCGTGCGGATGCTGGTGAACCTGGAGGACGACGGCGCCTCCCTGGCGGCCATGCGCGAGGTCATCGACCACCTGGGCGCCGTCCCCGACCTCCGCGTCATCACTGCCGGCGCCTCCGACCAGCGCACCCGCTACCGCCTCCCGGACGGCCGCACCCTCTACGCCAAGAGCATCCGTCCCGTCCGCCTCCCCGAGACTTGCACCGGCTGCCGCTTCAACAACGACCGCGACTGCCAGGAGGGCTACTACGGCGTGCGCATGTACCGCGCCAAGAACGGCCCCTTCATGCTCGGCGTCTGCATCCAACGCATGGACCTCTGCCTCTCCCTCGGCGAATTCGTCATGAGCCAACGCTGCACCGAAGTCCGCAACTTCCGCGACGACGAAACCGCCCGCCTCACCGCACTCCACAGCGCCCCTGAAAGGGAGCCGGACCGAAGCTGAGCACGCCTTGCACTGAGCGGGATCGGACGAACCTGGGCGGAGGGCTTGCTGTGTCGGCTTTGCTGTCGAGGGCCGTCGCCCTGATCCTCAGAGCGGCGGCCCTCGTGGTGTCAGTGGTGGAGCAGGGCGACAGTCTGCTCGACGACCTGGCAGCTTGCCGAGCCCAGCTGGCCGACAGCCTGCTTGACGCAGATCGGGTGCTTTCCGGGAATGGCGGGGGTGAGGGCCACGCCCCGGCCGCGGTGGCAATCCTGCTGTCTGTTGTCCGCTCAAGGCGCCGATGGCGATGGCGGCTGTCCGGGGCTGCCGGGGCCGGCTGCTGCCAGGGCCTCCGCCGCCACTTTTCGCAGTGCGCGCCTGGTGATCCAGCGGTTCTTCCCCCCGGCCAGGTACGCCGCGGCATGTCCCACCCATTCCGGGTCGCCGAGGAGATGCAGCTTTCCCTCGGTGGTGAGCTGCCGCAGCAGGTACTCCAACCGGAGCACGTCCACCGCCCGGTACGGGCGCGTGTGCTGGTCGAAGCGCAACTGGTGGTCCTCGTACGGGCGGCGCAGTGTCGTGTGCATCCAGCCGCCTTCGCGGGTGGCGACCATTCCCCTCGGCGTGTAGAGGCCTCTGCTGTTCGTGTTCCAGGGGTGCTTGCCCCAGGTGAACCAGATGCCATTCATGACCCTGGACCACGGGATCAGTTGCCCGTCGGAGTCCGGATTGTGCTGGTGGAAGCCGTTCGAGCGGAACTCCACCCAGTGGGTATCAGGCCGTGTGGCGTCCCCGACTCCCCAACGGCCGTCGGCCGGTTCCAACGGCCCCAGACATGAGCGGTCCTCCACCATGCGGTCATTGGATCACGTGCGGTGGCCGCGGCACCGGCGCGGTCCGCCATGGCCGACCATGGGGCCGCGACGACGTGGGGTGCAGCGGCGGCCGGTCAGGACGGATCGGGCAGACGGATCGCAACGCGAAAACGTTCCAAAACGACCCGAGTGGCTTCGTGCACGGTGAAGTGAGGATTCCCCAGGGCCTCTCGCATCTCTCCGCTGTGCCAGAACTCCTCGTGGTCCGCCCTCCAGCGCTCGATCGTGGTGTGGCCTTCGCCTTCATCCCGCGCGTGGCTGATGTCCACTTCGCCGAGCGGCACCACGCGCGTGTCCGTCACCTCGATGATCGCCACTGGGCGGTCGTCCGAGTCGACCACTGTCGAACGCCGGCCGACGGAGGGAAGTGGCTCCCCGTCGTGCTCGTACTCGGCGAGCAGCCCGGTGGTCGCGGTCTTGGATCCGTCGAGGATCGCGGCGACGAGCCGGTCGCGGAGGGGGCCTGGAAAGGCGAACTCGACCTTGGGTGGAAGCCCCGGTGCCCTGTGCTGATCGGGGTCGTCTGTCATACGACGACCCTAGCGACCCCGAGCGCCGCGAGGTCGGAGTCGTGGCGTGGCGAATTGCCGCACCGGCGGCGGGCGTGAAGCGCGTCCGGACCCGTGGCGCCCATGGGGGCTTTCCTATGATGAGCCGTCAGGCGAAGTGGGCGACGCATCGAGGCACATGGGGGAGTGTGACCACGTCACGGAACAGGCGCGTTGACAGCGAAGCTGCGATGCGGCGGGCGCGGAGGCGCCGGATCGGTGGGCAGTCCCCGCCGCCGGGGCAGCAGCCGCAGGGCGAGGGGCAGCCGCGCACTCTGAGGGACAAGACCGTGTGGGTGAGCATCTTCGCTGCCTTGATGACCACCGTGGTGACGGGGGTGTGGAGTGATGCTGCGGCGTGGGTGAAGGAGCAGGTGTCCGGCCCGCCGGAACTGAAGGTGCATGCAGACGATTTCATGGGGTGCAACGATCGGTACCGGAGTGCGAGCCTCGCCGAGTTGAAGAACCGCGCGAAGACTGCGGCTCAAGAGGGTGTGATCATCCCTTCCGCCGCCAATCCGCCCAGCGTCTCGGCGACTGTGCAGGCCAAGACATCGAAGGCGATCGTCGTCACGGATGCCAAGGTGACCGTGCTCTCCCGTCGGCCTCTTCCGACCGAGGGGGCCGTGGTGAAGGTCACGGGCTGCGGCGGGGGACTCTACCCTCGTCCCTTCGAGATGGACCTCACCGGCAGCGGCACGGTCGAGCCGGACAAGAGCGGCCGGGGCCGAGCCGAGGACTTCCCGTTCACGGTCTCATCGGATGATCCCGAACAGTTCACCTTCAACGTCAAGCACGTGCGTGGAGACGTACGGTTCGCAATCGTCCTCACCTGGGTGTCCGACGGAGAGAGCGGGACCACCAGGCTCGACGACGGCGGCAACGGATACCGCACCATGAGCCGCCCGGACGATCTGCCTCAGTACCGGCAAGTCGACCTGCTCGGCGCGGACTGACCGCCGACCCGCGGGGTACCGGCGCTCGTACGGGACCCGGCACCGCGGCCGCGGGCGTTGTGTACCGGAGGCAACGAAGGGTTCGCCGTGCTGTCACGATCGGGGCTCCTGCCGTGGCCGCGGCGCTGCTCGTGGTGTGGGATGGCGGGAGCGCACGATGAGACAGAGGGGGAACTGTGGCCAGAGCGCAGAGCGTACGGAGGGTGGCCTCCGCGGTGGCTTCCGGTGCCGATCCCCGGCAGGTGGCGGAGGAGGAGGTCCGCAGGCGTACGGGCCGCTCCGCCGGGCGGGGGCCCACGCGGGGGCGGAGTGCCGAGGGCCGGGGCCAGGGGGAGGCCGGCCAGGAGGGCGAGGACGTGCAGGAACCGCAGGACGAGGGGATGGATCCTGCGGACTTTCCGGCCGCCCGGGAGCAGGGCGGTTCGATCGCCACCGTGATGGCGCAGCGGACCGTTTCGCTGGACGAGGCGGGCGAGGCGCTCAACCAGAGCGGGCACAAGCGCGAGGACGGCGAGCAGGTTCATGAGATCTGCCCGATGGTGCTGCCGAAGGGGCGTTCGTTCCTGAGCATGCTCCCGGTGCTGATGCTGCTGGTGCTGGGCGCGGTGGGGACCGCCGTGGTGTCGACCGTGGACGACTCGCCGTTGACCAATCCGCTCTTCGGACTGCACTACTGGGTCGTGGCGCTGGCCGCGATCGGCTTCGTGTGGTGGCGGCAGGGCATGGTCATGGTTCCGGACGGCTGCCAGGCGCTGATCACCCGGTTCGGGAAGCTGGAGAAGGTCGTCGGGCCCGGCCGGGTCATTCTGATCAGCCCGTGGAAGCGGGTGTCGTACATCGTCAACACGGTCCGCGAGTACCCGTTCAACGCGCCGGTGCGGGAGGCGCCGACCAAGGGCGGGGTGAAGGCGTCGATCGACCTTTTCATCCAGTTCCGGATCAGCGACCCGACCGAGTTCGTCTACACGCTCGGTGCGGTCCGCGGCTTCGAGGAGAAGCTGAGCAACGCCGTCAGCGAGACCATCCGGAGCCTCATCTACGAGCAGGAGGCCGCCGGGATCTACGACATGGTCGGGGAGGACACCGGGCGCCTGCTGGAGCAGCTCAACCAGCAGTTCCGGCCCGCGGTCGAGCTGACCAACGCCAACATCACGCACGCCGAGCCGGCCGACCGGGGCTACCGGATGGACCTGGCCGCTCCGGAGATGGTGCGGATGGCGAAGGAGGCGTACACCCACGAGTACGCGCTGATGCTGCGCAAGGAGCAGGACGAGGGCGATCTGACCAAGGAGTTGGCGACCAGCCACGAGACGCTCTCCGCCATCCAGGCGGACATCGCCCAGTACCAGGCCCAGATGGACACGGCCGTGGAGCGCGAGACCAACCGGGCCGAGGCGCTGGCCCGGCAGCGCTATGTGCAGGCCGAGTCCGAGGCGAAGGCGAACGCGGCGCTGCTGGAGGCCCAGGCCCTCGACATCCGGGCCGTGACGGCGGCCGAGGCGCCCGAGATCCTGGAGTACCGCTACCAGCGGCAGATCCTCGACGCTCTGGTGGAGGTCGCCGACCATCTGCCGCGGCTGGTGCGGATCGGCGGTACGGCCGACGGGGGCGACGCGGCCGGGGTCGACTTCCTGCGCCTCGCCCGCGAACTGGTGGGGGAGCACGGCGGCGAGCTGTTCACGGAGGCCGACATGGCGGCTGTCCGGGAGCGTCTGGACGAGGTGTCCGCCCGTATCTCCGACCGCGAGAGCGAGATCGGAGCGCTGCTGGAGGCCGAGCGGCCCACGGTGGCCCCCGAGCCGACCGGGGCGTCCGAGGTGTCCGGTGCTCCTGACGTACCTGGTGCTTCCGAGGCGTCGGGCCGGTCGGGCGGGGCCGGAGGTCCCGCCGGGGCCGGTGTACCCGCCGGGACGGACGAGACGGCAGCGGCCGCCGGGACCGGGGCGACCGGGTCCGCGGCCGACGTCCCGCACCACTTCGAGGAGGACGACCAGTGAGCAGCGCACACCCGAACCGCAGGTCGGTCATCTCCGAGGCGGTGGCACCCTGGAGCGAGATCGCCCAACTGCTGCGGGGCGGCGAGGCCGGCACCCTGATTCCGGTCATCATTCCGCGCCACCGGCGCCGGCTGTGGTGGATGCTGCCGCTGTGGCTCGGGCTGTTCGCGCTGCTGGCGGGAGTGATGCTCTCGCTGCGCGGAGCCGGCGCCGAGGGGGCCTCCGATCTCGCCTACGGCGCGCTCGCCGGGCTCTCCTACGCCCTCGGCGCCGTGCTGCTGATGATCGGCGGGCTCTGGTGGTGGCGCTCCTCGATCGTGGAGATCGAGCAGGGCACCCACGGTGTGCTGACCCGGTACGGCGCGGTCACCCGCACCCTGGACGCGGGGCGGCACTACCTGTGGCACCCCTGGTCGCGGGTCGACTTCGTGGTCGACACGGCCACCGAGATCCCGTACTCGGCGCCGGTGATGGCCTGCCCGACGCAGGAGAACGTGCCGCTGCGGTCGATCGAGTTCTTCCTGAAGTTCCGCATCACCGACGCGGTGCTCTTCGTCCGGACGATCGGCGCGGGCAACTTCGACCTGGTCCTCTCCAGCGCCGTGCAGGACGCCATCCGCCAGCGTGCCCGCCTGGTGCACACCGAGCACGCGTACGACCTGCGCGGCTCCGACGTGGCCGACATGCAGGAGCTGCTCAACCGGCTGCTGTCCCGTTACGGGGTGCGCATCACCGGCTCCAACATCCCGGACGTCCAGCTCCCCGCCCAGTACCAGCAGCACCTGGCCACTCGGGAGCGGGTCGCCAAGGAGCGTACGGCCTACGAGCAGGAGTGGGGTCTGACGCGCAAGCGCCGGATCGACAGCCTCGGCATGGACATCGAGCGGGCCAAGAAGGTGCGGGACGCGCGCATCGTCGAGGTGAAGGCCGCGCTGAACAAGGCCCGCGAGCAGGTGGCGCAGCTGCTGGAGGAGCAGGAGACCAACGCGCAGCGGGTGCGGTTCGAGATCGAGACGGAGGGCCGCAGCGGTCTGATCGCCGCCGAGAACGAGGCTCGGGCCCAGCGCGCGCTGGCCAAGGCCTACCGTGACAACCGCGCGGTGCTCCAGTACGAGCTGGCCCGCCGTCGCCTCGAGGTGGGTGCGGAGCTGGCGGGGAAGGCGCCCCGGCCGGTCGTCGTGCGCACCGACGGGGGCAGCGGGGACAGCTCGGCGCTCTCGACGCTGCTCGCCGCGCAGCTCCTGCCCCGGATGACGCCGCTGCCCTCCGGGGAGACCTGGGCGGCGGACGCGGCCGGTGCGGCGGACGGGGCCGCGGGCCCGGACGAGGGGAACCGCGGGTGAGTGACGGCCTCGTCCACCGATGAGCCCAGCGGACGAGGCCGCGGGCGAGCCCGGCGGACGAGGCGCCCGTTCCCGTGCCCGGCGGAACACCTTCCGCCGGGCACGGCCTCGTATGGCTCGCAGGGAGCGGCGGCCCGCCGGGCGAAGGCCTGTCATGCCGGTGACAGGCGCACGGCCGTCGCACGACAGTGCCCGATGATTGCGATACATTCACTTGTATCCGCATGTATCCGCTTTGGCGGATGACGGTTGCGGCATCGGTGCGGGCTGTACGCAGTGGGGGTGTCGGGTCGGTGCCGGGACTCCCGCGAGCCATCGGTGGAGGGACTGTGACGGGGGAGCTGGGCAGGTCGGAGGCGCTGCGACTCGCGGGGCTCACGGCCGCCGCCGACCCCGGAATGGACCGGTTCGCGCGGCTCGTCACCCGGTTCCTCCGCGTCCCGGTGGCGCTGGTGTCCCTGCTGGAGACCGAGCGGCAGGTCTTCCCCGGCATGGTGGGGTTGGCGGAACCCTGGGCGGGGCGGCGCCAGACCCCCCTGAACCGCTCCTTCTGCCAGCATGTCGTCCGCAGTGGCGAGCCGCTCGTCCTGAATGACTCGCGGCTCAACTCGCTCACGCGTTCCAGTCTGGCGGTCTCCGAACTCCAGGTGATCGCCTATGCGGGGATGCCGCTGACGGACGCCGACGGACACGTCCTGGGGTCGTTGTGCGCGATCGATCACGAGCCCCGCGAGTGGACCGAGCCGGAGCTGCACGACCTGGCCGACCTCGCGGCCGCCTGTTCGGTCGAGCTGCGGCTGCGGATCGCCAGCGAGCAGGTACGGCGCGACCGGGACCATGCCGGGCGCCTGCTCCGCGCGTCGGTCGAGCTGGCCCGCTCCCGCGATCTGGCGGACGTGGTCCGCCGGCTGCGCCAGCTGTTCGACGGCTCCGCCAGGCCGTCCTACGTGGGCCTGCTGCTCGCCGACGGTCAGGAGCTGCGGCGCGTCGTCGAACCGGACGACGTGCGGCCGGTGGAGGCGGCCGTTCCGTCCATGGCGGTGGACTCCGGTTTCCCCAGTGCCCGGGCGATGCGCGAGCAGCAGGCGGTCTTCGTCCCCGACCATGCCGCCCTGGAGGCCGGCTACAGCGCGGACGCGGTGGCGGGGTACGACGCCCTCGGGCTCGCCTCCGCGTTCTGCGTCCCGCTGGGCCGCCGCCGCGGGGTGCTGACCTGGTCCTGGGCGGGCGCCCACGCGCTGGGTGTGACCGAGGAGGCGGTGCTCACCGCGGTCGCGGGATATGTGAGCCAGGCCGTGGAGCGGATGCGGTTCGTCGAGAGCCGGCTCAGCACGGCGCAGCAGCTCCAGTCCGCCATGCTCACCGAACTGCCGGATGTGCCCGGTCTGGAGATGTCCACCCTGTACCTGCCCGCCGAGGACCAGGACATGGTGGGGGGCGACTGGTACGACGCCTACGTGCTGCCGCCCGGACCGGGTGGGCGGCAGCCCTGCCTGGTGGCGTCCATCGGGGATGTCATCGGGCACGACATGCGGGCCGCCGTCGTCATGGGGCAGGTGCGCAGCATGCTGCGCCAGGCCACGCTAGGCCACCCGGAGCGCTCGCCCGCCGTCGCGCTGGCGGCGGTCGAGGCTGCCTTCGCCGCCCTGCCGCTGGGGCCGGGTGCCACCGCCGTGCACGCCCGGCTGGACTCGCACCACGACCGGTGGCGGCTGACGATGTCCAACGCCGGGCATCCGCCGCCGCTGCTGCGGCTGCCCGACGGCCGGGTCTCGACGCTGGACGACCATGACCTCCTGCTGCTCGACGCCGCGATCGGCCTCGACCGCTACGAACACGAGTACGAGATCCCGCCGGGCGCCGTTCTCCTGCTGTACACCGACGGCCTGGTGGAACGCCGGCACAGCGACATCGAAGAGGGGATCCGGCGGGCGATGTCCACCCTCTCCGCGTACGGGGACCGTCCCCTGCCGCAGCTCCTGGAGGCGCTCTCCCGGGGGGTGAAGAACTCCCCGGGACACGACGACATGGCCGTCCTCGCGATCCGCGTCACCGATGGGGCCGGGGGGACGGACCACCGGCGGTGACCCGGCAGCCCGGCTCCGCCGCCGGACGGCCGGGCTCCGCACCGGGAACCGGCCGCTGCGGCGTCGCCTCCGGGGCGCCGCAGCGCTCCGCCGTCCGCGGGGAGCCGTCGTGCGGCGGGGTGTCACCAGCCGCGGAGCGCGATGCCGGGGCCGTCGGCGAGGTCGAGGCAGCCGCGCAGGGCGGTCGCGGTGCTGGCCACCAGCGGTTCCGGGAGCGCGTGGGGGTCGGCCCAGCGCACCTGGGAGTGTTTGTGCGGTTCGCGGTTCTCGGGCGTGCCGGACCAGGTGCGGGCGGCGAAGACGACGCTGAGGAAGCCGTGCGGGAGGCCGGCCTTCCGGGCGCCGTGGGTCAGATGTGCGAGGCGCAGCTGCTCCGGCCGGACGGTGAGACCGGTCTCCTCGGACAGTTCGCGCACCGCGGTGCCGGTGACCGGCTCGCCGGGCTCGGCCTTGCCTCCGGGAAGGTCCCACATGCCGGACGCGAACGAAGCCCCCGGACCGCGCTGGAGAAGCAGGACGCGGCCGGTATCCGGATCGTGGACGAGGACCGCCGCCACCAGCAGGGTCAGGGACCCGGGTGCGCTCGGCAGGACGGGAGGTTCGTCGGGCCGCGGTGTGGGAGGCATCGGCATCTCTCTTCCCTCTGTGTGGGTGGCGGGACGGCCGCAGCCGCCCCGCCCTTCGTCCGGCCACTCGTACGGGGCCGCCCCGCGGACGGGTTAGCATATGAGCGCCGCCTAGCTCGAAAGATAGATCTGTGACTGTCAACGACGACGTGTTCACCAACTGGAAGCACCGCGAGGAGATCGCGGAATCGATGATCCCGATCATCGGGAAGCTGCACCGGGAGCGGGACGTCACCGTCCTGCTGCACAGCCGCTCCCTGGTGAACAAGTCGGTGATCAGCATCCTCAAGGCCCACCGCTTCGCGCGGCAGATAGCCGGGGAGGAACTGTCCGTCACCGAGACGCTGCCCTTCCTCCAGGCGCTCACCGCGCTCGACCTCGGCCCCTCCCAGATCGACATCGGGATGCTCGCCGCGACCTACCGGAACGACGACCGCGGCCTGTCCGTGGCGGAGTTCACGGCGCAGGCCGTGGCCGGTGCGACCGGCGCCGACAAGATCGAGCGCCGGGCTTCCCGGGACGTGGTCCTCTACGGGTTCGGCCGCATCGGCCGCCTCCTCGCCCGCCTGCTCATCGAGAAGGCCGGGTCCGGCAACGGCCTGCGGCTGCGCGCAGTCGTCGTCCGCAGGGCCGCCGGCCAGGACCTGGTCAAGCGGGCCTCGCTGCTGCGCCGCGACTCGATCCACGGGCAGTTCCAGGGCACCATCACCGTCGACGAGGCGAACAGCACGATCATCGCCAACGGCAACGAGATCAAGGTCATCTACTCCGACGACCCGACGTCGGTGGACTACACGGCGTACGGCATCAAGGACGCCGTCCTGATCGACAACACCGGCAGGTGGCGCGACCGCGAGGGGCTCTCCCAGCACCTGCGCCCCGGCATCGACAAGGTGATCCTGACCGCGCCCGGCAAGGGCGACGTGCCCAACGTGGTGCACGGTGTCAACCACGACATGATCAAGCCGGACGAGCGGATCATCTCCTGCGCGTCCTGCACCACCAACGCGATCGTCCCGCCGCTGAAGGCGATGGCGGACGAGTACGGGGTGCTGCGCGGTCACGTGGAGACCGTCCACTCGTTCACCAACGATCAGAACCTGCTGGACAACTACCACAAATCCGACCGGCGGGGGCGTTCGGCGCCGCTCAACATGGTCATCACCGAGACCGGCGCCGCCTCGGCCGTCGCCAAGGCGCTGCCCGACCTCGAGGCGACGATCACCGGCAGTTCGATCCGCGTCCCGGTGCCGGACGTCTCGATCGCCATCCTCAATCTCCAGCTGGCCCGCGAGACCAGCCGCGCGGAGGTGCTGGACCACCTCCGCGACGTCTCGCTGACCTCGCCGCTCAAGCGCCAGATCGACTTCACCAGCGCCCCCGACGCGGTCTCCAACGATTTCATCGGCTCGCGCCACGCCTCCATCGTCGACGCAGGCGCCACCAAGGTCGAGGGCGACAACGCGATCCTCTACCTCTGGTACGACAACGAGTTCGGCTACTCGTGCCAGGTCGTCCGGGTCGTCCAGCACGTCTCCGGAGCGGAGTACCCGACCTTCCCGGCCCCGGTGGCCTGAACCGGCCGCGGAGTCGGGGCGGGTCCGCCCGGGCCCGCCCCGGTCGCCCGGCTCCGGCACCTGCCTCCGGCATCGGCCCTGTCCCCGGCCCGCCCCGACATCCGTCGGCGCGGGCCGGTGCGGGTTGCGGGCACCGGTCTGCGGGCCGGGCGTGCCCGCACCCCGGCGCCGGCGGGACCGGGCGCCGCGGGTGGGTGCCGTCCCGGACGCGCCCCGGGTGGCGGCCGGGGTGCCCGGCTTCCGCGCGGCCAAGCGCGGGCCGCTTTACCGCGCCGCCTCGTCACGGGATATCTTGATATCGAGACGATGTAGACGCGAAGCGGAGTAGCGGTGACTGACTCGACCATCATCTATACGCACACTGACGAGGCCCCGGCCCTGGCGACGTACTCGTTCCTGCCCGTGGTCGAGGCGTACGCCTCGACGGCCGGCGTCGCCGTCGAGAGCCGCGACATCTCCCTGGCCGGCCGGATCATCGCCGGCTTCCCCGAGCGGCTGGAGGAGCACCAGCGCATCGAGGACGCGCTGGCGCAGCTCGGCGAACTGGCCAAGACCTCGCAGGCCAACATCATCAAGCTGCCGAACATCTCGGCGTCCATCCCGCAGCTCAAGGCCGCCATCGCCGAGCTGCAGGAGCAGGGCTACGCGCTGCCGGACTATCCGGACGACCCGCGGACCGACGAGGAGCGGGAGGTGCGCGCCCGCTACGACAAGGTCAAGGGCAGCGCCGTCAACCCGGTCCTGCGCGAGGGCAACTCCGACCGCCGCGCGCCGGCCTCCGTCAAGAACTACGCCAAGGCCAACCCGCACCGCATGGGCGCCTGGCGCGCCGACTCGAAGACGAACGTCGCGCACATGGACGGTGACGACTTCCGCTCCACCGAGAAGTCCGCCGTGCTGGCCCAGGACGGTTCGCTGCGGATCGAACTGCACGGCGACGACGGCTCCACCACGGTGCTGCGCGAGTCGGTGCCGGTGCAGGCCGGCGAGGTCGTCGACGCCGCGGTGATGCGGGTCGCCGCGCTGCGCGAGTTCCTCTCCGCGCAGGTCGAGCGGGCCAAGGCGGAGGGTGTGCTGTTCTCGGTGCACCTGAAGGCCACGATGATGAAGGTGTCCGACCCGATCATCTTCGGTCACACCGTGCGCGCCTTCTTCCCGAAGACGTTCGCCACCTACGGCGACCAGCTCGCCGCGGCCGGGCTGACCCCCAACGACGGTCTGGGCGGCATCTACAAGGGCCTGGAATCGCTGCCGGAGGGCGACAAGATCAAGGCGTCCTTCGACGCCGAGCTGGCCCAGGGCCCGGACCTGGCGATGGTCGACTCGCACCGCGGCATCAGCAACCTGCACGTGCCCAGCGACGTCATCGTGGACGCCTCCATGCCCGCGATGATCCGGACCTCTGGGCACATGTGGAACAAGGACGACCAAGAGCAGGACGCCCTCGCGGTCATCCCCGACAGCAGCTACGCGGGCATCTACCAGGCCGTCATCGAGGACTGCAAGGCCAACGGCGCCTTCGACCCGGCCACCATGGGCTCCGTGCCCAACGTCGGTCTGATGGCGCAGAAGGCCGAGGAGTACGGCAGCCACGACAAGACCTTCGAGATCCCGGCGACCGGCACGGTGCGGGTGCTCGACGACGCGGGCGAGCTGGTGCTGGAGCAGGCCGTCGGTGAGGGCGACATCTTCCGGATGTGCCAGACCAAGGACGTGCCGATCCAGGACTGGGTCAAGCTGGCCGTCACCCGCGCCCGCGCCACCGGCGACCCGGCCGTCTTCTGGCTGGACGAGACCCGCGCCCACGACCGGAACCTGATCGGCAAGGTCCGCGAGTACCTGCCGCTGCACGACACCGAGGGCCTGCGGATCGAGATCATGTCCCCGGCCGACGCGATGACGTTCTCGCTGGAGCGCATCCGCCGCGGTGAGAACACCATCTCGGTCACCGGCAACGTGCTGCGCGACTACCTGACCGACCTGTTCCCGATCATGGAGCTGGGCACCAGCGCCAAGATGCTCTCCATCGTTCCGCTGATCAACGGTGGCGGGCTCTTCGAGACGGGCGCGGGCGGCTCGGCGCCCAAGCACGTGCAGCAGCTCGTCAAGGAGAACTACCTGCGCTGGGACAGCCTGGGCGAGTTCCTCGCGCTGGCCGTCAGCTTCGAGCACCTCGCGCACAAGACGGGCAACGCGCGCGCCCAGATCCTCGCGGACACCCTGGACCGCGCCACCGGCACACTGCTGAACGAGAACAAGTCGCCCAGCCGCAAGCTCGGCAGCATCGACAACCGCGGCAGTCACTTCTACCTCGCCCTGTACTGGGCGCAGGAGCTGGCGGCGCAGACCGAGGACGCGGAGCTGGCCCAGGCGTTCGCGGAGCTGGCCGGGACGCTCGCCGGGCAGGAGCAGGCCATCGTCGACGAGCTGCTGGCCGTCCAGGGCGAGCCCGCCGACATCGGCGGCTACTACCAGCCGTCGACGGAGAAGGCGGCGGCCGTGATGCGTCCGTCGAAGACCTTCAACGAGGCGCTGGCCGTGCTGCGCTGACCGCGTACGCGCCCACGGGGCCCGGGACCGGCCGACGCCGCTCCCGGGCCCCGCGGGCGTTCCGAGGAGGACGCCGGGTGTCCCCGGGCCTGCGGATTCCCCGCCCGGCCCCGGGGGCACCCGGTCCGGCCCGGGTTCAGGTGCTGCGCCAGCGCGCCACCGCGAACGAGAAGAGCCCGAAGAGGACGAGCCCCACCGCCACGGCCACCAGCAGCCACGGCCCCGCCGGGGTCTCGGCGAAGGCGCGCAGGGTGTCGTCCATGCCCTTGGCCCGCTCGGGGTCGTAGGTGACGGCGGCGCGGATCAGGAAGCCGCCGGCCGCGGCGAACACCAGGCCGCGGGCGAGCCCGCCCGCCACTCCGGTGGTGTCCACGAGCTTCCGCTGCCGCGCGGACATCCGGTGGGTGCGCAGATGCTTGTGGTACTTCCGCAGCGCCGCGCGCCCGCCCAGCACCACGCCGCCGATCACCACCGCGGCGCCCGCGGCGCCCACCAGCCACTGCCCTCCGGGCAGTCCCAGCGCGTCGGCCGTCACATCGCGCGAGCGCTTGTCGGAGGCGCCGCTGCCGCTGCCCTTGTCACCCGTGGCGAAGGCCAGTACGGAGTACGCGACGAACGTGTAGAAGACGGCCCGCGCCCCGGAGGCAAGGCGCTTGGTCGCCTTGTCGCCGTCCGGCCCCGCGGCGCCCCAGACCGCTTCGGACAGCCGCCACAGCGCCATCCCGGCCAGCGCGAGGCCCAGTGCCCACAGCAGCAGGCCACCGAAGGACTGCTCCGCCACCTGCTGGAGCGCCCCGCCCCGGTCGGCCTGTTCGCCGCCCTTCCCGCCGGTGAACGACACCTGTACCGCCAGTACCCCGACCAGCAGGTAGGTCACGCCGCGCCCGGTGAACCCGGCCCGCGCCGCGCCGCTCAGCACCGGCCGCGCCGTGGACCTGGCCTGCCGCGTCGCCTTCCCGGCGCCCGGCTTCCCAGGCCTGCCGCGGCCGCGGATACGGCCGCCCGGCTTGCGGCGTCTCGGAACGGTGATGTCCATGGATCCTCCCCATCGTCCGCTGACGGGTGCCCGCGGACGGCCACGGGAACCGCGTCAGTTCCTCCCCGGGGCGGGCCCGGGACCTGCGCGGCCGGCGGGCGGGAGAGGCGGGTGAGCGGGGGCAGTGCCCTCAGCAGTCGCAGCCGCAGTCACAACCGCAGCCGTCACAGTTGCAGTTTCCGCAGCAGTCACAGCAGTCGCAGCAATCGCCGCAGTCCAGGCACCCCTCCCGCTTCTTGCGGGACCAGGGACCCTCGTACTCCGAGGCGCAGCACAGTTGGCAGGTGCAGCACAGGCCGACGAAGGCCGCGCAGCCCGCCCAGAAGCCGCGCGGCGGCCGCTGCCGCCCCGGCCCGCGGCCTCCCGAGCCGCCCGAGCCGCCCGGGCCGCCGGTGCCGCCGTCTCCGTCGCCGCCTTGGCCGCCGTGGCCGCCCGCGAACGGATTCCCGGGGCCGTTGAGGTTGTGCGGTGCCTGACCGTAGGGCGGCCGCCCCGGCTGCTGCTGCCCGTACGGCTGCGGGGGTGGGCCGGCGTCCCCGTGCGGGTCCGCGACCGTCGCCGGTCCACCGGAGTGCGCGCACGCCGCCGAGCCGAACGCGCGGTCCACGGCGCGCGGCACCTCGTGCGCCAGCAGGGCGTGCGCCAGCCCTCGGTCCGCGAAGTCCACCGCGCGCAACGCCCGCCGGATGCCGCGTGCCGCCTCGTCGCACACCTTCCGGGCCTCGGCCGGGGTGGTGCCGGTGGCGGTGAGCGGATTCCAGGCCCCCTCCGCGGCGTCCGCCGCACGGTCCTCGACCGCGTCCAGCAGATGCGCGAGCTGTCCGAACAGGCGGCCCGCCTCGGCGAGCGGGGCCGCGTTGCCGGGGCGGCCCGCGAGGGCCGCCGTGTGCGCGAAGGCCGCCGCGGTGGCCGTCGCGGTCGGCTCGGTCACCGTCGCCAGCGGAGTGCCGGGGCCCGCGGCGCGCTCCACGTCCGTCTGCCGCTCCACCGCGTCGACCAGCAACGCCGTGTCGAAACCCAGCGCGCCGCCGGTACGGGCACCGGCCCGGTCCCAGCCCGCCGCGGTCCGGCGGGCGGCCGCGGCCAGCGGACGGCGGCGCAGCGCCCCGTCCCCGTCGGTTATGTGGTCCCTTATCTTCGCCGAGGCGAGGACCAGGGACACCGAAGCCGCCAGCCGCGCGCCCTCACCCCGGGCGACCGAGGCGGTGCGCATGCCCCGCAGCGGGCACGGTCCCGCGGTGCGGCGCCGGGATGCGGCGGTCCCCGCCTGCGCGTCGGTCAGCACGGAGACCAGCAGCCCGTCATAGTTCGTCACGATCCGCGCCAACTGCCCGTGGCCGTCGCGCAGGGCGAGGCAGAGGCCGCACAGATGCGCCGTCCACTCGGCCCTGAGCGCCTCCGGCAACCGGTGCCTGCACGGTCTGACGATCCCGAACACATGCTCCCCCGTACATCGATCGACTGCCGCGGTGCCGCGCGCAGTGCCGCGATGCTATCCACCGCCCGGACCGGCGCCCCCGGAACCCCGGACGGCGGGACGAGGACGGGGCGGCCCGGCCCCGGAAATCCGGCGGACGGACGCGGCCCGCGCTGCTACGTTGCCTGCATGCAGCAGCGCGCCGTACAGATCGCCAGGACGACGACGCCGGACGAAGTCCCGGCGCGCTGACCGACGTACCCGTCAAGCCCCGGGCCGAGTGCCCGGGGCTTCGTCGTCCCCCTCGGGCGCGGCCCGTGCCCCCGAGGGAGGACCCCATGACCGCAGCCCGCCACGACCACCGGTCGCTCGGCCGCGAGTTGCAGCTCTTCGGCACCGATCCGCTGATCGGCGCCGGACTGCCCTACTGGCTGCCGGACGGCGCCACCGTCCGGCATGCGCTGGAGGAGTACATCCGCGGCGTCGAGCGCCGCGCCGGGTACCGGCACGTCTGCTCGCCCGTCCTCGGCAAGCGCGAGCTGTACGAACTCTCCGGCCACTGGGACCACTACGCCGACGACATGTTCCCGCCCCTGGAGCGGCGCGCGGGAATCGCCGAGGGAGACCCCGAGAGGGACCCCGCGGCGGACGAAGCGGACGACGGGGCGGGGGACCGGGCCGGGGAGGTGCTGGTGCTGCGCCCCAGTCTGTGCCCGCACCACGCGGTGATCTACCGCTCCCGCCCGCACAGCTACCGCGACCTGCCGCTGCGGATGGCCGAACTCGGCACCATGTACCGGGCCGAGCGCTCCGGCGTACTCGGCGGACTCACCCGGGTACGCGCCATCCAGCTCAACGACGCACACATCTTCTGCACCCTCGACCAGGTGGCGGCCGAGGCCCGGGCGGCACTGGAGCTGATCCGGGACGCCTACCGGGCGCTCGGCATCGAGGCGGCCCGCCACCGGCTCTCGCTCCCCGCGCCGGGCGGCGACCGGCTGCCCGGCCCGGACGCGTGGCAGCGGGCCACCGCGCTGCTGACCGAGGCGCTGGAGGACGCCGGGCTGCCGTACGAGGCGGCGGAAGGGGAGGCCGCCTTCTACGGGCCCAAGATCGATGTGCAGATCGCCGACGCGGCGGGCCGGGAGGCCACCCTCTCCACCGTCCAGGTCGACCTGCACCAGCCCGAGCGCTTCGATCTGCGCTACACCGGTGCGGACGGCAAAGCCCACCGGCCGGTGATGGTGCACCGCGCCGTGATCGGCAGCGTGGAGCGCGCGGTGGCGCAGCTGATCGAGGTGCACGGAGGCGCGTTCCCCGCCTGGCTGGCGCCCGTCCAGCTCGCCGTGCTGCCGGTGTCCGAAGCGGAACTGCCCGCGGGCGAGGCGTTCGTGCGCCGCTGCACCGCCGCGGGGCTGCGCGCCGAACTCGCTCCGCCCGGAAACGGCAGCCTGGGCGCCCGGGTACGGGAGGCCCGCCGGGTCTCCTACCAGGTGGTGCTCGGCCGCCGGGAGGCCGCCGCCGGACGGATCGCGGTACGGCTGCGGGACGGACGCCGGCTCGACCCGCTGCCGGCGGACGAGGTCCTCGCGCGGATCGGCGCACTGGTGGAGCGGCACAGCACCGAGCTGTGGTGACGGCCCGGCCCCGACCCCTGCCCCTTGCCCCGGATGCCGGCGGCCCGGCCCTGTCCGTCGGGCAGTGCCGTTCCGGCCGTCCATCCGTTGGGCCGGCTCAGCGTGCCGCGTAGGCGCGGAGCCGGTCGGCGCGCGGGGTCAGGCAGCAGCTCGCGCAGCGGACGGCCTCCGCGCTGGTGTAGTAGAGGCAGCAGGTGTTGCGGAGGTAGCGCAGCCGGCGGCCGCCGTCGGCGCCGGTGACCTCGGCGAGGTCACCGAGCCGCGCCAGCTCCGGCCGCGGGCCGGTGAACTCCGCCCAGCGTCGGGCCAGCTCCTCGGGCGGGCGGGCCGCGGCGGCACTCAGCGCGGTGGCGCAGCCGTGGGCCACTCCGCCGTGCAGTTGGCGCAGTCCGGCACGGGTCGCACCGCGCAGCGCGGCGGCGAGCGGCAGCAGATGGGAGTCCAGCACGGCCCCGTGGAGCGCCGCGAGCGTGCCGGCCGGTTCGGCGGAGGGCGCCGCAAGCAGCCGCGGGGTCCGCAGCCGAACGCCCGCGATCCCGTGGCCGCCGGGCCGCACCAGGACGTTCCGCGGCCGCACGTCCCACACGCGCCCGTCGAGCACCCAGCCGAGCACTGCCGCGGCCGTCACCCGCCCCGCGTACACCGCGATCAGGGTGAGTGCGGCGGCGTGTGCCGAACGGTGCCCGCTGCTCTGCGACTCGGCGGCCAGCAGCCGCTCCAGTTCGGCGCTGTCCGCGCTCAGCAGGCGGTCCGCGGGCAGCCACGCCCCGGCGGCGGTCTCCGCCGGAGGCGGCTCGCCCGGCAGCATGTGGTAGCGGGGGCCGTGCGCCGAGGCCAGGTCCGTCAGGGCGCACAGCGCCGTCAGTCCGTCCGGCTCGGCGGGCCCGTCCGAGCCGGTCATCCCCGCGCCCCTTCCCGCGGCTCCTGCGCCCCCCGCGGATCCGGCACCCCTCGCGGCTCCCGCGGCGGCAGGTACACCACCGTCGGCGCACCCGTCTCCGGATGCATGTGCACCTGGGCCCGCACTCCGTACACCTCGGCCAGCAGTTCCGGGGTGAGCACGTCCTCGGGTGTGCCGTCCGCCACGACCCGGCCCGCCTCCAGCACGTACAGCCGGTCGCAGAAGTACGCGGCGAGGTTGAGGTCGTGCAGCGCCAGCAGACCGGTGGCGGGCAGGTCCCGGACGAGCGCCAGCAACTCCCACTGATAGCGCACGTCCAGATGGTTGGTCGGCTCGTCCAGCACCAGCAGTCCGGGGTCCTGCACCAATGCGCGGGCCACCAGCACCCGCTGCCGCTCGCCGCCGGACAGCTCGTCGAAGGGCCGCCCGGCCAGCGCGGTGGCCCCCGTCCGCTCCAGCGCTTCGGCGACCCGGGCCGCGTCCGCTGCGGTGTCGCCCTCCCAGAACCGTTTGTGCGGGGAGCGGCCCATCGCCACGATCCGGCCCGCGGTCAGCCCGAACCCGCTGCCCGCGTCCTGCGGCACGGCCGCCACCCGCCTCGCCCGGGCCTTGACGCTCAGCGCGGCTGCGTCGTGGCCGCCCAGCGTGATCCGGCCGCCGGTGGGCCGCAGCGTCCCGTAGACGCACCGCAGCAGGGTGGTCTTGCCGCTGCCGTTCGGTCCGACGACCCCGACGGTCTCGCCCGGGGCGGCCCGCAGGTGCACCCCGTCCAGCAGGACGCGCCCCTGGGCCGCCCGGTAGGACACCTCCTCGACGCCCAGGTCGTGCGGTGCCGTCACCCCATCACCCCCTCGGTGCGTCGGGTGCGGCGCAGCAGCCACAGGAAGAACGGCCCGCCGGTGAGGGCCGTCAGCACGCCGACCGGGATCTCCTCGGGCGCCGCCACCGTGCGCGCCGCCAGATCGGCCAGCACCAGGAAGGCCGCTCCGCCCAGCGCCGCGACGGGGAGCAGCGCCCGGTGCCCGGCACCGACCGCCATCCGCGCCGCGTGCGGCACCATCAGTCCGACGAAGCCGATCGCGCCGCTCACCGTGACCAGCACCGCCGTCACCAGGGAGACCAGGACGAACGAGGCCGCGCGGAAGCGTCCGGTGTCCAGCCCCAGCACGGTGGCGCCCTCCTCGCCGACCAGCAGCAGGTCCAGCGGCCTGGCCAGCGCCAGCAGCAGGGCGAGCCCGGCGCCCAGCACCAGCGCGGGCAGCAGCAGGGTGTGCCAGCGTGCCTGGCCCAGACCGCCCAGCGTCCAGAAGAGGATGGCCCGCAGATGCTCGTTCTCCGCCGAGGTCACCAGTACCAGGCTGGTCAGCGCGGAGAGTATGTACTGCACCGCGACTCCGGCCAGCACCAGTCGTCCCGTCGTCACCGCCGCGCCGCTCCGCGCCATCGCGTAGACCGTGACCATCGCCAGCAGCGCCCCGGCGAACGCGCCCGCCTGCATCGAGACGGCCCCGACGCCCAGGACGACGACCAGGACGGCGCCCGTGGAGGCGCCGGAGGAGATGCCCAGCAGATACGGATCGGCCAGCGGATTGCGCACCAGCGCCTGCAGCACCGCGCCCACCAGCGCCAGTCCGGCGCCGACGACGGCGGCCAGCAGCACCCGCGGCAGCCGCACATCGAGCACGATGGTGGTGAACGGGCCCGGCTGTGCCCGGCCGGTCAGGGCCGCCAGCACGTCGGCGAGCGGGATCCGCGCCGCGCCGAGCGCCAGCCCGGCCAGCGCCCCGGCGACCAGGACGGCGGCAAGCACGCCGCACACCAGGGCACACCGCAGCGGAGCGGCGGCGGTGCGCGGCGCGGCGCCACCGCGCGTCACCCGCGTCCTCCGGGTGCTACTGCGCACCGGCGTCACCGGCGTCGTCCGGGTGCAGCTGCCGGGCCAGTGCGTCCACCGCGTCGGGCACCCGCGGGCCCAGCACCGCCGAGGAGAGCGGCAGCACGGCGAACCGCTCGTGCTTGATCGCGGGCACGTCCGCCAGCGCGGGATCCTCCAGCAGCCGCTTCTTCTTCTGCGCGACGGTCGTCCCGCCGTAGTCGTAGAGCACCACGACGTCCGGCTCGCGCTTGACGACCTGTTCCCAGGAGACGTCGGCGAACGTCTTGTCGAGGTCGGCGAAGACGTTGCGGGCGCCGGCCCGGCGCAGGATCTCGTCCCCGATGCCCGCGCCGCCCGCCGTGAACGCCGAGCTCTCCCCGCTGTCGTAGACGAACACCCGGGTGTGCTCCGTCCCCTTCAGCCGCTTCGCGGTGGCCGCCAGTTGCCGGTCCTGCTTCCGGGCCAGCGCCGCCGCGCGCTCCGGCACGCCGAAGATCCGGCCGACCTCGCGGAACTCCCGATGCAGCGTCTCGATGTCCACGTCCTCGGTGCAGGACTCCAGGTTGAGCCGGGTCCTGACGCCGCTCTCCCGCAGCGCCGCGCGCGACCGCCCCTCCGTCTTGTCGAAGGAGCTGGCGTAGCCGCCGTAGACGAAGTCCGGTGCGGCGCCCAGCAGCGTCTCCTTGGACGGGTACTTCTTCGCCAGCACGTCGATGCCGCGGTAGGCCTTCGCGTAGCGGGGCAGGATCCGGTCGTCCAGGTAGGCGGTGCCGGCCATCCGGTCCTGCAGGCCGAGCGCCAGCATGATCTCGGTGACGTGCTGGTTCATGGTCACCGCCCGGCGCGGCGGCTCGGTGAAGGTGGTCTTCTCCCCGCAGTTGGTGACGGTGTACGGGAAACCCTCGGCGGAGGAGCCGCGCGCGTCCCCGCCCCCGCCGCCGGATCCTCCGGCGCAGGCGGTCAGGGACATCAGCAGCAGCGAGGTGAGGACCGCGCGGCCGGTGCGGTGCGGCGGGCGCGGGGGCGGGGCGGGCCGGCCGGCGGCTGCCGAGCGGGTGCGGGCGGCTGCCGGGGGACGGCCCGGCACGAGGGCGCGGATACGGCGCGGTCGGCGCATGGCCAGCAGATCCTTCTCCGTCAGAGGCCCGATCGCGGGGCCCGGCGTCGTACCGCGCCGGGGCTGTCCGGGCGCGGCCGCCAGCAGGTCTTCGGGCTCGGGACTGCGGGGGCGGTGCGCCTTCCCGGGGGCTGCGCCCCAGTGGCCTCGTGCACGCCCCAGTCCCACACCGCTGCGCGTCAGCTCCGGATTCGCACCGGATTCCCTGACCCGATCAAGGGTTTGACTGGCTGCTGCAACGTACCACGCACCCGGACGCCGGGGACGGGCGCGGCAGTGCCCCGGAACCCTGCGTAGGGGGAGAGGAGAAGGGACCCCGGGGCTTTACCCGGCCCCGGGGTCCTGGGTGCCGCTCGTTCGCACGCCCTGACGGTTCATGGGCGGATCGTTCGGCGATGTCCTCGCGTGGAGCCACTCCACCACGGCGCAGCGTGGATGCGCCGGCTGGGTTCGAACCAGCGTCTCGAGGTCGTCACCGCCCCGGTTGCCGGGCGATGAACGGCGATGCTGAGCGTGGAGCGAGAGGTTGAGACTGACCGGCGCCTGCGAGACACAGTGCGGCCGGGGGTTCACACATCAGCTTCAGTTTCAGCTTTGCGCTCCTGGCGCACCCCGGGCCGACGGGGCGTCGGCCCCCTGGCCCGGGGAGTCTGGGGTGTCGGTCGTCGTGGGCACTCTCCCGGATCGGTCGGGCGGACGGCACACGGACGGCCGCACGGTCAGGATACGGAGGGCCGGGACCCTCGCACCGGAACGGGGCACCGGTGCGAGGGGTCAGGCGAACAGGTACCCGAAGACGGCCTCGCCGGCCCGCTTGTCGGCGACCTCGGTGCCGTTGGCCTCCTCGCGGGCGAACTTCACCGCGGCGGCCAGCTTGTCCAGCCGCTCCAGCAGTTCGTTGACCCGCCGGGCCGGGAGGGCCCCGGAGTACTTGACCGTGGTCCAGTAGCCGACGGGGATGTCCTCGTAGTAGACCTCGACCTGGGCCGGGTGCTTCTCGGTGGCCTCCGCCTTGACGTGGTTGCGCGGCACCTTCTTGGTGCGCACCGTGCGGACCTGCTCCGTCTTCCACCAGTCGGTGGAGGGGTCGATCTCCCACGCCTCCGCGCCGTCCAGGATCGGCAGTTTCCGCAGGAACGAGCCGAGTTCGCCCAGCTGCTTCTCCAGGAACAGCAGGTAGGAGACCGGCACGTCGGAGAGCACCGTGCGGCCGTCCACCGTGACGTCCGCGCGGGCCGAGAGGTTCGACCAGTCCTTGGTGGCCGTCACATCGAACAGCCGCGTGAGGATCTTCGCCGTTTCCTTCAGTACATCCTCGGCCTTGACCTGGACGCGGGTCGACTCCGGCGGAAGCTGCTCGCCCTCTTCGTCCTTGGGCTGGTACGTACGCGAGATACCCGCGAGCATCTGCGGTTTCGTCAGCCCGTGCTGGGCCTGCGCCAGGTCCTGCACCACCTTGGACTTGACGCCCTTCTCGACTGCGATGATCTGATTCAGCTTCGCCACGAAAGCGAAGCTAGCAGCCCGACTCGGCGCACAGCCACAGGTTTTGTTCGACGGTGCTCCGGAGCGGCCCTCACACATCCGGGTGAAAAAGGATGTTCGTCATTCCAGGGCGGGTAGGCCGACTCCGCACCGAATCGACGAGCCGAGGGACGAACGTTGTCGCAACCCTTCGAACTGCCCGACTTCTACGTGCCCCACCCCGCCCGTCTCAACCCGCACGTCGACCAGGCGCGCACCCATTCCCGGGAGTGGGCACGGCAGATGGGGATGCTGGAGGGGTCCGGGATCTGGGACACCGCCGACCTGGACGCGCACGACTACGCGCTGCTGTGCGCCTACACCCACCCGGACGCCACCGCCGACGACCTGGCGCTGGTCACGGACTGGTACGTGTGGGTCTTCTTCTTCGACGACCACTTCCTGGAGGAGTTCAAACGCACCCAGGACCGCGCGGGCGGCAAGGCGTACCTGGACCGGCTGCCGCTGTTCATGCCGCTGGAGGACGACCCGGCGGCGCAGCCGCCCGCTCCGGCCAACCCGGTCGAGGCGGGGCTGGCCGACCTGTGGGCCAGGACGGTGCCGTCGATGTCGGCGGACTGGCGTGCGCGGTTCGCGCTCAGCACCGAGAACCTGCTCAACGAGTCGCTCTGGGAGCTGTCCAACATCAATATCGGCCGGGTGCCCAACCCGGTCGAGTACATCGAGATGCGCCGCAAGGTCGGCGGCGCTCCCTGGTCGGCCGGGCTGGTGGAGTTCGCCGAGCACGCCGAGGTGCCCGCGGCCGTCGCCGCGTCCCGTCCTTTGTGCGTGCTGCGCGACACCTTCTCCGACGCCGTGCACCTGCGCAACGACCTGTTCTCCTACGAGCGCGAGATCGGCGACGAGGGCGAACTGTCCAACGGCGTGCTGGTGCTGGAGACGTTCCTGGAGTGCACCACCCAGGAGGCCGCCGAGTCCGTGAACGACCTGCTGACCTCCCGGCTCCAGCAGTTCGAGCACACGGCGCTGACCGAACTGCCGGCGCTCTGCGCCGAGGCGGGGCTGGACGCGGCCGCCTGCGCCGATGTCGCCGCCTACGTCAAGGGGCTCCAGGACTGGCAGTCGGGCGGCCACGAGTGGCACATGCGCTCCAGCCGCTACATGAACGGCGGGGGAGCGGTCGCCGGGCGCCCGGCGCGGCTGCCGTTCGTCCCCTCGGGGCCGGGCACCTCGGCGTTGGCGACGCTGCGACCCGCCCCCCGCGCGCAGGCGCGCCGGGCCCGCTCCTTCGCGCACGTACCGCACGAGCGCACCGGCCCCTCGGTGCTGCCGCAGTTCGAGATGCCCTTCGCCGACCGGCTCAGCCCGCATCTGGACGGCGCCCGGGAGCGGGTCGTCGCCTGGGCGCACGGGACGGGGCTGCTGGGCCCGCAGCCGGACGTGGCGGGCGGCCGGGTGTGGGACGAGGAGCTGATCCGGGACTACGACCTGCCGCTGTGCGCCGCCGGAATCCACCCGGATGCGACAGCCGCCCAACTCGACCTGAGTTCGGCCTGGCTGGCCTGGGGCACCTGGGGCGACGACTACTATCCGGTCCGCTTCGGCCGCACCCGGGACCTGGCGGGCGCCAGGGAGTGCACCCGGAGGCTCTCCCTCTTCATGCCCGTCGACGGGGAGTCCGCGCCGCCGCCGGGCAGTCCGCTGGAGTGCTCGCTGGCCGACCTGTGGGCCAGGACGGCAGGGCCGATGCCGCCCGCCAAGCGCCGCCGCTTCCGCACCGCCATCGAGGTGATGGCCGAGAGCTGGCTGTGGGAGCTGGACAACCAGGCGCTCAACCGCATCCCCGACCCCGTCGACTACGTCGAGATGCGGCGCAGGACCTTCGGCTCCGACCTGACGATGAGCCTGTGCCGGCTGGCCCAGCCGGACACGATCCCGGAGGCCGTCTACCGCAGCGGGCCCGTGAAGTCGCTGGAGAACGCCGCCGCCGACTATGCATGCCTGCTCAACGACGTCTTCTCCTACCAGAAGGAGATCGAGTTCGAGGGCGAGCTGCACAACGGTGTGCTGGTCGTGCGCAACTTCTTCGACTGCGACTACCCCACCGCGCTGCGCATCGTCGACGACCTGATGAAGTCCCGGATGCGGCAGTTCCAGCACGTGGCCGCGCACGAGTTCCCTGTGCTCTACGACGACTTCGCGCTCGACGAGGCGAGCCGGGCCGCGCTGGACGGCTATGTGCGGGAGCTGGAGAACTGGATGTCCGGGATCCTGGTGTGGCACCGCGACTGCCGCCGCTACGGGGAGGCCGATCTGCGCCGCCACTTCCTTCCTAACTGGCCGTTCGACGGCCCGACGGGGCTGGGGACGTCGGCTGCCCGGCTGGCGGCGCGGTAGCCGCGGCGACCGGCTGCGGGGGGCGCGGGCTCCGGCCCCGGGAGCGGGAGACCGCGACCCCCGCCAGGCACAGCAGACCGCCGCCCAGGGCCAGGGGGCCGGGCACCTCGTCCAGGACGATCCAGGACATCAGCACGACGAGGACGGGCACGACGTAGGTGGTGGATCCCATCCGGCCCGCGGTGCTGCGGGAGAGCGCGTAGGCCCAGGTGGAGAAGGCCAGCGCGGTCGGGAACACGCCGAGGTAGACGGTGTTGAGGGTGGCGGACAGCGGCGCGTCCGCCATGTCGGAGACCAGGTGCCCGCCGAACGGCAGGCAGGCGACGAATCCGATCAGGCAGCTGAACGCGGTGACCTGGAGCGGGGAGGCGTGCCGCAGCGCGGGCTTCTGGCTGACGACCCCGACCGCGTAGGCGACGGCGGCCAGCACGCACAGCACCACTCCCAGGGGCGAGGAGCCCCCGCCGTCGGAGACGGACAGGCCGACCACGACGGCACCCGCGAAGGAGACCGCCATTCCGGCCAGCAGCCGGGCGGGGAAGCCCTCCTTGAGCAGCCAGCCGCCCAGCAGCGCCATCAGGATGGGGCCGATGTTGACGAGCATGGCGGCCGTCCCGGCGTCCACGAGGCGCTCACCCCAGTTGAGGACGACCATGTAGCCGCCGAACCACAGCAGTCCGGAGGTGATGATGCCGGGCCAGGCGGCGCGCGGTGGGATTCCCTCCCGGCGCACGAGGAGCACCGCGCACAGGACGAGGGCCCCGGCTCCCAGCCGCCCCAGGGCCAGTGCACCGGGGGTGAAGTGTTCACCGGTACTGCGGATGGAGACGAACGACGAGGCCCACAGCACGACCGTGACGGCGGCCGCCAACAGTGCCTTGGCATCGGTGCGTCTTGCGTCTGCCGCCATGGGGGCTCCTTCATGAGTTCGCCTGACCGACCGTGATGTCAGGACCGTAGAGCACCCATGCTCATGACGCCACCGGTTTTCCGGCGCCCCGGCTCCGGCGCGGCGGAGCCGGTCCCGCCCCGCCCGGCCGAGGGTGCGGGCGGGGCGGCGCGGGAGGACGGGATCAGGGCAGCAGCGAGCGCACCAGACGGCAGGTGGTGAGGGACGGCGGGTGCACGCCGATGCGGTGCGCCGTCGTACGGATGGTGCGGTTCCGGGCCTGCGCGGCGGTGTGGACGCCGGTGTCGAGCAGGGCTATCGCGATCCGCATGGCCTTGAGGCGTCGGTTGTGCGCCTCGTACCACTCGCGCGGCCGGCCGGCCGGAAGCGGCTTCTTGGGCAGCACGGGAAGGGTGGACATCTTCGGCAGGGGCTGCTGCTGCGGAATCGCAGTGCGGGTGGTGCGGGTCGTGGGGCGGGAGTGCGAACGAGGGGTTCGGGAACGGACAGCAGTCATCGACGGCCTCCTCCAGACGTCGGTGCGCTTCCTGATTACTACCCCATATCCTACCCCGCCCCACCGACAAAACCCGCTGGTCACCCGGGAATTCGGGACTCGTGTTCGATTATGCGGCGGTCTCCTGCGCCGCCTCTCGCACGGGCTCCCGCGCCGCCTCTCGCGCACCCGGTGCGACGGACTCGTGCGTGCCCTGCCCGGGGGCTGCCGGGCGGCCGAAGTCCCGCAGGATCTGCTCCGTCGCGCGCTCGGCCGAACGCAGTGCCCCGCGCGGTGTGCTGGTGTCCCGGTGCTCCCCGCACACGTACAGGCCCGACAGCACCCGGACCGGACGCCGCGGGTCGTGCGGTGCGGGCATCGCCGGTACCGCGTCCGGATCGTGGTAGGCGGCCAGCAGCTCCCAGCGGTCCGTCGGCACCCCGTAGACACGGGCCAGTTGGCGGCGGGCGGCCGCGTCCAGTGCGGCGGCCGGCTCGCTCGCACGCGTGCCCAGTACGACCGAGGTCAGCAGTGCCCGGCCCGGTGCGGCACGTGACGGGTCCACCGCCGAGGCCGCCCAGGTGTGGCTGACCGGACCCGGCTCCGCCACCTCCCGCTCGGCGCACACGGTGAACGACGGTCCGTCCGCACCCGGCGGGAGGGGCTCGGGAGCGGCGTGGTGCAGCACGGTCACCGGATGGAACTCCGGTACCCGCAGCCCCGGCAACAGCGCGGCGGCCGAACGGGCACCGGTGGCCACCAGCGCCGCCTCGCAGCCGAACGTGCCGTGCTCGGCGGTGCGGACGGCGTGCGTGCTCACCGAGGTGACGCGCACGCCCGTGCGTATCGAGTCCGGCGGCAGCGCGGCGGCCAGCAACTCCACGGCGGCTTCCTGACCGCCTGCCGGTACGCCCAGACCGCCGCGGGCGAAACCGCGCAGGGTCAGATCGGCGACCCGGCTGGAGGTGGTCAGCGCGGGATCCGACAGCAGCGCGGTGAGCAGCGGACGCACCAGCGTCTCCGCGGGACGGGTCGGCAGCCCGCGTGCGGACAGCGCCTGGCCGGCCGGCAGTTCGGGCCGCGACAGCAGACCCTGGGGCGGTACCGCGGCGAACCGGTCCAGGGAGGCGCGCAGCCGGACGAGGCCCAGCGCGTCGGACATGTCGGCCCGGCTCCGCGCTCCCGTGAGCGCACGTGCGGTGGTGAGTGCGCCCCGAGTGCTCCCTGCGCCCCTGGTGCGCCGGTCGAACAGCACCGCACGGCCTGTCCGCTGCGGCGGCAAGCGACGCTCCGCCGACCGGGCCGCCACCCGGTGGGTGCGGCCCTCCGAGTGCAGCAGCGCCCCCGGCGGGAACGGGCGCAGCGCGAGCCCCTCCAGGGCCGGCAGCCGGGTGAGCGCCTCCGCGTCCCGGTCCAGGCTGAGCACACCGGGACTCCGGTCCAGCCGGAACCCCTGGACGCGGTCGGTCCGTGACCGGCCCCCGACGCGGTGCGCCGCCTCCAGGACCAGGACGCGCAACCCCGCGGCGGTCAGCCGGTGCGCCGCGGCCAGTCCGGCCAGTCCCGCTCCGACGATCACCACGTCCGCGGTCCTGGCCCTGCCCCGGCCCTCCACCTCCTCGTCGCCGGTCCCGGTCCGGGTGCCTGCGTATGCGCTGCTGATCAGCACGTTTCCTCCCGACGTCGACGCGCGTACGAGCCGATGGGTCTGCCTTCTCGCTGCTGCCTGTTCTCGTGCTGTGCGGCTGTGCGGCTGTGCGGCCGTGCAGTTGCTGTGTGGCGGTGCGTGTGTCCGGCGGTGCGGCGGTGCGTGTGTCCGGCTGTGCGTCTCCGCGTCCGTGCGTGTGCGGATCCGTGTGCCGCGAGTGCTGCCCGCGGCTGCTGTGCGTGCCGGTGTCCGCGCCTGTGCGGGCGCGTTCCGACCTGTCCGTGTACGTGGGGCCCTGTGCTGCTGCGGGCGCCGGCTGCCGTCCTGATGCCCCGGCGCGCTCAGCTCATACCCGTGTTCGAGCGTTCGTGTGCCGCCGTCCGTGCGGTACGTCGCGCGAGGGGCGCCCGGATGCACATCCCCGGCGTCCACCGCCGTGGCGCACCGCTCCCGGATCCGATTCCGGCTCTCCTCCGGCGCCCTGCGCCCGGGCCCCCGCCGGAGGGGAGACGGTTCACAGGGCGGCGCGGATGGCCTCCGTGACCGTGGGGAAGGCGAACCGGAAGCCCGCGTCCAGCAACCGGCGGGGCAGGACGCGCTGGCTGCCCAGCACGTCCCCGGCGAACTCGCCCAGGGCGGCCCGCAGGACGGGTGCGGGCACCGGGAACGGGGTGGGGCGGCGCAGTACGTGCCCCATGGCGGCGGTCACCTCGCGGTTGGTGGCCGGTTCCGGTGCGGTCAGGTTCACCGGGCCGGCCGGTGCGTCCTCGTCCAACAGGAACCGCAGCGCCGCCACATGGTCGTGCAGGGCGATATGGCTCCAGTACTGCCGCCCGTCACCCAGCCGCCCCCCGAGGCCCGCCTTGAACAGCGGGAAGAGCCGCCCCCACGCCCCGCCGCCGCGGGCGACGACCAGGCCGGTGCGGCCCAGGACCGTGCGGATCCCGGCGTCCTGCGCGGCACCGGCCGCCGCTTCCCAGTCCTGGCACAGCTCCGCCAGGAACCCCTCGCCGGGCGGGGCGGACTCGTCGACGGCCCGGTCCCCGGTGTCGCCGTAGTAGCCGATCGCCGAGCCGACGATCAGGGTGCGGGGCGGGGTGTCCAGTCCGGCCAGCGCCTCGGCGACGGTCCGGGTGCCCTGCACCCGGCTGTCGCGCAGCTCGCGCTTGTAGCTGTCCGTCCAGCGGTGATCGCCGATGCCGGCGCCCGCCAGATGGACGACGGCCTCGCACCCGGCCAGCCCCGCGGTGTCCACCCGGCCCGCTCTCGGGTCCCACCGCACCTCGTCGGCCGCGGCCGCGGGGCGCCGCACCAGCCGCAGTACGTCGTGGCCCTCTGCCCGCAGGGAGCGGGTGAGCGCCGAGCCGATGAGTCCGCTGGATCCGGTGACCGCGATACGCATGCGCCCATCCTGACGTATGCCCCGGGCCGTTGTCGGCTGCGGCTCACAGTCCGCGTACGGCGGCGATCGTGAACGGCGTCCGCGGCGTGCCCGGTCCCATCGGGCCGCCCCGGTCGAACTGCGAGCGGACCACGTACGGCGTGCCGCGCGAGCGGGTCGGCGCCGTGGCGGTTGCAGGCCGCGGAGTGCGGTGGCCGTGACGGCGACGAGCGCGGCCAGGGCGCTGCGGCGGCCAGCGGAGTGAGGTGCCGGGGTCACTCGCCCCGGAAGCGGTCCCACAGCCGGGGCAGGCGGTCGGCCAGCGCCCCGGTGTCCTCCAGGTCGAGGGCGACGCCCTCCGGGTCGGCCGGAGCCTCCGGCAGCCCCAGGTCGGGCAGGACGGTGCCGGTGAGCTGCTCGTACGCCTCGTCCGCCGCGAAGCCCAGCTCCTCGCCGTCGCCGTCCAGCTCCTCGTCGAAGTCGTCCAGCAGTTCGGCGAGCGCGTCCGCGTCGTGGGCAGCGCCCTCGAAGACCTCCCGGCCCTGGCCGATCAGCCAGCAGCGGAACGCGTCGAAGACGTCGTCGCTCGCGCCGTCCAGCAGGATCCAGGCGGCCGCCCACAGATCCCACTGGTAGGCGCGGTTGTAGCGCGACTCGAAGTGGCGGGCGAAGTACGTCACCGCGTCGGGATCGAGCTGCGTCAGCCGCTCGACCAGCAGATCCGCCTGTTCCTGGGGGTCACTGTCGGCCTCCTGCCGGGTGGAGTCGATCAGCTCCCAGAACTCCGTCTCGTCCATCACGCACTCAGCATCGGGCCTGGAGGCCCGCAACGCACGCGGAGTGCGCCAGATGCGGCTGTGTCGTTACGAGAGGTGCACCGCACGGCGATTCCGGTTCCGATACCCGACAGGCGGTGTCCGGTATCCCCGGCAGTGTGTCCCGCCCGGACGGACGCGGCAGCGGCGCCCGGCCGGACGCCGCTGCACGCCGAGGTGTGCAGCGGCACACCGGTCATATCGGGCACGCCGAGGTATGCCGAGGATGCCGTGAGAGGTCCGTGCGGAGCCATGAGAAGTCGTCAGCGGCGCGGGAAGCCGCGAGAGGAGCAACAGGTGCAGGAGCAGAGCAGTTCCCCGGGGCCGCTGGCCGGCAAGGTCGCCCTGGTCGCCGGAGCCACCAGGGGAGCGGGCCGGGCGATGGCCGTCGAACTGTGCCGCGCCGGGGCCGCCGTCTACGCCACCGGCCGTACCACCCGCGCCACGATCAGCGAGGTCGGCCGGGCGAGCGAGACGATCGAGGAGACGGCCGAACTGGCGAGCGAAGCCGGTCGGGAGAGCGGGGGCAGTGCGACCGCCGTCGCCGTCGACCACCTCGACCCCGGCCGGGTGCGTGCGCTGATCGACCGCATCGACCGGGAGGCGGGCGCGCTCGACATCCTGGTCAACGACCTGTGGGGCGGTGACCATCTGGTCGGCTGGGGCAAGAAGCTGTGGGAGCACGACCTGGCCGACGGGCTGCGGGTGCTGCGGCTGAGCATCGACGCCCACCTGATCACCAGCAGCCACGCGCTGCCGCTGCTGACCCGGCGTCCGGGCGGACTGCTCGTCGAGGTCACCGACGGCACCGAGGAGTACAACCGGCGCTACCGGGAACCGGTCTACTACGACCTGGCCAAGTCCGCGCCGCTGCGCGTCGCCCGGGCGCTGGCCCAGGAGACCGAGGAGCACGGCACCACCGTGGTCTGTCTGACCCCGGGCTGGCTGCGCTCGGAGGCGATGCTGGACACCCACTTCCGGGTGACGGAGGAGAACTGGCGGGACGGCTGCGCCGTCGACCCGCACTTCGCCATCTCCGAGAGCCCCGTCTTCGTGGGCCGCGCCGTGGCCGCGCTCGCCACCGACCCGCAGCGGGCGCGCTGGAGCGGGCAGTCCCTCTCCAGCGGCGGGCTGGCCCGGGTCTACGGCTTCACCGACACGGACGGCTCGGCGCCGGACGCCTGGCGCTACCTCGTCGACATCGAGCAGGCCGACGCCGACACGCCGGTGGACGCGGCCGACTACCGCTGAGCGTCCGGGTCCGTGCCGTCCGGGTAGAGGGCCGCCGTCCGCCGCGCCGCGTCCGCGAAGCGCTGCCGCAGCGACGGCGGCCCCAGGACCTCGCACTCCGGACCCAGGGTCAGGAGCTGTTCGAAGCCCACCTCTTCGCTCTCCACCCCCAGCACCACCGTCGTGCGGCCCCGCCCGTCCACGGTGCCGCCCGCCAGCGCCTCGTCGGCAGCGGCCCGGTCGGTGACGTACCGCAGCCTGCGGACGCCCGGGGCGGTGAGCCGCACCGTCACCTCCGACCGCAGCAGCGAGTGCGCGAACGCCGCCGCGTGCTCCGTCCAGAAGCCCGCCAGGTCGAATCCGCCGTCCCGGTCGAAGTGCGCGTCGTGCACGGCGACCTCAGTGAACCGGCCCACCCGGTAGACCCGCCAGGGGGACCGGTCCACACGGCCCGCGTCCGCGGGGACGCGGGCCGCCAGATACCATCGGCCCGCCTTCAGGACCAGGCCGTGCGGCTCCAGCGTCCGCTCGACCTCCCGGTCACCGGGCGCATTCCCGCGGCGGTAGCGGACCAGAATCCTCCGGTCGGACCAGACGGCGTCGGCCAGTGCGGGCAGCTGCGCCGGGGTCTCGGGCGCCTGCCACCAGCCGGGTGCGTCCAGATGGAAGCGCTGCGCCGCACTGCCGTGCACATCGCCCAGCGCCGGGTCCAGCGCCGCCGAGACCTTCAGCCGCGCCGCCGAGGCCGCGTCGGCCAACCCCAGATCCCGCAACGCCGAGGGCACCCCGGACAGGAACAGCGCCTCCGCCTCGCCGCGGCCCATCCCGGTCAGCCGGGTGCGGTAGCCGCCGACCAGCCGGTATCCGCCCGCACGTCCGCGGTCCGCGTATACCGGCACGCCCGCTTCGGAGAGTGCCAGGACATCGCGTGAGACAGTACGCTCGGAGACCTCCAGTTCCGCTGCGAGCTCCGCGGCGGTCATCTCCCGCCGTGCCTGGAGCAGCAGCACCATCCTGATCAGCCGGGCTGCCCGCATGCTGAATACTCCTCCCGTGGGCCGTGGCCCGCTGTTAACGTTCCGCCCGTTATACAGCGAACTAGGAAACGGTCATGTCTCAGCAAAATCGCGAACAGCGCGAACAGTGGGGCTCGCGGGCCGGATTCCTGATGGCGGCCATCGGTTCCGCCGTCGGGTTGGGAAACATCTGGCGCTTTCCCGCTGAGGCCTACAAGAACGGCGGCGGGGCCTTTCTGCTCCCGTATCTCGTCGCGCTGCTCACAGCGGGCCTCCCGCTGCTCATCCTCGAATACACCGTCGGCCGGAAGTACCGGAAGTCGCCGCCCGCGGCCTTCCGGCAGATCTCCCGCCCGGCCGAGGCGATCGGCTGGTGGCAGGTCGCCATCTGCTTCGTCATCGCCTCCTATTACGCCGTGATCGTGGCGTGGGCCGTACGGTACGCCGGATTCTCCTTCGGCAAGGACTGGGGCGACGACCCCGAGGGCTTCTTCGGCGGCGACTTCCTGCACGCCGCGGCCGAACCCGGACTCCCCAGCTCCTTCGTCGGCAACGTCTTCTGGCCGCTGCTCGCCGTATGGCTGATCGTGCTGATCATCCTGGCGCTGGGTGTGCGCCGCGGCATCGAACGGGCCAACAAGATCTTCATCCCGGCCCTGGTGGTCTTCTTCGTCGTCCTGGTGGTCCGCGCCGTGACGCTGGACGGCGCGGCCAAGGGACTGGACGCCCTCTTCGCCCCCGACTGGAGCGCGCTGACCGACGGCAGCGTCTGGGTCGCCGCCTACGGGCAGATCTTCTTCTCGCTCTCCATCGGCTTCGGCATCATGGTCACCTACGCCTCCTACCTGGGCCGGCGCGCAGACCTGACCGGCTCCGCGCTGGTGGCAGGCTTCGCCAACAGCTCCTTCGAGATCCTGGCCGGTATCGGAGTCTTCGCCACTCTGGGCTTCATGGCGCAGTCCAGCGGCGCCGCCGTCGGCGACGTCGTCAGCGAAGGAGTGGGGCTGGCCTTCATCGCCTTCCCGGCGGTCATCTCGCAGATGCCACTGGGCGCGGCCTTCGGGGTGGTCTTCTTCGTCTCGCTGGCCATCGCGGGGCTCTCCTCGCTGATCAGCATCGTGCAGGTGGTCATCTCGGCCGTGCAGGACCGCACCGGCATGCGCCGGGTGCCCGCCGTGTGGACCGTCGGCGGCCTGCTGGCGGTGGTCTCGCTGGCGCTCTTCCCCACGGACGCGGGCCTGTCCCTGCTGGACGCGGCCGACCACTTCATCAACCAGTACGGCATCGCGCTCGCCGCGCTCGTCTTCCTGATCGTCATGGCCTGGGTACTGCGCCGGCTGCGGACCTTCCAGGCCCACGCCGACGAGACCTCGGCCGTGCGGCTGGGCACCTGGTGGCGGGTCTGCCTGGGGGTCATCACCCCGCTGGTGCTCGGCTGGATGATGATCGACAGCTTCCGCAAGGAGCTGGACGAGAACTACGCCGGATACCCCCTCTCCTTCCTCGCCTGGGCCGGATGGGGCGTCGCCGCCGGCGCGCTGCTGGTGGGTGTGCTGATCTCGCTCATCCCCTGGCGCGGGGCACCCGGTGGGGGAGAGGCCGAGAGCACTGCCGACAGTGAGGAGGTGCGCTGATGTCGACCGGAGCCATCGTGATGATGGCCGTGGCCATCCTCATCGTCTGGGGTGGCCTGGTAGCCGCCATTCTCCGACTGCGCAAGCACCCCGAGCCGGAGTGACCGGACCGCGGTGACCGGTGACCGGCGCTGACGCCGGTCGCCGGAGCAGCGCGAAGGCCCTGCCCCCGCGGATGGATCCGGGGGCAGGGCCTTCGTGTGCTGCGGCTGTGTTCTTCCGCCGCGTTCCCGGCGGAGCTCTTCCGAGCCGCCGGGGACGCGGCGGACCGCGTCAGGCCAGGCCGTACTTCTCGGCGGCGCGGCGGACGTCCTCCGCCTTGACCTCGCCCCGGCGCGCGAGCCGGGACAGCGCGGCGACCACGACCGACTCGGCGTCCACACCGAAGTAGCGGCGCGCTGCCTCCCGGGTGTCGGAGAGCCCGAACCCGTCCGTACCCAGCGAGGCCCAGTCCTGCTCCACCCACTGGCTGATCTGGTCGGGTACGGCCCGCATCCAGTCGCTGACCGCCAGCACCGGGCCGGGAGCGCCCTCCAGCGCGCGGGTCACATACGGCACCCGCTCCTCGCCGCGCAGCGCGGCGGCGTCGCACTCCATGGCCTCGCGCCGCAGCTCCGTCCAGGACGGCGCCGACCACACGTCGGCCGCCACGCCCCACTCCTCGGCGAGGATCCGCTGCGCCTCCAGCACCCAGTGGATCGCCGTACCGGAGGCCAGGAGCTGGATGCGCGGCGCGTCGTCGGCGGCGTCCGCCGCCTCCTGGAAGCGGTACAGCCCCTTGAGGATGCCCTCCTCGACGCCCTCGCCCGCGGGCATGGGCGGCTGCACCTTGGTCTCGTTGTAGACCGTCAGGTAGTAGAAGACGTCCTCCTGCGCCGCCGCGTCCGGGCCGTACATCCGGCGCAGACCCTCCTTGACGATGGCGCCGACCTCGTAGGCGAACGCCGGGTCGTAGGAGACGACCGCCGGATTGGTGGAGGCCAGCAGGTGCGAGTGGCCGTCGGCGTGCTGGAGGCCTTCACCGGTCATCGTGGTGCGGCCCGCGGTGGCGCCGATGACGAAGCCGCGGCCGAGCTGGTCGGCCAGCGCCCAGAACTGGTCCGCGGTGCGCTGGAACCCGAACATCGAGTAGAAGATGTAGAACGGGATCATCGGTTCGCCGTGGGTGGCGTACGACGTCGCGGCCGCGGTGAAGTCCGCCAGCGAACCGGCCTCGGTGATCCCCTCGTTGAGGATCTGGCCTTCCTCGGCCTCCTTGTAGTACAGCAGCTGGTCGCGGTCGACCGGGTCGTAGTTCTGGCCGAGCGGCGAGTAGATGCCGGCCGAGGGGAACAGCGACTCCATACCGAAGGTGCGGGCCTCGTCGGGCACGATCGGTACCCAGCGCTTCCCGGTCTCCTTGTCCCGCATCAGGTCCTTGACCAGCCGCACGAACGCCATCGTGGTGGCGATCTCCTGCGAGCCGGAGCCCTTCTTGAGCACGTCGAAGGGTTTGTCGGCGGGCGCGGGCAGACCGACCGGGTGCACCCTGCGGGCCGGGGCCGGACCGCCCAGCTCGGCGCGCCGCTCCTGGAGGTAGCGCACCTCGGGGGAGTCGGCACCCGGGTGGACGTACGGCACCAGCTCGTCGTCCAGCTTGCTGTCCGGGATCGGCAGCTCCAGCAGGTCCCGCATGGCGCGGAACTCCTTGCCCGTGAGCTTCTTCATCTGGTGGTTGGCGTTCCGGGACTCGAAGCCCGGGCCCAGCGTCCAGCCCTTGACCGTCTGCGCCAGGATCACCGTCGGCGCGCCCTTGTGCTCGACGGCCGCCCTGTAGGCCGCGTACACCTTGCGCGGCTCGTGGCCGGCGCGGGAGGACGTGAACAGCTCGGTGATCTTGTCGTCGGTCAGCAGCCTGCCGAGCTCGGTGAGCGCGGGGGAGGCGCCGAAGAAGTGTTCGCGGATGTAGGCCGCGTCGCGGGTGGCGTAGGTCTGGAACTGCGCGTCCGGCACCTCGCGCAGCCGGCGGGTCAGCGCACCGGTGGTGTCGAGCGCGAAGACCTCGTCCCAGGCGCTGCCCCACAGCGACTTCACGACGTTCCACCCGGCCGCGCGGAACTGGGTCTCCAGCTCCTGCACGATCTTGAAGTTGGCCCGCACCGGGCCGTCGAGGCGCTGGAGGTTGCAGTTGATCACGAAGGTGAGGTTGTCCAGCTGCTCGCGCCCGGCCAGGGCCAGCGCCGCGGTCGACTCCGGCTCGTCCATCTCGCCGTCGCCGAGGAAGGCCCACACATGCGATCCGGCGGTGTCCTTGACGCCGCGGTGGGTCAGATAGCGGTTGAAGCGCGCCTGGTAGATCGCCGAGATCGGGCCCAGACCCATGGAGACGGTGGGGAACTCCCACAGCCAGGGCAGCCGCCGCGGGTGCGGGTACGAGGGCAGTCCCTCGCCGCCGGCCTCCTGCCGGAAGCGGTCCAGATGCCCCTCGGTGAGCCGCCCGTCGAGGAAGGCGCGGGCGTAGACGCCGGGGGAGGCGTGCCCCTGGACGTAGAGCTGGTCGCCGGAGCCGTCCTCGCCTTCCTTCCCGCGGAAGAAGTGCTGGAACCCGGTCTCGTAGAGCCAGGCGGCGGAGGCGAAGGTGGCTATGTGGCCGCCGAGCCCCTGGCGGCTGCCGCGGGTGACCATGGCCGCCGCGTTCCAGCGGTTCCACGCCGTGATGCGGGATTCCATCGCCTCGTCGCCCGGGAAGGCGGGCTCGGCCGAGGTCGGGATCGTGTTGACGTACTCCGTCTCCAGCAGCGCCGGTACGGCCAGGCCGCTGTTCCGGGCGTGCTCGACGGTACGACGCACCAGGTATGCGGCTCGTTCGTCGCCCGCGTGTGCCGCTACGGCGTCGAGCGACTCGCGCCACTCGCCGGTCTCCTGCGGATCACGGTCCGGGAGCTGGTCCAGCTCGCTCGGACACGACGGGCGTACGGGATCGGGCATGGTGGCCACCTTCCGGACGTGTAGGCCCCTCCAAACGGGTCGGGAGGGCGGTTGTGCGGGTGGGTCGTGGACCCTGACGGGCAGGACAGGGGAACCCAACGAAGGGACTGTACGCCTCTGATCGATGATCGATCAAAGGTTCTGAAGGGGAAATCCGCCCGCAGACCGAAAATGGCATTCCGTGCCCCGAAATTCGGCACCGAATGCCAGGCTGCCGCGCCTCAGTCCCGCGGAGCGGGCGCACAGCCCAGCACGTGCTCCTTGACCAGCGCACCGATGTGCGGATCGCGGCGCTCGATGGCCGCCATGACGGCCTCGTGCTCCTCCGCGTACGACTCCTGCACCGTCCCCAGCCAGCGGATCGACAGCGCCGTCCACACCTCGATCCCCAGCCCCTCCCAGGTGTGCAGCAGCACGCTGTTGCCCGCGGCGCGCACCAGCTCCCGGTGGAAGGCCACCGTGTGCCGCACCTGGGCCTCCCCGTCCCCGAGCCGGTCCGCCTCGTACAGCGCTGCCACGTGGGGCCGCAGCGCGGAGACGTCCCCGGCCAGCCGGGGCACCGCCAGCTCGGCCGCGATCTGCTCCAGCCCGGCCCGCACCGGGTAGATCTCCTCCAGATCCGCCGCCGACAGCTCCCGCACCCGCACGCCCTTGTTCGGCGCCGACTCGATCAGCCGCAACGCCTCCAGCTCCCGCAGCGCCTCCCGCACCGGCGTCTGGCTGACCTCCAGCTCCACCGCGATCCGCCGCTCCACGATCCGCTCGCCAGGCTTCCACCGCCCGCTGACGATCCCCTCCACGATCCGCTCGCGGATCTGCTCGCGCAGCGACTGGACGACGGGCGGGGTCATGAAGATGCTCCTCGCAACGAGGTGGTGGGCTCCTAGACGATACGGCGTGACCGGGCACGCAGTGCCACTGCGTACGGTGAGGTATCCGTCACGCGAATTCTCCGGCGTCGGCGATCGGGACGCCCACCGGCACCGCGGCGGACAGGCAGGACCGCGAGACATCCGGTGGGCGGGGGCCGCACCCGCCGCGTCGCCCGGTCGGCCGCCGGGCGGCCGGGCACGGCGCCGGCCACGAAAAATGCCCCCGCCACAGGTGTGGCGGGGGCACCTTCGGTACGCGGTGACCGCGGGCCTACAGGCCCAGCTCGCCCTCGAACTCGCCGGCCTCCAGGCGGGCCTTGACGTCGTTGAGGTATCGGGCGGCGTCGGCGCCGTCCACGAGCTGGTGGTCGTAGGACAGGGTCAGGTAGACCATGTCGCGGATCGCGATGGTCTCGCCCAGGTCCGGGTGGTTGACCACCATCGGGCGGCGCACGGTGGCACCGATGCCCAGCTCGGCGACCTGCGGGTAGTTCACGATGATGGTGTCGAAGAGCGCGCCCCGCGAACCGGTGTTGCTGATCGTGAACGTGCCGCCGGACATGTCGTCCGGGCCCAGCCCGCCCTCGCGGACCTTCTTGGCCAGATCGGCGGTCTTGCGGGCGATGCCCGCCAGGTTGAGGTTCCCGGCCTCCTTGATGACCGGGACCATCAGGCCCTTCTCCGAGTCCACCGCGACGCCGATGTTCTCCACGTCGTGGTAGGTGATGGTGCCGTCGTCGTTCAGCCGCGCGTTGACGGACGGGTGCGCCTTCAGCGCCTCGGCCGCCGCCTGCACGAAGAACGGCATCGGCGAGAGCTTGACGCCCTCACGTGCCGCGAAGGAGTCCTTCGCGCGGGCCCGGAGCTGCATCACCCGGGTGACGTCCACCTCGACGACGGTGGAGAGCTGCGCCTGGCTGTGCAGCGCCTTCATCATGTTGTCCGCGATGAGCTTGCGGATCCGCGGCATCTTCACCGTCTGGCCGCGCAGCGGCGACGGCTCCAGCTTCGGCGACTTCGGAGCGGCCGACGCCGCGGCGGTGGGCGCCGCGGCCGGGGCCTGCGCCTTCTTGGCCTCGGCGGCCTCGACGACGTCCTGCTTGCGGATCCGGCCGCCCACGCCGCTGCCGCGCACCGCGGAGAGGTCGACGCCCTGCTCGGCCGCCAGCTTGCGGACCAGCGGCGTCACGTAGGCGCCGTCGCTCTCCGGAGCCGGTGCCGCCGGGGCCTGCGCGGCCGGGGCGGGGGCCGCCGCCGGGGCGGGCTGGGCCTGCGGGGCCGGCTGTGCGGGCTGTGCGGGGGCCGGCTGGGCCTGCGAGGGCTCCGGAGGCGCCTGCGGAGCGGCGGGCTGTGCCGGAGCGGCAGCGGGCGCCTGCGGGGCCGGGGCGGGCTCCGCGGGGGCGGCCGGGGCCTGTACGGCGGGTGCCGGCGCCGCGGCACCGGCGGCACCGATGACGGCCAGCTTGGCGCCGACCTCAGCCGTCTCGTCCTCGCCGACGCTGATCTCCAGCAGAGTACCGGCGGTGGGGGCCGGGATCTCGGTGTCGACCTTGTCGGTGGAGACCTCCAGCAGCGGCTCGTCGGCCTCGACCTCGTCACCGACCTGCTTCAGCCAGCGGGTGACGGTGCCCTCGGTGACGGACTCGCCCAGTGCGGGCAGCACCACGTCGGTGCCCTCGGCGGCGCCGCCGGCGGCGGGCGCGGCGGCGGGCTCGGGCTGGGCCGGGGCGGCCGGTGCCGCGGGCTGCTCGGGCTCGGCCGCCGGAGCGGCGGCGGGCTCCTCGGCGGCGGCCGGCGCCGAGGCCGGCGCGCCGGAGCCGTCGTCGATGACGGCCAGCTCGGCGCCGACCTCCACCGTCTCGTCCTCGGCGACCTTGATGGAGGAGATGGTCCCGGACGCGGGGGCCGGGATCTCGGTGTCGACCTTGTCGGTGGAGACCTCGAGCAGCGGCTCGTCGGCCTCGATGTGCTCACCCTCGGCCTTCAGCCATCGGGTGACGGTGCCCTCGGTCACGCTCTCGCCGAGCGCCGGCAGGGTTACGGAAACCGCCATGGTTTCTGTTGCTCCTTACAAAGCTGTGCGGATGGGTCGCGCCCTGACTCGAACTCGGCGGTCAGTCGTGGGAGTGCAGCGGCTTGCCGGCCAGCGCCAGGTGGGCCTCGCCGAGCGCCTCGGTCTGCGTCGGGTGGGCGTGGATGAGCTGGGCCACCTCGGCGGGCAGCGCCTCCCAGTTGTAGATGAGCTGGGCCTCGGCCACCTGCTCACCCATGCGGTCACCGACCATGTGGACGCCGACCACGGCACCGTCGCGCTCCTGGACGAGCTTCACCTCGCCTGCCGTCTTGAGGATCTTGCTCTTGCCGTTGCCCGCGAGGTTGTACTTGAGCGTGACGACCTTGTCGGCACCGTACCGCTCCTTGGCCTGCTCCTCGGTCAGACCGACCGAAGCCACCTCCGGGTTGCAGTAGGTCACCCGCGGTACCCCGGCGTAGTCGACCGGAACCGGGTTCAGACCCGCCAGCCGCTCCGCGACCAGGATGCCCTCGGCGAAGCCCACGTGCGCGAGCTGCAGGGTGGGGATCAGGTCGCCGACGGCGGAGATCGTCGGGACGCCGGTGCGGCAGTACTCGTCCACCGTCACGAAGCCGCGGTCCACGGCGACCCCGGCCTCCTCGTAGCCCAGGCCCTCGGAGACCGGGCCGCGGCCGATGGCGACCAGCAGCACCTCCGCCTCGAACTCCTTGCCGTCGGCCAGGGTGACCTTGACCCCGCCGTCGGTGTACTCGGCCTTGTCGAAGAAGGTGCCCAGGTTGAACTTGATGCCGCGCTTGCGGAAGGCCCGCTCCAGGAGCTTGGAGCTGTTCTCGTCCTCGGCCGGCACCAGGTGCTTGAGGCCCTCGACGACGGTGACGTCCGCGCCGAAGGACTTCCACACCGAGGCGAACTCGACGCCGATGACGCCGCCGCCCAGGATGATCGCGGACTTCGGGACCCGGTCCATGACCAACGCGTCGTCGGAGCTGATGATGCGCTCGTGGTCGATGGTCAGGCCCGGCAGCGACTTCGGCACCGAGCCGGTCGCCAGCAGGATGTGGCGGCCCTCGTAGCGCTGGCCGTTGACGTCGACCGAGGTCGGCGAGGAGAGGTGGCCGGCGCCCTCCACGTAGGTGACCTTGCGGGAGGCGACCAGCCCCTGCAGGCCCTTGTGGAGGCCGGAGATCACGCCGTCCTTGTACTTGTGGACACCGGCCATGTCGATGCCCTCGAACGAGGTCTTGACGCCGAACTCGGCGCTCTCGCGGGACTGGTCGGCCACCTCGCCCGCGTGCAGCAGCGCCTTGGTCGGGATGCATCCCCGGTGCAGGCAGGTGCCGCCCAGCTTGTCCTTCTCGATCAGGGCGACGTCGAGACCGAGCTGCGCGGCGCGAAGGGCGGCGGCATAACCGCCGCTGCCGCCCCCGAGGATCACTAGGTCGAAAACGGTGCTGGCGTCGTTCGCCACGTCACGTCCTCCATGCATGGGTACGCCGTAGCCGGTCTCCTGTGACCGGGCGGCTTGAGGTTCGGCCGCTGTGTGTCTGCTCGGCCCTTGTCGTGTCGGCTTCTGTCAAGCCGTGCGGGGCCCTGTCCTGCCGGTCATCCATCTTCGCACCTGTTGCCGGAAACCGGGACGCGGGCCCCCGCTACCCGAAGAACCGGGCCCGGGGCGCGCGGCCCCGCCCGCTCACCGGTGCCGGTGGCGGCCGGGGCCGCGCCGGGTACGCGGGGCCGGCGGTGGACCCGCATCCGCCGCGGGCTCAGTCCAGACCGCTCTCCGCGGTGCGCTCCACGAGCCGGACCAGCGTACGGACCGCCGAGCCCGTGCCGCCCTTGGGCGTGTAGCCGAAGGGGCCGGACTCGTTGAAGGCGGGGCCCGCGATGTCCAGGTGCGCCCAGCGGGTGTCCTCGGGGACGAACTCCTTCAGGAAGACCCCGGCCAGCAGGCCGCCGCCCATCCGCTCGCCGATGTTGGCGAGGTCGGCGACCGGCGAGTCCATGCTCTTGCGCAGGTACCCGGGCAGCGGCATCGGCCAGGCGGCCTCGCCCGCCTCCTCCGCGGACTCCTGCACCGCGCCGCGGAACCCGTCGTCGTTCGCCATGATCCCGAACGTCCGGTTGCCCAGCGCCAGCACCATCGCGCCGGTCAGGGTGGCCACGTCCACGATCGCGTCCGGCTGCTCCTCGCCGGCCCGGGTCAGCGCGTCCGCCAGCACCAGCCGGCCCTCGGCGTCGGTGTTGAGCACCTCCACGGTCTTGCCGCTGTACATGGTCAGCACATCACCCGGACGGGTGGCCGAGCCGGACGGCATGTTCTCCGCGAGGGCCAGCCACCCGGTCACATTCGCCCGCAGCCCCAGCCGGGCGGCGGCGACGACCGCGGCGAAGACGGCGGCGGCGCCGCTCATGTCGCACTTCATCGTCTCGTTGTGGCCGGCGGGCTTGAGCGAGATGCCGCCCGAGTCGTAGGTGATGCCCTTGCCGACCAGCGCCAGGGAGGTCTTCGCCTTCGGGTGCGACCAGCCGATCCGCACCAGCCGCGGCGGCTGCGCCGAGCCGTTGCCGACCCCCAGGATGCCGCCGTAGCCGCCCTTGGTCAGCGCCTTCTCGTCCAGCACCTCGAAGGTGAGGCCGTGCGCCTTGGCCGCGTCGCGGGCCTCGGCGGCGAACGCCTTGGGGTCCAGCCCGTTGGCCGGGGTGTTGATCAGGTCACGGGCGCGGTGCACCTCCTCTGCGACGACCAGGGCCCGGTCGACGGCCGCCTTGTGTGCCTTGTCCCGCGGCTTGCCGCCGAGCAGCGCGACCTCCGCCAGCGGCGCCGAGGCGTCCTTGCCGTCCTGGGACTCGCTGCCCTTGCCGCGGTACGCGGTGAAGGAGTAGGCGCCCAGCAGCGCGCCCTCGGCGACCGCGGCCACCGCCTCGGCGTCCTCCAGCGGCAGTGCGAACCCGGCCTTCCGGCTGCCCGCCAGCGCGCGCGCCGCGGCCCCCGCCGCCCGGCGCAGCGCCTCGGTGCCGTACGTCTCCTGCTTGCCGGGGGCGTCGCCCAGGCCGACCGCGAGCACCAGCGGGGCCTTCACCCCGCTCGGTGGAGCCGGGAGTTTGGTGACCTCGCCCTCGCCGCCGCCGGCGCCGAGCGTCTCGAGTGTCGCGGCCAGCTTCCCGCCGTACGCCTTGTCCACGGCCTCCGCGCCGGCGGCGAGGACGACGGCGGAGCCGCCTGTCCGGCCCGCCTTGCCGGCGGAGCCGCCCTTGGCGATACCGATGACGACAGCGTCCGCGCGCAGCGTCGCAGCGGACGAGGTGCTGAGAGTCAGTGCAGACACGTGGGAGAGACCTTCTTCCTGGACAGGCTCCGGAGTGGGATGCGCCTCCGGTTTCGGACGCTCCGGGCATGGTATGCCCGCCCACTTCCTCCCGTCGCAGGTCCTCCCGCCCCGTCCGGCCCGCCCGGCGCGTGCACCGGTGCTCACAGCAGGACCGCCACGACCAGGGTGCAGCTCGCCGCGGCCTCGGCCGCCCCGCCGAAGACGTCCCCGGTCACGCCGCCGAACCGTCTGACGCAGTGCCGCAGCAGCAGTTCGGCGGCGCACAGCCCCAGCGCCGTAGCGGCCGCGGCCGCCATGGCGGCCGAACGTCCCGCCGGCCAGGCGCCCCCGGCCGACAGCACGGTGCAGCAGCCCGCCGCGGCCAGCGCCGCCGCCCGCGGCACCGTCTCCGCGACGGCGGCACCCAGGCCCTCGGGCCGTGCGGCGGGCACGCCCCGGCGGGCAGCGAGGGCCAGCGCGCCGCGGGCGGCGACGGCGGCGGCCACCGCACCGGCCGCCCCGGCGGACCACCCCCGCGCGTACAGCTCGGCGAGCGCGGCCACCTGCGCCAGCAGCACGAACACCAGGGTGACCACGCCGAACGGTCCGATGTCGGACTGCTTCATCACCCGCAGCGCCGCGTCGGCGGGCTTCCCGCTGCCCAGCCCGTCGGCGACATCGGCCAGCCCGTCCAGGTGCAGTCCCCGGGTCAGCACGGCGGGCACCGCCGTGCTCACGACCCCGGCCAGCAGCGCGGACGCGCCGCACAGCAGCAGTGCGGCCCCCGCCGCCGCGGCGAGACCGCCCACCACCAGCCCGACCGCCGGAGCGCACACCATGCCCGCCCGGGCGGCCGGCCGGTCCCAGCGGGCGACCCGCACCGGCAGCACGGTCAGGGTGCCGAAGGCGAACCGGAGTCCCTCGGCCGCGGAGGCCGGAGCGGCACCGTCGGGAGCACCGGGGGGAGTACCGGCGGAGGAGGAGGCGTCCATGGCGGAGCAGGCTACCCACGCCCTCCGCCCGGCCCCGGGCCCGGGCGGAGGGCGCCGCCTCCGCCCGGAGCGGACCGGGCTCCGCACGGGCCGTGGCGGCGCGCCGCCACGGCCGCCCCGGCACCCGCCGGTGCTCAGGTGGCGTCCAGGGCCTCCGGCCCGCCGGGTCGTCCGGTGTCCGGGTCCCCGCCCGGCTCCTCCGGGTCGGCCACGGGGCCCTCCTGGACGGGGAGTTCGGCGGCCAGCGCCGCCGCCGCCCGCACCAGCGGCAGCGCCAGCAGCGCACCGGTGCCGCCGCCCAGCTCGACGCCCTGTTCCAGCAGCGGGTCGGCGGCCAGCCGGTCCAGGGCCTTGGCCTGTGCCGGTTCGCTGCCCGCCTGACCCGCCAGCCACCAGTCCGGGGCCCGGAAGGCCACCCGTTGGCCGACCAGCGCGCAGGCCGCGGAGACGACACCGTCGAGGACCACCGGGGTGTGCCGGACCGCGGACTGCAGCAGGAAGCCCGTCATCGCCGTCAGGTCGGCGCCGCCGACCGCCGCCAGCAGCTGGAGCTGGTCGCCCAGCACCGGCCGGGCCCGGCGCAGCCCGTCCCGGACAGCGGCGCACTTGCGCATCCAGGTCAGATCGTCGATCCCGCCCCCGCCGCGCCCGGTCACCACCGAAGCGTCGGTGCCGCACAGCGCGGCGATCAGCGTCGCGGCCGCGGTGGTGCCGCCGACGCTCAGGTCGCCGAGCACCACCAGGTCGGTCCCGGCGTCGGCTTCCTCGTCGGCGAGCACCATCCCCGTGCGGAACGCCTCCTCGGCCTCCTCGGGGGTCAGCGCGTCCTCGGTGTCCAAGCGGCCCGACGAGCGGCGCACCCGGTGCCGGGTCACCTCGGCCGGGAGCGTCCCGGGGTCGCAGTCGAGCGCCATGTCGACCACCCGCACCGGCACCTCGAACTGCCGCGCGAGGATGCCTGCGGGGGACGCGCCGTCCAGCAGTTCGCGGACCAGTTCGGCGGCGGTGCCCGGCTGCCGGGTGGAGACGCCGAGTCCGGCGACGCCGTGGTCCCCGGCGAAGACCACCAGGCGCGGGCGGGCGACCGGCCGCACCGGTACCCGGGCCTGCGCGGAACCGAGCCATTCGCCCACGTCCTCCAGCCGTCCCAGGGCCCGCGGGGGCAGCCCGGTCAGCGCCCGCCGTTCCTCGGCCTCCTGGCGCAGGCCGCCGTGCGGCCGCTCGATGAGGTCGGAGAAGTCGTCCAGATCCAGGCTGCGCTCGCTCATGCTCGCCGAGCGTACGTGAGTGGCACGAGCGCTTCAGCAGCCCCCGTACGGCAGTTCGGGGGAGAGCGGTGAGCTGGGGGAGCGGGGCCGGTCCCGCTCCCTCACCGCAGCGGCAGCGCCACTCCGGCGACCGTCAGCAGCACATGCTCGCACTCCTCGCCGAACCGCGCGTTCAGCCTGCCCAGTTCGTCGCGGAACCGGCGTCCGGCCGAGGTCGCCGGCACCACCCCGGACCCCACCTCGTTGCTGACCGCCACCAGCAGCCGCGGCGTGCGGCGTACGGCCTCCAGCAGCGCCCCCACCCGTGCGGAGAGTTCGGCGGCCCCGCCCTGCGCCCAGCGGGTGTCGTCCCACGCCTCCACCTCGTCCATGGCGTGGGTCAGCCACAGCGCCAGGCAGTCGATCAGCAGCGGCGGCCCTTCCCGTTCCAGCAGCGGCACCAGGTCGCAGGTCTCCTCGGTGCGCCACGAGGCGGGGCGCCGCTCGCGGTGCTCGGTCACCCGCGCCGCCCACTCGGGGTCCCCGTCGCGGGTGCCGCTCGTCGCCACGTACACCACCCCGGGGAACGCCGCCAGCCGCCGCTCGGCCTCCACCGACTTGCCCGACCGGGCCCCGCCCAGCACCAGCGTCCGGCGCGGGACCTGCGGGCCGTCCGCTCCGCCGTGGTACGCGCCGGCGGTGAGCGTCGTACCGTCCGGCACCGTCCGGGCCCCGGCGGCGGCCAGCCGCCGGTGCAGCTCCGCACCCGGCGGCACCGCGTGCCCCAGGTGGACGGCGACGACATCGGTGCCCGCGCCGACCAGGCCCGCCTCCCGCAGCCCGGCCAGCGCGTCGGGTCGCCCGGCGACATCCATCAGCACGGTGTCGCAGGGACCGCCGTGCCCGGCGCCGCCGCCCACTCCGGCGGGTGCGGCGCCCGGCGGCAGGTGGAGCAGCCGCTCCCCGTCGGGGCCGGTGACCAGGTAGCCGGTGCCGGGCGAATCCAGCGCCAGGGCCCGCACCCGGTGCCCGCTGATCAGAGCCAGTTCCTGGCGGTCCGGCAGCCGGACGGGGGACGGCAGCCCGGCGGGCACCTCCGGGGCCGGACCGTCGTGCGGATGGGTCAGCAGCACCTGCCGCACCCCGCTGAGCGACCGCCCGGCCCGTGCCGCGGCGAGCGCCGGCCCCGGGGTCAGGTCCAGCAGCAGGGTGCTGTCCACCAGCACCGCCGTCGCCGCCCGTGCCTCGCTGCCGGTGGCGGCGGCGCAGCGGGCGCAGGGGCAGTCGGGCAGCGGGAGGCCGGCGGGACCGCCGGTGCCGAGCAGAGTGAGTTCCACCCTCCGATCGTCTCGTGACCTGCCGTCGCGTGCGCACGGGGGACTACGCTTCCGGGAGCAACCGGCGATCTTACGGAGGCACTGATGGCGTGGACGTGGCGGTTCGAGAAGGCCGACGGCACGGAGACCGAACCGGCCGTGGAGCCGGAGGAGTTCCCCACCCAGTCGGACGCCGAGTCGTGGATCGGCGAGGTGTGGCGGGAACTGCTGGAGGGCGGCACCGATCAGGTCACCCTCCAGGAGGACGGCAGCACCGTCTACGGGCCGATGAGCCTGCGTTCGGCTTCGGAGGCGGACACCGGGGAGGCCGCCGCCGGGTGACGGGGCGGCGCCCCGCGCACCCCGGAGCCCGCCCCGCGCTCGGCCCGGGGTTCGGTGCGGCGGTCCGGCCGGCGACCGGTCTCGCCGGTATCCGACAGCCGCTACCCTCGGTGCGCATGGACGTACGAGGTGCGGTTTACGTGGTGCTGCGGGGCCCGGCCGAAAAGGTGGAGCGGACATTGGCGACGCTGAAGAAGGCCGGGATCTTCGCCGAACGGTCGGTGCGCGGGCCCGACGCGGTCGAGGCCTTCTTCCACGGGGGTGACGAGCGCCCCAGTCCCCGCTTCATGGACGTGTGCGCGGCCCATGTGGCCAAGGCGGCCATCGGCACCGACTTCACGGTCGAGGAGACGGGCACCATCAGCAGCGCCGCGGCCGCCCGGCAGCTCGCCTACAACCGGCGGACGGGGGAGTGGCTGGGCGCCTTCATCGACACCCAGGCGCCGGAGCAGGCCCGGTCCGAGACGCTTGCCCACCTCGCCCGGGAGCAGGGCATCGAGCGGGCCGACATCGAGCTACGCGATCCGCCCGAGTTCCGGCCCGCCGCCGGCTGACCGGCGGCCGTCTCCGGGAGAGCCGAGCGGGGCTGCGCACACACCGGGCCCCGCGGGCCCCGGCACCGTCCGGACGGCCGCCCGGCACGGCCGGGCGGCCTCAGTCCCGCACCAGCGACCTCGGCCCCCGGACAAGCTTCAGCCCCGCACTCCGGGCCTCAGCCCCGCACCCCGAACAGGTGCAGCGACTCGGCCACGCCCCGGTAGGGGTCCATGCGGCAGGCCCGCTCCTCCGCCTCCAGGGCCTCGGCGGGACCGGCCGGGTCGCCCGGTGCGAGCACCCCCACGCCGTACCAGCGGTCCATGGGCACGCCGATCCGGGCGAGGAACGAGGTCAGGGCCTCCAGCCGCAGAAAGCGGTCGCTCTCGCCGGGCTCGGCCTCCAGCGCCGCCCGGGCGCCCGCCCAGTCCCCGGCGAGCCCGGGCCGCATCGCCCGGGCCGCCACGTTGGGCAGGACGAGCGAGAGCAGCCCGCCGGTGTCGAGCACCCGGGCGAGCCCGGCCAGTGTGCTGTCCGGGTCCCGGGACCGGCCCAGGATGTCGTGACCGAGCACCAGGTCGAAGGTGCCGGGCAGGAAATGTGCCCCGGTGTCCTGGCCGCCGCCGGCCCGGGTGCGGAAGCGGGCGCGTATCCCCTCGGGCTCCTCCGCGAGCGCCGCGTCCAGCGCCGCGAGCCGCGCCGGATCGGACTCCAGGCCGGTGACCTGGTGACCGGCCCGCGCCAGCCGCAGCGCCTGCGCGCCGTCGCCCAGCCCGGCGTCCAGCACCCGGAGCCGCCGCCCTACCTCGAAGTGCGCGGCGATCCGCTCCTCGAGCTGCCGGGCGACCAGCTCCTGCCTGATCAGGGCTTCTCGCCGCGCGCGACCTGCGGCTTGGGCAGGCGCATGCGGCGCATCTGAAGGGTCCGCATCAGCGCGTAGGCGATGGCGCCCCGGCGGTTCTCGTTCGGGTAGCGCTCCCGGACCCGCTTCTTGAGCCGCACCGTGGTGCCGATGGAGTCGATGACGATCAGCACGATCACCACGAGCCACAGCAGCAGCGAGATGTTCTTGAGCTGCACCGGGGGCAGCATGCTCAGGACGAGGATGATCACGGCCATCGGCAGGAAGAACTCCGCCACGCTGAACCGGGAGTCCACGAAATCGCGCGCCAGGCGCCGCACCGGACCCTTGTCGCGGGCCGGCAGATGGCGCTCGTCCCCGCTGGCCAGCGCCTCGCGCTGCTTGGCCAGCTCGGCCCGGCGAGCCTCACGCTGCCGCTTGGCCGCGTCCTTGCGGCTCTGCGGCCCGGTGGCCATCGGGCGGCGCGGACCGCGCGCCTCGCTGCGCTTGGGAGTGGGGCGACCCTTGGGGGCTTGCGGGTCGCGGGGCTGGTGGGGCTCGGCCGCCATCACCTGGGATGAGCCGGCCTGCCCTGCTTTCGAACGGCTACGGAACACACCTCAAGAGTACGGTGTGACGCGGAGTGCGCCCCAGCCCCCAGGGGTAGGGACTGGAATCACCGGTCCCTGTCGCGGACGGGTGCCTACTCCCTGCGCCGGAGAGCGCGGGAGGCTGATCGTCCTCACGGAGGAGCGTTTCCGCACTCGAACGGTGCGGTAATGGAAGACAGCCCCGTACCCTGGGGTCTGTAGGTTGCCGAGGGTTTGAGTCCGTTACGAAGGGGGCGCGCGAGGCCCATGAGCGGTGTCATGAAGCGTATGGGGATGATCTTCCGCGCGAAGGCCAACAAGGCCCTGGACCGGGCCGAGGACCCGCGTGAGACGCTCGACTACTCGTATCAGAAGCAGCTCGAACTGCTGCAGAAGGTGCGCCGCGGCGTCGCGGACGTCGCCACCTCCAGAAAGCGCCTGGAGCTGCAGATGACGCAGTTGCAGGGGCAGTCCTCCAAGCTGGAGGAGCAGGGCAAGAAGGCGCTCGCGCTGGGCCGCGAGGACCTGGCCCGGGAGGCGCTCTCGCGCAGGTCCGCTCTCCAGCAGCAGGTCACCGACCTGGAGGGGCAGCACCAGACGCTGCAGGGCGAGGAGGAGAAGCTCACCCTGGCGGCGCAGCGGCTGCAGGCCAAGGTGGACGCCTTCCGCACCAAGAAGGAGACCATCAAGGCCACCTACACCGCCGCGCAGGCGCAGACCCGGATCGGCGAGGCGTTCTCGGGCATCTCCGAGGAGATGGGCGACGTCGGCATGGCCATCCAGCGGGCCGAGGACAAGACGGCCCAGCTCCAGGCCCGCTCCGGCGCCATCGACGAGCTGCTGGCCTCCGGGGCGCTGGACGACCCCTCCGGCATGGCCAGGGACGACATCACCGCCGAGCTCGACCGCCTCTCCGGTGGCAGCGACGTGGAGCTGGAGTTGCAGCGGATGAAGGCGGAGCTGGCCGGCGGCAGCGGCAGCGGCGGCCAGCAGGCCATCGAGGGGGGCCAGGACCAGGAGGGTCAGGCCAACGGACGGCAGCAGGACGCGCCCAGGTTCAACAAGGAGTGAACCGGGCCTCAGCGGCACCCCCGCGCAGCCTGAGGAGGAGAACGGCATGATCGTACGGATCATGGGCGAGGGCCAGGTCAGACTGGACGACAGCCACTTCGCCGAACTGAACAGGCTCGACGACGAGCTGCTCGAGGAGATGGAGAGCGGAGACGAGACCGGCTTCCGCCGCACGCTCCACGCGCTGCTCGACGCCGTTCGCCGGCTGGGCAGCCCGCTGCCCGACGACGCGCTCGAACCCTCCGAGCTGATCCTGCCCGCGCCCGAGGCCGACCTGGACGAGGTGCGCAAGATGCTCGGCGACGACGGACTCATCCCCGGTTAGCCCGCGTCCGGCGCCGCACGACCGGGCGCCTCCGTCCTGTTCCTCACTCCCGACGCCCCCGACGACCCGCACGCAGACCACGACGGCACACACACCAGGAGAGCCGGGCATACGGTGCCTGCTGTAACCCTCCGCGACATCCGCGAGCGCCTCCGCGCGCATCCCCACGCGGTCGACGCCCTCATCGCTGTCGGGACCTTCTGCTGCATCCTCCTCGGCGCCTCGACCGAGCCGCACGGACCCGACGGCCAGCCGCGGTTCGCGGAGCGCGAGATCAGCGGTCAGACGGTGTTGCTGGCGGCGCTCTCCTGCGGGGTGCTGGCGCTGCGCCGCCGGGCTCCGATGCCGGTGCTGCTGCTGACCGGGGCGATATCGGTCCTCGCGCTCGCCGCGGGCGAGGGCCCCACCGGCGGTTCGGCGCCCGAGGCGCCGCTCGTCTCGGCCGCCGTCATCGCGCTCTACACCGTCAGCAACACCACCGACCGCCGTACCAGCTGGCAGGTCGGAGCGGTCAGCGTCGGTGTGCTCACCGGCGCGAGCATGCTCTTCGGAGCCCGGCCGTGGTACGCGCAGGAGAACCTCGGCATCTTCGCCTGGACCGCGCTGGCCGCCGCCGTCGGCGAGGCCGTGCGCAACCGGCGCGCCTTCGTCGACGCCATCCAGGAGCGGGCCGAGCGCGCCGAGCGCACCCGTGAGGAGGAGGCCAGGCGGCGGGTCGCCGAGGAGCGGATGCGCATCGCCCGCGAGCTGCACGACGTGGTCGCCCATCACATCGCCCTGGTCAACGTGCAGGCCGGGGTGGCCTCGCACGTCATGGACCGGCGTCCCGACCAGGCCAAGCAGGCGCTGTCCCATGTGCGGGACGCCAGCCGGCACGCCCTGGCCGAACTCCAGACCACCGTGGGGCTGCTGCGCCAGTCCGGGGAGAGCACCGCGCCCACCGAGCCCGCGCCCGGACTGGAGGTGCTGGACGACCTCGTGGACGGCTTCCGCAACGCCGGGATGTCCGTCGCCGTGGAGGCACCGTTGCCCGCCGGGGGGCCGCCGCTCTCCTCGGCCGTGGACCTGACCGCCTACCGGGTCGTCCAGGAGGCCCTGACCAACGTGCACAAGCACGCGGGCAGCGGCGCCCACGCCGAGGTGCGGATACAGCGGGACGCGGAGGCGTTGGAGATCGTGGTCGTCGACGACGGGGCGGGCACCACGCACACCGTTCCCGACGAAGCGGCGGATCCCGCGGACGGGGACGAGCCGGGGCGGGCCGCGGGCGGCACCGGCGGGCACGGCCTCGTCGGTATGCGGGAGCGGGCCGCCGCACTGCACGGTGTCTGCGAGACCGGGCCGCTGCCCGGCGGCGGATTCCGGGTCCACGTACGGTTGCCGCTGGAGACGACGGCGCCCCGGAAGGAGACCCCGGCATGATCCGTGTCGTACTCGCCGACGACCAGGCGCTGCTGCGCAGCGCCTTCCGGGTGCTGGTGGACTCCGAGCCCGATATGGAAGTGGTGGGCGAGGCGGCCGACGGCGCCGGGGCGGTGGCGCTGGTGCGCGAGCGGGGCGCGGACGTGGTGCTGATGGACATCCGGATGCCCGGCACCGACGGGCTGGCCGCCACCCGCGCCATCAGTGCCGACCCGGCGCTGGCCGAGGTCAGGGTCGTCATCCTGACCACTTTCGAGGTGGACGAGTACGTGGTCGCGGCACTGCGCGCGGGGGCCTCGGGGTTCCTGGGCAAGGGCGCCGAGCCGGGGGAGCTGCTCTCCGCGGTGCGGACGGCGGCCAAGGGAGACGCGCTGCTCTCGCCGGTGGCGACCAAGGGGCTGATAGCCCGGTTCCTGGCACAGGGCGGCGCCGTGGAGGGGGACGACCCGGCGGCCGGGGGGCGTGCTGCCCGGCTGGATGCACTGACCGCCCGCGAGCGCGAGGTGCTGGCGCAGGTGGCAGGGGGGCTGTCCAACGACGAGATCGGCGTCCGGCTCGACGTCAGCCCGCTCACCGTCAAGACCCATGTCAACCGGGCCATGGCCAAGCTCGGCGCCCGGGACCGGGCGCAGTTGGTGGTGGCCGCGTACGAGAGCGGACTGGTGCGGCCGGCCGTCCCGGAGTGACCGGCCGGTCCGGCGCGCGGCGCCGCCGCCCCGTACCACCCGCGGCGGGGCGGTAGGGGGCGGCGCCGCGGCGCTCCGGGGTCAGACCAGGTGGCCCTGGACCTCGGTGGCGGCGTCGTGGCCGTAGGCCTTGGTGAAGCGCTCCATGAAGTGGACGCGCTTGAGCTCGTACTCCTGGGTGCCGACCGTCTCGATGACGAGGGTGGCGAGCATGCAGCCCACCTGCGCGGCGCGCTCCAGGCCGACGCCCCAGACCAGCGCGGAGAGGAATCCGGCGCGGAAGGCGTCGCCGACGCCTGTGGGGTCGGCCTTCTGCTTCTCCTCGGCGCAGCCGACCAGGATCGGCTCCTCGCCCGCGCGGTCGATGCGGGCGCCGTTCTTGCCGAGGGTGGTCACGCGGGTCCCCACGCGCTGGAGGACCTCCTCGTCGCTCCAGCCCGTCTTGGTCTCGATCAGCTCCTTCTCGTACTCGTTGGAGAAGAGGTAGGTGGCGCCGTCGGTCAGCGCCCGGATGCCGTCGCCGTCCATCCGCGCGATCTGCTGCGAGTAGTCGGCGGCGAAGGGGATGCCGCGGGCGCGGCACTCCTCGGTGTGCCGCATCATGCCCTCGGGGTCGTCGGCCCCGATGAGGACGAGGTCGAGCCGGCCCGCCCGGTCGGCGACGTGCTTGAGCTCGATGTTCCTGGCCTCGGTCATGGCGCCGGTGTAGAACGAGCCGATCTGGTTGTTGTCCGCGTCGGTGGTGCAGACGAATCGTGCGGTGTGCGCGACCTCGGAGATGTGCACGGACTCGGTGTCCACACCGTGTCGTTCGAGCCAGGCGCGGTATTCCTCGAAGTCCTCTCCCGCCGCACCGACGAGGATCGGCTGGACACCGAGCTGGCCCATGCCGAAGGCGATGTTGGCGCCGACGCCGCCTCGGCGGATGTTGAGGCCGTCGACGAGGAAGGAGAGCGAGACCGTGTGCAACTGATCGGCGACCAGTTGGTCGGAGAAGCGCCCCGGGAAGGTCATCAGGTGGTCGTTTGCGATGGAGCCGCAGACTGCGATACGCACGACGAATTCTGCTCCTGAGAGACATCGGGTGCCCCCGTACGCCCAGCGCACGAGGGGAAGGCCAGCGCCACGCTACCCGCTGGGCCCGCCGAGCCGAACAGGACACAACTACCTCATAGTAGGGTCTTACGGGCAGGTCATCGGATCCGTAGCGTGATCCTCATGCCGAAAACAGCGCTTTTCCCGCCCGGATACGCCGAGCACGAGTCGATGGAGCAACTCCTCGGCGACTGCGCGCGGATGGCCCCGCACTGGACGGTTGCGCCCGCGGGGGCGCAGGAGCAGCACCGCGCGCCGCTGCCCGCGCTGCACGGCGTGCGCGTTCCGGTACGCTCCGCACGCCTCCTGGAGGGGATGTCCGAGTACGGCGACTGAGGCGGCCGGGGCGCTCGCCGAGCGCCCCTCTGGAACCGTCGGCTCCCGCTCCCCGTCCCACTCACGTCCCCCTCGCATGAGGGAGCGCGCCTCTCCTCGCCCGCGGGGAGGGTGTGCGGGAGGACCTCGCGACGAGGGAGAACCCCATGGACGCGGAGCCAAAGGAGTTTTCGGTGAGTACAGACCAGTCCCCCGAGACCGAGGACCGGCCGGCCCCCCGGAGCAGGCGGCGGCGGCTCTCCGTCGCGGCTGTGGCGACCGCGGTGCTGCTGGCCGGCGGGGGCGGCGCGTACTGGGCGTCCTCCGCCTCCTCCGGCGGTTCGGACTCCGAGAGCGCCGCAGCCGACGGTGACAGCGGCCCTCCGAAGCTGGCGCTGGACGGCACGACCGCGTCCGACCAGGACCGCGGCGAGGGCATCGCGCCGGGCGAGCCGATGGGCCCGCGCGGCTACCGGGCCGAGGGAGAGCTGCCGGACGGTCCCGAGTCCGCCGCCGTCCGCAAGCCCGGACACCGGGTGAGCCGCGCCGAGGCGGCCCGGCTCGCGGCGGCCTTCGGGATCGAGGGCGGGGTCGAGGCCGAGGCGGGCCGCTGGCAGGCGGGCGGCGACAGCAAGGGGAAGGACCCCCGGCTGACCGTCGAGCGGGGAGCCGGCGGCGGCGCGTGGACGTATCAGAACGGCGGAACGGTGCCGCTGGACGCCGACCCCGACCCGGCGCCCGGCGGTGAGCCGCTCTCCGCCGCCGAGGCGAAGAAGGCCGTGCGCCCCGCGCTGCGCGCGCTCGGGCTCCAGGACGCCTCGCTGGACGCCGGGTCGCCGGTCGGCGGCACCCGTACCGTGACCGCCTCGCCCGAAGTGGCAGGTCTGCCCACGCACGGCTGGGACAGCACCTTCGTGGTGGACGACAAGGGTGCGGTCACCCGGGCGCAGGGGAACTGGAACAAGACCCGCAAGGGCGAGGCCTACCCGGTGGGCAGCGCCACCGCGACGCTCGACCGGCTGAACAAGGCCGAGCAGGCGCGCGGCGGCCACCGCGAGGGGGCCCAGGGGAACGAGCCGACCAGGATCGGCGGCGCGTCGTTCGGGCTCGCGCTGGAACGCTCGCACGGCGAGCCGCTGCTGGTGCCGGCGTGGATCTACCAGGTCAAGCGGTCGGGCGGGGGAGACCTGGAGGTCACCCATCCGGCGGTGTCGCCCGAGTACCTCAAGCCGTCGAAGACCTCCGGCCATCCTCCGGTGCCGGACGGCAGCACGGGGCCGGGGAAGAAGCCCTCGCAGGCGGTCGAGTCGTACGAGGTGCACGGGCGCACGCTGGAGCTGAGCTTCTGGGGCGGGGTGTGCGACACCTACCGGGCCGAGGCCGAGGAGTCGGGGTCCGCGGTGCGGGTCTCCGTCGAAGCCGGTGAGAAGAAGGCCGGCAAGGACGGCAAGAAGGTCTGCGTCAAGATCGCCAAACGGCAGACGGTCGAGGTGGAACTCGACGAGAAGCTGGGCGACCGCAAGGTGCTGGACGCGCGGAACGGCGAGAAGCTGCCGAGGAAGTGAGCGCGGCCCCGCCCGCCCGGAACCGGCGAGGGCGGCGGACTCCTGGTGGGGGGAGTCCGCCGCCCTCGCCATGGCCGCGACCGGCCGGCGCCGCCCGGTGTCCGCCGTCGGCGGCCGCCGCGGGCCGGTGGCTCAGTTGAACGAGTCGCCGCAGGCGCAGGAGCCGGTGGCGTTCGGGTTGTCGATCGTGAAGCCCTGCTTCTCGATGGTGTCGACGAAGTCGATGGAGGCGCCGCCGAGGTAGGGGGCGCTCATCCGGTCGGTGACGACCTTGACGCCACCGAAGTCCTTGACCACGTCGCCGTCGAGCGAGCGCTCGTCGAAGAAGAGCTGGTACCGCAGGCCGGAGCAGCCGCCCGGCTGGACGGCGACGCGCAACGCCAGATCGTCGCGGCCCTCCTGCTCCAGCAGGCTCTTGACCTTCGCGGCGGCGGCGTCGGACAGGATGATGCCCTCGCTTACAGCGGTCTCGTCCGAAACGGACATCTGCTTCTCTCCCGGGTTGTACGGACTGCACTCTTACCGTCGGCCTAACCGGCGGCATCCCGGATTCATTCCAGGAGTGGTCACTTCATGCTCGCACACCGCCGGAGCGCGTGGGAATGCGTCACATCGACGCGATGGGCATCGTCAAACTGACGTGAAGCGGTTATGATAGATAGCGTCACTTAGACGAGAATCCGATGGGGGCCGCACCGGAAGGCCGCGCGGGGAAGCGTGTCCCGCGCCTGACCGGTACGGCTCCGTGTGGCGCCTCCGACGCTACTGAGCTACAGAAAGGGCTGGTCCTGTTGAGTGCCGCCCAGCCGCTGGACGTGCAGCCGACCCCGCTCGCGCTGCTGCTGCTCGGCCGCGAGGCCGACCCCAGGAGCGAGCGCGGGGTCGAGTGCCCCGGCGACCTTCCCGCTCCCTCCGACCCGGACCTGGTGGCCCGGGCGCGCGCCGCGAAGGAGCAGCTCGGCGACCGTGTCTTCGTGCTCGGCCACCATTACCAGCGCGACGAGGTCATCGAGTTCGCCGATGTGACCGGTGACTCCTTCAAGCTGGCGCGGGAAGCGGCGGCCCGGCCCGAGGCCGAGTACATCGTCTTCTGCGGTGTGCACTTCATGGCCGAGTCGGCCGACATCCTCACCTCGGCGCAGCAGCGGGTGGTCCTGCCCGACCTGGCGGCCGGCTGCTCCATGGCGGACATGGCCACGGCCGAGCAGGTCGCCGAGTGCTGGGACGTGCTGACCGAGGCCGGGATCGCCGAGACGACCGTCCCGGTCTCGTACATGAACTCCTCGGCGGACATCAAGGCGTTCACCGGACGGCACGGCGGCACCATCTGCACCTCCTCCAACGCCAAGCGGGCGCTCGAGTGGGCCTTCGGCCAGGGCGGGAAGGTGCTGTTCCTGCCCGACCAGCACCTCGGCCGCAACACCGCCGTTCGCGACATGGGCATGACGCTGGACGACTGCGTGGTCTACAACCCGCACAAGCCGAACGGCGGGCTGACCCCGCAGCAGCTCCGCGACGCGCGGATGATCCTGTGGCGCGGCCACTGCTCCGTGCACGGCCGCTTCTCGCTGGACTCGGTCCGCGAGGTGCGCGAGCGCATCCCCGGCGTCAACGTCCTGGTGCACCCGGAGTGCAAGCACGAGGTCGTCGGCGCGGCCGACCAGGTCGGCTCCACCGAATACATCATCAAGGCCCTGGAGGCGGCTCCCGCCGGATCCAAGTGGGCCATCGGCACCGAGCTGAACCTCGTCCGGCGGCTGGCGAATCGTTTCGCCGCCGAGGACAAGGAGATCGTCTTCCTGGACCGCACCGTCTGCTTCTGCTCCACCATGAACCGCATCGACCTGCCGCATCTGGTGTGGGCCCTGGAGTCGCTGGCCGACGGCACCGTCGTCAACCGGATCGAGGTCGACGCGGAGACGGAGAAGTTCGCCAAGCTCGCCCTGGAGCGGATGCTCGCCCTGCCGTAGCGCCCGGGCCGGGGGACCGCTCCGGCCCCGTGTGCGTGCCCCCACCGCTGCGGTGCCGGCTCCGGCCGGGACCGCAGCGGCGCTCGCCCGGCCCCGGCGGGCTGCCGTAGCGTGCTCCGATGCTGCTGCGACCTGTCAGGGACACCGAAGACGACGCGGAGACGGTACGGACGCTGGCCGAGGCGGCGTTCGGGGCCTCGCACCAACTCAAGGGCGACGCACCGAATCCGCCCTCGGCGGACCGCGCGGCGCTCAAACGCGCGCAGATCCTGCACATCGTCCGGCACGACCCCGCGGGCAGCTGGCTCGCCGAGGACGCCGACGGCCGGGCCGTCGGCGCGGCCCAGTCCCACATCCGCGAGGGCACCTGGGGCCTGGCCCTCCTCGTCGTACTGCCCGGTGTCCAGGGCGGGGGCGTCGGCCGGGCCCTGCTGCAGCGCACCCTGGAGTACGGGCGCGGCTGCCTGCGCGGGATCATCTGCTGCTCGCGGCATCCCGCCGCCGCGCGCGTCTACCGGCAGGCCGGGTTCGCGCTGCACCCCACCATCCGGATGCGGGGCCCCGTCGACCGGGCGGGACTGGGCGGCGCCGAGGGCGCCGCGGTCGAGGGCGGCCCCCGCGAACGCGATCTGCTCGACTCCGTGGACCGGCGGCTGCGCGGCGGGGCGCACGGTCCCGACCACGACTTCCTGATCCGGCACCACCGGCTGGTCGTCGCCGACGACCTGGCCGGCAGCGGCTACTGCTACCTCACCGCCGACGGGAGCAGAGTCGCGCTGCTCGGCGCCACCTCGCGGCGGATCGCCACCCGAGTGCTCACCGCGGCACTGCACAGGGTGCCGGAGGGGACCGAGGTGGAGGTGCAGGACGTCACCGCGGAGCAGCAGTGGGCGGTCGACGTGGGCCTCCGCGCGGGCCTGGAGCTCCGCTCCGAGGGGTTCGTCTGCTTCCGCGGCCTGCGGCCCCCGTCGCCGTACATCCCCTCGGGGGCGTTTCTGTGACGCGGGGCCACCCCGCAGCGGGGGCGCTCATCCGCTGCCGCCCGCTCTCCGCACCCGGTACTCGACGCCCTCCGCTCCCTCGAAGGCGTGTCCGGTCATCTCGCACCAGGCCGGGATGTCGAGCCGGGCGGCCTCGTCGTCGGCCAGCACCCGCACCAGGCCCCCTGCCGGGACCCGCCCCACAGCCTTGGCCAGCTCGATCACCGGCAGCGGACACAGCCTCCCGCGCGCGTCGACCGTGATCTCCCCGGCTCCTTCCGGGGGTGTCGCCGCCGTCGCGGCGACGTCCGCGGCCGTGTCCCGGTCCGGGCCGGCGTCCCCGGCCGTCGTGCCCCCGGCGTCCTCGGCGGCCCCGGCCGCGGGTGCGGCTCCCAGCCGGGCCCGTACCTCCGCGACGGCTCCCGGCAGCACCTGGAGGAACCGGTCCACCTCGCTCTCCTGCGTCCCCGGCGGGAGTGACACCCGCACATTGCCCTCCGAGAGCACCCCCATGGCCCGCAGCACATGGCTCGGCGTCAGGGTGCCGGAGGTGCAGGACGAGCCGCTGGAGACCGAGAACCCGGCGGCGTCCAGCGCGTGCAGCAGCGCCTCGCCGTCCACGTACAGACAGGAGAAGGTCACCAGGTGCGGCAGTCTGCGCACCGGATCGCCGACGACCTCGGTGTCCGGGACCAGTCCGGGCACCCGGGCCCGGATCCGGTCCACCAGGGCCCGCAGCCGGGCGCCCTCCGCCTCGGCCTCTGCCCGTACGGCGCGCAGCGACGCGGCCGCCGCGACCACGGCGGGGACGTTCCCGAAGCCGGGGGCGGCTCCGGACTCCCGTTCGTCCACCGGCCCGGGCGGAGCGAACCGCACGCCCTTGCGCACGGCGAGCAGCCCCACCCCGGGCGGCCCTCCCCACTTGTGGGCGCTGCCGGTCAGCAGCGACCAGTGCCCCTCCACCGGCCCCCAGGGGAGTGACTGGGCCGCGTCCACCAGCAGCGGCACGCCCGCCGCGGCGCAGACCTCGGCCACCCGGGCCACCGGCTGCACGGTGCCGGCCTCGTGGTTGGCCGACTGCAGACAGGCCAGCGCGCAGTCCTCGCCGAGCGCCTGTGCCCACTCCTGTGCGTCGATCCGTCCGGTGCGGTCGACCTCCACCTGGTGCACCAGGCCGCCCGCCCGCTCGTGGGCCTCGCCCGCGTGCAGTACGGCAGAGTGTTCGACCGCGGAGACGACCAGTCGCCGCCCGGCGCGCCGCCGCGCCGTGAGCGCGCCGCCGATCCCGGTGTGCAGGGCCTGGGTACCCGAAGAGGTGAAGCGCAGTTCGTCCGGCCGGCACTCCAGCGCCTCGGCTGCCGTCTCGCGGGCCGCGTCCAGCAGCATCCGGGCGCGCCGGCCCTCGCGGTGCGGGCGTGCCGGGTCGGCCCACCCCTCGTCCACCGCCGCCAGCAGCGCCTGCCGCGCGACCGGGTGGAGGGGGAGCGAGGACGCGGCATCGAAATAGGACACACTTGTACGCTACCGCCGCACCCGTCCCCGGCGTACTCGGTGCCCTTCCCGGCCGGGAAGGGGCCTGTCCAGCCTCAGTTCGGGGGCGGCGCGGATGCGTCCCGGCCCATCGGGGTGGCACGCGGCGCGTTACACCCCCTCCCCGCGCGACCCCAAATGGCGTCGGCTAGGGTTTGGTCCGCATAAACATCCAAACCCCTGCCCGCGCCTGGGCCGGCGCCCGACCACGTAAGAGGGCCGCCCGACCGACGCGGGCGAGACTCTCGGGAAGGCGCTACGTGAGTCCCAACGGCTCCGACCTCCCCCACGAGCGCCCTTCGGGCGCCGTGGGAGGCACCCCCACGTCGCGGCGCCCGATGCGGCGGAAGCTGCAGCAGGCGTCGGCAGCGGGCCTGGTCCTGGCAACCGCGACCGGTTGCACATCCAAGGACTTCCCCCGTCTCGGCATGCCCACCCCGGTAACGGACGAGGCGCCGCGGATCCTCTCCCTGTGGCAGGGCTCCTGGGCGGCCGCGCTCGCCGTGGGCGTGCTGGTGTGGGGCCTGATCCTGTGGAGCGTCATCTTCCACCGGCGCTCCAGGTCCAAGGTCGAGATCCCGCCGCAGACCCGGTACAACATGCCCATCGAGGCCCTGTACACCGTGGTCCCGATCATCATCATCGCGGTGCTGTTCTACTTCACGGCCCGGGACGAGACCAAGCTTCTGGCGACCTCGAAGAAGCCCACCCATGTGATCAACGTCGTTGGTTACCAGTGGAGCTGGGGCATCAACTACATCGAGGACGTGGACGGCGACCCCAGGACGGACGTCAACACGGACAAGGCGCTGGACAAGGAACTGAGCGCCATCCCGGACCGGATGACCAAGGGCTTCCCGAAGGGTGCCGAGGGCGTCTACACGGCGGGCACTCCGGCCGATGTGAACCCGCAGACCAAGAACCCGGGCCCCACGCTGTGGCTGCCCAAGGGCGAGAAGGTCCAGTTCATCCTGACCTCCCGGGACGTCATCCACTCCTTCTGGGCCATCCCGTTCCTGATGAAGCAGGACGTCATCCCGGGCCACGTCAACCGCTTCGAGGTGACCCCCAACAAGGAGGGCACCTACCGGGGCAAGTGTGCCGAGCTGTGCGGCGTCGACCACTCCCGGATGCTCTTCAACGTGAAGATCGTCTCCCCGGAGCGCTACCAGAAGCACCTGGAGGACCTGGCGAAGAAGGGCCAGACCGGCTACATCCCGGCGGGTACCGCCACCACGGGCGGCGCCAAGAATGCGGAGACGAATAACCCGTGAGCATCCTCAACGAACCCCAGGGTGCCGCCGCGACAGCTCCGGCGACAGCCTCCGGACGGCCCAAGCGGCCCGGCCAGATCGTTGTCGACTGGATGACGACGACGGACCACAAGAAGATCGGCAGCCTGTACCTGATCACGTCGTTCGTCTTCTTCTGCGTCGGCGGCGTCATGGCGCTCCTCATGCGCGCCGAGCTCGCCCGTCCGGGCACGCAGATCATGTCGAACGAGCAGTTCAACCAGGCGTTCACCATGCATGGCACGGTCATGCTGCTGATGTTCGCCACCCCGCTGTTCGCCGGCTTCGCGAACTGGATCATGCCGCTGCAGATCGGCTCGCCCGATGTGGCCTTCCCGCGGCTGAACATGTTCGCCTACTGGCTCTACCTCTTCGGCTCGCTGATCGCGGTGGGCGGTTTCCTCACCCCGCAGGGCGCGGCCGACTTCGGGTGGTTCGCCTACTCGCCGCTGTCGGACGCGGTCCGCTCGCCGAGCGTCGGCGCCGACATGTGGATCATGGGTCTGGCCCTCTCCGGCTTCGGCACCATCCTCGGCTCGGTCAACTTCATCACCACGATCATCTGCATGCGCGCACCGGGCATGACGATGTTCCGCATGCCGATCTTCACCTGGAACGTGCTGCTGACCGGTGTCCTGGTGCTGCTGGCCTTCCCGGTGCTGGCCGCCGCGCTGTTCGCCCTGGAGGCGGACCGCAAATTCGGGGCGCACGTCTTCGACGCCGCCAACGGCGGAGCGCTGTTGTGGCAGCACCTCTTCTGGTTCTTCGGCCATCCTGAGGTGTACATCATCGCGCTGCCGTTCTTCGGCATCGTCTCCGAGGTCATCCCGGTCTTCAGCCGCAAGCCGATGTTCGGCTACATCGGCCTGATCGGTGCCACCATCGCCATCGCCGGCCTCTCGGTGACGGTCTGGGCGCACCACATGTACGTGACGGGCGGCGTGCTGTTGCCGTTCTTCTCGTTCATGACCTTCCTGATCGCGGTGCCGACAGGTGTGAAGTTCTTCAACTGGATCGGCACGATGTGGAAGGGCTCGCTGTCCTTCGAGACACCGATGCTGTGGACCATCGGCTTCCTGATCACCTTCACCTTCGGCGGTCTGACCGGTGTCATCCTGGCCTCGCCGCCGATGGACTTCCACGTCTCGGACTCGTACTTCGTCGTCGCGCACTTCCACTACGTCGTCTTCGGCACCGTGGTCTTCGCGATGTTCGCCGGCTTCCACTTCTGGTGGCCGAAGTTCACCGGCAAGATGCTGGACGAGCGGCTCGGGAAGATCACCTTCTGGACGCTGTTCATCGGCTTCCACGGCACGTTCCTGGTGCAGCACTGGCTGGGCGCCGAGGGCATGCCGCGGCGGTACGCGGACTACCTCGCCGCCGACGGATTCACCGCGCTGAACACCATCTCCACCATCAGCTCGTTCCTGCTCGGCATGTCCATGCTTCCGTTCTTCTACAACGTGTGGAAGACGCACAAGTACGGCGAGAAGGTCGAGGTCGACGACCCCTGGGGTTACGGACGCTCCCTCGAATGGGCGACGAGCTGCCCGCCCCCGCGGCACAACTTCCTCACGCTGCCGCGTATCCGCTCCGAATCCCCGGCCTTCGACCTGCACCACCCGGAGATCTCCGCGCTCGACGAGTTGGAGAACGTGGGCAGGGAAGACAAGGCGCTCGCCGGCAGCAAGGAGGCCGGGAAGTGAAGATCCAGGGCAAGATGTTCCTGTGGCTGTCGCTCTTCCTGCTGGCAGTCGCCATCACCTACGGGCTCTGGTCGAAGGAGCCGGTGGGCACCACCGGCCTCTTCCTGGCCTTCGGCCTGTCGATCATGATCGGCTACTACCTGGCGTTCACCGCGCGCCGGGTGGACACCGGGGCGCAGGACAACAAGGAGGCGGATGTCGCGGACGACGCCGGCGAGCTGGGCTTCTTCAGCCCGTGGAGCTGGCAGCCGCTGGCGCTGGGCCTCGGCGGCGCCTTCGCCTTCCTGGGCGTGGCCATCGGCTGGTGGCTGGTCTACGTCTCGGCGCCGCTGCTGCTGATCGGCCTGTTCGGCTGGGTGTTCGAGTACTACCACGGTGAGAGCCGCACCCAGTAGCCGTCCGCCGGGCCGCGCGGCGGCCCGGCGGAACAGCACCACAACCGAAGAGCAAGGACCGGCCCCCCGACACTCCGGGGGGCCGACCCGTTTGTACGCACTCAGCGAGCCCGAAATGACGATTCTTCATATTTTGGGCACATGAGCCACAGCCATAACACCGCGATAGCCGAGGGGGTCCTCACCCCCCGCACCGTCTCCCGCAAGCACAAGCGCCGGGTGGTCCGCAGCTGCGCCCTGCTGCTGGCGCCCCTCTCCGTGGGGCTCGCCGCCTGCAGCGGGGGCAGCGACGGGAGTTCGCTCGCCTCCGCGCCCTACGACGCCACGGACGCCGTCGCCGTCAACGCCGACGCCGACAGCAAGGACGTCGACCCGGACAAGGCGCTGGAGGTCACCGCCCAGCACGGCGACACCCTCACCGACATCTTCGCCAGCGACGCCTCGGGCCACGTGGTCCAGGGCGAGCTGTCCGAGGACGGCAAGCACTGGCGCAGCACCGGGCCACTTGCCGCCGATGCCCGCTACACCCTCAAGGTCAGCACCGAGAACGACGAGGGCGCCCCAGGGCGGCGCACGGTGCACTTCCGGACCAAGGCGGCCTCCAAGCACCTGAGCGTCAAGCTGGGCCCGGACAACGGCACCTACGGCGTCGGGCAGCCGCTCACGGCGAAGCTGGGCCGGGCCATCAAGAAGCCCGCACAGCGGGAGTTGGTGGAGCGTGCACTGAAGGTGAAGTCCACCCCCCATGTGGACGGCTCCTGGCACTGGGTGAACAGCAAGGAGCTGCACTACCGGCCCCGCTCCTACTGGCCCGCGCACGCCTCCATCACGCTCCGCTCCTCACTCGAAGGGCTGAAGGTGCGCAACGGTCTCTACGGCGGGAAGACCGATCCGGTCCGGATGCGGACCGGGGACCGAATAGAAGCGATCACCGATGCCTCGTCCCTGGTCATGAAGGTCAAGAAGAACGGGAAGACCATCCGCACCATCCCCGTGACCACCGGGAAGTCGGGCTACGAGACCCGCAACGGCATCAAGGTGATCCTCACCAAGGAGCCCTACGTCCGGATGACCAGCGCCAGCATCGGCGCCGGGGACTTCTACGACCTGGGGGTCCACTGGGCCACCCGGCTCACCAACAGCGGCGAGTACGTGCACGGGGCCCCCTGGTCGGTCGCCTCCCAGGGCGTGTCCAACACCAGCCACGGCTGCACCGGGATGAGCAGCTCGAACGCCAAGTGGTTCTTCGACCACGTCCGGCAGGGCGACATTGTCCAGCACGTCAACACGGCCGGCGACCGGATGGCGCCCTTCGGCAACGGCTTCGGCGACTGGAACCTGGGCTGGAAGAAATGGCGCGCGGGCAGTGCCGTCAACACCAAGCCCGTCGGCAGCGGCCCCGCGGACGCCGCGCGGCTGCGTCCTTCGGTGTGACCCACCCCGGAGGAGAACGGAACGACGCGCCCGGGCATCCCTCGAACGAGGGGTGCACGGGCGCGTCACCTTGCAGAAGGGGCCCTGCCGGGGCTCACGTGCGGGCCAGGTCGCTCCTGGCGGCGCGGTCCCGCAGCAGCCCGGCCAGCGCGTCGGCCAGCGCGAGTGGGTCCACCGGGTGCGAGACCGCCGCCTCGGCCCGGCTCCAGGTCGCCAGCCAGGCGTCCTGCGGCCTGCCGATCAGCAGCAGCACCGGGGGGCAGTCGAAGATCTCGTCCTTGATCTGCCGGCACACGCCCATGCCGCCCGCCGGGGCGGTCTCGCCGTCCAGCACGCAGGCGTCCACGTGCAGCTCCTCCAGGGTGGAGAGCACGGCCGGCAGGGTGGCGCACTCCACATAACGGATCTCGGGCACATCGGTTGCGGGCCTGCGGCCTGCTGCGAGCCGCACCTGCTCGCGGGTGGTGGCGTTGTCGCTGTAGACCAGCACCGTGGCGGTCGGCTGCATCGTTCCTCCGCGTCCGTATCGGGTGAACCGCTGACGCACCGGGCGGCTTCGGGCACATTCCGCGGTGGCGCCGCTCGGATGCTACTCCCTCCGACGCACCGTCAACACCGGTCGGCACGCACCGGTGCCCGGGAACCGGGGCCGCCGGGGGATCGTCGTCCCTGGTTACAGCCCGGCCGCCGGGTATGGACACACCGAACGGCACCCCCGAAGTGAGGCCGGGATAAGCGACCGACATAATGTCGGTCGTGGCGACAGCAACAGCAGTAGAAACCGGGCACGCGCACCCGTCGGTCAACCGGCCGAACCTCACCAGCGTCGGAACCATCATCTGGCTGAGTTCCGAGCTGATGTTCTTCGCGGCCCTCTTCGCGATGTACTTCACCCTTCGGTCGGTGACCGGCGCCGAGTACTGGAAGGAGCATGCCTCCGAGCTGAATCTTCCCTTCGCGGCGACGAACACCACGATCCTCGTGCTCTCCTCGCTCACCTGCCAGCTCGGCGTCTTCGCCGCCGAGCGCGGTGACGTGAAGAAGCTCCGCGCGTGGTTCGTCGTCACCTTCATCATGGGTGCGATCTTTATCGGCGGCCAGGTCTTCGAGTACACGGAGCTGGTCAAGGAGGGCACCTCACTCTCCTCGAGTCCGTACGGATCGGTGTTCTACCTGACCACCGGGTTCCACGGCATGCACGTGACAGGTGGTCTGATCGCCTTCCTGTTCGTCCTGGGGCGCACCTATGCGGCCAGGCGGTTCACTCACCACCAGGCCACCGCCGCCATCGTCGTGTCCTACTACTGGCACTTCGTCGATGTCGTCTGGATCGGCCTCTTCGCCACGATCTACCTGATCCGGTAACGGGCCGGGGCGCGGTCCCGCCGCGCGCGCCGTGCCGCGCAGGCGGACCACGGAACAGACGGACAGACACAGCATCGACGAGAAGATCCTGACACCGGGGTAATCCGTGAAAAAGCTCTCCGCACGACGGCGCCATCCGCTGGCGGCGCTCGTCGTTCTACTCTTCGCGCTGGCGGCCACCGGGGGGCTGTACACCGCGTTCGCTCCCGCGGGCGAGGCCAAGGCCGAGCAGGAGTCGACCCAGTCCCTCGCCATCGAGGAGGGCAAGAAGCTCTACGCCACCGGGTGCTCCAGCTGCCACGGAACCGGCGGCCAGGGGACCAGCGACGGTCCCAGCCTGGTCGGTGTCGGGGCCGCGGCGGTGGACTTCCAGGTCGGCACCGGCCGGATGCCGGCCCAGCAGCCCGGCGCCCAGGTGCCCAAGAAGAAGAGGATCTACGACCAGGACGAGATCAACCAGCTCGCCGCGTACGTCGCCTCGCTGGGTTCGGGCCCGAGCCGGCCCACCAAGGAGATGTACGACCCGGCCGGCGCCGACATCGCCAGGGGCGGGGAACTCTTCCGCACCAACTGTTCGCAGTGCCACAACTTCACCGGTGAGGGCGGCGCGCTCACCCACGGCAAGTACGCCCCCGACCTCGGCGACGTCGATCCCAAGCACCTCTACGAGGCCATGCAGACCGGCCCCCAGAACATGCCGTCCTTCACCGACGGTGCCCTTCCCGAGAAGGACAAGCGGGACATCGTCGCGTACGTGAAGGAGGTCAACAGCGGCAAGTCGGAGAGCCCCGGTGGGTTCAAGCTCGGTGGGTTCGGCCCGGTCGCCGAGGGCATGTTCGCCTGGGTCTTCGGTCTCGGCGTGCTGATCGCCGTCGCTGTCTGGGTCGCCGCTCGGACCGCAAAGGCCAAGAAGTCATGAGTAGCGAGACTGGACCGGACGAGAACGTGTCAGACGAGAACCTGCCTGCTGAGCAGGAAACGGCCCACGGCGCGGAAGTCGCCGAGGGCGACCCCTTCGTGGATCCTGGACTGCCGCCGCACGAGCACCGCATCCAGGACATCGACGAGCGGGCGGCCAAGCGCTCCGAGCGCGCCGTCGCCTTCCTCTTCACCCTGTCGATGCTCGCCACGGTGGGCTTCATCGCCTCCTTCGTGGCCTTCCCGATCGACAAGATCATCTATGTCTGGCCGCTCGGGCACATCAGCGCGCTGAACCTCTCCCTCGGCCTCACCCTCGGTGTCGCCCTGTTCTGCATCGGCGCCGGAGCGGTCCACTGGGCCCGCACGCTGATGTCGGACGAGGAGATGGTCGACGAGCGGCACGCCGTCGCCGCGCCCCCCGAGGTCCGCGAGAAGGTCTTCGCCGACTTCAAGCAGGGCGCCAAGGAGTCCGCGCTCGGCCGCCGGAAGCTGATCCGGAACACGATGTTCGGTGCCGTGGCCCTGGTGCCGCTCTCCGGCGTCGTCCTGCTCCGCGATCTGGGCCCGCTGCCCGAGGACAAGCTGCGGCACACGGCCTGGAAGAAGGGCAAGCTGCTCGTCAACGAGAACACGAACGAGCCGCTGCGTCCGGAGGACATCGCCGTCGGCTCGCTCACTTTCGCCAAGCCCGAGGGCCTGGAGGAGGACGACGAGGAGTTCCAGAAGGAGATCGCCAAGGCCGCCCTGATGATCATCCGGCTGGAGCCGAGCGACATCAAGGACAAGCGCGAGCTGGACTGGTCGCACGAGGGCATCGTGGCCTTCTCGAAGATCTGCACCCACGTGGGCTGCCCGGTCAGCCTCTACGAGCAGCAGACCCACCACGTCCTGTGCCCGTGCCACCAGTCGACCTTCGACCTGTCCGACGGTGCGCGTGTGCTGTTCGGCCCGGCCGGCCACCCGCTGCCGCAGCTCGACATCAGCGTCAACAAGGACGGCTACCTCGAAGCGCAGGGCGACTTCGCGGAGCCCGTCGGTCCGGCCTTCTGGGAGCGCGGATGAGTACTGCAACCGAGACCCCGGGCAGCGCGGCTGCCGAGGGCAAGAAGAAGGCGCCCGCGGGTGAGCGGGTCGCCGACTGGGCCGACGGGCGGCTGGGGATCTACAGCCTCGCCAAGGCCAACATGCGCAAGATCTTCCCGGACCACTGGTCCTTCATGCTGGGCGAGGTCGCGCTCTACAGCTTCATCATCATCATCCTGACCGGTGTCTACCTGACGCTGTTCTTCCACCCGTCGATGAACGAGGTGGAGTACCACGGCGCGTACACGCCGATGCAGGGCGTCCGGATGTCCGAGGCTTTCGCCTCGACCCTGGACATCAGCTTCGACGTGCGCGGTGGTCTGCTGGTGCGGCAGATCCACCACTGGGCGGCGCTGATCTTCCTGGCGGCGATGTTCGTGCACATGATGCGCGTCTTCTTCACCGGGGCGTTCCGCAAGCCGCGCGAGGTCAACTGGGTCTTCGGGTTCCTGCTCTTCGTGCTGGGCATGTTCACCGGCTTCACCGGCTACTCGCTCCCGGACGACCTGCTCTCCGGTACCGGTGTGCGGTTCATGGAAGGTGCGATCCTCGGGACACCGGTTGTCGGCACCTACGTGTCGATGTTCCTCTTCGGCGGCGAGTTCCCGGGGCACGACTTCGTGGCCAGGTTCTACTCGGCCCACATCCTGCTGCTGCCGGGCATCATGCTCGGGCTGCTGGTGGCGCACCTGATCCTGGTCTTCTATCACAAGCACACCCAGTTCGCGGGTCCCGGCCGGAAGAACTCCAACGTGGTCGGCATGCCGCTGCTGCCGGTCTACATGGCCAAGGCGGGAGGCTTCTTCTTCCTGGTCTTCGGCGTGATCTCGGCCATCGCGGCGCTGTTCACGATCAACCCGATCTGGGTGCTGGGCCCCTACCGGCCGGACCAGGTCTCCACCAACGCGCAGCCCGACTGGTACATGGGCTTCTCCGAGGGCCTGATCCGGGTGATGCCCGGCTGGGAGATCAACCTGTGGGGCCACACGCTGGTACCCGGTGTGGCCATCCCGCTGATGATCGTCTTCCCGCTGGTCCTCGTCGCGATCGCGGTGTACCCCTTCATCGAGGCGTGGGTCACCGGCGACAAGCGCGAGCACCACATCGCCGACCGGCCGCGCAACGCGCCGACCCGGACCGGGTTCGGGGCGGCGTGGATCGCCTGGTACTTCGTGCTCCTGGTCGGCGGCGGCAACGACCTGTGGGCGACGCACTTCAACCTGTCGATCAATGCGATCACCTGGTTCGTCCGCGTCGGGTTCTTCGTGGTGCCGGTCCTGGTCTTCTGGGTCACCCGGCGGATCTGCCTGGGCCTGCAGCGCAAGGACCGGGAGAAGGTCCTGCACGGCAGGGAGACCGGCACGATCAAGCGGCTGCCGCACGGCGAGTTCGTGGAGATCCACGAGCCGCTCTCCCAGGAGCAGCTGCACTCGCTCACCGCGCACGACCAGTACCAGCCGCTGGAGATCGGTCCGGGCACGGACGAGAATGGCGTCGAGCGGAGGATCTCCCGCGGGCAGAAGCTGCGCGCCAAGCTCTCGAAGGGCTACTTCGGGGAGTCGGGACAGATCCCCAAGCCCACCCGCGAGGAGTACCGCGAGGTCGAGAGCGGGCACGGGCACCACTGACCGGTCCGCGCGACCGGACACGCCACACCGAAGGGGTCCACGGGTACGCCCGGGGCCCCTTCCGGCGTTCCGGGCACCGGCCTGCGCGGCTCCTGCCCGCAGGTCGGACGGATGACCGGGCGAGCCCCGGAATCGATAGGGTGGCCGCACAAACGCGTCGGTTCTATTGCCAGGAAGTGGTCCCCATGAGCGCTGCTGTCCCCGCCGGAGGCGACACCGTGGCGGCGCGCACCTGGCCCGACGTGCTGAGCGCCCTGCTGGCGGGCGAGGACCTGAGCGCCGACGCCACGGCCTGGGCGATGGACCGGATCATGCGTGGCGAGGCGAGCGACGTGCAGATCGCGGGCTTCGCCGTGGCGCTGCGGGCCAAGGGCGAGACGGTCGAGGAGATCTCGGGCCTCGTGCGGGCGATGTACGCGCACGCCCGCACGATCGAGGTGCCCGGCCGCACCGTCGACATCGTCGGCACCGGTGGCGACCGGGCGAAGACCGTCAACATCTCCACCATGTCGGCGATCGTCGTCGCCGGCACCGGCGCCAGGGTCGTCAAGCACGGCAACCGTGCCTCGAGCAGCGCCAGCGGTGCCTCGGACGTGCTGGAGAAGCTCGGCGTCAACCTGGAGCTGCCGCCCGACCGGGTCGCGGGGATGGCGGACGAGGCGGGGATCACGTTCTGCTTCGCGGTCAGGTTCCACCCCGCGCTGCGGCACGTCGCCGTGGCCCGCAAGGAGCTGGGGGTCGCCACCCCCTTCAACTTCCTCGGCCCGCTCACCAACCCCGCCCGGGTCGGCGCCCAGGCGACGGGGGTCGCCGACGCGCGGATGGCGCCGATCGTCGCCGGGGTGCTGGCGGCACGCGGCTCCTCGGCGCTGGTCTTCCGGGGGGACGACGGACTGGACGAGCTGACGACGACGGCGACCTCCACCGTGTGGACCGTCCGCGACGGCACCGTGCGGGAGGAGACCTTCGACCCCCGCGACGTGGGCGTCGAACTGGTGCCGGTGGAGGCGCTGCGGGGCGCGGACGCGGCCTACAACGCCGATGTCGCGCGCCGGCTGCTGGAGGGGGAGCGCGGTCCTGTGCGGGATGCCGTGCTGCTCAATTCCGCCGCCGCGCTGGCGGCGCTGGACCCGACCGGCGCCCCGCTGAGCGAGCAGATCGCCGCGGGGATGGCCCGCGCCGCCGAGTCGCTCGACTCGGGCGCGGCGCGTGCGGTGCTGGAGCGGTGGGTGGCGGCCAGCAACCGCCCCTAGAACGGCCTGGGAGACGGCCGTTCGGCGGCGGCCCCGGCGGCGGACGGGCGCGGTCCGGCCCGGTTTCCGGCCCGGGCCGCGCACACCGCGAGCGGCCACCCGCCGCTCAGGCGGATCCCTGCCGCACGGCCTCCTCCAGCGCGTTCAGGTCGAGCTTCTGCATCCGGAGCATGGCGCGGGTGGCCGGTTCGGACACCTTCGGGTCCGGGGAGCCGACCAGCTCCAGCAGCCGGCGCGGCACGATCTGCCAGGAGAGGCCGTACTTGTCCTTGAGCCAGCCGCACGGTCCCTCCTGTCCTCCGTCGGCGGTCAGCTTCGCCCACAGGTCGTCCACCTCGTCCTGCGTCTCGCAGTCCACCTGCAGCGAGATCGCCTCGGTGAAGGAGAACTGCGGGCCGCCGTTGAGCGCCACGAACTGCTGCCCGGCCAGTTCGAAGACGACCGTCATGACCGAGCCCGTCTCGCCGGGAGCGGCGTCGTTGTAGTGGGTCACCTCCACGACGCGGGAGCCGGCGAAGAGGGAGACATAGAACCGCGCCGCCTCCTCGGCCTGCCCGTCGTACCACAGGAACGTCTTGATCTTCTGCGGCTGCATCATGATGCGCCCTCCTGAGCGATCGGTGCGGCCGGCCGGGGTACCGGGCCGGCCGCCGGGGTGTCCTCGCAGGAGAGACCGGCCGCGGCGCCGGAATTCATCGGCCCCGCGGCGAGATGTCCTCACTCCGTCCCCGCGGCCCGCGTGAGCACTCCCTTTCGTGTGCGTTACGGGGCCGCCCGGAGGCGGTAACGGCCCGCTCCTAGCATCGGTGTTCCTTCCAGCGGACAGGAGACGATGTGCGAGCACGGTGGATCACCCGATGGGAGCCGGAGGACCCGGGCTTCTGGGCGAGCGAGGGACGGCGCACGGCGCGGCGCAACCTGTGGCTGTCCGTGTTCGCCGAGCACATCGGGTTCGCGGTCTGGAGCCTGTGGTCGGTACTGGTGCTGTTCATGACGCCGCAGGCCGGCTTCACCCTGACCCCGGACGAGAAGTTCCTGCTGGTGTCGCTGGTGTCCCTGGTGGGCGCGCTGCTGCGGCTGCCCTACGGGTTCGCCGTCACCCGGTTCGGGGGCCGCACCTGGACGGTGTGCTCCGCACTGGCCCTGCTGATACCCGTGGCGTCGGCGGCGGTACTGGTGCGCCGCCCGGACACGCCGCTGTGGGCACTGCTGCTGTGCGCCGCCGTGTCCGGCCTGGGAGGCGGCAACTTCGCCTCCTCCATGGTCAACATCAACGGCTTCTTCCCCGAGCGGGAGAAGGGCTGGGCGCTGGGACTGAACGCCGGGGGCGGCAACCTCGGGGTCGCCACCGTGCAGCTGCTGGGGCTGGCCGTGCTGGCCACCGCGGGCATCGCACACCCGGAGGTGCTGCCCCTGCTGTTCGTCCCGGCCCTGCTGCTGGCCGCCCTGCTGGCCCACCGGGGGATGGACAACCTGGCCACCAACCGCACCGACTACGGCGCCTACCGGAGCGCGGTGCGCGACGTCCACTGCTGGTCCCTCTCCCTGCTGTACATCGGCACCTTCGGCTCCTTCATCGGCCTCGGATTCGGCTTCGGGCTGGTGCTGCAGAACGAGTTCGGCAAGAGCCCCGCGCAGGCCGCCGCGCTGACCTTCCTCGGGCCGCTGCTGGGCTCGCTCTCCCGGCCGCTGGGCGGCAGGCTGGCCGACCGGTTCGGCGGCGCCCGGGTCACCGCCTGGTCGTTCCTCGCGCTGGCCTGCGGCGCCGGATGCGTGCTGGCCGCCTCCGCCGCCGACTCGTTCGCCGCCTATGTGGCCGTCTTCACGGTGGTGTTCGTGCTGACCGGACTGGGCAACGGCGCCACCTACAAGATGATCCCCGCCCGCTATGCCGCGCGTGCCCGGAGCGCCGTGGAGGCCGGGGCCGACCCCGAGGCCGCCCTGGCCCGGGGACGCAGGCTGGCCGGTGCGGTCATCGCCGTCTCGGGCGCGATGGGCGCCCTGGGCGGGGTCGGGATCAACCTCGCCTTCCGCCAGTCGTACCGGAGCACGGGTGACGCGGACGCGGCGATCGGCGCCTTCCTGGTCTTCTATCTGCTGTGCCTGGCGGTGACCTGGGCCGGATACCTGCGGCGGCCCGCCGCCGGACCCGCCATCCGGGCGGCCGCGGTGCGGCGGCAGCCGGCCCGGCCGGAATCGGACGCGCGGCCGGAACCGGACGGCCGGCCGGAGCCCCAGCCGGCCGTCGCCGAGCGGGGGGCCTGAGGTGACCACGGCAGCCACCGCGACCCACTGTCCCTACTGCGCGCTGCAGTGCGCCATGACCCTCACCCCCGGGCCCGCCCCCGGAGCCGCACCGGGCCCGCCGCCCGCACCGGCCCGCCCGTCCGTCGCCCCGCGCGCGTTCCCCACCAACCGGGGTGGCCTCTGCCAGAAGGGTTGGACCTCCGCGCAGCTGCTGGACTCGCCCGACCGGCTGACCAACCCGCTGATCCGGGACGCTGCGGGCGGCCCGCTCCGCGAGGCCGGCTGGGACGAGGCACTGGACCTGGTGGCCCGGCGCTTCGCCGCCCTGCGCGAGCGGCGAGGAGCCGACGCCGTCGCCGTCTTCGGCAGCGGCGGGCTGACGAACGAGAAGGCGTACGCGCTCGGCAAGTTCGCCCGGGTCGCGCTCGGCACCTCGCAGATCGACTACAACGGCCGGTTCTGCATGTCGTCCGCGGCCGCGGCGGGCAACCGGGCCTTCGGACTCGACCGCGGACTGCCGTTCCCGGTCACGGACCTGGACGACTCCGGTGCGCTGGTGCTCGTCGGCGCCAACCCCGCCGAGACGATGCCGCCGCTGATGGGACACCTCGACCCCGCGCGGCTGATCGTCGTCGACCCGCGGCGGACCGCCACCGCCCAGGCGGCGCTCGACGGCGGCGGCAGCCACCTCCAGCCGGCGCCGGGCACCGATCTGGCGCTGGCGCTCGGGCTGCTGCACATCGCGCTGGTGGAAGGGCACCTGGACACGCCGCGGCGCCGCGCCTACCGCCGGGAGCGCACCACCGGCTGGGAGGCGGTACGGCGGTCCGCGGCGCGCTGGTGGCCCGAGCGCACCGAGCGGCTGACCGGAGTGGCCGCCGCCGACCTGCGCCGCGCCGCCGCGGCACTGGCCCGGGCACCGCGCGCCCACATCCTCACCGGACGCGGTGCCGAGCAGCACAGCAAGGGCGTCGACACCGTCTCCGCCTGGATCGACCTGGCTCTGGCGCTCGGACTCCCCGGCACCCCGGGCTCCGGCTACGGCTGCCTGACCGGGCAGGGCAACGGGCAGGGCGGCCGCGAGCACGGCCAGAAGGCGGACCAGTTGCCCGGCTACCGGCACATCGAGGACCCCGCGGCCCGCGCGCACGTCGCCGGGGTCTGGGGGGTGCCCGCGGCGTCGCTGCCCGGCGCCGGACGCAGCGCCTGGGAGCTGCTGGACGCGCTCGGCACCCCGGAAGGACCCGGCGCGCTGCTGGTGATGGGCTCCAACCCGGTCGTCTCCGCGCCGCGCGCCCGCCGCGTCGCCGACCGGCTGGGCGCGCTGGACCTGCTGGTCGTGGCCGACTTCTTCCGCTCGGAGACCGCCGAACTCGCCGACGTGGTGCTGCCCGTCGCCATGTGGGCCGAGGAGTCCGGCACCATGACCAATCTGGAGGGCCGGGTCCTGCGCCGCAGGGCCGCCCAACCCCCGCCGCCCGGAGTGCGGACCGACCTGGAGGTGCTGCACGGCCTGGCGGTGCGGCTGGGCCGCGCCGGGCACGAGTTCCCCACCGAACCGGCCGCCGTCCTCGACGAACTGCGCCGCGCCTCGGCGGGCGGCACCGCCGACTACGCCGGTGCCGCGCCGGAGCTCCTGGACGCGGGGCGGCCCGTGTACTGGCCCGTCCCCGTCCCCGTCCCCGTCGCGCCGCCCAGCGCCGGCGCGACGGAGCCGACCGGCGCCGTCGGCACCCCGCGGCTCTTCCTCGACCGGTTCGCGCACCCGGACGGCCGGGCCCGCTTCCTGCCGGTCGAGCACCGGGACGCGGCCGAACTGCCCGACGCCGCACACCCGCTGTACGCCACCACCGGGCGGCAGTCGCAGCACTACCAGTCCGGAGCCCAGACCCGCCGGGTGCCCGAACTGGCCGCCGCCGGGCCCGGACCCTATGTCGAGGTGCACCCCGACACGGCCCGCCGCGCCGGGCTCGCCGACGGGGACACCGCGCGGATCGTCTCGCGGCGCGGCGCCGTCCTCGCCCGCACCCGCTGTGTCGCGAGCCTGCGCCCCGACACGGTCTTCCTGCCCTTCCATTTCCCCGGCGACGGCGCCGCCAACGTCCTCACCAACCCCGCGCTCGACCCGGTCAGCCGGATGCCGGAGTTCAAGCTGAGCGCCGTCCGGCTGGAGCCCGCCCACGGCGACGGCGACGGGCCGCGTCCGGGGCGCGCGTACGAAGAGCCCGCAGCGCCCCCGGTGGGCGGGGAGACCGCGCGGACCGGGAAGGGGACGGCGTGAGCAGGGCGCTGGACGTGGTGGTCGTCGGCAACGGCATGGTCGGCGCACGGCTGCACGAGGAGACGCTGCGCCGCGATCCGGAGCGCAGCCGGGTACGGATGACCGTCCTGGGCGCGGAACCGGTCGGCGGCTGCAACCGGGTGCTGCTGCCGACCCTGCTGACCGGCTCGCTCACCGAGGCCGACCTGGTGCCGGAGCCGGCCGGCCCGGGTCCGCTCGCCACCGGCACCACCGTCACCGCCGTCGACCGCGCCGCCCGCACTCTCAGCACCGCCGACGGGCGGCGGCTCCGCTACGACAGGCTGGTGCTGGCCACCGGCGCCCGCCCGGTGCTCCCCCCGCTGCCCGGACTGGCCGCCGCGCCGGACGACGGCGGCTCGCACCCGGCGGCACCGGCCCGCGGCGTCACCGCGCTGCGGACGCTCGCCGACGCCCGGCGGCTGGCCCGGCTGGCCGACCGCGCCCGGGCGCGCGGCTCGCGGATCGCCGTGCTGGGCGGCGGCGTCCTCGGTCTGGAGGCGGCCCGGGCCCTGGTGGCACGGGGCGTCGCGGTGACCGTCGTGCACCCCGCAGCGCACCTGATGGACCGGCAGCTGGACGGGCCCGCCGCGCGGGTGCTGAGCCGCGTGCTGCGGCGCACCGGCGTCGAGCAGCGGCTGGGCACCGCCGCGGTGCGCTGGGAGCCGGAAGCCGGACTGCACCTGGAGGACGGCAGCGTGCTGCCCGCCGCCGGACTGCTGCTGTGCACCGGGACCCGCGCCGAAACCGGACTCGCCCGCGCCTGCGGACTGGCCGCCGGACCGGCCGGGATCGCGGTCGACGACACCCTCACCACCTCCGACCCGGACATCCACGCCCTCGGCGACTGCGCCGACGCCGCCCCCGGGCTGGTGCAGCCCGGATGGGAGCAGGCCGCGGTCCTGGCCGCCCGGCTGACCGGCGCCGACCCGCACGCGCGCTACCGGGGCACCCCGCGGGTGACCCGGCTCAAGGCCGCGGGAGTCGAACTGGCCAGCCTCGGCGACCCGTTCGTCGAGGACACCGCGGACGGCGGCACCCCGGTCGGCGACCGCCCCGACGGCAGCCCCGAGGTGCTGCGGCTGGAGGACCCGACCGGGGAGCGGTACGCCAAGCTGGTGCTGCACGGCGACCGGGTCACCGGCGCCATCCTGCTCGGCCTGCCCGACGCGGCGGCCGGACTCGTCCAGCTCTACGACCAGGGCGCCCCGGCACCCTCCGACCGGCTCGCCCTCATGCTCGGCCGGGCCCTCCCGTCCGGCACGGCGGACGGCGCCGACCTGCCCGACCACGCGACGGTGTGCCGCTGCAACAGCGTCACCAAGGGTGCGCTGCGCACCGCCTGGGCCGACGGCGCCCGCTCCACCCGCGAACTGACCGGCGCCACCCGGGCCACCACCGGCTGCGGCGGCTGCCGCGGCGCCGTCGAGAAGCTCGCCGCCCGCTTCGCCGAGACCACCCCGCCCGCCCGCCACGACACCCCCGCCACGACCGTTCCGAGGAGATTCCCATGAACCCGACCCGGCCGACCCGGCCTCCGCAGGACAGCAGCGCCCCGTACCCCGGTACCGGCACCGCGGACGCCCGCAGGCTCGTCGTCGTCGGGCACGGCATGGTCGGCCACCGGCTGGTCGAAGCACTCGACTCCCGGGACACGGAGCGGCGCTGGGAGATCACCGTGCTCGCCGAGGAGCACCGCCCGGCCTACGACCGGGTGGCTCTCTCCTCCTGCTTCGAGGGCGCCGACGAGAGCGCGCTGCGGCTGCCCGCACACGACCCCGGCCGGGTCGGACTGCGACTGGGCGACCCCGCGACGGCGCTCGACCGTGCCGCACGGACCGTGCACACCGCCTCCGGCGCCCGGGTGCCGTACGACGCCCTGGTCCTGGCCACCGGATCGCGGCCGTTCGTCCCGCCGATCCCCGGCGCCGAGGCCCCCGGCTGCCTCGTCTACCGCACCCTGGACGACATCGACGACATCCGCGCCGCGGCCGCCGGGTCCCACACCGGACGGGCCGTCGTCGTCGGCGGCGGGCTGCTCGGCCTGGAGGCGGCCAACGCACTCCGGCTGCTGGGCCTGACCACCCACGTCGTGGAACTCGCCCCGCACCTGATGGCCGTCCAGCTCGACCAGGGCGGCGGCGCACTGCTGGGCCGCATGGTGGGTGAACTGGGCGTGAGCGTCCACACCGGAACCGGGACCCGCGGCGTCGCCACCCACCCGCGCACCGGAGCCGCCGCCGGAGTGGAGCTGACCGACGGCACCTTCCTGGATACCGACCTGGTCGTCTTCGCCGCCGGGGTGCGGCCCCGCGACGAGCTCGCCCGGGACGCCGGACTCCGGGTGGGGGAGCGCGGCGGAGTCGTGGTCGACGGCGGCTGCCGCTCCGTGACCGATCCGCGGGTGTGGGCCGTCGGCGAGGTCGCCTGCGTCGAGGGCCGCACCCTCGGGCTGGTCGCGCCCGGCTACGCCATGGCTGAGACCGTCGCCGACCGGCTGCTGGGCGGTGCGGCCGTGTTCCCCGGCGCCGACACCGCCACCCGGCTCAAGCTGCTCGGCGTCGCAGTGGCCTCCTTCGGCGACGCGCACGCCACCACCCCCGGCGCGCTGGAGGTCGTGCTCAACGACCCCGTCGCCGCCACCTACGGCAAGCTCGTCGTCTCCGACGACGCCCAGACCCTGCTCGGCGGCATCCTCGTCGGCGACACTTCCGGCTACCCGCTGCTGCGCCCCCTGGTCGGCAGCCCGCTGCCCGCCGGACCGTCGGCGCTGCTCGCGCCCGGAACCGAGGACGGCGGGGGTGCCGGGAGAGGAGTGGCCGCGCTGCCGGACAGTGCCCAGATCTGCAGCTGCCACGCCGTCACCAAGGGCACGCTGACCGCGGCCGTCACCGGGCAGGGTTGCACGGACGTGCCCGCGCTCAAGTCCTGCACCAGGGCCGGCACCGGCTGCGGCTCCTGCGTCCCGGCACTCCAACAGCTCCTGGAAGCGGCGGGCGTCGAGCAGCCCACGGCGCTGTGCGAGCACTTCGACCACTCGCGGGCCGAGCTGTTCGAGATCGTCGCGGCCACCGGCATCAGCACCTTCTCCCGGCTGCTGACCGAACACGGGCGCGGCCTCGGCTGCGACGTGTGCAAGCCCGCCGTCGCCGCGATCCTCGCCTCCCGGGACAGCGGCACCCACATCCTGGACGGCGAACGCGGCGGACTCCAGGACACCAACGACCGCCACCTGGCCAACATGCAGCGCAACGGCACCTACTCCGTCGTACCCCGGGTACCCGGCGGCGAGATCACCCCGGCCCGGCTCATCGTGCTCGGCGAGGTGGCCCGCGACTTCGGCCTCTACACCAAGATCACCGGAGGTCAGCGCATCGACCTGCTCGGCGCCCGGCTGGAAGAGCTCCCCGCCATCTGGCGCCGGCTCACCGAAGCGGGCTTCGAGTCCGGGCACGCCTACGGCAAGGCCGTCCGCACGGTCAAGTCCTGCGTCGGCTCGACCTGGTGCCGCTACGGAGTGCAGGACTCGGTCGGCCTCGCCGTCGAACTGGAACTGCGCTACCGGGGGCTGCGCGCACCCCACAAGCTCAAGGCCGGCGTCTCCGGCTGCGCCCGCGAGTGCGCGGAGGCCCGCAGCAAGGACTTCGGCATCATCGCCACCGAGCAGGGCTGGAACCTCTACGTCGGCGGCAACGGCGGCGTCACACCACGGCACGCCGAACTCCTCGCCACCGACCTCGATCACGACACCCTGGTGCGCACCATCGACCGGTTCCTGATGTTCTACATCCGCACCGCCGACCGCCTCCAGCGCACCGCCGCCTGGCTGGAATCCCTCGAAGGCGGCCTGGATCACCTGCGGGCCGTCGTGCTGGACGACGCGCTCGGCATCGGCGCCGACCTGGACGCGGCCATGGCCCGGCACGTGGCCGACTACCGCGACGAGTGGCGCGGCGTCCTGGAGGACCCCGCCAAACTCGCCCGGTTCACCTCCTTCGTCAACGCGCCCGGTACCCCCGACCCGGCGATCTCCTTCGCCGTCGAACGGGGCCAGCCCGTCCCGGTCGACCTCGGACTGCCGGCCGCGCGTGCCGCCGCCGAGGCGGGCACCCGATGACCGGCGCCGCGCCCGACTGGACAGCGCTCTGCCCGCTGGACGCCCTCCCGGCCGACCAGGGACGCGCCGCACTGCTGCCGGACGGCACGGGCGTCGCCCTCTTCCGGCTGCGCAGCGGCGAGCTCCACGCGCTGGGAAATCTCGACCCCTTCAGCGGGGCACCCGTCATCTGCCACGGCATCGTCGGCGACCGGGCCGGGGTCCCCGTCGTCACCGGCCCCCTCGGAAAACAGACCTTCGAACTGGCGACCGGGCGCTGTCTGGAGGACGACACCGTCCGGCTTCCGACCCACGACGTGCGGCTGTCCGGACACGTGATCGAGGTCTCCACCCGCCGGACCGCCGCGCGCGAGACCATGGCGGACATGCGCGAGACCATGGTGGACAGCAGCATCCCCGCACACCCGACCGGGCCGCCCGGCGCGGACACCGGGCACTGAGAGGAGACGCGGTGCCGGCATCCCCACCGCCACGGAGCCGCACCCGCTCCGCACCCCCGCTCGCCGGATTCACCGTCGCCGTCACGGCCGCGCGCCGGGCCGAAGAACTCGGCGCACTGCTGGAGCGGCGCGGAGCGGCCGTCGTACACGGGCCCGCACTGCGCATCGCCCCGCTCGCCGACGACGAGGAACTGCGCGACGCCACCGGGCAACTCCTCGCCCGCCCGCCCGACGTGGCCGTCGCCACCACCGGCATCGGCTTCCGCGGCTGGATGGAGGCCGCCGACGGCTGGGGCGAGGGCGAAGCCCTCCGCGGCGTCCTCGCCGCGAGCGAACTGCTCGCCCGCGGCCCCAAAGCATGCGGGGCGCTGCGCGCCGCCGGACTCCGCGAAGCCTGGTCCCCCGCCTCGGAATCCTCCAGCGAAGTCCTCGAACGGCTGCTCGCCCGCGGCGACCTGGCCGGACTGCGGATCGCCGTCCAACTCCACGGCGAGCCGCTGCGCGACTTCCTCGACGCGCTGCGCGGAGCAGGAGCCGAAGTCGTCCCCGTGCCCGTCTACCGGTGGACGGGCCCCCTCGACCCCGGCCCCCTCGACCGCCTCCTCGACGCCGTGCTGGCCGGCGGCGTGGACGCTCTCACCTTCACCAGCGCGCTGGCAGCCGCCGGGCTCTACGCCCGCGCCGCAGGACGCGGAGCCGTCGACGACCTGACCCGGGTGCTGCGCGGCCGTACCCAGGTCGCCTGCGTCGGCCCCGTCACCGCCGCGCCCCTGCTCGCCCGGGACATCCCCGCCTACTGGCCCGAGCGGTTCCGGGTCGGCGCCCTCGTCCGGCTGCTGGGCGAGCGGCTGCCCGCCACCGCGCCGCTGCTGCCCGCGGCAGGACACACGCTGGAAGTGCGGGGCACCGCCGCCCTGCTCGACGGCGAACTGCGGCCGGTCAGCCCGGGGCCCATGGCCGTGCTGCGGGCGCTTGCGCGGCGGCCCGGAGCGGTGGTCTCCTGCGCCGACCTGCTGGGGTGCCTGCCCGGCGGGGGGACCGACGAGCATGCCGTCGAGGCTGCCGTCGCTCGGCTCCGGGCGGCGCTTGGGGTGCCCTCTGTGGTGCAGACCGTCACCAAACGCGGGTACCGTATCGCCCTCGATCCGGCGACGGTCTGCGGTTCCTGACGGCGCCGCCCTCTTACGGGGGTGCGGTTCCCCGTCCGTTGCCTTCTTGGTGCGGCGCCGTTGTCGGGGGCTTCGCCCCCGAACCCCCTTGTCCTCGCCGGACGGGCGTCGGGGCGGCTCCTCCCCCAGACTCCGTCCGGGGGGACCCCCACCCAACGGCCCCCGCTAGTGGGCTTCGTCCCCTAGGACCTCCAGCCGCAGTGGTGTGAGCCCCTGCGGACGTTGTTCCGGGTCTTTTTTTGGGCCCGTCGGGTGCGGGAGGAGTCCTGATGCCGTCCGTCACAGCGCAACAGTGCTCCCGCAGTCGTGCCCCCACGGAGCCAGGCCATCCGCGGAGAGGGCAGCGAACCCGGCGATACGCACCCCGCGGAGGGTGTGGCATACTCGCTCGCAGGTCACGAGTGACAGCGAGAAAGGCCCCGGCCTGCTGTCCGGCAACCCTCCGTCCGTGGCGGGGTGCCCCGGGTGATGACCAGGCCGTAGGACAGCAAGGTCTGCGGCAAGCGCGGATCCCTCGCGCCAGGGGTCCTGGTCTTTCGAGGGAGTCCTCCGTGAGCAAGCGAATGCGCTAGGGCCGAGGGGTAGTGCTGCGCACCCCTTTCCGGCCCTCCTCCTGACGTTCTGTCATGTTTTGGCGCGCCGCCAGGCGGCCCCTTGTCGCTCACCCCGTCCGGAGTACTGTCATGCCGTTCACCGCACCTTTTGTCCCGGTTTCTGATTCCTGTCGTGAGGAGTCCGCTCCGCTTCCCGTCCTGGGCCGCGACGTCCGCGTGCCGCTGGTCACCGGCGGGGAGGTGACGTACGGAGCGCTGGACTACGCGGCGAGCGCGCCCGCGCTGCAGCGGGTGTGGGACGACGTGGCGGCATACGCGCCGTACTACGGCAGCGTGCACCGGGGCGCGGGCCACCTCTCGCAACTGTCGACGGACCTGTTCGAACAGAGTCGGCGGACCGTCGCCGAGTTCCTGGGTTGCCGCGAGGGCGACCAGGTCGTCTTCACCCGGGCGACGACCGATTCGCTCAACCTGCTGGCGGGGGCGCTGCCGTCCGGCACCCGGGTGTTCGTCTTCGAGACCGAGCACCATGCCTCGCTGCTCCCGTGGGGTGCCCACGAGGTGACGTATCTGGACGCGCCCCGCTCGCCCGGACAGGCGGTCGCCACGCTGGAGTCGGCGCTGCATGGCGCGCCGGCCGGACCCAAGCTGGTCTGCGTGACCGGAGCGTCGAATGTGACGGGCGAGGTGTGGCCGGTGCGTGAGCTCGCCCGCGCCGCCCACCGGCACGGTGCGCGGTTGGTCCTGGACGCGGCGCAGCTCGCCCCGCACCGGCCCGTGCGCCTGACCGAGCTGGAGGCGGACTGGGTGGCCTTCTCCGGGCACAAGCTGTACGCGCCGTTCGGCGCCGGGGTGCTGGCGGGCCGCGCCGACTGGCTGAGCGCGGCGGAGCCGTATCTGGCGGGCGGTGGTGCGAGCCGCCGGGTGGCCCGTGCCGCGGACGGCGGGGTGGACGTGGAGTGGCACACCACCGCGGCCCGCCACGAGGCCGGTTCGCCCAACGTCATCGGCGCCTACGCCCTCGCCTCCGCCTGCCGGGCGCTGGCCGAGGCCGGGTTCGACCGCCTCGTCGCGCGGGAGGAGGAGCTGCTGGCCCGGCTGGTCCGCGGGCTGGCGGAGCTGCCCGAGGTGCGGGTCCTCGCGCTGTTCGGCGAGGACGCCGACCGGGTGGGGGTGGTCTCCTTCGTCGTCGAGGGATGGAGCAGCTCGCACTTCGCGGCGGCGCTCTCCGCCGAGTACGGGATCGGGGTCCGGGACGGCCTCTTCTGCGCCCATCCGCTGCTGCGCACTCTGCTCGGAGAGCGGGAGGACGCGCCCGCCGAGTGCGGCGGCGCCGGGGAGACGCCCGCGCTCGACGCGGTCCGGGTCAGCTTCGGCGCCGGGACGCCGGACGAGCATGTGGAGCGGTTCGTCACCGCCGTGCGCGAACTCGTGCGGGACGGCGCACGCTGGACCTACCGCACGGAGGGCGGCCGCTGCGTCCCGGAGCCCGCGGCCGCGGCGCGTGCGTCGGTCGGGCGGGAGTGCTGACCGTCCGGCTCGCCGGGGGCGGCCGGCTCAGGCGTCCAGGCCGATGGCGAAGGCCGACTCCAGATCGTGCTGGGAGTAGGTGCGGAAGGCGATATGGGTCTCGGTGGACTCCACGCCCGGGACCTTGCTGATGCGGCCGGGGATGATGTCGGCGAGGTCGTCGTGCTGGGCGACGCGGACCATGGCGATCAGATCGTGCGCACCGGTGACGGAGTAGACCTCGCTGACGCCCTCGATGGCCGCGATCTGCTCGGCGATCTCGGGGATGCGGTCGGTGCTCGTCCGGATGAGGACGATGGAAGTGATCACGGTGGGGTCTCTCCCTCGGACGCCGGGGTTGGCCCGGCCACTGTAGCCCGGCGGTGGTGCAGCCAGGCGGACAGGAAGCCCAGCGTGAACCCTGCCACGTGGGCCAGGTAGGCGACGCCGGGCCCTTCCGCCTGCTGCCGGGCGGCCAGCCACTGGAGGCTTAGCCAGAAGAGCAGCACCGCCCAGGCCGGGAAGCGCAGCGGCAGGAAGAAGAGGAAGGGGAAGACGCTCGTCACCCGGGTACGCGGGTGCAGGCAGAGGAAGGCGCCCAGCACGGCGGAGATCGCTCCGGAGGCCCCGACCAGCGCCTCGTCGGAGACCGGATGGGCCGCGGCGTAGCAGAGCATCGCCGCGTAGCCGGTGGACAGGTAGAAGAGGAGGAAGCGCAGCGGGCCCATCCGCTGCTCCACCGCGCCGCCGAAGACGAAGAGGAACAGCAGGTTGCCCAGCAGATGCAGCCAGTTGGCGTGCAGGAACAGCGCGGTCAGCGGGGTCGGCAGCGGACGCAGGGCACCGCTGAACAGGGTGCTGGGCACCACGCCCCACCGGCGGAAGTAGGCCGCCCTGACCTCTTCCAGTGCCTGCCCCGTACCGTGGGAGGGGAGGAGGCCGGAGGCCGGTCCGACGAGGAAGACCAGGCAGCAGCAGCCGAGCAGAGCGTAGGTGACCAGGGGCCGCGGCTCCGCGCTGCGGTCCGGGTGCCGGGTGCCGGCGTGGCCGATGCCGTCCATGAGCGGATCATGACGCCTCGCCGCGCGGGCATGCTCCTCGACACACGCGGGGGGCACGCGGACGGTCCTAGGCCGTAGGGTTTACGGGACGTGACCCCGCGCCGCGTATCCGTGATGGTACGCGGCCCGGCGGCACTCAGCAGTGCCGACCAGCACCGACCAGTACCGACTCTTCAGGAAACGAGGACGAGACGATGGCGGTCCCCACGCCCACGGACGAGACCCGCTGGCGCTGCACGCTGTGCGGCAATCTGACCCGGTTCGACGTGACGCGTTCCAGCAAGGTGGTCGAGTACGTCCATCTGGACCTGGCCGGCGCCCCGGCGGTGGAGGAGCAGGAGGTGCTCAGTGAGAGCATCGAGTCCGTGCGCTGCAGATGGTGCAATGCCGTGGACCAGGTCGAACTGGTGGACCGGCCCAGCGCTCAGGTATAGGGCTCAGGTCCCGGAGACGGCAGGTGTGACCGGTGGAGGAACGGACGGGCGGCGACCAACGGCGGCCGGACCCGGCTGCCGGGGAGGGCGCCGGGCCCGCTGCCCGGGCGGCCGCTGAGGGACCCGCGGGCCCGGACCCCGCCGAGCCCCGCTCCGCCGCTCCGGCTCCGGGCGCCGGCCCGGAGCCGGACCCGGGCGCGGACCCGGGCGCGGAGCCGGACGCCGAGCCGGAGAGCCTGGAGCGCCCGCTGCCGGAGAAGGTGCGGCGGCGGGTGGTCGGTTTCACCGGGGACGCGCTCGGCGGCCTGACCGTCGCCGAACTGCCGCCCCCGCTGCGCCAGTACGCACGCTTCACCGCGCAGCGCCGCGCCAAGTTCGGCGGCAACGCCATGGCGGCGGCGCTGGAGAGCGACGCCGTCTTCCGGCAGCGCGTCGCCTCCCGGATGCGGGAGCAGTTCCCGGAACTGGCGGCCGCGCTCGACGAGGGCACGCCGCCGCCGGCCGCCGACCCGGTGGATGTGGCGGCGGCGGCCTATGTGCTGCGGCCCTCCGGCTGGGCCAAGCTGGTGGCGGCGGCGGGCGAGGAGGCCCAGCGGGCGCAGGCCGAACGCGCGGGCGAGGAGGCCCAGCGCGAACTGTCCCGGCTGCGCGAGGAGCTCTCCCAGGCCAGGGGAGCGGCCCGGGACGAGGCCGAGCGCGGCCGCCGCGAGCAGGAGGCGCTGCGCAAGGAACTGGACGGCACACAGCGCAAGCTGCGCAGCGCGCAGGCGGATGTGCGCCGCCGGGAGGCGTCGCTGCGCAAGCTGCAGGAGGAGCTGGACGGGGTGCGCGCGTCGGCCGGCACCGAGAAGGCTGCGCTGGACGGCGAGCTGCGCCGGCTCAAGTCCCGGCTGGCCGAGGCCGAGTCCGCGCTGGAGGCCGGGCGGCGCGCGGCGCGCGAGGGCCGCAGCGTCGAGGACATGCGGGTGCGGCTGCTCCTGGACACGGTGCTGGACGCGGCCCAGGGTCTGCGCCGCGAACTGGCGCTCCCGCCGTCCGAGACCCGTCCGGCCGACACCGTGGACGCGGTCGAGCCGGGCCGGATGTCGCCCAAGGACGTGGCGGCCCGGGCGCTTTCGGACACCGATCCGGCGCTGCTGGACCAGTTGCTGGCCCTGCCGCAGGCCCACCTGGTGGTGGACGGCTACAACGTCACCAAGACCGGCTATCCCGCGCTGCCGCTGGAGAAGCAGCGGCTGCGGCTGCTGGGCGGCCTCGCGGTGCTGGCCGCCCAGTCCGGTGCCGAGGTCACCTGCGTGTTCGACGGCGCCGAACTGGCGGCGCCGGTACTGCTGGCGCCGCCGCGCGGAGTCCGGGTGCTCTTCTCCAAGCCGGGCCAGACCGCGGACGAGCTGATCCGCCGGCTGGTGCGTGCCGAACCGCCGGGCCGCGCGGTGGTGGTGGTCTCCAGCGACCGCGAGGTCGCCGACGGCTGTGCGGCGGCCGGGGCCCGGCCGGTCGCCTCCGCGCTGCTGCTCAGACGGCTCGCCCGTACCTGAGGCCGCAGCCCGCAGGGTCGCTGCCCGCTGTCCGTATGTGCTTCCGCGGCCCGGCGGCCCGGGCAGGGCGCTCCGGCACCGAGGCCGCGCCGGTGTCTTCTCAACTCCGCTGCCGCGCGGGTCCGCTCCGGTGCCGGACGGGGCGTCGGGGAGCGGCTGCGGCGGACGGGGCTGTGCGCGGTGTGTGAGGCCGTGCTCGCCGTGCGTGGGTGGCGGGTAAAGAATGCGGCTGCGGGGCGTCTTTTTTCCTGAGGGATTTGATCGGATCACTACGCGTGGCTAATGTCTGGCCCGAACCTTCGCTCGGTTGATCACCTATCCGGGGTGGCAGCGGAGGACCGCCTCGTTCCGCACGCCGGGATCGCCCAGTCCCGGGCTGTGGAGCCGGAGATGACCAGACCGGCAGGCGGCTGAGGAAGAAGGAGCTCGCCCCAGTGGCGTCCCACCGTCGTCCCAAGCAGCCGAGTCGCGCACGTGTCAGTGTCTTCACCATGACCGCGGCCGCGGCTGTCGCACTCACCTCCCAGGCGGCCCACGCCGACCCCCAGTCGTCCAAGAAGGACGTCAAGGAGAAGGTCGACAAGCTGTACGAGGACGCCGAGGCGGCCACCGAGAAGTACAACGGTGCCAAGGAGAAGCAGTCCAAGCTCTCCGAGGAGGTCGAGAACCTCCAGGACAGCGTGGCCCGCGGCCAGGGCGAGCTCAACAGCATGCGCGACAAGCTGGGTTCGCTGGCGACCGCGCAGTACCGCTCGGGCGGGATCGATCCCTCGGTGCAGCTCTTCCTCTCCTCCGACCCGGACAGCTACCTGGACAAGGCCTCGGCCATGGACCAGTTGAGCACCAAGCAGGCCGGCGCCCTCAAGAAGGTCCAGGCCAAGCAGCGCAGCCTCGCGCAGCAGCGCAAGGAGGCCTCGGGCAAGCTCAAGGACCTCGCCAGCACCCGCAAGGAGCTCGGCGAGAAGAAGAAGAAGATCCAGGGCAAGCTCTCCGAGGCCCAGCGGCTGCTCAACACGCTGACCGCCAAGGAGAAGGCGCGGCTCGCCGAGAAGCAGCAGCGCGCCGACCGCGCCTCCAGCAACCGGGCCGACCTCGGCGACCTGCCCCCGGGCTCCGGCCACGCGGCTGCCGCGCTGTCCGCCGCCAAGGGCAAGATAGGCAGCCCGTACGTGTGGGGTGCCACCGGCCCCAGCTCCTTCGACTGCTCCGGGCTCACCTCGTGGGCCTACAAGCAGGCCGGCGTCTCGCTGCCGCGCACCTCCCAGGCGCAGGCCAATGCCGGGACCCGGATCTCCAGCCAGAGCCAGCTCAAGCCGGGCGACCTGGTGCTCTTCTACGGCGACCTGCACCACATCGGCCTCTACGCGGGCAACGGGCAGGTGCTGCACGCACCCAAGCCCGGCGCCTCGGTGCGGTTCGAGGCCATGGGCAACATGCCGTTCCAGTTCGGCGTCCGGGTCGGCTGACCCGGCACCGGGCGGCCGGATCCCTCTCCGGCGCAGGGCTGTTCGGGGCAGGGCCGCGGATGGCGGGCGAGCCCCGTCCGGAAGATCACCCGCCAGTGTGATGACCTTTAAACTTCGCTCTTCCGAGTGAAGCCGCCCTGGCGGGGGCGGACTTCCGATCCGCCCGGTGACCTGCGCGATCAGTGAACGCCGGGGCGCGGGAGCGGACTTACCGGCGGTCCACGGTCCTTTGTCCCCCCTGGAGGCACGGCTACATTCTGCGGGCGCACGTCGCCTAGCGGAAGGAACGCCTCCTCCAGTGGCATCGCACCGGTCCCCTCGACATACCCCGCTGCCCGGCCAGGGCCGGCCGACGCGGGTCACCGTGCTGTCGGCAGCAGCCGCCGGCGCGGCGGTCGCCCTCGTCCCCGCGGCCCCCGCGGGCGCCGAGCCCGACAACCAGCTCTCCGCCGCCACCCTCAACTCCCGGATCGACCGGCTCTACGAGCAGGCGGAAGTTGCGACGGAGAAGTACAACGGGGTGGCCGAGCGCACCGGCAAACTGCGCGAGCAGGTGGCCCACGCGCAGGACGGTGTCGCCAGGGGCCAGACGGAGGTGAACCGGCTGCGCGACGCGCTGGGCGCGCTCGCGGGCGCGCAGTACCGCTCGGGGGGCATCGATCCCGCGGTGACGCTGATGCTCACCGAGGATCCCGACAGCTACCTCGCCAAGGCCGCGACCCTCGACCGCATCGGCAGCCATCAGCTGGCCAAGCTGCGCCGGCTGCAGTCCGCGCAGCGTGTCCTCGGACAGCGGCGCACCGAGGCGGCCGACAAGCTGGAGCAGCTCGCCGGACTCCAGCAGACCCTCGAACAGCGCAAGAAGGACGTCCGGCGGAAGCTGGCCGAGGCGCGGCGGCTGCTGGCCAGGCTCTCCCCCGAGGAGCGCGCCTCCCGGGACGGCAGCCGCTCCCGCGCCGGCGGCCCCGGCATCGGTCCCGGCAACTCCGCCCCGTCCTCGCAGCGGGCCGCCGCCGCGGTCGCCGCCGCCCGGTCCGCCGTCGGACGGCCCTACGCATGGGGCGCCGCCGGGCCGGGCTCCTTCGACTGCTCGGGGCTCACGCAGTGGGCGTACCGGCAGGCGGGCACCTCGATCCCGCGCACCTCACAGGCCCAGCGCTCGGCCGGGCAGCAGGTCCCGCTGGGCCGGGCCCGCCCCGGCGACCTGGTGATCTACCGGGACGACGCCAGCCATGTGGCCATGTACGTGGGCGGCGGCCAAGTGGTGCACGCGCCGCACCCCGGCGCGTCCGTGCGCTACGACCCGGTCGGCATGCTGCCGGTCTCCGCGGTCACCAGACCCTGACGGCCCGGCCCGTCGTTCCCCCCGGGCGCGGCGGGCGGGCCGGAGGGGAGGCCCCGGCCGGCCCGGATCCCGCCCCCGTACCCTCGGTGACGTGGGCGAGCGGCGGCACGGCATCCTGCGGTACGCGCGAGCGCTGAGCGGAACGGCGGCGCTCGCGCTGCTGTGCGCGCTCGGCGCCTTCGTGCTCGCCGACCGGGACGGCCGGGACCCGGCGCCCTTCCAGCGGGTGCTCGACCGGCAGGCCGCCGCGCTGCGCGCCGGTGACGAGCGCGGCTACCTCGACGCCGTCGACCCGCGGGCCCCCCGCCACCGCGGCGCACAGCGGCAGGTCTTCCGCAACCTGCGCCGACTGCCGCTGTCCGGCTGGGCGTACGAGGTCCGCGCGGTCGCAGCGCCGCAGCGCGGCGGCGGGTCCGGGGGAAGCGCCGGATCCGGAACGGCGGAGGGGAGCACGGTGACCGTCGAGGCGGCGCTGCGCTACCGGCTCGCGGACTACGACAGGGTCACCACCACGGCGACCGAGCGGTTCCGGTTCGTCCGGCGCGAGGGCGGATGGCGCATCGCCGACGAGGCGTCCGACAGCGACTCCCAACTGTGGGAGCAGGGCGCCATGACGGTCGTCCGAGGTGCGCACAGCCTGGTCATGGGGGTGGGCCGGGACCGCGCCGAACTGCGGGCCCTCGCCGAAGCCGCCGACCGTGCGGTGCCCGCCGTCGCCGGTACCTGGCCGGACGGCTGGTCCCGCAGGACCGTGTTGGAGGCGCCCGCCTCGGTGCGGCAGATGGCGCGCCTGCTGGGGACGCCCGCAGCGGACTCCGGCACCTACGCGGGCATCGCCGCCGTCACCACCGGCGAGGCGGGCGGCACCTCCCGGTCCGGCGGCGGGAACGCGCCGGCGGACCGGATCGTGGTCAACCCGCAGGCCTACGGGCTGCTCAGCGAGGAGGGGCGGCAGGTGGTGCTGACCCACGAGACGACGCACGTCGCCACCCGGCGGCAGACCACCTCGGCGACGCCGCTGTGGCTCTCCGAGGGCATCGCCGACTGGGCGGGCTACCGCCGCTCGCAGTTGGCGCCCCGCGAGGCGGCGCCGGAACTGGCGCGTGCGCTCGCCGGCCGGACGGCGGACGGCGGCACCGCCCCGGCCCTGCGCGCCCTGCCCACGGACGCCGACTTCCGCTTCGGCAACGACCCGGCCGGGCTGGCCCGTGCCTACGAGGGCGGCTGGCTGGCCTGCCGGATGGTCGCCGAGGAGTGGGGAGCCGAGAAGCTGCTCGCCCTGTACGCGCGGGCGGGCCGCGCGCACGGCGGCGGGCGCCCGGACCCGGACGCGGCGTTGCGGTCCGTACTGGGTGTGGGGAAGGCGCAGTTCACCGAGCGCTGGCGGGCGTACGCGACCCGGGTGCTGGAACCCTAGAGCTGCGCCCGGACCGCACGGTGCGGGGAACCGGCCCCGGGACCACGGGGCCGGTCCGGGGCCCACCGGAGCGAGCCCCGGATCAGGGACGGGGTGCGTCGGGTGCCGGGATCCGGTCGCCGCCCGGGCGGCGCATCCCGGGTACCCCGTCCCGCTCCGGTTCCGTGCCGGAGCCGGTGCTCCGCGGGGTGGGTACCGCCTCCCGGCCGCCGTCCCGGTCCGCGGAGCCCTCCCGCTCGCCGGGTACCGTCGAGCGCCACAGCCGCACGCAGGACAGCACGGCGGCCGCGACCAGCAGCAGATTGCGGAGGGCCAGCACCATCGTGCCCCGGGCCTCGCCGGTGACCACGTCGCCGAACCAGACGGGGAACTCCAGTTGGGTCAGCCCGGTCGCCACCAGGACCAGCCACGCGGGCAGCGCCTGGCGCCCGGCCCGCAGCGTCAGACACACCGCGGCCAGCCCCAGCAGCCAGATCAGGTACTGCGGGCTCAGCACCCGGCTCGTGACGACGAACAGCAGCACGGCGGCGAGGGCGGCGTCCGCCAGGGTGGTCGGCGACCAGTTCCGCGCCCGCAGCCGCCACAGCAGCAGCCAGCCGAACACCGCACCCGTCAGGGCCACGGCGGTGTTGCTCACGGCCTGCACGCCCGGGCCCACGAACTCCATCGAGCCGTACCGCAGCCGCACCTGGCCCTCCCAGCCGAACTGCCGGGCGGCGTGCAGGGCCAGCGAGCCGACGGACTCCACCTCGGTGCCCCGGCCGCCCTGCGCCGAGAGGAAGTCCAGCGCACCCGGCATGGCGGTGGCGAAGCCCGCCGTCACCAGCAGCACGGTCAGCAGCGCGCTCAGCCAGGCGGCGCGGGTCGCCCGGCCGCGCGGGGTGCCGAGCAGGAGCAGCAGCGGCCACACCTTCACCAGCGCCCCCAGCCCGGCCAGCGCTCCCGCGGTACGCGGGTGCCTGGCGGCGGCCAGCAGCGCCGCGACGGCGGGCACGGTCACCATCAGGTCGTAGCGCGCGTACGCCGTCGGCCCCAGCAGCGGCACTCCGACGACCCAGGCCCACACCCCGGCCCGGCCGCGCAGGCCTGCCTCCGGGGCGCGCGGCCCGCGCCGCCGCGCGGCGTACAGCAGCAGTCCGAGCACCAGCGCGTCGGCGGCGCAGGCCAGCAGGAAGAACGCGGAGGCGTAGCCGAGCGGGAGCACCCCGGTGAGCAGCCCGGGGGAGAGGACCACCAGCGCCGCGCCGGGCGGATACTGCCAGGTCACATCGTCGGACGGAAACGTTCCGTCGCTCAGCTGGCCGAACCAGCCGTGGTAGATCACCGAGACGTCGGACGTGATGTCCATGCCGCCGGGCACGGTGAGCACCTTGAAGACGTAGAGCAGCAGTACCGCCCGGGTGACCGACCACACCAGCACGGGCGCCAGCGCACCGCGGGCCCTCCTCGGCTCGCCTCCCACACCTGTCCTTCCTCGCGCCCTGCGCCGCGCCGCCGCCCGATCCGGCCGGACCGCCGCGCGGTACTGTCTGCGGCGATGCACAAGACCCTGATCGTCACCAACGACTTCCCGCCGCGCCCCGGCGGCATCCAGGCGTTCCTGCACAGCATGGCGCTGCGCCTGGAACCGTCCCAGGTCGTTGTCTACGCCTCGACCTGGAAGCGGGGCCGCGAGGGCGCGGAGGCCACCGCGGCCTTCGACGCCGAGCAGCCTTTCACAGTGGTCCGCGACCGTGCGACGATGCTGCTGCCCACTCCGCGGGTGACCAAGCGTGCCTGCTCGCTGCTCGCGGAGCACGGCTGCCGCGCGGTGTGGTTCGGGGCCGCCGCACCCCTCGGGCTGATGGCGCCCGCGCTGCGCAGGGCCGGCGCCGAGCGGATCGTCGCCACCACGCACGGCCACGAGGCGGGCTGGGCGCAACTCCCCGTGGCGCGCGGTCTGCTGCGCAGGATCGGCGAGGGCACCGACACTCTCACCCACCTCGGCGACTACACCCGCCGCAGGATCGCCGCGGCGCTCTCCCCCGGGGCCGCGGCGCGGATGGTGCAACTGCCGCCCGGCGTCGACGAGAAGACCTTCCACCCCGGCTCGGGCGGCGACACGGTCCGGGCCCGGCTGGGGCTGACCGACCGGCCCGTGGTCGTGTGCGTCTCACGGCTGGTGCGCCGCAAGGGGCAGGACACCCTCATCGAGGCCATGCCCCGGGTGCTGGAGGCCGTACCCGACGCGGTGCTGCTGATCGTCGGCGGCGGCCCCTACCGCACCGACCTGGAGCGGCTGGCCGCCGCCCGCGGCCTCACCGACGCCGTGCGCTTCACCGGCCCGGTCGCCTGGGAGGAGCTGCCCGCGCACTACGGCGCGGGCGACGTGTTCGCGATGCCGTGCCGCACCCGGCGCGGCGGGCTGGACGTGGAGGGGCTCGGCATCGTCTACCTGGAGGCGTCCGCCACCGGACTGCCCGTCGTCGCCGGGGACTCCGGCGGCGCACCGGACGCCGTGCTGGACGGCGAGACCGGCCATGTCGTCCCCGGCGGCAGCCCCGCGCGGACCGCGGACCGCCTGGTCGAACTCCTCCGCGACCCCGAGCTGCGCACCCGGATGGGCACCCGGGGCCGCCGGTGGGTGGAGGAGCGCTGGCGCTGGGACCTGCTGGCCGAACGGCTACGCGAACTGCTGTGACCCGGGCACCGGGGCGGCCCGCGCCCCGGTGGCAGGTGCGGTACCGGACCCGCGAGGTGCGGGCCTAGGCCGTGTAGAGGGCCTCGATCTCGTCGGCGAAGTCCTTGGCGACCACGCCCCGCTTCAGCTTCAGGGAGGGGGTGACATGGCCGGAGTCCTCGGTGAACTGCTCCCGCAGCACTCGGAACTTGCGGACCGACTCGGCCTTGGAGACGGCCTTGTTGCCCTCGTCCACGGCGGTCTGGAGCTCGGCGAGCAGCTCGGGGTCGGCCAGCAGCTTCTCGTGGGCGAGCTGCTCCTTGCCGTGCTCGGCGGCCCAGCGCGGCAGGAACTCCTCGTCCACGGTCAGCAGTGCGCCGACGAAGGGGCGGCCGTCGCCGACCACCATGCACTCGGCGACCAGCGCGTGCGCCCGGATGCGGTCCTCGATCACGGCCGGCGCGACGTTCTTGCCGCCCGCGGTGACCAGGATCTCCTTCTTGCGCCCGGTGATGGTCAGATAGCCGTCGGCGTCCAGGGTGCCCAGGTCGCCGGTGTGGAACCAGCCGTCGGTCAGTGCCTCGTCGCTCGCCTGCTGGTTGTTCCAGTAGCCGGTGAACAGGTGCTCGCCGTGCAGCAGCACCTCCCCGTCGTCGGCGATCCGCACCACGGATCCCGGCAGCGGCTGCCCCACGGTGCCGATCTTGGGCCGGTCGTAGGGGTTGAAGGCGGTCGCGGCGCAGGACTCGGTCAGCCCGTAGCCCTCCAGCACGGTGAAGCCGACGCCGCGGAAGAAGTGGCCCAGCCGCGCGCCCAGCGGCGCGCCGCCGGAGATGGCGTGCGTGGCCCGCCCGCCGAGCACGGCGCGCAGCTTGCTGTAGACCAGCTTGTCGAAGACCTTGTGCTGGATCCGCAGCTTGAGCGAGGGGCCGGCCGGGTCGTCCAGGGCGCGGCTGTAGGCACCGGCGACCTCGGCGGCCCGGTCGAAGATCTTGCCCTTGCCGCCGGCGACGGCCTGCGCTCGCGCGGAGTTGAAGACCTTCTCGAAGACCCGGGGGACGCCCAGCACCATCGTCGGGCGGAAGGAACCGAGCTCGTCGGTGAGGTTCCGCAGGTCCGAGACGTGCCCCAGCTTGATCGGCGCCATCACGGCCGCCACCTGCACCAGTCGTCCGAAGACGTGGGCGACCGGCAGGAACAGCAGCACCGATCCCTCGCCGGGACGGAACATCGGGCGCAGCCGCTCGACGACGTTCCCGCACTCCGCGAAGAAGCTGCGGTGGGTGAGCACGCAGCCCTTGGGGCGACCGGTGGTGCCGGAGGTGTAGACGATGGTGGCGGGGGAGTCCGCGTCGGCGGCGGAGCTGCGCTCCTCGACCAGCTCGTCGCCGATCCCGGCGCCGAGCGCGGCGAGCCGGGCGACGGCGGTGCTCTCCCCGGCGCTCTTCTCGGTGCTCTGCTCCGCGTCTGCGGCGGGCTCGATCTGCCACACGTCCCGCAGCGCGGGCAGCCGGTCGCGGACGGACTCCACGGCGGCGGTGTGCGCGTCGGTCTCCACCAGGCAGGCGACAGCGCCGGAATCGCCCAGGATCCAGGAGATCTGCTCGGGCGAGCTGGTCTCGTAGACGGGCACGGTGACGCCGCCCGCGCTCCAGATGGCGAAGTCCAGCAGCGTCCACTCGTAGCGGGTGCGGGACATCAGGCCCACCCGGTCGCCGGGTTCCACGCCCGCGGCTATCAGGCCCTTGGCGGCCTGCCGCACCTCGGCGAGGAACGCGGCGGCGGTCAGGTCCTCCCAGCGGCCGTTCCGCTTGCGCCCGATGACGGGGAGATCCGGGTGCCGAGCCGCGTTCCGGCGGATGAGGTCCGTCAGGTTTCCCTCTGCGGGGACTTCATAGAGGGCCGGAAGGCTGTACTCGCGCAAGACTGCTGCTCCTCGTCGGCGCGCCAAAAGGGGCCGCGGGGGGCCGGCCTCCGTTGGCTCGGTCCAGGGTCGGCGGACGATCCCGGAAGAATGACGGCCCGGACGTTACCCATCGGTATGGGGGTGGGGGTAGAGGGTGGCGCGCAGATGTTTTGTGCGTCACAGGTGGAGATGGCTGATAGCAGCCTAGTCGAGGTGTTCACGGACACGGAAGTCGCGAGGGGGAGAGAGCGGGAACAGTGGTGCGTACCGCACTTTTCGGCCGTCCCAGCGGACGGGTGCACCCGCCCCGCGCCCGCCGCCCGCAGGCGGCTCCCTCTCCCGGGTGCGCGCGGGGCGACCTAGGGTGGGCGCATGCGAGTCCACGTGGTCAGCGACGTACACGGCAACAGTGCCGACCTCGGGAAGGCGGGCGCCGGCGCGGACGCGCTGATCTGTCTGGGAGACCTCGTCCTCTTCCTGGACTACGCCGACCACTCGCGCGGCATCTTCCCCGACCTGTTCGGCGTCGAGAACGCGGACCGCATCGTCGCCCTGCGCACGGCCCGGCGCTTCACCGAGGCCCGCGCCTTCGCCCGGGAGCTGTGGGCCGGGATCGACCGCGACGCCGCGACGGAGCGGGCGGTGCGCAAGCAGTACGCCGAACTGTTCGCCGCCTTCCCGGCGCCCACGTACGCCACCTACGGCAACGTCGACGTGCCGCCCCTGTGGCCGGAATACGCACCCGAGGGTGTCCGGGTCCTCGACGGCGAGACGGCCGACATCGGGGGGTGGCGGTTCGGCTTCGTCGGCGGCGGTCTGCGCACCCCGATGCGCACGCCCTACGAGATCGACGACGAGACCTACGCGGCCAAGGTCGCCGCGCTGGGCGAGGTCGACGTGCTGTGCAGCCACATCCCGCCCGAGGTGCCCGAGCTGTGCTACGACACCGTCGCGCGCCGCTTCGAGCGGGGCAGCACGCACCTGCTGGAGGCGCTGCACGAGGTGCGGCCGCGCTACCACCTTTTCGGCCATGTCCATCAGCCGCTGGTCCGGCGGATGCGGATCGGCGCCACCGAGTGCGTCAACGTCGGCCACTTCAATGCCACCGGGACCCCCTGGGTGCTGGAGTGGTGACCCGTGCGGCGCCGCGCCGAAGGGGCGCGGGGTAGCCTTCGACGGCAGACGCATCCCCGCACCCCGGCGGGCATCCCGCACGGTCTTGTCCACGTGCGGCGGGCATCGGCGGGCATCGCGCGCTCGTCCACGTGCGGCGGGTGCCGCACGGCGGACAATTCGGACACGGTATATCGGAGGGCCATGGCGATGGCGGAACACACCAGCTCGAGCATCACGGTCGACGCGGCGCCCGGGGCCGTGATGAGCGTGATCTCCGACTTCCCCCGCTACCCGGAGTGGGCCGGCGAGGTGAAGGAGGCCGAGGTCCTCGGCCGGGACGAGCACGGCCACGCCGAACAGGTGCGCCTGCTGCTGGACGCCGGAGCCATCAAGGACGAGCACACCCTGGCCTACGAGTGGCTCGGCGGCGCCGAGCCGCACGAGGTGCGCTGGTCCCTGGTCAAGTCCCAGATGCTGCGCTCCCTGGACGGCCTCTACCGGCTCACCCCGGTCGACGGCGGCGCGCGCACCGAGGTCACCTACCAGCTCACCGTCGACGTCAAGATCCCCATGCTCGGCATGATCAAGCGCAAGGCGGAGAAGGTCATCATCGACCGCGCGCTCGACGGGCTGAAGAAGCGTGTCGAGGCGGGCGGCGCCGAGGCGTCGGAGGCCGGCAACTGACCGGCGCGGCCCCCGGCTCCGCGCCCACCGGCCCGCAGACCGTCCTGGTCACCGGCGCGGGCGGAGCGGGGCGCAGCACGGTCGCCGCGGCCACCGCGTGCGCGGCCGCCGCCCAGGGGCACCGCACCCTGCTGCTGAGCGCCGAGCCGGCCCGCCATCTGGCCGCGCTGCTCGGTGCGGCACCCGATGCACCGGTTCCCCCGACGGACACGTCCGCTGCGGGCGCGCCGGAACCCGTCGCCGCGGTGCCGGGGTTGTGGTTGCAGCGCATCGACTCCGGCGCGGAGTTCCGCAGCCGGGCCGTCGCCCTCCAGGAGCGCGGCAAGACCGTGCTCGATCTGCTGGGCGCCGTACCGCTGGACGAGGACGAGCTGACCGAACTGCCCGGCGCGCAGACGTTCGCACTGCTGCGCGCCCTGCTGCTGGCACACGGCGAGGACGCGGGGAGCGCCGACGGGACGCCGGACCGCGAGGGGCGCGAGGGCGGGGACGGCGCCGGCCGGGACTCCGATGGGGGCGCCGGCTGGGACATCGTCGTCGCGGACATGCCCCCCTCCCCGCAGGGGATCAACCTGCTCGCGCTGCCCGCACAACTGCGCCGCTATCTGCGCCGCCTCGTCCCCGCCGAGCGGCAGGCGGCCCGTGCCCTGCGCCCCGTGCTGGCCCAGCTCGCCGGCGCTCCGATGCCCGCGCAGTGGCTGTACGAGTCCGCCACACGCTGGTCGCAGGAGTTGGCCGCGGTCCAGCGGGTCGTGGAGTCCCCGGCGACGGTCGTCCGGCTGGTCACCGAGCCCGGACCGTTCGCCGCCGAGGCCCTGCGCACGGCCGGCGCCGGACTGCGGCTGCACGGGCTCGCGCTGGAGTCCGTCGTCGCCAACCGGCTGCTGCCCGCGGGCTCCGCGGACTCCTGGCTGGCGGCGCTGGCCGGGCAGCAGCAGACCGCGCTCGCGGATCTGCGCGAGAAGTGCGAGGCCGAGGGCGTCCCGCTGTGCGAGCTGCCGCACCTGGGCCGGGATCCGCGCGGCCCCGAGGACCTGGGGGCGCTGGCCGCCGCAGCCCGCACCGCCGTGCCGCCCGGCCGGGAGGGCGGCCCCGGGCTGCACCCGCCCGCCGGGGCCGAGAGCGGGCCCGGCACCGACGTCGCCTACGGCTGGCTGGAGGACCGGCTGGCCGGGGACGGCCGGCTGGTGTGGCAGCTCCCGCTGCCGGGCGCCGACCGGGACGAGCTGGAACTGGTGCGCCGCGGGGACGAGTTGACCGTGGGTGTCGGCCCCTATCGGCGGGTGCTGCCGCTCCCCTCGGCGCTGCGCCGCTGCCGCGTCTCCGGCGCCGGCCTCAAGGGCGGGGTGCTGGGGGTCCGCTTCACGCCCGACCCGGAGCTGTGGCCCGAGCAGGCCGGTTCCCGGCCCGCCGGACGTGCGGACTGAGCGGACACGTCGGCACGGGCTGGTCGGTACGGGCCGGTCGGTACGGATCGGGCGGGCGTCCCGCAGTCCGTCCCCGCGACCGGACGCCCACACCCGGCGCCGCCGTTCGGGTAACGTCGAAAGGTGCGCGGAACCCGTGTCAGCACCCGCCGCGCACCCCCGCGCACCGTCCGCCACCCGCCGCCCGTAGGAGCCCGCCATGAGCGATGAAGCCGAGCGCCCCGACGCCCCGGACCCCGACGCCTGGGCCACCGCGTGCGAGGAGGACCTGACCGCCGAGAAGGCGCGCCGCCGCGCCCGGTACGGCCCGCCGCCCACCAGCGCGGCCGAGGAACTGCGCAGGCTGGCGGACGCGGTCACCGAGAAGGTCGCCGAGTTCGGCAAGCCCTTGGCGGGCACGGTCGGATCGGCCGCCGCACAGGGTGTGGCGCAGCAGCTGTTCAAGCAGGCCAAGGCGACCTTCGAGCCGGTCGTCGAGCGCAATCCGCAGCTCTTCGACCACCTCGCGGCGGCCGGCGGGGAACTGCTGGCCGCCTACCGTTCCGTGGTCCAGGAGTCCGAGCGCCGCTGGAGCGAGCCGCGGGACGCGAACGCGTCCGGCCCTGCCGCCGGCGGCGACCGGATCGACGTCGAGGAGGCCGCCGACCTCACCCGCGCCGCCGACCGCGACGCCCGGGTCGTCGAGGAGATCGTGGTCGAGCCGGACGCCGACGCCGACGCCGACGCCGATCCCGGCTCCGGCACCGCATCGGACGCGGCCCCCGGCTCGGACCCGGCGCGCCCCTCGACGGAGCGGTCCGGGGACGAGGCGCCGGGTGGCACCGGGCGCGGCGAAGGGACCGGTGGCGATAGCGGGGGCCCGGAGGCGCGCGGCGGCGCCTGAGCGGCCCCGGGCGGCGCCGGTGAGCGCACCCCCGGCGGGCGGCGCGGACCCCGGCCACGGTCGGAGCCCTGCGAGGCAGGCCCCCGGCCTCCTGCTCCCCCCCCGCAGCCCCTGCCCCGGCAGCCGTCGGCGCCGTCCCTCCGGCAGGTGCCCGGCCCCGTCGGGCGCCTGCCGGTCCCCGGCACGTGCCCGACCGTGCCCGGTGGGCCGGTGCGCTCCGGTACGGTTGGCTGCGGCGGGGATCACATCGGATGACCGAGGGACACATGGGACTCACAATCGGGGTCGACATCGGCGGCACCAAGATCGCGGCTGGCGTTGTGGACGAGAAAGGCACGATCCTCGAGACCAGCAAGGTGCCCACACCCGACACCCCCGACGCCGTGATCGACGCCATCGCGGACGCCGTCCGGCAGGCCAGTGCCGAACACCAGGTGGAGGCCGTCGGGATCGGCGCTCCCGGGTACGTGGACGACAAGCGCGCCACTGTGCTGTTCACCCCCAACCTGAGCTGGCGTCACGAGCCGCTCAAGGACAAGGTCGAGCAGCGCATCGACCTGCCCGTCGTGATCGAGAACGACGCCAATGCCGCGGCCTGGGGCGAGTACAAGTTCGGCGTCGGCACCGGCCACGAGGACGTCGTCTGCATCACCATCGGCACCGGCCTGGGCGGCGGCACCATCATCGGCGGCAAGCTGCACCGCGGACGGTACGGAGTGGCCGCCGAGTTCGGCCACATCCGGATGGTCCCCGACGGCCTGCTGTGCGGCTGCGGCAACCAGGGCTGCTGGGAGCAGTACGCCTCCGGGCGCGCGCTGCTGCGCTACGCCCAGCAGCGCGCCACCGCCACCCCGGACAACGCCGAGATCCTGCTGGGGCTGGGCGACGGCACCACCGAGGGCATCCACGGCAAGCACGTCAGCCAGGCGGCCCGGCAGGGCGATCCGGTCGCCATCGACTCCTTCCGCGAACTCGCCCGCTGGGTGGGCGCCGGCCTCGCCGACCTGGCCTCCCTCTTCGACCCGGGCGCCTTCATCGTCGGCGGCGGCGTCTCCGACGAGGGCGAACTGGTCCTCGACCCGATCCGCAAGTCCTACCGGCGCTGGCTCGTCGGCAGCCGCTGGCGCCCGCACGCCGATGTGCTCGCCGCCCAACTGGGCAACAAGGCGGGCCTGGTGGGCGTCGCGGACCTCGCCCGCCAGGGCTGACCGGACCGGGGGCCGCGCCGATGACGGGGCACTCCACCGGGGCGCGGCCCGTGCGGGCCGCGGAACTGCCGCACTCCCGAACGGAGCCCGACGGCGCGGCCGTCGTCCGGCTGCTCAGCTACAACATCCGCTCCCTGCGCGACGATCCGGAGGCGCTCGTCCGGGTCGTCCGGGCCTGCGCCCCGGACGTCGTGTGCGTGCAGGAGGCGCCGCGCTTCTTCCGCTGGCGCAAGCGCGCCGCCTGGCTGGCGCGCCGCACCGGCCTCACCTATGTGACCGGCGGTGCGACGGCTGCCGGACCGCTGGTCCTCGCCTCGCTGCGGGCCCATGTGGAGCACACCGAGGACGTGCTGCTGCCGCGGACGCCCGGGCTGCACCGGCGCGGGTTCGCGCTCGCCCGGCTGCGGTTCGGCCCCGCGGCCCGGCTGGGCGTGGTCAGTTTCCATCTGAGTCTGCAGGCCCGCGAACGGCGGGAGCAGGCCCGCGCACTGCTGGCGCGGGCCGCCGCGCTGGGCCCCGCAGTGGTGGCCGCCGGAGACGTCAACGAGCGGGCGGGCGGGCGGACGTTCGCGCTGCTCGGTGCGGAACTGCGGGACGCCTGGGACGCCGCGCCCTGGAGCGGGGAGCACACCTCACCCGCCGCGGCACCGCGGCAGCGCATCGACGCCGTCTTCGCGGGGGAGCGGGTCGCGGTACTGGGTGCGGGCGTGCCCCGGGGGCTGCCGGGGGTGGCGGAGGCCGACCTGGCCGCCGCCACCGACCACCTCCCGGTGCTGGCGGCCCTGCGCGTCCCCGCGGGGTGAACCGGCCCGGCCGGACCACCGCGCCGCGGCCCGGGTCGTCCGGATCGTCGTCAGACCACCGCGCCGCGGCCCGGGTCGTCCGGATCGTCGTCCCGGCCGTCCCGCAGCCGGGTCACCAGGGTGGCGAACCCGCCCAGGAATCCGCCCACCCCCAGCGTGACGATCCACCACGTCAGATCGGCCTGCAACAGCACGGCGCCGATCAGCAGCAGCGGCCCGCCCAGCGCGGCGACCCAGGCGAACTTGGTGGTGGTGTCCGTCTCGGGCAGCGGCGGCGGCTCCGGCGGCTCGAAGTGCCCTTCGCCGTCCTCGTCGTCCGCACCGTCGTCCGCGGGTGCGGGCTGCCAGTCGCGCGGCCCGGTTCCGGCCGCGTAGACGGTGAAGCTGCGCGCCGGGGGCTCCGTGTCGGGAGCGGGCCGGGGCTTGGCGAGCATGTCGCCGTCCGGCTCCCGGTCCTCCTCCCGGTCCCCGTCCGTGCCGCGGCTCCCGCTCCCGGACGCGCCGTCCGCCGTGTCCGCCGCGGGCTCCTCGCCGTACGCGGCGACGATCGCGGCCCAGGCCGCCTCCTCCTCGGGGGGCAGGGACGAGCCGCCGCGCGATCCGGACGCGCCCCCGGACTCGTGCGGCTCCTCCTCGTCCGGGTCACGCGCTGTCACGGACGCTCCGTGCCGTGTTGAGCGGCGTGTTCCCGGCGGCGGTGAGCCGGTCGATGAAGCCGCGGCTGTCGGCGAAGATCTGCTCCGCGTCGTGGTCGAGGGTGGCGACGTGGTAGCTGTGCTCCAGCACGGTCTCGGTGACGTCAGTGGAGGAGACCCGGCTCAGGACGAGTGCGGAGTCGGTGGGCGGCACCACATGGTCCGTCCTGCTGTGCAGCAGCAGGAGCGGCTGCGTCACCTCCGGCAGGTCGCCGCGGACGACGCGGACGAGGTCGCGCATCGCGTACGCGGCCCGGGTGGGCACCCGGTCGTAGCCCACCTCGTGCCGGCCACCCTTGGCGATGTCGTCCGCGATGCCCGGCGCCGAGCGGATCAGGAAGCGGCCGAGGGTCAGCGCGTACCCCTGCATCCGCGGGAACGTCGTCGCCGGGTTGACCAGGACGATCCCCCGCACCGCCGCACCGTGCCGGGCGGCCAGCCGCAGCGCCAGCGCACCGCCCATCGACAGGCCGCAGACGAAGACCTGCTCGCACCGGTCGCGCAGCAGCCGCAGCTCCCGGTCCACGGTCGCGTACCAGTCCTCCCAGCCCGTCACCGCCAGTTCCTCCCAGCGGGTGCCGTGGCCGGGAAGCAGCGGCAGGGAGACGGTCAGGCCGTGCCCGGCCAGGTCCTCGGCCCAGGGGCGCAGCGACTGCGGGGACCCGGTGAAGCCGTGGCAGAGCAGTACGCCGGTCGACGAACCGTCGTGGCGGAAAGGCTCGGCTCCGGGGAGGATGGGCGGCACGGTGGGCCTCCAGAGGCTCAGCGGTCGGAACTCGGCAAGGAGTGCTGCCACCCTAATTCGTCGCCGGGCACTCCGGCAGTGTCCGGGGGCCCGCAGGAGTGCACCGGCCGGGCGCCGCGGCCCCGGCGGCAGGCGGGTGCCTGCCCGGCGGCCGCTGCCGTGGCGGAGCCCGGCTGCCCGCGGCCGGGTGCGGACGGCCGGGTCCGGGAGCACCGGGGCGGGATAGGGTCGGTGCGGTCCCACCAAGGAGGTCGAGGTTGTTCTACAGCGCGATGAAGCTGTCGGTCGGCAGCTCGCTGAAGCTCGCGTTCCGGCCCTGGGTGGAGGGCCTGGAGAACGTGCCCGCCGAGGGGCCCGCCATCCTGGCGAGCAACCACCTCTCCTTCTCCGACTCCTTCTTCCTGCCCGCCGTCCTGGACCGGAAGGTCACCTTCATCGCGAAGGCCGAGTACTTCACCTCACCCGGGATCAAGGGCAAGCTGACGGCGGCGTTCTTCAAGGGCGTCGGCCAGCTCCCGGTGGACCGCTCCGGCGTGCGCGGAGCGGGTGAGGCGGCGATCCGCAGCGGGCTGGAGGTCCTGGAGCGCGGCGAGTTGTTCGGGATCTACCCCGAGGGCACCCGCTCGCCCGACGGGCGCCTCTACCGCGGCAAGCCCGGCGGTCTGGCGCGGGTCGCGCTGCGCTCGGGTGCGCCGGTGCTCCCGGTGGCGATGATCGACACGGAGAAGATCCAGCCGCCCGGGAAGGTCGTGCCCAAGCTGATGCGCCCGGGCATCCGGATCGGTGCGCCGCTGGACTTCAGCCGGTACCAGGGCATGGACAACGACCGGTTCATCCAGCGCGCGGTCACCGACGAGGTGATGTACGCGATCCTGAAGCTGTCCGGGCAGGAGTACGTCGACATCTACGCGACGGCGGCCAAGCGCCAACTGGCCGAGGCCGCCAAGGCGGAGAAGGCCGCCGAGGCCGCGCGCAAGGAGCGGCCGGCGCAGGGGCAGGACGGGCAGGACGGGCAGGACGGGCAGGACCGGGCCGGGGACGGCCGCGCGGCCTAGAGTCCTCCCGCCCGGGCGGGCCGGGGCTACCCGTCCGGGTCTTCCGGCGTACGGGCCCCGTCGGCCCGTCCCGGTCCGGTCGAGGCCGGTCCGGGAGATACGGGCGTGGCGCGGGGCGGGGAGTGCGGAACGACCGCGGCGGAGGTGTCCCGCCGCGGAGAGAGGGGGCGGGTGTGGCGGTGCGCATGATGTCCGTCGAGCAGCCGCTGTGGCGGGCGTTGACCGGCTACCGGATCCTTGCCGTGCTCTACGCCGCCGGTGTCTTCGCCTGGAGTTACCCGCAGTACAGCGCGCCGCTCCCGGGCGTGCTCTTCCTGCTGCTGCTCGGCTGCTGGACGTTCGCCACCCTGCGCAACCTCGGCTCGGCCGACCGCTGCACGCTGCCGTTCCTGGTCACGGACATCGCGCTGGGTCTCGCCGGGATCCTCCTGACGCTCGTGGTCGACGGGCACCACCAGGTCGGCCCGACCCTGCCCTCCATCTGGGTGGCGGGACCCGTCCTCGCGTTCGCGCTCAAGGGCGGCTGGCGCTGGGCGGCCGGCGCCTCGGTGCTGGTCGGGATCGCCAACGTCGTCGAACGCGGCATGATCACCCGCTCCACGTTCCACAACGTGCTGCTCGTCTGCGTGGCGAGCGTCGCCATCGGCTACGTCATCGAGGTGGCCCGCGCCAGCGAGCGCACCCTGGCGCGGGCGCTCCGGATAGAGGCGGCGACCCGCGAGCGGGAGCGGCTGGCCCGCGACATCCACGACAGCGTCCTCCAGGTGCTGGCCATGGTGCAGCGCAGGGGAACGGCCCTGGGCGGGGAGGCGGCGGAGCTCGGCCGGATGGCGGGGGAGCAGGAGGTCGCTCTGCGTGCCCTCGTTTCCAGCGGGGTGGTGCCCGAACCGGGACGCGCCCCTGGCCCCGCCCCGGAGCCCGGTGCCGTGCCCGGCCCGCGGGACGGTCCCCGCGGCGGCGCGGATCCCGGGGGCGGTGCGGAGGCCGGGGCCGGGGCCGGGCCGTGCGACGTACGGGCGCTGCTCTCCTCGTACGCGGGGGCCCGGGTCACGTTCGCCGAGCCCGGCGCCCCCGTGCTGCTGCCCGGCCGTACGGCCGCGGAGCTGGCGGCCGCCGTCGGCGCCGCGCTGGACAATGTGGACCGGCACGCCGGGCGTGGGACGGAGGCCGGGGCGCGGGCCTGGATCCTGCTGGAGGACGAGCCGGACGCGGTGATCGTGTCGGTGCGGGACGACGGTCCCGGCATTCCCGCGGGACGGCTGGCGGCCGCCGAGGCGGAGGGGCGGATGGGCGTCGCGCTGTCCATCCGGGGAAGGCTGCGGGAACTGGGCGGCACCGCCGAGCTGGTGTCGGTGCCCGGGCAGGGGACGGAAGTGGAGATGAGGGTTCCCAAGGATGGCGACTGAGGAGCGGCGGACCGGGCCGGACGGCCTCGCGGCACCCGTCAGGGTGATGGTCGTGGACGACCATCCGATGTGGCGCGAGGCTGTGGCCCGGGATCTGGCCGAGGCCGGGTTCGAGGTCGTCGCCACGGCCGGCGACGGCGAGCAGGCCGTCCGCAGGGCCCGCGCCGCCGCGCCCGACGTGCTGGTACTGGATCTGAACCTGCCGGGCAGGCCAGGAGTGGAGGTCTGCCGCGAACTGGTCGGCCGCGGGTCCGCGCCGCGGGTGCTGGTGCTGTCGGCCAGCGGCGAGCACACCGATGTGCTGGAGGCCGTCAAGTCCGGGGCCACGGGGTATCTGGTCAAGTCCGCGGGCCCGCAGGAGCTGCTGGACGCGGTGCGCCGCACGGCGCTGGGTGATCCGGTCTTCACCCCGGGGCTCGCCGGCCTGGTGCTGGGCGAGTACCGCAGGCTGGCCGCCGACCCGGCCCCGGCCGCCGCGGAGGGCCCGGATGTGCCGAAGCTGACCGACCGGGAGACGGAGGTGCTGCGCCTGGTCGCCAAGGGGCTGGGCTACAAGCAGATCGCCGAGCGGCTGGTCATCTCGCACCGCACCGTGCAGAACCATGTCCAGAACACCCTGGGCAAGCTGCAGTTGCACAACCGGGTGGAGCTCGTGCGGTACGCGATCGAGCGCGGTCTGGACGACTGAGCCGCCGCTCGGGTCCGGAGGAGGGGCGCGGGGCCGGGGTGCCGTGGCGGCGCTGCGCCGGGGTGCCGGAGTGCCGCGAAAGGTGTGCGCATGGTGGCGCGCAGCACCGGGCGGCTGACCCGGGCGCGTCCGGACGTCTGTCCTTCGTACGAGTGATGGCCTGGGGATCAAATCCCGCATCTCCCAACGAAAACCCCCGCACAGTGCATCCCGTGTGACGTGGATCACCGCTAGCGTGACGGGCGTTGCGCCGTTTCCACGGCGTATGTCCAGGCGCGTCCACGCGGCGAAGGGAGATCCCATGCGGGTCGGAGTGCTGACCGGCGGCGGCGACTGCCCCGGTCTCAATGCGGTCATGCGGGCCGTGGTCCGTAAGGGAGTCCAGGAGTACGGCTACGACTTCACCGGGTTCCGCGACGGCTGGCGGGGACCGTTGGAGGGGGAGACGGTCCGGCTGGACATCCCGGCGGTGCGCGGCATGCTGCCGCGCGGCGGCACCATCCTCGGCTCCTCGCGCACCAACCCCTTCAAGGAGGAGGACGGTGTCCGGCGCATCAAGGAGAATCTCGCCAAGCACGAGGTCGACGCGCTGATCGCGATCGGCGGCGAGGACACACTGGGGGTGGCGGCCCGGCTGACCGGCGAGCACGGCATCCGCTGCGTCGGTGTACCCAAGACGATCGACAACGACCTGTCCGCCACCGACTACACCTTCGGCTTCAACACCGCCGTCACGGTCGCCACCGAGGCCATCGACCGGCTGCACACCACCGCCGAGTCCCATATGCGGGTGCTGGTGGTGGAGGTCATGGGGCGGCACGCGGGCTGGATCGCGCTGCACTCGGGACTGGCGGGCGGCGCCAACTGCATCCTCATCCCCGAGCAGCGCTTCGACACCGAGCAGGTCTGCGGGTGGGTCACCTCCCGCTTCAAGGCCAGCTACGCGCCGATCGTGGTCGTCGCGGAGGGCGCGATGCCCCAGGGCGGCGAGATGGTCCTCAAGGACGGTTCCACGGACTCCTTCGGGCATGTCCGGCTGTCGGGCGTGGGCGAGTGGCTGGCCAAGGAGATCGAGTCCCGCACCGGCAAGGAGGCCCGCACCACGGTGCTCGGGCACATCCAGCGGGGCGGCACCCCCACGCCGTACGACCGCTGGCTGGCCACCCGCTTCGGCCTGCACGCCATCGACGCGGTGCGCGGCGAGGAGTGGGGCAGCATGGTCGCCCTGCGCGGCACCGACATCGTCCGCGTCCCGCTCGCGCAGGCGACCGAGAAGCTGAAGACGGTCGATCCGGCGCTCTACGAGGAAGCGGGCGTATTCTTCGGCTGACGGCGCCCCGGCCCGGGCCGGAGAGGCCCGGGCCGGGAGCCGGCAGCCCCTCTCCCGGTCCGGGCAGGCCCGGCGGTCAGTCCGCGGTCCGTGCCGCGCCCCGCGCCGCGGGGCGCTCCGCGTCGGCCGCGGTCAGCAGCCGTGCCGTCACCGCCGCGCCGTCCAGCGTCAGCACCGACTCCGGGTGGAACTGCACCCCGGCGAAGCCGGGCCCGCGCAGCGCGTGGACCTCGCCGCCGGCGGGATCGCGGCTCAGCTCGACGCCGTGCAGCGCCAGCTCGGCGGCGGCCGCCTCGTCGCAGCGGGCGGCGTAGGAGTTGTAGAAGCCGACCGTCTCCGGCCGCCCGAACAGGTCGATCACCTCCTGGGCGCCCTGGTGCGGGCGCTGCTTGCGGACCAGCTCCAGGCCCAGCTCGGCGGCGAGCAGTTCGTGCCCCAGGCAGACGCCCAGCAGCGGCTGCCGCCGGGCGCGCACCAGGTCGGCGGCCAGCGCGCGCAGCAGCCGCATCTTCGGGTCGGCCGCGTCGCGCGGATCGCCGGGGCCCGGTCCCAGTACGACGGGTCCCTCGTGCCGCAGCGCCGCCCGGTGCAGCCCCGGCTCGTCGTAGCGGCGCACCCGCACCCGGTGTCCGGTCGCGCCCAGCAGATGCGCCAGCATCGAGGTGAAGGTGTCCTCGCCGTCGACGACCAGCACCGGTGCCGCACCGGTCCGCGCGGGCCGGCCCACCCGCATCCGCAGCCAGAACGGTGCGAGCCCCGAGCGCCGCTCCGCCAGCGCGGCCTGCACCCGGGGGTCGTCCGCGAGCTGCGGGCGCGGGCCGCCGGCCGCCCCGGCCGGTGCCTCCCGCACGCCCAGCGCCGTGAGCACTCCCGCCGCCTTGGCGTGCGTCTCCGCCACCTCACCGGCCGGGTCGGAGGCGCGCACGAGCGTGGCGCCCACCGGCACCCGCAGCGGTCCGGTGCGGGGGTCGATGTCAGCGGTGCGGATGAGGATGGGGGAGTCCAGCGTCTGGGCGCCGCCCTCGTCGTGGCCGAGCAGGGCGAGCGCTCCCGCGTAGTAGCCGCGTCCGCCCCTCTCGTACCGTCCGAGCACCCGGCAGGCGTTCTCCACCGGGGAGCCGGTCACCGTGGCGGCGAACATCGTCTCGCGCAGCACCTCGCGCACGTCCAGCGTGCTGCGGCCGCGCAACTCGTACTCGGTGTGCGCCAGGTGGGCCATCTCCCGCAGCCGCGGTCCGACGACGACGCCTCCCCCGTCGCCGACGGTGCACATCATCTTCATCTCCTCGTCGACGACCATGGAGAGTTCCTCGCTCTCCTTGCGGTCGGCCAGGAAGTCCAGCAGCCCCGCCGCGTCCGGGCCTCCCTCCGGGTAGCGGTAGGTGCCGCTGATCGGGTTCATCACGACGGTGCCGCCGCTCATCCGCACGTGCACCTCCGGGCTGGCGCCCACCAGCACCCGGTCGCCGGTGTGCACGACGAACGTCCAGTAGGCGCCCTGCTCGCCGCGGAGCAGCCGGCCGAAGAGCGCGAGCGCGTCGGCGCGGGAGAAGCCGGGGACATGTGCCTCGTAGTCCCGGCGGATCACGAAGTTGGCGCCCTCGCCCGCTCCGATCTCGTCGGTGACGACCCGGCGGACGATCTCCTCGTAGGCGTCGTCCGGCACGTCGAAGGCGCCCTGCTCGACCCGTACGCGGTGGTCGGGCAGCGCGGCGAGGACGTCGGCCGGGGGCAGTTCGTGGCACTCCTCGGGCAGCAGCACGGACAGCGGGGTGCCGTCGTCGCGGACGTCGAACCCCCGCTCGCTGATCTGCCGGAACGGCACGAGCGCCAGCGCGCCGGCGCGGTCCGCCGGGGGCACCGGCAGGTCGGACAGCCGCGCCGGGTGCCGCACACTGCCGATGAGCACCTCGACGACATCGGTGTCCCGGCCGGGGGTGCGCCTGCGCAGCAGCGCGAACGGCGGCGCGTCGTCCCGGGTCAGCCGTGCGACGAGGGCGGTGGGAGAAGCGGCGGCGGACGGGGAGGCGGGTGCGGGTGCGGCGGAGTGGTGCATGCGGGGTCCCTTCGCGAGTACGGAGGAACGGCCGCGGAGATGCGAAAGGCCGCCCCTCGGGCGGCCTGGCGCGTGGCTGAGCTCTCAGTGCATACGCGCGTCGTGGCGGGCCGCCGTGTGGGCGGGCCACCACCAGTTCATGGTCGACAGCGCGTGCATGCCGGACACCCTAGCGGACGCGGCTCCCGCGCCGCGGCTCCGCGCGGTGCCCCGGGACGGCCAGGCACCGGCGCCGGCGCCGCCACCGGAGTCGGCAGCGGAACCGACAGCGGAACGGCGCCGGCACTGCCTGTGACCGCGGCCTCGCCGGGGCTGTGATCGCGGTCTCGGATGCCGGGCAGCCGGACGGAGCGCGCGCGAAACCCCGTAACCTTGGGTCCGTGACTGTGAACGCCCACTCCGACGCCGGTGCCCAGACCTGGCGAGACCTCCCTGCAGCACAGCAGCCCGACTGGCCGGACCACGAGGCGCTGCGTACGGTTCTGACCGAGCTCGAGTCCTATCCGCCGCTCGTCTTCGCGGGCGAGTGCGACCAGTTGCGGGAGCGGCTGGGCTCGGTCGCGCGCGGAGAGGCGTTCCTGCTCCAGGGCGGTGACTGCGCCGAGGCGTTCGACCAGGTCAGCGCCGAGCACATCCGCAACAAGCTCAAGACGCTGCTGCAGATGGGTGCGGTGCTCACGTACGCGGGCTCGGTTCCGGTCGTCAAGGTCGGCCGGATCGCCGGCCAGTACAGCAAGCCCCGCTCCAAGCCGACCGAGACCCGGGACGGGGTCACGCTGCCCACCTACCGGGGCGACTCGGTCAACGGTTTCGAGTTCACGGCGGAGGCGCGCAGGCCGGACCCGGAGCGGCTGAAGCGGATGTACCACGCCTCGTCCGCCACGCTGAACCTGGTCCGCGCCTTCACCACCGGCGGCTACGCCGACCTGCGCCAGGTGCACGCCTGGAACCAGGACTTCGTCAAGTCCAGCCCGTCCGGGCAGCGGTACGAGGCCCTGGCCCGCGAGATCGACCAGGCGATGAAGTTCATGCACGCCTGCGGCACGGACCCCGAAGAGCTGAAGACGGTCGAGTTCTACTCCTCGCACGAGGCGCTGCTGCTCGACTACGAGTCGGCGCTCACCCGGGTCGACTCGCGCAGCGGCGATCTCTACGACGTGTCCGGGCACATGGTCTGGATCGGGGAGCGCACCCGGCAGCTCGACGGCGCCCACATCGAGTTCGCCTCCCGGGTGCGCAACCCGGTCGGGGTGAAGCTGGGGCCGACGACGACCTCCGAGGAGGCGCTGGCGCTCATCGAGCGGCTGGACCCGGACCGCGAGCCGGGCCGGCTCACCTTCATCACCCGGATGGGGGCGGACAAGATCCGCGACCGGCTGCCCGAGCTGGTGGAGAAGGTGACCGCCTCCGGCGCCACGGTCGCCTGGGTCTGCGACCCGATGCACGGCAACACCTTCGAGGCGGCCAGCGGCCACAAGACACGCCGGTTCGACGACGTGCTGGACGAGGTCAAGGGCTTCTTCGAGGTCCACAAGGGCCTGGGCACCCACCCCGGCGGCATCCACATGGAGCTGACCGGCGACGACGTCACCGAGTGCGTGGGCGGCGGCGACGAGATCTTCGTCGACGACCTGCACCAGCGCTACGAGACGGCCTGCGACCCGCGGCTCAACCGCAGCCAGTCCCTGGACCTGGCCTTCCTCGTCGCGGAGATGTACCGCGACCAGTGAGCTGCCGCGGCTGCGGGAAGGCCGCTCCGCGACCCCGCCGCTGGGGCCCGCGTCCGGTGTGACGCGGGCCCCAGCGGTGTATGTGGACACGCCCGGACGGGTAAGGTTAGGTTAACCTCAGCAAGGCTGACCGATCCGAGGCGGAGGTGACCCGCGTGTACGTCTGCTCGTGCTTCGGCATCACCGAAGAGCAGGTGCGACAGCACGCGGCGGCGGGGGCGTGCACCCCGCGCCAGATCGCTTCCGCCAGCAAGGCGGGTACGGACTGCGGCTCCTGCGTGCGCCGCATCCAGGGCATCCTGGGCCGCGGCGAGTGCCCGCGCAGGGTGGCGCTGGACCGCGGCGAGGCGCCCCTCGTCACCCGCGCGGCGCAGGCCGTCGCCGCGGAACCGGCCGGGATCGCCGTCGCCGCGGAGCCGGCTGCGGCAGCGCACGCGGCCTGATCCGGGCCAGGCACCGCGCCGCCTGACCTCCGCGCACGGCCGCTCCAGGAGAGCGCGCACACCACCGCCCGCCACCGGCCCGCTGTCACCCGCCGCCTGCTGCGGCGCCCCCACTCCGGCTCTCAGGTCTCGTCCGCGGCCTTCTGCTCGATCTGCTGGGAGAGGTACAGCGGCTCGCCCAGCTTCTCGATCAGATCGAGCTGGGTGTCCAGGTAGTCGATGTGGTGCTCCTCGTCCGCGAGGATGTCCTCGAAGATGTTGGCCGAGGTGATGTCGCCCTTGTTGCGCATCAGCTCGATGCCGCGCTTGAGCCGGTCGATGGCCTCGACCTCGACCTGCCGGTCCGCCCGGAACATCTCCGTCACGTCCTGGCCGACCCGCACATGGAAGAGCCGCTGGTAGTTCGGCAGGCCCTCGAGGAAGAGGATCCGGTCGGTGAGCCGCTCCGCGTGCCGCATCTCGTCGAAGGACTCGGAGCGGGTGTACTCGGCGAGTTTCGTCCAGCCGAGGTGCTCCTGCATCTTCGCGTGCAGGAAGTACTGGTTGATGGCGGTGAGCTCGGCGGTGAGCTGCTCGTTGAGGAACTCGATGACCTCGGGGTCGCCCTGCATGGTGGCGGGCTCCTTCCAGCGGCATGGCGCGGGTACCGGGCAGAACGCGCGTGGCGCGCAATCGCGCATCCTGTCACCGCCCACCCGCCGGGTCCAGTAAGTGAAGGCTTACCGGATGTGCCCGTATTTGCGGAGGTGAGCTGCTACGACAGCGCGCCGACCACCCGCCGGGGGGTTGGTCGGGACCATCGCCCGGGGTCTGTCACCATGGGGACATGGGTCAGCCGCAAAGCCGCGAAGGGGAGCAACCGGAGCTTCCGCCCGGGCAGCGGCTCCAGCGCGGGTGGCCGGTGACGCACTACGGCCCGGTACCGAAGTTCCGCCGGGAGCGCTGGGAATTCCGGGTCTTCGGGGCCACGGCGGACGGCGAGAAGCACTGCTGGGACCACGAGCAGTTCTCCGCGCTGCCGTATCGCACCGTCGTCGCCGATCTGCACTGTGTCGCGAAGTTCAGCATGCTGGGCGCCGAGTGGGGCGGCGTGCTCGCGCGCAGCATCCTCGAGCTGGCACCGCCCGCGCCCGACGCGACGCATGTGATGGTGTGGGCGGAGTACGGCTTCAGCTCCAACGTCCGGCTGTCGGACTTCACCTCCGCGAAGACAATCTTCGCCACGCACCGCGCCGGTGAGCTGCTGACCGCCGAGCACGGCTTCCCTGTCCGGCTCGTGGTGCCCCACCTCTACGCCTGGAAGGGCCCCAAGTGGGTCCGCGGCATCGAGTACATGACGGCGGACCGCCGCGGCTTCTGGGAGGAGCGCGGCTACCACAACATCGGGGACCCCTGGCGGGAGCAGCGCTACTCCTACCAGGAGGAGCGGGGGGACGGTCCCGAGCTCTGAGCCGGGTGGGGCACCCCCGAGCCGTCGGGCGCCGCGGTCCCGGCTCCGGGCCGGGCGCGCCGCCGAAGGGCCCGGGTCCAGGCTCTCCTCGGGTGCGCGCCCCGCTGCCGGGAGGCGCCGGGAGGTCTTCCCGGCACCTGGGTCATGCCTCCCTGAGCTTCTTCAGCAGCGCCACGTCGCCCGCGTGCCCCGCCTTGCCGCCCGGTGTCTCGATCACCAGGGGCACGCCCTCGGTCAGCGGGTGGGCCAGCAGCTCGGCGAACGGCCCGGTCCCGATGTGGCCCGCGCCAATGTTCGCGTGCCGGTCCTTGCACGCGCCCGCCACGTCCTGGGAGTCGTTGGCGTGGATCAGCCGCAGCCTTCCGGGGCCGGTGACCGACTCCAGTTCGCGCAGCGCGCGTTCCACCCCGCCCGGTGCGGCCAGATCGTCCCCGGCGGCGAAGGCGTGGCAGGTGTCCAGGCAGACGCCGAGCCTGGGGTGATGCTCCAGCGCCTCGAAGTACGGGCCGAGTTCCTGCATCCGGGAGCAGAGCGACGCGCCCTGCCCGGCCGTCGGCTCCAGCAGCAGCCACGGGTCGTCCTCTTGGGTCAGCTCCTCCAGCAGCGGCATCATCAGTGCCCGCGCCTGGTCCAGTGCCGTCGCCCGGGCGCGCCCTCCGGTGGCGGAGCCGGTGTGGACGACGACACCCAGCGCGCCGATGGCGCGCCCGCGCCGCAGCGAATGCCGCAGCGAGTGGACCGACTTCGTCGCGGTGTCCTCGTTGTGCGAGCCGAAATTGATGAGATAAGGAGCGTGGACATAAACCGGAAGTCCACGTGCTGCGCAGGCGGTGCGGAATACCTCGTCCTGTTCCGTGTTTCCCGTCGGCGTCGCCCAGCCGCGCGGATTCGCGACGAAAACCTGAAGCGTCTCGGCTTCGATGTCGGCGGCATAGGAAAGGCCAGTGGCGGCCAGGCCCCCGGCTACGGGGACATGGCCGCCAATGGGATTGCGCAGGTGCTGCGTCTCGTTCGTGGTCACACCACTCAGTATGCCGAGTTGACGTTGTCCATCGAACCGTACCGGTCGGCCGCGTAGTTGCAGGCGGCGACGATGTTCGCGACCGGGTCGTACTGGTCCCAGGCGGTGCCCTCGACGTGGTAGGTGTCGAAGGTGGGCTTGATCACCTGGAGCAGGCCCTTGGAGGGCACGCCGTTCTGGGCGTTGATGTCCCAGTTGTTGATGGCGCGGGGGTCACCGGCGGACTCGCGGATGATGTTGCGCTTGATGCCCTCGTAGGAGCCGGGGATGCCGTGCTTGGCCATGATGGCGCGGGCCTCGCGGATCCAGCCGTCCAGGTTGTCCGGGTAGCTGGGCGCGGCGGCGCGCTTGGAGCGGTCGGCCGCGGCCTTGGCGGCGCGCTCCTTGGCGGCCGCTGCCTCGGCCTTCTTCTCGGCCGCGGCCTTGGCGGCGCGCTTCTCGGCGTCGGCCTTGATCGCGGCGGCCGCCTCGTCGGTGCTGGTGAAGCTCTTGGCAGTGGTGGCGGCGTTCTTCACACTTGCCACCTGCTCGGTGTCGGCGGGCGCCGGGGCCATGGACTGCTGCTGGGCGGTGAGGTCCTTGCCCTGGGGCGGCAGCAGCGAGGAGTCGGAGCTGAAGGCGACGCTGTCGGCCTGGACCTTCTTCGCCGTGGCCTGGCCGGCGTCGCCGTGGTGCGCGGTGCCGGGGAGGACCGTGAGGGCCAGGGCCGCCGCGCCCGCGGTGCCGATGCCTATGGTCGAGATCTTCTTGGCCTTGGGGCTGAGACTGAGGCTGGAGATGCTGGGCATGAGGAAGTACGGAACCTTTCATCGCTGGCGTCGTGTCGCAGTGGCGGGGAGCCGGGGAGACGCGCCGAGTGCTGATTCGGCGCCGTGCGACGACCGCAATTGTTAAAGGGCCCGTTCTGCGGAATCAAAGGTGTGACGTACTACCCGGATTCGTGGTGGGGGGTGGTTGGTGGGCGGGTATTTCGGAGACGCATTCCAGGTCGCGTCGCGGATTTCTTTCCACTAGGCGTGTTCGTAGGTGATGTGCGTCCTATGGGTGGGGTCACACGCCACCAAGTCCCCTGGTACACCCCGTGACGGGATATGCGCGCCAAGTCGGACATATCGCGCCGAGGTGTAGCGGGTCGGCCACCGGCGGGTCGGTCATCGGGAGCGCCGCCACGGGCCGCCGCGCCCGGCGCGGGCTCAGCGCAGCCAGATGGTGATCGACGAGCCGCGGGGCGCCTTCCCTCCCCCGTCGGGGGACTGGTTGAAGACGGTGTCCCCGAAGAAGATGCGGCGCACCGTCACCTCGAAGCCCGCGCCCTCCAGCTTCTCGGTGGCCTCGTCCTCGCTGCTGCCCTCCACGTCCGGCACCTCGACCATGTCGGGGCCCTTGGAGACCGTCAGCGTCACCGTGTCGCCCTCGGCGGCCCGGGCGCCGTCGGTCGGGGACTGGCGGGCGATGCTGCCCTTCTCGTGCTCGGAGTGGACGCGCTCGGTGGCGATCCGGACCTTCAGACCCGCGTCCTGAAGCTCCTGGGTCGCGTCGCTCCGCTTGTCGCCGACCACATCGGGCACCTCCACCGGCGCCCCCTTGGAGACGGTGAGGGCCACCGCGGCGCCGGGCCTGCGCTTGCTGCCCGGCTCGGGGTCGGTGGCGAGCACGGAGCCCCGCGCCGTCTCCTCGTCGAACCGCCGCTCGACCGTCCCCGGCTTCAGGCCGGCGTCCTCCAGCTTGCGGCGGGCGTCCGACAGCGGGGTGTCCTTGAGCTCGGGCACCTTCACCACGTGCGGGCCGCGCGAGACGGTCAGCGTGACCGTGCCGGTCTTGCGGACCCGCTCACCCGGCTCCGGGTCGGTGCCGATGACGTGGCCGCGCTCCACCCGCTCGCTGAAGTCCTCCTCCACCTTCACGTCCAGTCCCGCCTCCGAGAGCGTCTTGGTCGCCTCGGCGCGGGTGTCGTCCAGCACCGCGGGGGTCCGCACGAACTGACCGGAGTTGACGTACCAGATGCCCGTGCCGACCAGCGCCACCAGCAGCACGGCCAGGGTCACCAGCACCCAGCGCGGTTGCATCCTCCGCCGCCGGCCCCCGGCACCCGCGTCGGAGGAGCCGCCGGGCGGGTCGGACGGCGGCGGCGACAGCAGCGCCGTCCGGTTGAGATCCGCTTCCGGGGCCGGACCGGCGGCGGGACCCCCCGCGGGGCGCGGGATCACAGAGGTGTCGGCCTCGGACCCGGCGGTGGCGTGCGCGGCCGCCGCGGCGATGTCTCCGGAGATCCCCGAGACCCCCGAGAGCCGCGCCGCGTCCTCGGCCGGGCCGGTGCCGCCCTGTGTGGCCTGCGGTGGGACCGCGTCCAGCTCCTCGTCGGTGAGCTCCGCGCGGACCGTGCGGGCCCGCGCCAGCAGGGCGACAGCGTCCTCGGGACGCTGTTCGGGGGTGCGCGCCGTCGCCAGCGCCACCAGGCCGTCCAGCGCCGCCGCCATCCCCGGCACCGCGGCCGAAGGAGCCGGCATGTCCTTGTTCAGGTGCTGGTAGAGCACCTGCGCGGGCGAGCCGCCGGAGTGCGGCTTGCCGCCGGTGAGCATCTCGTAGAGCATGACGCCGCACGCGTACAGGTCCGTACGCGGCGTGGCCGTGCCGTCCTCGATCTGCTCGGGCGCCAGATAGGAGACCGTGCCCAGGATCGAGTCCGTCGTCGCGGAGGTCTGGCTGTCCACCGCCCGCACGAGGCCGAAGTCGGCGACCTTCACCCGGCCGTCGTCCCCTATCAGCACGTTCTCCGGCTTCACGTCCCGGTGCACGAGACCGGCCCGGTGCGCCGCGCCCAGCGCCGCCAGCACGGGTTCCAGGACGTCGAGCGCCGCGCGGGGGCGCAGGGCGCCGCGGTCCCGCAGCACGTCGCGGAGCGTGCAGCCCTCCACGTACTCCATCGCCAGATAGACATAGGTGCCGTCGGTGCCCTGGTCGAAGACCCCGACCACGTTGGCGTGCGCCAGCCGGGCCGCGGACTTGGCCTCCCTGATGAAGCGGGTCACGAACGTCTCGTCCGCGGAGAGGGAGGTGTGCATCACCTTCAGGGCCAGCACCCGGTCCAGCCGGGTGTCCACCGCGCGGTAGACGGTCGCCATGCCGCCGATGGCCACCCGGGCCTCGACGCGGTACCGGCCGTCGAGCACCTGTCCGACCAACGGGTCTCCTCGTCCGTAGGCAGGCGACGGGTCCTGGAGGGTGGTGTCCATTGCGCCGAGTTTACGAGGGAGGTGCGGCGGCGGGGTCGCGCGGTTGCGGGTTGCCGCTGTTCTGGGGCCGAACGGTGACACTCCGTGGCGCCCACCCGGGGGTGAGCGGCGCCGCCGAACGGCGCCGCCGGGGCGGTGCCCGGGGGCCCGGCTGCGGCCCCGGCGACGGGGGCCCTCAGCCGAAGTCCGGGCGCTCCGGGTCCAGCGCCGCGAGGCCCTCGGTGGGCGAGGACGCCTCGGCGAAGTGGCGGCGCGGGATGCGGCCCGCGCGGAAGGCGAGCCGCCCCGCCTCGACCGCGTGCCGCATGCCCTCCGCCATCAGCACCGGCTCCTGGGCCCGGGTCACCGCCGAGGCCAGCATCACCGCGGCGCACCCCAACTCCATGGCCAGTGCCGCGTCCGAGGCCGTACCGGCGCCCGCGTCCAGGATCACCGGCACGCCCGCGCGCTCGGTGATGAGCCGGAAGTTGTGCGGGTTGCGAATGCCCAGTCCGGAGCCGATGGGGGAGCCGAGCGGCATGATCGCCGCGCAGCCCGCCTCCTCCAGCTTCCGCGCCAGCACCGGGTCGTCGTTGGTGTACGGCAGCACCGTGAAGCCGTCGTCCACCAGCGTCTCGGCGGCCTCCAGCAGCTCGACCGGGTCCGGCAGCAGGGTGCGCTCGTCGGCGATGACCTCCAGTTTCACCCAGTCGGTGCCCAGCGCCTCCCGCGCGAGCCGTGCGGTGAGCACCGCCTCACCCGCCGTGTAGCACCCGGCGGTGTTCGGCAGCACCCGGATACCGTGCCTGTTCAGCACCGACAGCACGGAGCCGCCCACCGAGGGGTCCAGGCGCCGCATCGCGACCGTGGTCAGCTCGGTGCCGGAGGCCAGCAGCGCCCGTTCCAGGACGTCCAGGCTGGGCGCGCCCCCGGTCCCCATGATCAGCCGGGAGGTGAAGGCGGTGTCGCCTATGGTCAGCGGATCGTCGGCCATGGCCGGCTCAGCCTCCTTGGACTGCGGTGAGGATCTCGACGCGGTCGCCCTCGCCGAGCGGGGTCTGAGCCCAGCGGCCCCGGGGGATCACGTCCTCGTTCAGCGCCGCGGCCACCCCGCCCGGCGCGGCGGTGAGATCGGCCACGAGCCGGTCGAGGGTGAGACCCGGGGTCACTCGGCGGGGCTCGCCGTTGACCGAGACGGTCGTCGTCGGGGCGGAGGTCATACGGGCTGCTCCTGGGTCTCGCGGGAGTCTGCGGAGGCGAAGCGCTGCGGTGCGAAGGGCCGGGCCGGTGCGGGCAGCTCGCCCGTGGCCAGCAGTTCGGCGAGCACGTCGCCGGTGACGGGGGTGAGCAGGACACCGTGCCGGTAGTGGCCGGTGGCCAGGTGGAGCCCGGGCAGCGCGGTGGGCCCCAGCAGCGGCGCGTTGTCGGGGGAGCCGGGGCGCAGCCCGGCGCGGGTCTCGGCCAGTGGCAGCTCGGTGACGCCGGGCACCAGTTCGTGTGCGTCCCGCAGCAGCTCGTAGACGCCGCCCGCGGTGACGGTGGTGTCCCAGCCCAGTTCCTCACTGGTGGCGCCGACCACCAGTTCGCCGTCCGCGCGCGGCACCAGGTAGAGAGCGCCGCCGCGTACCACCGCGCGGACCGTGCGGGAGAGGAAGGGGCCGGCCGAGCCGCCGGGCATCCGCAGCCGCAGCACCTGCCCCTTCACCGGGCGCACCGGGGGCGCCACCCACGGGGGCAGGCCCTCCAGGGTGCCGCTGCGGGCGCCCAGCGCGAGCACCGTCTGCTCCGCGCGCAGCTCGGTGCCGTCCGCCAGCGCCGCCCCCGCGGCGCGGTCCCGCCGGTGCAGCAACCGCACCGCGCCGGAGCGCCGGAAGGCGACTCCCGCGCGCTCGCAGGCCCGCAGCAGCGCGGCGGCAAGTCGCCGGGGGTCGATCTGGTGGTCGCCGTCCACCCGGGCTCCGCCGCGCACCGAGGGCGCCAGCATCGGCTCCAGGCGGCGGCACTCGCGGCCGGTCAGCCACTGCGACTCCAGCCCGCACCGCTGCTGGAGCGCATGCAGCTCGCGCAGGTGGGCGCGGTCGTCGGCGTCGAGCGCGACCGCGAGGGTGCCGCAGGCCCGGTAGCCGGTGTCCAGGCCGGCGGCGTCCTCCAGTTCGGCGACGAACTCGGGGTAGCGTGCCGCCGAGGCGAGGTTGAGGTCCAGCAGGGTCTCCTCGCCGTAGTGCAGTTCGGTGACGGCTGCCAGCATGCCCGCCGCCACCCGCGCGGCGCCGCCGCCCGGTCCGGGGTCGGCCACGGTGACCGCAAGGCCGCGCTGTGCGGCCCGCCAGGCCGTCACCAGGCCGATCAGGCCGCCGCCGAGGACGAGCACGTCGGGGCTCGCCGCGTGGGTACCGGTTTCGGTGCCGTTTCCTGTGCCGTTTCCTGTGCCGCGCATGGGGCTGCCGCTGCTCCCTTCGCCGGAATGACCCGGATCAGGTTCGGACGGTCGGAGGCCGCCGCAGCCTCCCTCTCAGCCCGGTGCGTCCGGGCTCCCGCGTATTCATGACTACCGCGGCCCACCCTACTGCGGTGCGTGCGGCGCCGGTAAGGCGCGCCGGGGCCCCGCGGCGGGCGGCCCTGGGGAGGGCTCGAAGGAGCGTCGTCCGCCCACCGGGCAGACGGGGCTTTGCAGACATGACCTACGACCGCCACCGGAGGCCGTCTCCGTCCGGTGGCCGATGGCTCCGGGAGTCGACCGGCATACAGTGAGCGATGTGAGCGACAGTCAGAACCAGCAGCGGGTCGTGGTCGTGGGCACCGGTATGGCGGGTGTGCAGACCGCCGTGCAGCTCCGCGAACAGGGCTGGCCCGGCTCCGTGCGGCTCCTCGGGGCCGAACCGCACCCGCCCTACGACCGGCCCCCGCTGTCCAAGGCCGTGCTGCTCGGCAGGGGCGAGGAGGCGGAGGTGCCGCTCTTCGACATCGACTTCGCGGCGCTGGGGATCGAGCTGGAACTGGGCCGGACCGCCACCGGGCTGCGCCCCGGCGAGCGGCTGCTGGTCACCGACGCGGGCCCGGTCCACTACGACCGGCTGGTGCTGGCCACCGGCGCCGAGCCTCGCACCCTGCCCGGGAGCGAGGGCGTGCCCGGTGTCCATGTGCTGCGCACCCTGGACGACGCGCGGCGGCTGCGGCCGGTGCTGGCCTCCCGCGGCAGGGTCGTGGTGGTCGGCGCCGGGTGGATCGGCGCGGAGTTCGCCACGGTGGCCCGCGAATGGGGCTGCGAGGTCACCGTGGTGGAGACCGCCGCCGCACCGCTGCCGGGCGCGCTCCCGGCCGAGGTCTCCGCGCCGATGCGGGACTGGTACGCGGAGGCCGGGGCGGTACTGCGCACCGGCGCCGCCGTCGCCGCGGTCGAGCGCGGCGGGGTGCTGCTCGCCGACGGGACGCGGCTGCCGGCGGACGCGGTCCTGGTCGGGATCGGGGCCCGGCCCGCTACCGGATGGCTGGCCGGCTCCGGGGTGGCGCTCGGGCCGGACGGCTCCGTGCTGGCCGACGCGCGGCTGCGCAGCTCGGCCTCCGGCTGCTACGCGGTGGGGGACTGCGCCTCGTTCCCCTCGGCCCGCTACGGGGAGCGGCTGCTGATCCACCACTGGGACAACGCGCTCCAGGGCCCCCGTACGGTCGCGGCGAACCTGCTCGCCGAGGGGCACGCCGACGGCGAGCCGGAGAGCGTCGCCTACGATCCGGTGCCCTACTTCTGGTCCGAGCAGTTCGGCCGCTTCGTGCAGTACGTCGGCCACCACGCCCCCGGCGACGAGCTGGTGTGGCGCGGCTCGCCGCGGGACCCCGCCTGGAGCGTGTGCTGGCTGCGCGGCGAGCGGCCGACCGCGCTGCTGGCCGTCGGCCGTCCGCGCGATCTCGCGCAGGGCCGGAAGCTGATTCAGCAGGGCACAGCCGTGGACCGGGCCGTGCTGGGCGACGCGGCCGTGGCCCTGAAGAAGGCCGCGCGGTAGTGACCACCGGTTTCGGATGGCAGTCTGGAACCCGTGACCGAGATTGACGCAAAGACCGACGCGCTCGTCCCCGCCTGGCTCGCCCTCCCCGATGTCGCCGAGATGCTCGGCGTCGAGGTGACCCGGGTGCGGCAGCTCGTGAAGGAAGGCCAACTGCTCGCGGTGCGGCGGGAGGCGGAGTCCGGGAACCGGGTGCTGCAGGTTCCGGCCGCCTTCGTGGGCGAGGGCCGGATCGTGAAGGGCCTGGCGGGCACCATCACTCTGCTGCGGGACGACGGCTTCAGCGACGAAGAGATGCTCGAATGGCTGTTCACCGAGGACGAGTCGCTGCCCGGCTCGCCGGTGACGGCGCTGCGGGAGAACCGGGGCACCGAGGTCAAGCGACGGGCGCAGGCACTCGCCGTCTGATCCCGCCGCCCGCGGCGGCGCACCAGCACACCGACAGCACCGGGTGCGTGGATCCCCCCGGGGTCCACGCACCCCCTCCCGGGGGGAACCGAACACCGCCATGTCCCGTACGTCCAGCTCGTCCCGCAGCACCGCCACCCCGCCCGCGGCGTCCCGGGGGTCCGCTCCCGCCCGTGAGCGGCTCGCGGAGGCGCGGCTCTACCTGTGCACCGACGCACGCGAGGCGCAGGGCGACCTGCCCGCGTTCCTGGACGCCGTCCTGGCGGGCGGTGTGGACATCGTCCAGCTCCGGGACAAGCGGCTGGAGGCGGCCGAGGAACTGGCGCAGCTCGACGTGTTCGCCGAGGCCTGCCGCCGGCACGGGGCCCTGCTGGCCGTGAACGACCGTGCGGACGTGGCCCACGCCGCCGCCTCCCAGGTGCTCCATCTCGGCCAGGGTGATCTGCCGGTGCCCGCGGCCCGCGCCCTGCTCGGCGACGAGGTGCTGATCGGCCGCTCCACGCACAGCCCCGCCGAGGCGGACGCGGCGCTGGTCGAGCCGGGCGTCGACTACTTCTGCACCGGGCCGTGCTGGCCGACCCCCACCAAGCCGGGCCGCCCCGCACCGGGGCTGGATCTCGTCCGTCACACCGCCGCCCGTACCGCCGCAGATCCGACGTCTCGGCCGTGGTTCGCCATCGGCGGCATCGATGCGGGCAATCTCGACCAGGTGCTGGACGCCGGGGCCCGCAGGGTGGTGGTGGTCCGGGCACTCACCGAGGCCGATGATCCCGGGGCAGCGGCCGCCTCGCTGGCCGCGCGGCTGCGGGAGGCGGCAGCCGCGGATGCCCGTCCCCCGGCGTCGTGACCGCACCGGCCGCTTAGCACGGGGGGCGGGACTGTCCAACAGGTGGACCTCGGCCATCCGGGAAACGGACAGATCCCCTCTTATCGCCCCGGTGTCGAGCCGCTCTGCAGGCCAGGCCGCTAGCCTGCAGATATGGCCATCGGTATCTCAGCTCCCAGGACAGACCGTCCGCCGACTGTGCGTGATCTGCTCGCGAGCGGAGAGCAGTCCTTCTCCTTCGAGTTCTTCGCGCCGAAGACCGCGAAAGGCGAGCGGACGCTGTGGGACGCGCTGCGACGCATCGAGGCGGCGTCCCCGACCTTCGTGTCCGTCACCTACGGCGCGGGCGGTTCCTCACGCGAGGGCACGGTCCGCAACACCGAGCGCATCGCCAACGAGACCACGCTGACTCCCGTCGCACACCTCACGGCGGTCAGCCACTCGCGGGCGGAACTGCGCAACGTCATCGGGCAGTACGCCGCCGCGGGCATCCGCAACGTGCTCGCACTGCGCGGCGATCCGCCCGGCGATCCGCTGGGGGAGTGGGTCAAGCACCCCGAGGGGATCGACTACGCCTCCGAACTCGTCGAACTGATCAAGGAGTCCGGCGACTTCTGCGTCGGTGTCGCGGCCTTCCCCGAGATGCACCCGCGCTCCACCGACTGGGACAGCGACATCCGGCATTTCGTGAACAAGTGCAATGCCGGTGCCGACTACGCGATCACCCAGATGTTCTTCCAGGCGGAGGACTATCTCCGGCTGCGGGACAGGGTCGCCGCCGCGGGCTGCAGCACGCCCATCATCCCGGAGATCATGCCGGTCACGAGCGTGCAGCAGATCGAGCGGTTCGCGCAGCTGAGCAACGCCACGCTGCCGGCCGGGATGATCGAGCGGCTGCACGCCGTCCAGGACGATCCGGCGGCGGTACGCTCGATCGGGATCGAGTACGCCACGGACTTGTGTGCGAGGCTGCTCGCCGAAGGTGTTCCGGGGCTGCACTTCATCACGCTCAACCACTCCACGGCGACGCTGGAGATCCACCAGAATCTCGGTCTCCGGGAGAGGGCTACCCTGGGCCTTCGCAAGGCTTGAGCCACGGGTCCGCCAAGGGGCGGCGGGAGCGGAAGAGGGGCGTAGATGGGCTGGACGGTCCTCTATATCGCGTTCGGCATCGTTGCGCTGTGGCTGCTGGGCGAGGTACTGCTCCAGTACAAGGCCCGGCTGCGCTGGCGGTTGCTGGCCCTCACCGGCTTCCTCGGCGTGGTGGTGGGGACGGCGCTGCCGTCGGTCGTCGTGATCGGCCTCGGCATCGCGGCCTTCGCCGTCGGCCAGACCTTCGTCACGCTCTCGGTACGGAGCGGGTTCACCGCCGGGTGGGCACTCGGCGGTGGCCCCGGCTCCAGCCGGCGCCGCCGCGGGGCGTCCCCCGCTCCGGACACGGCCTCGCTGGAGGTCTCCGACCTGCGCACCCACGACCCCGCCGACACCCCGGCCGCGGGCACCGTGCCGGTGCCCGATCCGGTCGACGACTACGGCCAGCAGGGCTATGGCCAGCAGGGCTACGGTCACCAGGAGCCCGCCGACTGGGGCGGCGAGGACGGCGATCCGGGCGGCCAGGAGACCGGCTACGGCTACCCGGGCCAGGACACCTACGGCCCCTACGGTCCCTACGGGGGCTACGGCTACGGCGGCTACGACGAGGAGACCTCGGTCTTCGCCCCGGCCCCCGACCAGCCTCCGGCCCACGGGGACGGCGGGCACGGGCACCACGGCGGATACGAGCAGTACGCCGGCTACCAGGACCACACCCCGGTCGGCGGGCCCGCCGGCTACCCGGACCACTCCGGATACCAGGACCCGGCCGGCTACCAGCAGTACCAGGACCCGTACGCGGGCTACGGCGGCCAGTACGGCGACGGATACGGCTATCCGCAACAGCCATACCAGCCCGGGGTGCCCGAGACGCCGCCGGGCGGGGTCTGGGTACCCCAGCAGCGCGAGGGCGGCGCGCCGCTGCCCCCGGAGGAGCCGCAGCCCTACGGCTACGACCCGTACGCCGACGCCCACGACGCCGACGCCCAGCAGCCCCAGCCGTACCCGCAGCAGGCACCCCGGTACCCGCAGGACTACTACGGCGGCGGCCCGTACTGAGGCCCGGCCGCACCGGGCCGGCAATCCGCACCGGGCCCGGGCCGCCTGCTCAGACCGAGCCGCGCCACTCCGGGTCCTGTACCAGCCCGGCCACCATGGCGCCCGTCATCCCCGCGGCGGGCAGACCGCCGCCCGGATGGGACCAGCCGCCGGCCGCGTAGAGCCCCGGCAGCCCCGTCGTGTTGGCGGGGTGCAGAAAGGCGCCACCGCCGCCGGACAGCCCCGGCGGCGGCACCCGCCCGCCGGGAGCCCCGGTCTCCGCCTCGATCTCGGCGGGGGTGCGCACCTCGCGCCACAGCACCCGCTCCCGCAGCCCCAGCCCCGCCGCGTCCGTCGCTGCCAGCAGGTTCTCGGCGAGCGGCTCCGCCGCCTCCGCCAGGAGACCGCCGGGCACCGGCAGCGTGAGCACGGCCGTCTCGTGCGCGTCGTCCGGCCGCAGCGCCGGATCGTCCGGCCGCAGCACGGTGAGCGGCTGCCCGGGAGCCTCCGCGCGGTGCACCAGCGTGCGGTGCGGGGCGCCGGCGGGGCGGGCACCGCGCAGCGCGAGCAGCACGGTGAGCCGGGACATCCCCCGGTCCGCGCTTCCCTGCCCGCCGGGTGCGGCCGGTCCGCCGCTCGCGACCACCACCTCCGCGTCCACCGCCGAGCCGTCGGCAAGTTCGACACCCGCCGCCCGCCCGTCCTTCTCCCGCACTCCCGCCACCGGGCTGTCGAAGTGGAAGGCCACCCCGCGGGCCCGGCAGCGCGCGTGCAGCGCGTCGGCCAGCGCCCGCAGGCCGCCGCGCACGTACCAGGTGCCGAAGGTGTCCTCGACGTAGGCGAGGGCGGCGGCACTCGCCGGCGACGTCGCCGGGTCCAGACCCTGTGTCCAGACGGAGCCGCACAGCATCGCCGCCAGCCGGGGGTCGCGCAGCTCGTCCCGGGCGATCTCGGCCAGCGTCGGCCCGGCGCTCCCCCGTCCGCGCAGCGCCCGGGAGAGGCGCAGCAGGCCCTTCGGACGCCGCGCGGGATAGGCGCCGTCCGCGACGAGCAGGTCCCACGAGGAGGGCTCCGCGCGCAGCGGCTCCTCCAGCAGCGGCCGCCGGGTGGCCTCCCACGCCGTGCGGGCCCGGGTCAGCATCGCGGACCAGCGCTCGCCCGCGCCCCCGCCCAGCGCCTCGTCCAGCGCGGCGATCACCTTGCCCCGGGAGGCGTTGGGCAGCGCGACGGCGCTGCCGTCGGCGAACACGTGGCGGGCGGTGACGGGAACCTGGACCAGCTCCACCACGTCCTCCAGCCGCTCCCGGCCGGTCTTGACGAACAGATCGCGGTAGACGGCCGGAAGCTGCAGCAGCCCCGGGCCGGTGTCGAACGCGAAGCCGTCGCGCGCGTACTGCCGCACGGCGCCTCCATAGGTCCCGGTGCGCTCGTGCACCACGACCCCGTGTCCCGCGACGGCCAGCCTCGCCGCCGCCGCCATGCCGCCCATCCCCGCCCCGACCACCACAACCCGTGCCATGTCCACCGACCCTAGCGGCCCCCGTCCGGCGCCCCGGCGCCGCCCGTGCCGGCCCGAGAAGTAGGTACCCGTACTCAGGAGAGATCTTGAGTATCCGCACGGATGGGCCGCCATCCGTGCGGACGGCAGAGTGAGGGCAACGGAAGGGCACGGGGCCGCACCGCCGACACGGGGCCGCGGAACGGTGCCGGCGCCCCTCCGGAAGCCACCCCTCTCCACAGGTGGGGCGGCCCCGCGAGGGGGGCGGGGCCGCCCCACCTGTGGAGAGGGCCGGTCCGCGGTCAGCCGGGACGGCCGGCGCCGACCCGGCCCTGGAGCAGCAGGGACAGCGCCCCGTGCACGTCCTCGATCGAGCGCTCCGGCTGGAACGCCTTCCAGTCGAGTGCGGCCACCAGCACCATCCCGACCAGCGCGGCGGCGGTGAGCTGGACGTCGATCTCCTCGCTCAGCTCCCCTTCCGCGACGCCGGCCCGCAGCACGCCCTCCACCACCGCGACCGCTTCCTTGCGCACCATCAGCAGGGTGTCGTTCCAGGCCCGGCCGGTGCGCCACAGCTCGGCGACGTAGAGCTGGGTGAAGGCGGGGTAGTGGTCGATGAACTCCAGTCCGGCGCGGACCATCGTGTCGAGCGCGTCCACCCGGCTGCCGCCCCGGCCGTCGGTCTCCTCCGCGGCCTTGCGCAGATCGGCGGTGAGCAGCTCCACGCCGTGCCGCAGCAGCTCCTCGAACAGCTCGGTCTTGCTGGTGAAGTTGTAGTAGACCGTGCCCTTGGCCACCCCGGCCCGTTCGGCGATCTCCTCCACGGTCGTGGACGAGAACCCCTGCTCGGCGATGAGGGTGACCGCCGCATGGAAGAGCTTGTCCCTGGTGGCACTGCGGCTGCGGGAAGTGGAAGGGCTGGTCCGGGCGCTTGTCATGCGGCCATTCTCCTCTCGCGGGCGTCCGGGCCTCACAGCGAGATCTCCGGACGCAGCCGGTCCAGCGTCCACACCTGCTTGCGGCGCGCGGTGACCGCCGTGAGCGCCAGGGCGCCCGCGGTGAAGGCCAGCAGGACCAGGCAGGCCCGCTGCACCGGCCACAGTTCGCCGCCTGTGATCAGGTGCCGCAGCCCCTCCACGACGTAGCTCATCGGCAGCAGCGGGTGGAGCACGTTGAAGAAGTGCGGGCTCGTCTGGATCGGGTAGGTGCCCCCGGCCGAGGTCAGCTGGAGCATCAGCATCGCCAGGACGAGGATCCGGCCCGCGGGCCCGAAGCGCGCGTTGAGGAACTGGACGACGGCCGTGAAGCACGCCGTCACCAGCATCAGGAAGCCCACCGTGGCCAGGCCGCGGGCCATCTGCAGTCCCAGTCCCCAGTGCAGCACGCTCATCAGCGCGGCCACCTGGGCGACTCCGATCGTGGCCACCGGCAGCCAGCCCGCCAGCGCGATCCGCCAGGCCGGGGCGCCCGCGGCCAGCGCGCGCCGGTTCAATGGCTGGAGCAGCATGTAGGCGATCATCGCGCCCACCCAGAGCGAGAGCGGGATGAAGTAGGGCGCGAAGCCGGTGCCGTAGTTGGGTGCCGCGTGCGCCTTGTGCGAGGCGAGGCCGACGGGGTCGGCCATCACTCCGGTGCGGTCCTCGCGCTCCTTCTTGCCGTAGTCCGGGATCTTCTCGGCGCCGTCGTGCAGGCCGCCGGCCAGTTCCTCGGAGCCGTCGGCCAGCTTGAACAGGCCGCCGTCGAGGGAGGCGGCGCCGTCGGAGAGTTTGCCCAGTCCGCTGTCGAGCGAGGCGGCGCCGCTCTTGGCGGTGCCCAGTCCGGTGTGCAGCTTCCCGGCGCCCTTGGCGACCTTGTGGGCGCCGCTGTTGAGCTCGTTGATCTGCCGCACCGCGTCGGCCACGTCCTGGTCCAGGTGCGGGGCCCGGTCGGCGACGGCGTCCGCGGCGCGGTTGAGGTCGTCGAGGTGGCGGCCGAGTTCGTCGAGGTTCTGCTCGTTCTTGACGTACCCGTTGACCTTCGCGGCGACCTTCGCCGAACGTTCGGCGGCGGCCACGGCCTTCTTCAGCTCCGAGCAGGAGTCGGGGGCCAGGCCGGGGGCCCGGGTGGCGGACGGGGCGGGCCGCCCGGTCGCGGAGGCCCCGCCGCCGGACTGCGGCGTACCGCCGTCGGCGCCTTCGCCGCCGGTGTTCCCGCCGCTTTCGGGGAGCGCCCCGGACGGGGAAGGCGCGGGTGTCCCCGGGGCGCCCTTGCCGCAGCGTGCTTCGTGGAGCGTGGAGAGCGCGTCGGCGGCCTTGCGGGTGTCGGTCTGCGCACGCCGCGCCTCGCCGGGCAGCTTGCCGAGGTTCTTCTTGAGCGTCTTGCTCGTCCGGGCCACCTGCCGCGCCGCCTTGCCGACGTCGCCGCTGTGCGCCCGCAGGAACGGACGGACCTTCTCGGCTTCGCCGTTGACCTTGTCGGCGAGCTTCTGGGTGCCCTCGGCGACCCGGTCCGCGCCCTTCTCCAGGGAACCGGCCCCCTTGTGCAGGTCGGCCGTGCCGTTCTTGAGGCGGCCGCTGCCCTCCTCTGCGTCACCGAGTCCGTTCTTGAGCCTGCCCGCGCCCTTCTTCGCCTTGCCGATGCCGTCGCCCAGGTCATCCGCGCCCTCTGCGGCCTCGGTGGTCTTGCTGTGCAGCGTGGAGAAGGAGACGTAGATCTTGTCGAAGAAGCCGCGCGAGACCTTGCTGGAGGCGCTCGAGCGGACCTCGGAGAAGACGGTGCGGGAGATCTGCCCGACGATGTAGTTGTTCGCGTCGTTGGTGCGCACCTTGAGCGCACCCGTCTCGGGGGAGTCGCCCGAGCTGGAGGAGACCCGCTTGCTGAAGTCGGCGGGTATCGTCAGCGACAGGTAGTACCGCCCGTCCTCGACCCCCTTGCGGGCGTCGGCCGCGCTGGTCTCCTGCCAGTCGAACGAGTCGCTGTCGTGCAGCCCCTTGACGATGTCGGCGCCCGCGTCGACCTTCTCCCCCTGCACGGTGGCGCCCCGGTCCTCGTTCACCAGTGCCACCGGTACCCGGTCCAGCCGCTCGTAGGGGTTCCAGAACGACCACAGGTACAGGGCTCCGTACAGCAGCGGAAGCAGCAGCATCGCGGCCATCGCCGCCCGCGGCAGCCGTCCCCTGCCGAACCGCTTGAGCTCAAGCGCGGCTAGCCTCGGCGAGCGCATCCTCCGCCCCCTCCTTCTCGTCCGTCTCGTCGTCCTCGTGCGCGTCGCCGGAGGGTGCGGTGCTGTCCGGTCCCGCCTGCGTGCCGCCCGGGCGCGCCGCACCGGTACGGACCACCACGGCCCCCTCGGGCGGCGGTTCGCTGCACACCGCCAGCACCGTGGTGCCGCCGTCGGCCACCGCGCGCAACAGCTCCCAGGCCGCCGCGCGTTCGGTCTCGGACAGCTTCAGATCCACGTCGTCGACGGCCACCAGCCGGGGCTCGCCCAGCAGCGCCAGCGCCATCGAGACCCGTAGCTCCTCCAGCCGCCCCAGGTCCCGTACGGCCGTGCGCCCGCCCCTGGGCAGCGCGTCCAGGTCGAGGCCCGCGGCGTCCAGGGCCGCCTCCAGCCGCTCCCGGCTCGCCGCGGCCCGCTCCCGGCGGGACCGCAGCAGCGCGCGGAGCGGACTGCCGAACCGACGCTGGAGCAGCACGCGCTCGCGGAGCTGCTCGGTGACGGTCAGCGCGGGGTCCAGGTCGTTGACGCCGGGTACCGGGCCCAGCGCGGTGATCCGGCGGACGGCGGCGAGCCGTTTGGGCAGCGGGTGCCCGGCCACCTCGGCGTGTCCGCTGCCGGCCTTCATCCGGCCGGTCAGCGCCAGCAGCAGGCAGGTGCGGCCGGAGCCGGACGGCCCGGTCACCGCGATCAGCGAGCCCGCTCCGGCGGTGAACCCCACCCTGTCGAAGACGGGGCCGCGCGGCCCCGTCAGCCCGAAGTCCGCCGCCGAGACGGCGGCTCCTCGCCCGTGTGCCACGGCCCCTCCCGCTGTGTGTCGCGTCCCGCTGGGTGTCGCTGCGCCGACGGGCGCGCCGTGCCCGGCCCCCGCGCCGGGCACGGCAACTTTTGAACTGACTGGTCAGTTCAAAGTATGCAGCAGACCGGGCCCGGTGCGCCAATCCGGCGGCCCCGCCGGCGACGGATCCCCGGCGGTTCGCCGCTCAGCGCGGTGTATGCGCAGGTCAGGGCCGATTGTCAGTGGCATGCGCCACGATGTGCCCATACGACCGGTTCCCGAACCGGTATCAGCCGACGGGAGGTTGATCCACGTGAAGCGTCCGTCCCGGGGAGCACGCCCGGTGCCCCCGCAGTCGACAGCGCCGCCCGCCAGCCACCCCCACGACATCCACCCCGTGCTCCGCAGGGCCACCGCCCCGCCCGCCGCACGCGACCTGCTCGCGCAGGCCCGGCACGGGCTCGACGAAGCGGCCGCACTGCAGCAGGCCAACGAGCGGTACGCCACCGCACACCTCGCCGCACTGCGCACGGCCGCCGCCGTCCTCGCCGTACGCGGCACCGCCGACCCGGCCCCCGCCCGCCGCCGGGGCGGCGCCCCGCGCAGGCCGCGCCGCCCCGCCATCCGCAGCGCCTGGGAGGTGCTGCCCGAAGTCGCACCCGAACTGGCCGAGTGGGCGGCGCTCTTCGCCTCCGGCGCCGAGCGGCGGGCGCGGGCCGAGGCGGGGATAGCCGGAGCCGCCGACCCGCGCGACGCCGACGACCTGATCCACTACGCCGGGATGTTCCTCCGGCTCGTCGAGCGGATGCTCCTCACCCAGCCGGCGCTGCCGCAGCCCCGCACGGCCGAGGGGGACGAGTATCCCGCCCGCTCCCGGGACCGGCGGGCGGGGTGAGGAGCCGTGGCGGCCAGGGCCCCGCCGGGCGGATCAGCGGGCGGCGGAGGCAATAGGGTGGGATCCGCCCGTCCCTGAGCCGAGGAGCAACCGCATGTCCCGCCCCAGCGCAACCCTCCGGACCGCCGTGGTCTGGGACGTCCTCAGGGGAGCCCTCGACCAGCGCGCCGAACTGGCGGACCACACCGAACTGGAGGTCCTCGACACCGGCGGCGGTACCGGCAACTTCGCGGTGCCCGTCGCCCGGCTCGGGCACCACGTCACCGTCGTCGACCCCAGCCCCGACGCGCTCTTCGCGCTGGAGCGGCGTGCCGCCGAAGCCGGGGTCGCCGACCGGGTGCGCGGCGTCCAGGGCGATGTGCGCGGACTCTTCGAGGTCGCCGAGCGGGGCGCGTACGACGTGGTGTGCTGCCACGGCGTCCTGGAGTACGTCGACGATCCGGTCGAGGGCCTCGGCAACGCCGTCGCCGCACTGCGCGAGGAGGGCGGCACGCTGAGTGTGCTCGCCTCCGGGCTGGGCGGAGCCGTCCTGGCGCGGGCGCTGGCCGGGCACTTCACCGAGGCCCGGCACGCCCTCACCTCGCCCGGTGGGCGATGGGGCGAGAGCGACCCCATGCCCCGCCGCTTCACTCCGGAGCAGCTGACGGCGCTGGTGACCAGCACCGGGCTCGAGGTGATCTCCGTGCACGGCGTGCGGGTCTTCGCCGATCTGGTGCCCGGCGCGCTGGTGGACACCGAGCCGGACGCGCTGGACGCGCTGGCCCGGCTGGAGGCGGCCGCCGCCGAGCTGCCCGACTTCCAGTCCGTGGCGAGCCAGCTCCATGTGCTCGCCGAGATCCCGCCCCGCGGGGTGCGACCCGCCGACCGCTGATGCCGCACCCGCCGTCCGGCGGGGGTCTGCTCGCACGACCGCCCGATCAACCGCTGCGCGCCGTATGATCGAAGCACACCGTCCGGCATGGCGGAAAGGTGGTGCGGGAATGAACGGAGCACACCGTGGGCACCCCGTCCGTCATATCGGGTGTGGTGGGAGGAATTGGCGTAGAGGGGCGGGTTTCACGGGGGCGATTCCCTGCCTATCCTGAAAGAGTCGCATCCGGTCGCCCCCGCGACCGACGAGTAGGAGGACTCCGTGCCGCTCTCTGAGCACGAGCAGCGGATGCTCGAGCAGATGGAGCGAGCGCTGTACGCCGAAGATCCCAAGTTCGCAACAGCGCTCGAGGGAAGTGAGCTGCGTCGGTACACCCGAAAGCGGGTCTACCAAGCGGTGGCGGGCTTTCTGGTGGGTATCGCGCTCCTCATGGCCGGAATGGTCGCTCAGCAGATCTGGATCAGCGTCGTCGGCTTCCTGGTCATGCTGGGCTGTGCGGTCCTCGCCGTGACCGGGTGGCGGAAGGCGCCCAAGCAGGGTGAGGAGCAGGCCGCGGGCCAGGGCGGGTCCGCGCAGGACTCGGGTTCGGCGCGTCGCCAGCAGCCACGGAACCGCAGGTCGGTGATGTCCCGTATCGAGGAGCGGTGGCAGCGCCGCCGCGACGAGGGCCACCACTGACGGCAGGGTCACCACCCGTTCCGCATACTTTCGCCCTTCCTCGCAACGTCACGCGGCGGCGTGACGCGGCCCGGCCATCCGGCCGCTCGTGCCCCGCGGTGCCCCCGCCGTGTGGCGACGGCCCCTCCGGCGACGAGGCACAGTCCTCCGAAAGCAGATTCTCCGGCGGTGCGGGAACCCTCGCGGGGTTCCCGCACCGCCGCACGCATTCCCGCGGGATGCCGTCCCGCCCACCGGGTCCGGGCGTACGGCCGTGCGGCCCCGGACACCCGACCGGAGCGAGCCCGGGAGCCGGTGCCGCGCTGCCCGGCGTCGACTACTCGGCCGGGCGGGGGCCGCGCACCGCGCGGGTCCAGCGGGCCCGCAGCGTCCGCCCGCGGTGGCCGGCGGCCCGCAGCAGCCGCCCGGTGGACGGGGGCAGCAGCAGGGCCCGGACCCGCAGGGTGCGGGGCGCGGCGGCGCGCAGCCCGGCCCGGACGCGCTGCACGTCGCGGGTGATCCCAGGAGCCGGCCGCGGCTCGGGTGCGTACAGCACCTGTTCGACCGCGAGTGCGATCCGCTGCACCGCCTCGGCCTCGGGGGGCTGGAGCTCCCCCACCCGGGTCAGCCGTTCGGCGGCCGTGCGCGGGGTGGCCGAGTCCTCCGGCACGATCCCGTAGTCCCAGCCGGTGTCCAGGAGTTCCTGCCAGGCGGCGAGCACTCCCTCGGCCCCTTCCGGACCGGTACCCCCGGGGCGGGTCCGCAGCCGCCGGGAGCGTCTCCTCATCCGCAGCAGCATCGGCAGCAGCAACAGCGCCAGCAGGAGCAGTGCCGCACCGCCGACACCGGCGACGGCGGCCGCGGACGGCCCCTCCTGGGAGCCGCCGGAGCCGGGCAGCGGAGCCGCCAGCCCGCACTCGGGGTCGGAGCGCTTCTGCTGGGCGGTGCACTCCTGGGACGGCGACGGGGCGACCGTGGGCTCGTCGTTCCCGTTGCGGTCGGGCAGCACCTCGCCGGAGTCGCGGTCGGGATCCGGTGCGTCCGGCCGGGCGTAGGGCGGGGTGCTGCCGCGGGTGGGAGTGGGCTCGAAGCGGGTCCAGCCCACACCTTCGAAGTACAGCTCCGGCCAGGCGTGCGCGTCCTGGAAGCCGACCTCCATCGCGCCGTCGCCGCGCGCCGTGCCGGGAGTGAATCCGACCGCGACCCGGGCCGGGACGCCCAGGGTGCGGGCCATCGAGGCCATGGCGAAGGAGAAGTGGACGCAGAAGCCCTCCTTCTGCCGCAGGAAGTCGGCGATGGCGTTGACGCCGGTGCCCGCCTCCACCTCGGTGTCGTAGACGAAGCCGCCCTCGTCCGCGAACCAGTCCTGGAGCCGCACCGCGCGCTCGTAGTCGTTCGCCGCACCGCGGGTGACCTGGCGCGCGGTCCTGGAGACGACGTCCGGCAGCGTGCCGGGAACGGCGGTGTACTCGCGCTCCAGCGCGGGCGGCGGGTCGGGCGCGTTGCGCAGCTGCTCGGCGGTGGGCCGCACCCGGAGGCTCTCGACCGTGTAGCGCAGCCCGCGGGTGGTCTGCTTGTCGTAGCCGACCAGGGTGCGGCCCTCGGGCTCGAAGCGCCACTTGCCCTCCAGGCGCACCCGGTCGGCGGGGAAGGGCATGGGCAGCCAGTCCTGCGCGTAGGCGTCACTGGCCTGGATGGTGGTGCGCACCGGGCTGGTCCGCACCTGGGGTCCCAGTCCGCGCGGGGCGGGCAGCTGGTCCGGGATCTCGCCGATCCGCCGCTCGGAGGGCTTCCACTGGGCGCCGTCGAACCTGTCCAGCGCGACGATGCGCAGATAGAGCCCGCTGTCGCCCCCGTCCGTCCGGTAGACCAGCGCGGTGCGGTCCTGCGGCTGGTCGAGGCTGTTCTTGAGCGCGACCACCGGGTTCACCGCCGAGACCGTGCCGCCGCCCTGGCCGCGCCCTCCTCCGCCACCGGTGCCCACCTCGTCGAGCAGGCCGCCGCTGAGCGAGGGCAGCGCGGCGGGTACCAGCAGCGAGACGCCCAGGGCCAGCACCCCGATCCGGCGTCCGGTGCGGACGGGTGCCGCCGCGGGGCCGCCGACGCTGCCCGGCTGGTGCGGCGCCGCACCGGGCCGGCCGCGGTCGGCGAAGACCCGGCCCCACTGGGAGAGCCGCTCCCGCCCCTCGGCCAGCAGGAGCAGCAGATAGCCGCCCGCGGCGCACAGGAACCACAGCCAGCGTGCGCCGCCCTCGGAGAGCCCGGCGGCCACCGAGTACAGGGCGAGCAGCGGCAGCCCGGCCGGGGCTGCGCTCCGGTAGGTGACGGCCACCGTGTCCACCAGCAGGCCGATCAGCAGCACTCCGCCGATCAGCATCAGCCGTATGCCGTCGGTGAGCGGCGCGGGTATCGCATACCGGCCCACGTCCTGGACGCCCTGCTCGAACAGGGCGGCGAAGTGGGTGAAGACCCCGGGTACCGGCAGGAATCCGGCCGGTGCGGCGGAGCGTGCGAAGACGACGGTGAGCAGCAGCAGCGAGGTGAGCGCCTGTGCCAGCACGGTCAGCGGGCGGGCCAGCGGTATCCGCCGCGCGGCGGCGCCCACTCCGGCCTGCACTCCGATCAGCACCGCCGCCTGGATCAGCCAGGCCGCCGGTTCGACCAGCGGCAGCAGTGCGCAGGCCGCGGCCAGCGTCGCCAGCGCGGCGCAGAAGGCGAGCCGCCCCCGTCCGCTCATCGTTCCGCTCCCTTCGCGCTCGCGTGCTCGGCTTCCTGCCACAGCGCGGCCAGCGGCGTTCCGGGCCCGCCGGTCAGCGCCGTCCACCCCGCCTCGTGCAGGACGCGCAGCGCGGGCCCGGTCCCGGGCGGCTCGGCGGCGTCCGCCGCCGGTTGCCCGGCGCCGCCTTGCGGGCGCCCGGCGGGAGTGGCCACGAAGGCCACCGCGCGGCCCGAGCGCTGCCGCAGGCGGCCGACGGTGAGTGCCTGCTCCTCGTCCAGCGCTCCCAGGAACGCGATCAGCAGCCCGGGCTGCCCCGCGTCTCCGCCGCGCAGCGCGTCATAGGCTCCGGCCAGCCCCTGCTCGTTCGAGTGTTCGACGAGGGCGAGGGTGTCGAGCAACAGCCCGGCCGCGTCCGGGTTCTCGGCGAGGAAGCCGCCGTTCTCCGGCCCGGGTGCGGCGGCTCCGGTGTCGGTCAGCAGCCGGACCGAGCAGCCGCGCTCCAGCAGGTGCACGCACACCGAAGCGGCGCCCGCGACCGCCCACTCGAACGGGGAGTCGGGCCCCGAGCCGGGGTAGCCGGCCCGGCGGGTGTCCAGCAGGACGGTGCAGCGGGCCTGCTGCGGCTGCTCCTCGCGGCGCACCATCAGTTCGCCGTAGCGTGCCGTCGAACGCCAGTGCACCCGGCGCAGGTCGTCGCCGTGCCGGTAGCCGCGCGGGATCACGTCGTCGTCCCCGGCCAGGGCGAGCGCGCGCTGCCGGCCCTCCCCGTAGCCGCCGGTCCGTCCGGCCGACCGGGTCGGCGGCAGCGCCTCGACGGGCGGTACGACGGTGAGGGTGTCCCAGGTGCTGAACGAGCGCGTCAGCTCGCACATCCCGAACGGGTCCGTCAGCCGCAGTTGGAGCGGGCCCAGCGGATAGCGTCCACGCAGGTCGGAGCGGACCCGGTAGGAGACCTCGCGGCGACCGCCCGGCTCCACCCGGTCCAGGACGAACCGGGGCCGCGGCCCCAGCACGTAGGGCACCCGGTCCTGCAGCATCAGCAACCCGGTGGGCAGCCGCGAGACGTTGTCCACCCGCAGGTGCACCCGGGCCTCCGAGCGCGCCGGCACCCGCGAGGGCGACAGCCTGCGGTAGCCCGCCACACGGTAGCGGGTGCGGTGCAGCACCAGCACGCACACCAGGGGCAGCGCCCCCAGCAGCACCCCCACCCGCAGCAGTTCGTCCTGGCCCAGCAGATACGCGCACAGCACCGCCGCCAGCCCGGCCGCCAGGAAGGAGCGGCCGCGGGTGGTCAGACCGCCGAACGCGCGGCGCAGCGAGCCGCTCCGCTCCTCCGGGCCGGATCCGTCACCGCGCTCCGCCGCGCCGGGGGCCGGGCCGGAGGCGGACGGGGCCCCCGGGGCCGCTCCGTGGGCCATCAGTAGCCCCGGGGCTGCCCGGTCTGCGGCCGGTTCAGGGGGGCCTGCTGTCCGGCAGCCGGCGGCGGCCCGTAGGGAGGCGGACCGGGCGGTGCCGTTCTGGGTGCGGCGGGGCCGGGCCCGACGGCGGGCACCGGCACCTGCTGCACGATCTCGGCCACCACCTGTTCGGCGGTGCGGCGGTTCAACTGGGCCTGCGCGGTGGGCAGCAGCCGGTGCGCCAGGACGGGGACCGCCAGCGACTGCACGTCGTCGGGGAGCGCGAACTCGCGCCCGCCGAGCGCGGCCGACGCCTTGGCGGCCCGCAGCAGGTGCAGCGTCGCGCGGGGCGAGGCGCCCAGCCGCAGCTCGGAGTGGGAGCGGGTGGCGGCCACCAGCTCGACCGCGTACCGCCGCACCGCGTCCGAGACGTGCACGCCGCGCACCATTCCGATCAGCTTGGCGATGTCGTGCGCGTGCGCCACCGGCTGGAGGTCGTCCAGCGGGGAGGCGCCGCCGTGCACGTCGAGCATCTCCAGCTCGGCCGCGGGGCTCGGGTAGCCGATGGAGACGCGGACCATGAACCGGTCGCGCTGCGCCTCGGGCAGCGGGTAGGTGCCCTCCATCTCCACCGGGTTCTGGGTGGCGACCACCATGAACGGGTCGGGCAGCTCGTAGGTCTGCCCGTCGATGGTGACCTGGCGCTCCTCCATCGACTCCAGCAGCGCCGACTGGGTCTTGGGGGAGGCGCGGTTGATCTCGTCGCCGATCACGATCTGCGCGAAGATCGCTCCGGGCTTGAACTCGAAGTCCTTGCGCTGCTGGTCGTAGACGCTGACCCCGGTGATGTCGGAGGGCAGCAGGTCGGGGGTGAACTGGATCCGCCGCACCGAGCAGTCGACCGTCCTGGCCAGCGCCTTGGCGAGCATCGTCTTGCCGACGCCCGGCACGTCCTCGATCAGCAGGTGGCCCTCGGCCAGCAGTACCGTGAGCGAGAGCCGGACGACGTCGGGCTTCCCCTCGATCACCGATTCGACACTGCGGCGCACCTCGCCCGCCGTGGCGCTCAGTTCGCTCAGGTCCGCCCGCTCGTCATAGGTCGTCACCGGCCCTCCTCGGCCCCATCCCCGTTGTACGTGCCCGCCGCGTCCGTTCCACCGGGCCCTGCAGTGTGCGTCGTTGCGTATTCTTCACGGCGACGGGCCCTCCCGTCACTCTCCCGGGTGGCTCCGGACCGCGGTCCCGCCGGGTCAGGCCGGGGCGATCTCGCGCAGCAGGCCCGTCGTGACGTCGAAGACGAAGCCGCGGACGTCGTCCCGGTGCAGCAGGAAGGGCGAGGTCCGTACCCGTTCGACGGACTGGCGCACGTCCTGGTCCAGATCCTTGAAGGACTCGACTGCCCAGGACGGCCGCTGGCCCACTTCCAGTTCCAGCTCGTGGCGGAAATCCTCGGTGAGGTTGAGCAGTCCGCAGTTGGTGTGGTGGATGAGGACCACGGAACGGGTGCCCAGGGCGCGCTGGCTGATGGTGAGGGAGCGGATGACGTCGTCGGTGACCACGCCGCCCGCGTTCCGGATGGTGTGGCAGTCGCCCAGCTTCAGCCCCAGTGCGCGGTGCAGGTCCAGGCGGGCGTCCATGCAGGCGACGACGGCGACCGAGCGGACCGGGCGGGCGTCCATGCCCGGGTCGGTGAAGCCGTCCGCGTACTGCTGGTTCGAGGTGACGAGATCGTCGGTCACGGACGGTGCGGACTGCGGGTCAGGTGTGGGTATCGACATGTGTACGACGTTAGACGTTCCCCGGGCGGACGGCCTGCCCGGAGAGTGGTGAAATCGGACGGCGCGCGTGGTTGTGAGGTAACCCACACGGCCTACTGTCGTCTCCTCCGTCCGGGTGCACACCGCAGTCCCGTGCCCGGGTGCCGCCGGCCGCGCACGCGGGTGTCACTCGTTGTCGGGACGCGCCTGGTCCCGTAGTTGACCGAGGGGACGAGTGGACTAAAGTGACGCGAAGTGGGAGGCGAACACTCTCCCCAAGGACCCCCGAATCCCCTCGCGTGCGCGGGCGCGCACGTGCGGCTCGGCCTCCTCCCGCTCCCGGCCTCCGGCGCCCGTTCGGCGCAGGTGGCCGCTCCCCTTCGAGCGGGCGGGGACCAAGGAGCATGTGCACGGTGCCCGCCAGATCTGAGAGGGCACAGTGACCACCAACGAGCGGCCCATCGGCGAACGCCACAATCCGGTGATGCTCCGGCGCACCCTGGACCTGCTCGCTCCCGCGCTGGCGGAGCCCGGCGCGACCGTCGTCGACTGCACCCTGGGCCTGGGCGGCCACAGCGAGGCGCTGCTGTCCACCTTCCCGGCGGCGCGCCTGATCGGCCTGGACCGGGACCCGGCGGCACTCGAACTCGCGGGCGAACGACTGGCCCCCTACGCCGACCGGGCCACGCTGGTGCACGCCGTCTACGACGAGCTGCCGCAGGTGCTCTCCCGGCTGGAGGTGCCGCGCGTCCAGGGGGTCCTGTTCGACCTGGGGGTCTCCTCGCTCCAGCTGGACGAGGCCGACCGGGGCTTCGCCTACGCCCAGGACGCGCCGCTGGACATGCGCATGGACCAGACGAGCGGGTCGAGCGCGGCCGAGGTGCTCAACACCTACCCGCCGGGCGACCTGGTGCGCATCCTGCGCTCCTACGGCGAGGAGAAGCAGGCCCGCCGGATCGTCGAGGCCATCGTGCGGGAGCGCGAGAAGGAGCCGTTCACCCGCAGCGGCCGGCTGGTCGAGGTGATCCGGGAGGCGCTGCCGCAGGCCGTCAAGCGCACCGGCGGCAATCCCGCCAAGCGGACCTTCCAGGCGCTGCGCATCGAGGTCAACGGGGAGCTGGCGGTGCTGGAGCGGGCCCTGCCCGCCGCGCTGGAGGCACTCGCGGTCGGCGGCCGGATGGTAGTCCTGGCCTACCACTCGCTGGAGGACCGGCTGGCCAAACAGCTGTTCGCCACGGGCTCCCGCAACACCGCGCCACCCGGGCTGCCCGTCGTGCCCGAGCAGTACCAGCCCCGGCTGCGGCTGCTGACCCGCGGCGCCGAACTGCCCACCGACGAGGAGATCGCCGAGAACCGGCGGGCGGCGCCGGCGCGACTGCGCGCCGCCCAGCGGATCAGGGAGGTGACATGACCGGCCGCCGCATCCGGGAGGGGACATGACAGCGCAGCAGCGCCTCGCGCGGCTGGCCCGGCTGGTCCCCGTCGGGGGCTCGCCGGCAGCCCGCGCCCCGTTCGTCCTGCTGATCGTCCTGCTGCTGGGCAGCGGCCTGCTGGCCCTGCTGCTGCTGAACGCCTCCCTGAACAAGGGCTCCTTCCAGCTCAGCAGACTGGAGAAGCAGACGGAGGAGCTGACCGACCAGCAGCAGGCCCTCCAGCAGGAGGTGGACGGCTACTCCGCGCCGGACCGGCTGGAGGAACGGGCCCGGGAGCAGGGCCTGGTCCCCGGCGACACTCCCGTCTTCCTGGACCCCGACGGCTCCGTGCGCGGCGATCCCCGCCCGGCACGCGGCGGGCAGGAGGACCCGTGAGCGAGCGCCCCCGCGAGCCGGACCGCGGCGCCCGCCGGAGCCCCCGGCCGACGTCCGGGCAGGACCGTGCCGCCGACCGGAACCGCACCCCGGACCGGAACCGGGCCGCGAAGCCGCGCCGGGTGCCCGGACCGGGCCGGCCGGCTCCGGCCGCGGCGTCCCGCGGCGCCCGGCCCCCCGCGGCGCGCCGGGGCGGCGGCAGCCGTCCCCCGCGGGGCGGCGGCGCGGCCCGGTTGCGGCTGGTGAACCCGCGGCCCCGGCTGCGGCTGGTCGCCGTGGGGCTGACGCTGGTCATGCTGGTCTTCACGGTGCGGCTGCTGCAGGTCCAGGCCGTGGACGCGAGCGCGTACGCGGACAAGGCCGCCGTCAACCGCTACATCACCGTCCCCCTCGCGGCGGAGCGGGGCACCATCAGCGCCCGGGACGGCTCCGCGCTGGCGAGCACCGTGGACGCCCACGACATCACCGCCGACCCGTATCTGTTCGGCCCGGAGCAGACGAAGATCGACGACGCCCCCGAGCGGGCCGCCGAACTGCTGGCGCCGCTGCTCCACAAGAAGCCCGCCGAACTGGCCGGGAAGCTCTCGCGCAAGGGCACCCGCTATGTGCTGCTCGCCCGGCAGCAGACCCCGCAGACCTGGCGCAAGATCAAGAAGCTCAAGGCCCGGCTCGCCGACGAGGCCGCGGCGGCGCCCGGCGGCGGGAAGCCCGACGTGCTGGCCGGGATCTACCAGGAGAAGCACGCCAAACGGGTCTACCCGAACAAGGAGCTGGCCGCCACCGTGCTCGGCTTCGTCAACTCCGCGGGCAAGGGCGGCGCCGGGCTGGAGGCGAAGCTGAACGGCACGCTGGCGGGGGAGGACGGCAAGGTCACCTACGCCCAGTCCGGTGGCCGCCAGGTACCCACCGCGGGCGTCCGCGAGCAGGCGGCCGAGCCGGGCGCCGACGTGGAGCTCACCCTGGACCGCGACATCCAGTGGTCCGCGCAGCAGGCCATCTCCGAGCAGGTGGCCGAGTCGCACGCCGACAGCGGCTACGTGGTCGTGCAGGACACCAGGACCGGCCAGTTGCTCGGCATGGCCAGCGCGCCGGGCTTCGACCCGAACGACATCCGCGGCGCGAAGGTCGACTCCTTCGGCAGCCCCGCGGTCCAGGACGCCTACGAGCCCGGCTCCACCAGCAAGGTGATGTCGATGGCCGCCGTCCTGGAGGAGGGCAAGGCCACGCCCCGGACGGCGGTCACGGTGCCCAACCGGCTCAAGCGGGCCGACCGCTCCTTCGCCGACGACATCGACCACGCCACCTGGCACCTGACCCTCAACGGCGTCCTGGCCAAATCCAGCAACATCGGCACCATCCTCGCCACCGAGCAGCTCGGCAGCACGCAGCAGCAGGCCAACAAGGTCCTGTACCGCTATCTGCGCAAGTTCGGCATCGGCCGGCCCACCGGGCTCGGCTTTCCCGGCGAGACCGACGGCCTGCTGGCCGAGCCCGGCAAGTGGAGCGCCTCCCAGCAGTACACGATCCCCTTCGGCCAGGGCCTGTCCCTGAACGCCGTGCAGGCCGCCTCCATCTACTCCACCATCGCCAACGGCGGGGAGCGGATCGCCCCCACGCTCGTCCGCGGCACCACCGGCCCGGACGGGCGCTTCCGGCCCGCCGACGCACCGGACAAGCGCCGGGTGATCAGCGAGAAGACGGCCAGGACCCTCGCCCGGATGCTGGAGTCCGTGGTCTCCGACATGGAGGGCACCGGAACCACCGCCAAGATTCCCGGCTACCGCGTCGCGGGGAAGACCGGTACGGCCAACCGGGTGGATCCCGAGACCGGCCGTTACCACGGCTACACCTCCTCCTTCGCCGGCTTCGCGCCGGCCGACAAGCCCCGGATCACCGTCTACTGCGCCGTCCAGAACCCCAAGAAGGGCAGCTACTTCGGCAGCGACGTGTGCGGTCCCGTATACAAGAAGGTCATGAAGTTCTCCCTCAAGACCCTGCAGATCCCTCCGACCGGGGCCAAGCCGGCGAAGCTGCCCGTGCTCGCCGGGAAGAGCCGGGACGACTGAACCATGCGCCACGTGAGAACGATCACTGAGAGCGAGTACAACCCCCCGGGGCCCGCATCGCCGCGCCCCTCGCTTCGCGGCGCGGGCTCCCCGCCCGGTACGCTCACCGCCGTGCCACAAGCTGATCAGACCTCCCCCGAGTCCTTCCCCGGGCCGCCCCGCCCCGCACGGGTCGCACCCGTTCCGCTCGCGGAGCTGGCCCGGCTGCTGGACGCCGACGCGTCCGCGCCCGGTTCCGGCGATGCGCCGCAAGGGGGCGGAGCGGCGGACGCCGGCGTGTCCGTCACCGGCATCACCCACGATTCGCGCGCCGTACGCCCCGGCGACATCTACGCCGCGCTGCCCGGCGCCCGGCTGCACGGCGCCGACTTCGTCGAGCAGGCCCAGAGCCTGGGCGCCGCCGCGGTGCTGACCGATCCCGGCGGCACGGCGCGGGCCGAGGCCACCGGGCTGCCGGTGCTGACGGTGCCCGACCCGCGCGGCCGGATGGGGGAGCTGGCCGCCACCATCTACGGCACTCCCGGCGACGATCTGCTCCAGATCGGCATCACCGGCACCTCCGGCAAGACGACGACCGCCTACCTGGTGGACGGCGGGCTGCGCAAGGCCGCCGAGAAGGGCGAGCCGCGCACCGCGGGCACGGTGGACGGAGGCGGGCTGACCGGGCTGATCGGCACCGTCGAGTCGCGGATCGGCGACGAACGGATCAAGTCGGAGCGCACCACGCCCGAAGCCACCGACCTGCAGGCGCTGTTCGGCGTGATGCGCGAGCGCGGGGTCGGCTCGGTGACGATGGAGGTCTCCAGCCACGCGCTGGTCCTCGGCCGGGTCGACGGCTGCGTCTTCGACGTCGCGGTGTTCAACAACCTCAGCCCCGAACACCTCGACTTCCACCCGGACATGGAGGACTACTTCCAGGCCAAGCGGCAGCTCTTCACCCCGGAGCGCTCACGGGCCGCGGTGGTCAACTTCGACGACGAGTACGGCTTCCGGCTGCTGACCGAACTGCGCGGCGAGGGCTTCCCCGTCACCACCTTCTCCGCCGAGGGCCACCCGGACGCGGACTGGCGGGCCCGGGACGTGGAGGTCGGCCCGCTCGGCTCGACGTTCACCGCGGTGGGGCCCGACGGACGGGAAGTACTGGCCTCCGCGCCGCTCGCGGGGCCCTTCAACGTGGCCAACGCGCTGGCCGCGCTCACCGCGCTGGTCGTCGCCGGGATCGACCCGAGCACGGCCGCCGAGGGCATCGGCACGGTCCCGGGAGTCCCCGGCCGGCTGCAGCGGGTGGACGCCGGGCAGGACTTTCTGGCCATCGTCGACTACGCACACAAGACGGACGCCGTGGAGTCGGTGCTCTACGCCGTCCGGAAGGTCACCGAGGGCGCCGTGCACGCCGTCCTGGGCTGCGGCGGCGACCGCGACCCGCACAAGCGGCCCGGCATGGGCGCGGCGCTCGCCCGGCTGTCCGACACGGCGGTGCTCACCTCCGACAACCCGCGCTCGGAGGATCCGCTCGCGATCCTGGCCACCATGCTCCGCGGCGCCTCCGAGGTGCCGGCCTACGAGCGCGGCACCGTGCTCCTGGAGGAGGACCGCGCCGCCGCGATCCGGGCCGCCGTCGGCCGGGCCGGGCCCGGCGACACCGTCCTCGTCCTGGGCAAGGGCCACGAGCAGGGCCAGGACATCGCCGGAGTGGTACGCCCCTTCGACGACGTCCAGGTGCTGCACGACGCCATTCGCGCCCGGGCGGCGGAGCAGGCAGCGGCCGCCCCGTCGGCACCGCCGTCCCCGTCCCCTGTGTCCGCCTCCGACCCCCTGTCTTCTTCGTCCCCTTCCGTCGAGCATCACCGGACAGACAACCAGAAGCGATGATCCCCCTCTCCCTCGCAGAGATCGCCGCCCTCACCGGCGGACGGCAGCACGACATGACGGACCCGGACGCGCGGATCACCGGGCCGGTGGTGATCGACTCCCGGGAAGCGGGCCCCGGCACGCTCTTCGCGGCGTTCGCCGGTGAGCGTGCCGACGGCCACGACTTCGCCGCCGGCGCGGTGGCCTCCGGCGCCGTCGCCGTGCTCGCCACCCGCCCGGTCGGTGTCCCGGCGGTCGTCGTCGACGACGTCACCCGCGCCCTGGGCGCGCTGGCCCGGCATGCCGTGCGGACGCTCGGCACCCAGGTCGTCGCGCTGACCGGGTCCAGCGGCAAGACCAGCACCAAGGACCTGATCGCCCAGTTGCTGGGGCGGCTGGGTCCCACGGTGTGGCCGGAAGGCTCGCAGAACAACGAGATCGGTCTGCCGCTGACGGCCCTGCGCGCCGACGCGACCACCCGGCACCTGGTGCTGGAGATGGGCGCCCGCGGCATCGGCCACATCCGCTATCTCACCGAGCTGACACCGCCGCGGATCGGGGTGGTGCTCAACGTCGGCACGGCCCACATCGGCGAGTTCGGCGGGCGGGAGCAGATCGCCCAGGCCAAGGGCGAACTGGTGGAGAACCTGCCCGCGGCCGAGGAGGGGGGAGTGGCGGTGCTCAACGCCGACGACCCCTTCGTGCGTGCCATGGCCGCGCGGACGAGCGCCCGGGTGCTGCTCTTCGGCGAGGCTCCGGAAGCGGACGTACGGGCCGAAAACGTGCGGTTGTCGGAACGCGGCACACCAGCTTTCACCCTTCACACACCTACCGGGTGCGGTGATGTGACCATGCGCCTGTACGGTGAGCACCACGTGTCGAACGCGCTCGCCGCGGCGGCCGTCGCCCACCAACTGGGCATGCCCGCTGGGGACATCGCCGATGCGCTCTCCTCCGCGGACACGCTCTCCCGTTGGCGGATGGAGGTCACCGAGCGCGCCGACGGCGTCACGGTCGTCAACGACGCCTACAACGCCAATCCCGACTCCATGAGGGCAGCGCTCCGCGCGCTCTCCGCCATGGGGGAGGCGGCGAAGGCCCGGGGGGGCCGGACCTGGGCGGTGCTGGGCGAGATGGCCGAGCTCGGTGACGACGCGCTCGCCGAGCACGACGCGATCGGACGGCTCGCCGTCCGGCTCAACGTCAGCAAACTCGTGGCAGTCGGAGGCCGGGAGGCCGCCTGGCTCGACATGGGTGCCAAGAACGAGGGTTCGTGGGGTGAGGAGTCGGTGCATGTGTCCGGCACTGAGGCGGCCGTCGGCCTGCTGCGCGGGGAACTGCGCGCGGGAGATGTCGTACTGGTGAAGGCCTCCCGGTCGGTGGGGCTGGAGAAGGTGGCCGCGGCTCTCCTCGCGGACGGGTCCAGGGAGGGTGAGGGCGCCGCCCGATGACGATGAAGCAGATCCTCTTCTCCGGGGTCATCGGCCTCTTCCTGTCCCTGGTCGGGACCCCGCTGCTGATCAAGCTGCTCGCCAGGCGGGGCTACGGTCAGTTCATCCGCGACGACGGCCCGCGCAACCACCACAGCAAGCGCGGTACCCCCACGATGGGCGGTATCGCCTTCATCCTGGCGACGGTGCTCGCCTACGTGCTGACCAAGCTCATCACGGGGGAGCAGCCCAGCTTCTCCGGTGTGCTGGTGCTCTTCCTGTTCGCCGGGATGGGCCTGGTCGGCTTCCTCGACGACTACATCAAGATCGTCAAGCAGCGGAGCCTCGGGCTGCGCGCGAAGGCGAAGATGGCCGGCCAGCTCATCGTCGGTATCGCCTTCGCCCTCCTCGCACTCAGTTTCGAGGACGCCCGGCAGCTCACCCCCGCCTCCACCAAGCTCTCCTTCACCCAGGACTTCGGCTGGGCACTGCCACCGGTGCTGTTCGTGGTCTGGGCGCTGTTCATGATCCTGGCCATGTCCAACGGCGTGAACCTCACCGACGGCCTCGACGGCCTGGCGACCGGCGCCTCGGTGATGGTCTTCGGCGCCTATGTGTTCATCTGCGTCTGGGAGTACCAGGAGTCCTGCGCGCACATCGCCACGGCCGGACCCGGCTGCTACGAGGTACGCGATCCACTCGACCTGGCCGTGGTCGCGGCCGCGCTGATGGGCGCCTGCTTCGGCTTCCTGTGGTGGAACACCTCGCCGGCGAAGATCTTCATGGGCGACACCGGGTCGCTGGCCCTGGGCGGCGCGCTGGCCGGACTCGCGATCTGTTCCCGCACCGAACTGCTGCTGGCGATCCTCGGCGGCCTGTTCGTGCTGATCACCATGTCCGTGGTGATCCAGGTCGGATCCTTCCGGCTCACCGGGAAGCGGGTCTTCAAGATGGCCCCGCTCCAGCACCACTTCGAACTCAAGGGGTGGTCCGAGGTCCTTGTGGTGGTGCGGTTCTGGATCATCCAGGGCATGTGCGCCATCGTCGGCGTCGGCATCTTCTACGCGGGCTGGGCGGCGAGCAAGTGAGCGCACAGGACCGGACGAACCTGGCGGCGCTGGGCGCCGAGCTGTCCGGCAAGCACGTCACCGTCGCCGGGCTGGGCGTCAGCGGCATGCCCGCCGCCAGGGTGCTGCACCGGCTCGGGGCCCGGGTCACCGCCGTCAACGGCGGCGACGGCGAGGGCCCCCGCCGGCAGGCCGCCGAACTGGAGGCGCTCGGGATCACCGTGCGGCTCGGCGACGACCGCACCCTCCCGGAGGGCACCGAGCTGGTCGTCACCACGCCCGGCTTCAAGCCCACCAGCCCGCTCTTCGCGGCGGCGGCCGGGGCCGGGGTACCGGTGTGGGGCGACGTGGAGCTGGCCTGGCGGCTGCGCGGTCCCGGCACCCCGCCCTGGCTCGCGGTCACCGGCACCAACGGCAAGACGACCACGGTCCGGATGCTGGCCTGCATCCTGCGCGCGGCCGGGCTGCGCACGGCCGCGGTCGGCAACATCGGCGTCTCGCTCATCGACGTCGTCCTGGGGCAGGAGCCCTACGGCGACCTGGACGTGCTCGCCGTCGAGCTGTCCAGCTACCAGCTCCACTGGGCGCCCAGCCTGCGCGCGCACTCCGCCGCCGTGCTCAACCTGGCCCCCGACCACCTCGACTGGCACGGCTCCATGGAGGCGTACGCCGCCGCCAAGGGCCGTATCTATGAGGGCAACCAGGTCGCCTGCGTCTACAACGCCGACGAGTCCGCCGGCCCGGACGCCGCGGCGCCCCGCACCGAGGACCTGGTGCGGGCCGCCGACGTGGTCGAGGGGGCGCGCGCCGTCGGCTTCACGCTCGGCACCCCGGCACCCTCCCAACTCGGCGTCGTCGAGGGCGTCCTGGTGGACCGCGCCTTCGTCGCCGACCGGCGGGAGCAGGCCCAGGAACTGGCCGAGGTCGGCGACCTGAGCCCGGCGCCGGACGCCACCCCCGCCGTCCCCCCGGCGCCGCACAACGTCGCCAACGCGCTCGCCGCCGCGGCGCTGGCCCGCGCCTTCGGGGTGCCGGCGGCGGCGGTACGGGACGGACTGCGCGCCTTCACCCCGGACGCGCACCGCATCACCCGGGTCGCCGAGGTGGACGGCGTCGCCTACGTCGACGACTCCAAGGCCACCAACACGCACGCTGCGGCGGCTTCGCTGGCCGCCTACCCTTCGGTGGTGTGGATCGCGGGCGGACTGGCCAAGGGCGCGACGTTCGGCGAACTGGTCGCCGGGGCCGCGCCGCGGCTGCGCGGTGTGGTGCTGCTGGGCGCCGACCGGGAGCTGATCCGGGAAGCGCTGCTGCGACACGCCCCCGATGTGCCGGTGGCCGACGTCGCCCGCACCGACACTGGGGCGATGGCGGAGGCCGTCCGCCGGGCGGCGTCTCTGGCGCGCCCCGGCGATACCGTACTCCTGGCACCCGCGTGCGCCTCCATGGACATGTTCGTCAACTACAACGCACGCGGCGACGCGTTCGCCGATGCGGTCGAAGCCCTCGCCGCCGCGGGTCCGGGCGAGCAGTGACCCCGCTCCCCGCCGACTGAGGACGGGGGTGAGACGGAGGGGATACGGATGACGGCGCGATCCGCGAAACCGCCCACGCCCCGGCGTGCGCGCAGTCAGCCCGCGCCCGTGCGCCCGTCGCGGCAGCCGCGCGTACCGCAGGGCACCTCGGCGCCGCGGCGGGCCTTCGCGCGGGCCAAGCGCGCCTGGGACCGTCCGCTGACCGCCTATTACCTGATCCTCGGCGGCAGTCTGCTGATCATCGTCCTGGGTCTGGTGATGGTCTTCTCCGCCTCGCAGATCCAGGCCCTCCAGTCCGGACTGCCCTCCACCTACTACTTCCGAAAGCAGCTGGTGGCCGCCGCGATCGGCGCGGTGCTGCTGCTGGCCGCCTGCCGGATGCCGGTGCGCATGCACCGGGCGCTGGCCTATCCGCTGCTCGTCGGCTCCGTCTTCCTGATGTGCCTGGTGCAGGTCCCGGGCATAGGGCAGGAGGTGAACGGGAATCAGAACTGGATCCATCTGGGCGGCCCGTTCCAGCTCCAGCCCAGCGAGTTCGCCAAACTGGCCCTGGTCCTGTGGGGCGCCGACCTGCTCGCGCGCAAGGGCGAGAAGAAGATGCTCACGCAGTGGAAGCATCTGCTGGTGCCGCTGGTCCCGGTCGCCTTCCTGCTGCTCGCGCTCATCATGCTCGGCGGCGACATGGGTACCGCGATCATCCTCGCCGCCGTGCTGTTCGGGCTGCTGTGGCTGGCCGGCGCACCCACCCGGCTGTTCACGGGAGTGCTCGCGGTGGCGCTCACCGCCGCCGTGCTGCTGGTCACCTCCAACGCGAACCGGATGTCCCGGCTCGCCTGCATCGGCGCCACCGACCCCGGCCCCGACGACCGGTGCTGGCAGGCCGTGCACGGCATCTACGCACTGGCGTCCGGCGGCTGGTTCGGTTCCGGTCTCGGCGCGAGTGTGGAAAAATGGGGCCAACTGCCCGAACCCCATACCGACTTCATCTTCGCCGTGACCGGGGAGGAACTCGGACTGGCGGGGACGCTGTCGGTGCTCGCCCTCTTCGCGGCTCTAGGCTATGCGGGTATCCGCGTGGCCGGACGCACGGAGGAACCCTTCGTCAGGTATGCCGCGGGAGGCGTGACGACGTGGATCATCGCTCAGGCGGTGATCAACGTGGGCGCGGTGCTCGGTCTGCTGCCGATCGCCGGTGTCCCCCTCCCGCTGTTCTCCTACGGTGGGTCCGCTCTGCTGCCGGCGATGTTCGCGGTCGGACTGCTGATCGCCTTCGCGCGCAGCGATCCGGCGGCGCGCGCTGCCCTGGCCGTGCGGCAGCCCCTCCTGTGGCAGCGCACGTCCCGGGGAGGGCTGGCAGGAGCGCTGCGATCGGGGAGCGCTCCCGGCCGGAAGAGAGAGAAGACGATGAGACGGCGCGCCGGAAGGCCGCCGTCCGGAGAGCGGTGAAACAGCGTGCACGTCGTACTCGCCGGTGGGGGGACCGCCGGCCATATCGAGCCCGCGCTCGCCCTCGCGGACGCCCTGCGCAGGCAGGACCCGACCGTGGGGATCACGGCGCTCGGTACCGAGCGCGGCCTGGAGACGCGGCTGGTGCCGGAGCGCGGTTACCAGCTCGAGCTGATCCCGGCCGTCCCGCTGCCGCGCAAACCCACGCCCGAGCTGATCACGGTTCCCGGCCGGCTGCGCGGCACCATCAAGGCAACCGAGCAGATCCTGGAGCGCACGAAGGCCGACTGCGTCGTCGGCTTCGGCGGTTATGTGGCGCTGCCCGGCTATCTGGCCGCCAAGCGCGCCAGGGTGCCCATCGTGGTGCACGAGGCCAACGCCCGGCCGGGGCTCGCCAACAAGATCGGCTCGCGCTACGCGCACGGGGTCGCGGTCTCCACGCCGGACAGCAAACTGCGGGACGCCCGCTACGTCGGGATCCCGCTGCGCCGCTCGGTCGCGACCCTCAACCGCTCCGCCGTGCGGCCCGAGGCCCGTGCCGCCTTCGGACTGGCCCCCAACCTGCCGACGCTGCTGGTCTCCGGCGGCTCGCAGGGCGCGCGCCGGCTCAACGAGGTCGTCCAGCAGGTCGTTCCGCATCTGCAGCGCGCGGGTATCCAGATCCTGCACGCGGTCGGGCCCAAGAACGAGATCCCCCACGTGGACCACATGCCCGGAATGCCGCCCTATGTGCCGGTACCGTATGTGGACCGGATGGACCTCGCGTACGCCGCGGCCGACATGATGCTCTGCCGCGCGGGCGCGATGACCGTGGCGGAACTGTCGGCCGTCGGGCTGCCCGCCGCCTACGTCCCGCTGCCGATCGGCAACGGCGAACAGCGGCTCAACGCACAGCCGGTCGTCAAGGCGGGCGGCGGACTCCTGGTCGACGACGCGGAACTGACGCCGGAGTGGATCCAGGGCAACGTGCTCCCGGTCCTCGCCGACCCGCAGCAGCTCACCGCGATGTCCCGCGCGGCAGCCGAATTCGGCCGTCCGGACGCCGATGAACTGCTTGTCGGCATGGTGTACGAGGCGATCGCCGCCAACCGCCGGGACTGACCCGGCGCGGCGCGGAACCGGCGCCTCGCCGAGCACGCAGAGAGCAGGGTGGTCCTCGTGGTGAAAGCAGCCCGAGCTGCCGGAGCCGGCAAGACAACCGGAGCGGCCGGAAAGCCGGGCGGCGGCCGGACGTCCGGCGGCGCCGCCGCGCCGCCGCGCCGCCGGACCGCCTACCGGAGCCGCACCGTCGACGCCGCGGCCGGCGCCGATCCGGACTCCGGTTCCGGGGGCGGCCCCGAGGAACGGGCGCGGCCCGGCCGGTTCGGGCCGCGCCTGCGCCGGCGGCGCGCTCTCGCCCTGCTGCTGCTCCTCGCCGTACCGCTGGGCGGTTTCGGCACCTGGGTGCTCTACGGTTCGCCGTGGCTGCGGCTGCGGAACGTCTCGGTGACCGGCACCCGGGTGCTGAGCGAGGCCGACGTCAGCCGCGCCGCCGCGGCTCCGGAAGGCGCGCCGCTCATCACCGTCGACAGGGCGGCGCTCCAGGACCGGGTGCGCCGGGCGCTCCCGAGAGTCCGCGAGGTGGCGGCCGAGCGTTCCTGGCCGCACGGTCTGACGCTCACCGTCACCGAACGACGCCCGGCGCTGGTGATGGAGAAAGCGGACGACTATGTGGAAGTCGACTCCGAAGGCGTGCGATTCGCCACAGCCGGCAAGCCGCCTAAAGGCGTTCCGCTTCTGGTTCTCGCACCGCGGCGGGCGGCGGACGAGCGGTACTTCTCGTCCGGGCGGCTGCGCCGGGAAGCGGCCCGGGCCACCGCCGCACTTCCGGAATCCGTCCGCCGCGCCACCCGTACCGTCCGGGTCCGCTCCTTCGACGACATCACCCTGGAATTGACGGGGGACCGCACCGTCCGGTGGGGAAGTGCCGAACGCGGCCGGGCGAAGGCCGCTGCGCTGACGGCGCTGATGAAAGCGGCCGAGGACGCCACCCACTTCGATGTCACGGCCCCCAGTGCCCCGGCCGCGTCGGACAGTTAGCCGCACTCCGCGCAAACCGCCGTACCCCCAGCCGGGTTCGGCGAACGGCTGGAGTCCGCCGTTCCGTGGCCGCGTCAGTTGACCCGGGCTGCCCCGCATGATCAGGCTGATGTTCTCGCCGGGAGCGGTCCGTCCCCATGGGCGGTTCTCGCTGCCGGCGGGCACCTCGGACGGCCGCTGCCCGGCCCGCCCGCACAGGTACCTCGTTCCGCCGGGGCCAAACCCCCGGTCTCCGGCCGCGATCGGTCCCGGGAGCGGAGTGCCCCGTGCCCCCGGACGGGCCGCGGTCGCGGATCGGTGCGGGCGCCGGGGCCACCGTCGGTCGGGACCGTGTCAGTTGACGCGTATCGCCGCTGGTGAGCACCCTGGATGGCTACTGCTCGGTCTGATCACATAGGGTGAAAAGAAAAACGGGAGGTTCGGCGTGTTCGTTGAACACCCAGCACTTGTCGACTTAGTGTCCGTTGCGAAGAGTCCGAGTAAGACAGGCACTGGTAACCCTAAACTTCGCACTTAGGGTTCGGGTCGGCGTTCGAACCGCCCCACAGGGATACGTAACTCGAGGCGAGAGGCCTTCGACGTGGCAGCACCGCAGAACTACCTCGCAGTCATCAAGGTCGTCGGTATCGGCGGCGGTGGCGTGAACGCCATCAACCGGATGATCGAGGTCGGTCTCAAGGGCGTCGAGTTCATCGCGATCAACACTGACGCGCAAGCCCTGTTGATGAGCGACGCCGACGTCAAGCTCGATGTGGGCCGCGAGCTGACTCGCGGCCTCGGCGCCGGCGCCAACCCGGACGTCGGCCGCAAGGCGGCTGAGGACCACCGCGAGGAGATCGAGGAGGTCCTCAAGGGGGCCGACATGGTCTTCGTGACGGCCGGCGAGGGCGGTGGCACCGGCACCGGCGGCGCGCCCGTCGTGGCGAACATCGCCCGCTCGCTCGGCGCCCTCACCATCGGTGTCGTCACCCGGCCCTTCACCTTCGAGGGCCGCCGCCGGGCCAACCAGGCCGAGGACGGCATCGCGGGACTGCGCGACGAGGTCGACACGCTGATCGTCATTCCCAACGACCGGCTGCTGTCCATCTCGGACCGCCAGGTCAGCGTGCTGGACGCCTTCAAGTCGGCGGACCAGGTGCTGCTCTCGGGTGTGCAGGGCATCACCGACCTCATCACCACCCCCGGTCTGATCAATCTCGACTTCGCGGACGTCAAGTCGGTGATGTCCGAGGCGGGATCGGCCCTGATGGGGATCGGCTCGGCCCGCGGCGACGACCGCGCGGTCGCCGCCGCCGAGATGGCCATCTCCTCGCCGCTCCTGGAGGCGTCGATCGACGGGGCGCGCGGCGTCCTGCTCTCCATCTCCGGCGGTTCGGACCTCGGTCTGTTCGAGATCAACGAGGCCGCCCAACTGGTGAGCGAGGCCGCCCATCCCGAGGCGAACATCATCTTCGGCGCCGTCATCGACGACGCGCTCGGCGACGAGGTGCGCGTCACCGTCATCGCGGCCGGGTTCGACGGCGGTCAGCCGCCCGCCAAGAAGGGGGAGAAGGCGCTCGGCCAGTCGTCCGCGGCGGCCTCCTCGGCCCCCGCCTACCAGGACGAGCCGGCGCCCGCCGCCGACCCGGAGCCCGAGCGCCCCTCGTTCGGTGGCCTGGGCGCCGTCGCCCCGCCGCGCGAGGAGGAGGCCCCGCCGCGCCCGGAGCCCGCTCCGGTGAGCGAGGTCCCGCCGCCGTCCGCCACCCCGCAGGTGCCGCCGGCCCGCCCGTACCACGACAGCCAGGCGGAAGAGCTGGATGTGCCGGATTTCCTGAAGTGATAGCGGAACAAGAGACGGTCAGCGGCGCGCATTTCGCCTTCACCGACAGGTGGGGCGGGGTGAGCGCCGCTCCGTATGAGGAGCTCAATCTCGGCGGTGCGGTCGGTGACGACCCCGAGGCGGTGCGGGTCAACCGGGAGCGGGTCGCGCAGACGCTCGGGCTGTCGCCCGGCGCTGTGGTCTGGATGCACCAGGTGCACGGACGCGACGTCGCTGTCGTCGATCGCCCCTTCGGAGCCGAGGCGCCGCCCGTCGACGGCGTGGTGACGGCGCGTCGGGGGCTCGCGCTCGCCGTGCTCACCGCCGACTGCACTCCGGTGCTGCTGGCCGACCCCGTCGCCGGGGTCGCCGGCGCCGCGCACGCGGGGCGGCCGGGCGTGCAGGCCGGCGTGGTGGGCGCGACAGTCGAGGCGATGACCAAGCTCGGCGCCGTCCCGGAGCGCATCGTCGCGCGTACCGGGCCCGCGGTCTGCGGTGGCTGCTACGAAGTTCCGGAGCGGATGCGCGCCGATGTGGCGGCCGCTGTCCCCGAGGCGTACGCGACGACCCGGGCGGGGACTCCCGCCGTCGACATGGCCGCCGGGGTGCGGGCGCAGCTCACCCGTGCGGGGGTCGTCGACCGCGGTCACTCCTCCGTGTGCACTCTGGAGTCCGCTGATCATTTCTCCTACCGCCGGGACCGGACCACGGGAAGGCTTGCGGGGTATGTCTGGATCGAGGCGGACTGAGATATGACGGACGATATGCCCTGTGGGCGCCCCGAGTCGGACATGCCCGCGGAGTCCGCTGAAGGGCGGTCTGCGGCCTTCGCGGACTCCGCGGTGCCGGCGTCCGCCGAGGCGGCGCGCAAGGCGGAGCTGGCCGCCGGTCTCGCCCGGGTGGAGGAGCGCATCGAGGGCGCCTGCCGCGTGGCGGGGCGCCGGCGCGAGGAGGTCACGCTCATCGTCGTGACCAAGACCTACCCCGCCTCCGATGTCCGGCTGCTGGCCGAGCTGGGCGTGCGGGACGTGGCGGAGAACCGCGACCAGGAGGCGGCGCGGAAGGCCGCCGCCTGCGCGGGCGCGGGGCTCGACTGGCACTTCGTCGGGCAGCTGCAGACCAACAAGGCGCGGTCGGTTGCCGGTTATGCACAGTATGTCCACTCTGTGGACCGGGCGCGGCTGGTGACCGCCCTCTCGGCCGCCGCCGTCCGCGCGGAGCGGGAGATCGGATGTCTGGTCCAGGTCGCCCTCGACGCCCCGTCCGGTTCGGTGGGGGAGCGGGGCGGTGTGGCGCCCGACGGTGTGGCGGATCTCGCGGAGGCGGTGGCGGCGGCCCAAGGGCTGCGGCTCGACGGAGTGATGACCGTCGCGCCGCTGGCAGGGCCGCTGGCAGGGCCGCTGGCGGGGCGGCCCCGGGCGGCTTTCGACCGGCTGTGGGAAGTCTCAACCGCCCTGCGGGTGGCGCATCCTGCTGCGACGATGGTGTCGGCGGGAATGAGTTCGGATCTCGAAGAGGCGGTGCTCGCGGGTGCGACACATGTGCGCGTCGGCAGTGCGGTACTCGGAGACCGACCTCGGCTCCGGTAACGTCGCGAAGCGAGTGGGGCCACAGCAGAATATATGGTCATTTCCGCCGGAAAAGGCCGGTCGGAGAGGCTGCGTGGATCATCCCAGGGCCACCGGTGACGGGGGCTGCGTCGATGGAGTCGATCCACCACAGAGCGGAGGACGCAGAGAATGGCCGGCGCGATGCGCAAGATGGCGGTCTACCTCGGCCTCGTGGAGGACGATGGGTACGACGGCCGGGGATTCGACCCTGACGACGAGTTCGAGCCCGAGCCCGAGCCCGAACGGGATCATCGACGGTACGAGTCGGAACAATCACACCATTCGCTCCAAAAGACCGATTCCGAGGAGCCGGTGAGGGTTGCTCACCCCCCGGCGCAGCGGGAGCGGGAGCCGGAGACCCCGTCGACGGTTGCCGCCGAAAGCGGACGAGCCGGGAGAATTGCTCCCGTGTCATCCATCACACCTGAACGCCAGAATGTCGAGAAGAGCGCCCCGGTGATCATGCCCAAGGTCGTGTCCGAACGTGAGCCGTACCGGATCACCACGTTGCACCCCCGGACCTACAACGAAGCCCGTACCATCGGGGAACACTTCCGTGAGGGCACTCCGGTGATCATGAATCTGACGGAGATGGACGACACCGATGCGAAGCGACTTGTCGACTTTGCGGCTGGTCTGGTCTTCGGTCTGCACGGCAGTATCGAGCGAGTGACGCAGAAGGTGTTCCTGCTGTCTCCTGCTAACGTCGATGTCACGGCGGAGGACAAGGCCCGCATCGCAGAGGGCGGGTTCTTCAACCAGAGCTGAGACGCAGGGTCCAGGAACAGGCCGCCAAGGCGGCACGAGAGCCCCAGGGGAGAGGGACGCGCAGATGAGAACCGCATTGGACGTGGTCCAAATCGCGCTGTACTGCTTCCTACTCGTGCTGATCTTCCGGCTGGTGATGGACTACGTGTTCCAGTTCGCCCGCTCATGGCAACCCGGCAAGGCGATGGTGGTCGTTCTCGAGGCGACCTACACTGTCACCGATCCGCCACTCAAGCTTCTGCGGCGGTTCATCCCACCGCTGCGCTTCGGGGGCGTGGCGCTTGACCTGTCCTTCTTCGTACTCATGATCATCGTCTACATCCTGATCAACGTCGTGGCCAGGCTGTGAACGATCGGAATGGTCTTGCCGATATGCCGACGACTTACGTTGAGGTGAAGAGATGCCCCTGTCCCCCGAGGACGTGCGGAACAAGCAGTTCACGACCGTCCGTCTGCGCGAAGGCTATGACGAGGACGAGGTCGATGCCTTCCTCGACGAGGTCGAAGCCGAGCTGACCCGGCTGCTGCGCGAGAACGAGGACCTGCGCGCCAAGCTGGCCGCGGCCACGCGCGCGGCGGCCCAGAACCAGCAACAGCAACAGGGCGGCATGCGCAAGCCTCCTGAACCTCAGGACAGGCAGCAGCAGCAAGGCGGGGCCCCCGTGCCCGCCGCCATATCCGGACCGCAGCCCGTCCCGCCCCAGCAGCAGCAGGGTATGGGCGGCCCGCCGCAGCTTCCCGGCGGTCAGGCGCAGCTCCCCGCGGGCCCGGGTGGTCCCGGCGGCCCCGGTGGTCCCGGCGGTCCGGGTCCGCAGGGCGGCCCGATGGGCCCCGGCGGCCCCGGCGGTCCGCAGGGCGGTCCGATGGGCCCCGGCGGTCCGCAGGGCGGTCCCCAGGGCGGTCCCCAGATGCCCGGCGGCGGTGGCCAGAACAACGACAGTGCCGCCCGCGTGCTGTCGCTGGCCCAGCAGACGGCCGACCACGCGATCGCGGAGGCCCGTTCCGAGGCCAACAAGATCGTCGGTGAGGCCCGCAGCCGTGCCGAGGGCCTGGAGCGGGACGCCCGCGCCAAGGCCGACGCGCTGGAGCGGGACGCGCAGGAGAAGCACCGGGTCGCGATGGGCTCCCTGGAGTCCGCCCGCGCCACCCTGGAGCGCAAGGTCGAGGACCTGCGCGGCTTCGAACGCGAGTACCGCACGCGGCTGAAGTCGTACCTGGAGAGCCAGCTGCGGCAGTTGGAGAACCAGGCCGACGACTCGCTGGCGCCGCCGCGGACGCCCGCGACCGCGTCGCTGCCCGCGCCCTCGCCGTCGATGGCCCCGGCCGGGGCCGGTGCTCCCGCCGGTGCACCCAACAACGGCGGCGGCACCATGGGCGGACACCAGTCCATGGGCAGCAACGGCCATTCCATGGGCGGCCCCGGCGGCCCCGGCGGCGGTCCGCACACCCAGGGCGGTGCCGGCCAGTCCTACGGCGGCCAGCAGCAGATGTCGCCGGCCATGACCCAGCCGATGGCACCGGTCCGGCCGCAGGGCGGACCGCAGGGCCAGCAGGCGCCGTCGCCGATGCGGGGCTTCCTCATCGACGAGGACGAGAGCTGACCCGGGCGCGCTGAGCGCCCACTGTCGACGGGCCGGGCCCGGGAGCACCTTCCGCTCCCGGGCCCGGCCCGTTCGTACTGTCAGCCCCGGACCGCTCCGCTCGCCCCCGAGCCAGGCCGCAGCACCGCGGGGCCGTAGCGGCACCGCCCCCGCCCGCGGTCGGCGGACGGGGGCGGTGCGGTGAAGCTGTACTGCGTGCGGGGCTCAGCCCTTGCGGAGCCGGAACTTCAGGGACAGCGCCTCGTCCTCGAAGGTGGGGCCCTCGAGCTCCTCCGGGTCGCCCTGGGCGAACTCCTCGGCCAGCACCTCTTCCGCGATGAGGAAGGTGTGTTCGGCCAGCGCGCGTGCCACCTCCTCGTCGTCGGACTGCCAGCGCAGCTCGATCCGGTCGGCGACGTCCAGGCCGGAGTTCTTCCGGGCCTCCTGGATGAGCCGGATGGCGTCCCGGGCCAGTCCGGTGCGCCGCAGCTCGGGAGAGATCTCCAGGTCGAGCGCGACGGTGGCGCCCGGATCGGAGGCCACCGACCAGCCCTCGCGGGGCGTCTCGGTGATGATGACCTCCTCGGGGCTCAGCGCCACGGTCTCGCCGTCCACCTCCACGGTGCCGGTGCCCTCGCGCAGTGCCACCGACAGCGCCGCGGCATCGGCCCCGGCGATGGCCTTGGCGACCGCCTGCGTGTCCTTGCCGAAGCGGCGGCCCAGCGCGCGGAAGTTGGCCTTGGCAGTGGTGTCGACGAGCGAGCCGCCGACATCCGCGAGGGAGGCGAGCTGTTCGACGTTCAGCTCCTCCGTGATCTGGTTGCGCATCTCGGGGGAGAGGGTCTCGAAGCCCTGTGCGGCGATGAGCGCGCGGGACAGCGGCTGGCGGGTCTTGACGCCGGATTCGGCGCGCGAGGCACGGCCCAGCTCCACCAGGCGCCGCACCAGCAGCATGTCCTGGGACAGCTCGGGGTCGATGCGGCTGAGGTCGGCCTGCGGCCAGCTGGACAGGTGCACGGAGTCCGGCGCGTCGGGGGTGACCGGGACGACCAGGTCCTGCCAGACCCGTTCGGCCAGGAACGGGGTGATCGGCGCCATCAGCTTGGTGACGGTCTCGATCACGTCGTGCAGGGTGCGCAGCGCGGCGGCGTCGCCCTGCCAGAAGCGGCGCCGGGAGCGGCGGACGTACCAGTTGGACAGGTCGTCGACGAAGGTGGACAGCAGCTTGCCCGCGCGCTGGGTGTCGTAGCCGTCCATGGCGATGGTGACCTGGTCGACCAGCGCGTGCAGCTCGCTCAGCAGCCAGCGGTCCAGCAGCGGGCGCAGGTGCGGCTCCGGGTCGGCCCCGGTGGGCGCCCAGCCGCTCGTCCGCGCGTACAGGGCCTGGAAGGCGACGGTGTTCCAGTAGGTCAGCAGCGTCTTGCGGACGACTTCCTGGATGGTGCCGTGGCCGACCCGGCGGGCTGCCCAGGGTGAGCCTCCCGCGGCCATGAACCAGCGCACCGCGTCGGCGCCGTGCTGGTCCATGAGGGGGATCGGCTCCAGGGTGTTGCCCAGGTGCTTGGACATCTTGCGGCCGTCCTCGGCCAGGATGTGACCCAGGCAGACCACGTTCTCGTAGGAGGACTTGTCGAATACCAGGGTGCCGACCGCCATCAGGGTGTAGAACCAGCCGCGGGTCTGGTCGATGGCCTCCGAGATGAACTGGGCCGGGTAGCGCTTCTCGAACAGCTCCTTGTTCTTGTACGGGTAGCCCCACTGCGCGAAGGGCATGGAGCCGGAGTCGTACCAGGCGTCGATGACCTCCGGGACGCGTTCCGCCTCCAGCCCGCAGCCCTCGGTGGGGCAGCCGAAGGTCACGGCGTCGATGTAGGGGCGGTGCGGGTCGAGCCCCGACTGGTCGGTGCCGGACAGCTCGCTCAGCTCGGCCAGCGAGCCGACGCAGGTGAGGTGGCCTTCCTCGCACCGCCAGACGGGCAGCGGGGTGCCCCAGTAGCGGTTGCGCGAGAGCGCCCAGTCCACGTTGTTGTCCAGCCAGTCGCCGAAGCGGCCGTGCTTGACGGAGTCCGGGAACCAGTTGGTGGCTTCGTTCTCCCGGAGCAGGGCCTCCTTGATCCGGGTCGTGCGGATGTACCAGGACGGCTGTGGGTAGTAGATGAGGGCCGTGTGGCAGCGCCAGCAATGGGGGTAGCTGTGCTCGTAGGCCACGTGCCGGAAGAGGAGTCCGCGGGCGTCCAGGTCGGCGACCAGGGCTTCGTCGGCCTTCTTGAAGAACTGGCCGCCGATCAGGTCCAGGCCGGGCTCGAACGTGCCGTCGGCGCGGACGGGCACGACCGGGCTGATGCCGTTGGCGCGGGCGACCCGGAAGTCGTCCTCACCGAACGGGGCCAGGTGCACCATGCCGGTGCCGTCCTCGGTGGTGACGTAGGTGTCGTTGACGACGAAGTGCGCTCCGGGGATGTCCACCAGTTCGAAGGGGCGCCGGTAGCTCCAGCCGTTCATCTCCCGGCCCGTGTAGCGCTCGCCGGTGATGTGCCAGTCCTCGCCGAGCGCGCTGTCCAGCAGCGGTTCGGCCACGATGATCTTGTCGGTGCCGTCGGAGGCGACGACGTAGGTGACATCGGGGTGGGTGGCCACGGCCAGGTTGGCGACCAGCGTCCACGGCGTGGTCGTCCACACCATCAGCGACGCCTCGCCGGCCAGCGGCCCGGAGGTGAGCGGCATCCGGACGTAGACGGAGGGGTCGACCACCGTCTCGTAGCCCTGCGCAAGCTCGTGGTCGGACAGCCCGGTGCCGCAGCGGGGGCACCAGGGGGCGACCCGGTGGTCCTGGACCAGCAGGCCCTTCTCGAAGATCTGCTTGAGCGACCACCACACCGACTCGATGTACTCGGGGTTCATCGTCCGGTAGGCGTCGTCCAGGTCGACCCAGTAGCCCATCCGGGTGGTCAGCTCGGCGAACGCGTCGGTGTGCCGGGTGACCGACTCCCGGCACCGGGCGTTGAACTCGGCGATGCCGTAGTTCTCGATGTCCTGTTTGCCGTTGAAGCCCAGCTCCTTCTCCACGGCGAGCTCCACCGGCAGACCGTGGCAGTCCCAGCCGGCCTTCCGTGCCACGTGGTAGCCGCGCATCGTGCGGAAGCGGGGGAAGACGTCCTTGAAGACGCGGGCCTCGATGTGGTGCGCTCCGGGCATGCCGTTCGCGGTGGGCGGGCCCTCGTAGAAGACCCACTCGGGGCGGCCCTCGGACTGTTCGAGGGTGCGGGCGAACACCTTGTTCTCGTGCCAGAAGTCGAGCACGGCGCGCTCCAGCGCGGGCAGGTCGACCTGGGCGGGCACCTGGTTGTATTGCATCGGCGGGTCTTCTTCCTCCGGCGGACATCGGGAAGATGCGGTGCTTCTTCACTTCCGTCGGAGGGACGAGTTCGCCTGCCTGGCCGGCGGCGGACCCGCGGTACCACCCTCCTTGACGGCGGACTGTGCCCGCCGTCCCCTCATTGGGGTAGCGCTGCCGGTTCTACTCGCCCGGGAGCAGGGTGCTCCGGGCTTTCTTCCGACGGCTCGGGGGTGATCTTCACGCCGCGCTCGCCTCCGGGCTTCCACCGTCCCCGGATCGCTCTGGGCCGCTCACAGACGCTACTCGTCCCCGTCCTCGCCTCTCGCCGTCCCCAGTGTACGGGGATTCCGCCCGGGGTACGGAGCGGTTTTCGCGCGGCCGGGCGGGGCACAAAGGTGGCAGACCGGCGTGCCCCGTTGCTGTGCGGTTGAAGTCGATTTATCGTTCCGGTCACGTTTCGCGAGCAAGATCACAAAATGTGAAGGGGCCGCGGTCATGGTGGCGGAGGAGAGCGCCGCGAAGAAGACGGCAGCATCGAAGAAGGCCACAGACGACGGGGACCGGACCGCGGCGGCGAAGAAGGCGGCCGGGAAGGCACCGGCGAAGAAGGCGCCCGCCAAGAAGGCGGCGAAGAAGACATCCGCCAAGAAGGCACCGGCGAAGAAGGTACCGGCGAAGAAGGCACCGGCGAAGAAGGCACCGGCCGCGAAGAAGGCACCGGCCGCGAAGAAGGCGGCCGCCGCAACGGCGCCGGCGAAGAAGGCCGCGGCGAGGACAGGCGCGGGGGAACGGGCGGCGGCCGACGGGGCCGCGGCGACGACAGCGGCCGGAACGGCGGGGGGCCGGCAGGAAGGCGCTGCCGAGGCGCCCACCGGACAGGACGCGCGGACGACGACGGGAGCTGGGACGGTGGCTGCGAAGAAGACTCCGGTGACGGAGACCGAGGCGGTGCCCACGGCACGGAGCGAGGCGGGCCCGGTGGCCCCCGGCGAACTGCTGGTACGCCCCGACGAGGAACCATGGTCCCCGGAAGAGGTCGAGGAGGCCCGCTCGGGCCTGCGCGAGGAGGCCGACGGGCTCCGGCAGGAGATCGCCTCCGCGGAGGAGGCACTCAGCGGTCTGATGCGGGACTCGGGGGATGGCGCCGGTGACGACGACGCGGACACCGGGACCAAGAACATCACCCGTGAGCACGAGATGGCGCTGGCCGCCAACGCGCGCGAGATGCTCTACCAGAGCGAGCGCGCGCTGGAGCGGCTGGACGCGGGGACGTACGGGCAGTGCGAGAACTGCGGCAAGCCGATCGGGAAGGCCCGGATGCAGGCGTTCCCGCGGGCCACGCTCTGCGTGGAGTGCAAACAGAAGCAGGAGCGCCGCTGAGCGCGGGAGAACGCCGTGAACACCGCCGTCCGCGCGTGTCGTACCCTCAAGGCGTGACTGAGGTGGAGCGGACTGTCGACGGCCCCGGCGAAGGCGCGGCCGGCGGTGGTGAAGAGGAGCACGCGGAAGGGGAGTCCTCCGCACCTCCGCGGCGCAGGCGGCGGATCGGTGTGCTGGCCGCGGTGGCCGGGTTCGCGTTCGCGCTGGACCTGGTCAGCAAGCTGGTGGTGGTCGCGGAGCTGGAGAACCACGCCCCGATCGAGCTGCTCGGCTCCTGGCTCCAGTTGAGCGTCATCCGCAACCCCGGTGCCGCCTTCGGTCTGGGGGAGGCGCTGACGCTCGTGCTGAGCGCGATCGCGGTGGCCGTCGTGGTGGTGATCGCGCGGATCGCCCGGAAGCTCTACAGCCTCCCCTGGGCGATCGCGCTGGGCCTGCTGCTGGGCGGCGCGTGCGGCAACCTGGCCGACCGGATCTTCCGCGCCCCGGGGGTCTTCCAGGGGGCCGTCGTGGACTTCATCGCGCCCAAGCACTTCGCGGTGTTCAACCTGGCCGACTCGGCCATCGTGTGCGGAGGCGTCCTGATCGTGCTGCTCTCCTTCCGCGGCCTGGACCCGGACGGCACAGTCCACCGGGACTGAACCCGGCCGCGCGGGCCGTTCCCCGGAGTCGGACGCGGTGCGGAGGTGGCCGGCCGCCGCCGGCGCTCGGCCGGGGCGCTCAGCCGTGGTGCGGGACGTGCACCCGGACGCGGTAGCCGCCCTGGTCGGTGGCGTCGGTGACGGTGATGCGTATCCCGCCGGGAAAGGTGTGGCTCTCGCCCGGCGCGAAGGGCGCGTCCGACATCTCGGCCAGTTCGCCGGGCAGCCGGTCGGCGCAGGCGGCGCCGCCGCCGCTGCGGGGGCGGGAGTCGACGACGCGGACCGGGCCCTCGCCGGTGGGCCGCGCCGAGTCGACGGTGTAGAGGAGCACGCCCTCCGCGCAGATGTCCCGGTCCAGCCCCGAGCGGGTGCGCGCCTCGGCCACTATCGCCCGGTGCCGCCCCGTCCGTATCACGGTCAGCTCCGCGTCCGGGGAGCTGACCGGGTTCAGGGTGTGCTCGGAGGTACCCGACGAGGTGATGCAGCCGACCCGGGAGCGGGACAGCCAGCCGAACTTCCACTTGTGCCAGCCCAGCAGGTCGGAGATGCCGGCCATGCTCATGGTGTCCCAGCCCCCCGCGTACTCGACGGAGGCGTTCTCCGCGACGTTGTAGAGGTCGGGCAGTCCGTAGAGGTGGTGGGCCTCGTGGACGAAGTTCCCGCGCTGCCACAGTGCCGAGTCGGAGGCCCGGCCGAAGATGAGGGCCGCTCCGTGCACCCGGGTGCCCGCGGCGCGGAGCCCGTCGAAGGTGTGCGCCTGGGAGACGGTGGGCGCGGCGGGCAGATTGCTGTCGGCCACCACGAAGACGAGGTCGGCACCGTGCACGTCGGTGCCCTGGCGGTGCGCGGCCTCCAGCGCGTCGTGTACGTAGCCGCGCATCAGACCGGTGGGGATGCCGCGGGTGATCCCGTAGGAGGACCACGGCCGCGGCATGCGTATCCAGTCGGAGCTGGTCTCGGTCTCCAGCCGGTACTTTCCGAAGGAGGCGCGGTTCCAGAACCGGTCGCCGTACCGGGAGAAGAAGCGCGCGCGTTTCCGGGCCGGGGTGGCCGCGGGGTGGTCGCTGAAGTCGACCATCAGCATCAGCGCGCGCTTGCTGCCCTGCGGGCGGACGTAGCCGGGTCCGAGCGGCCCCTCGTCGGTGCCGTTGCCGGGGGCTATGGCGCAGGGGCCCGCGATGCCCTCGGCCGCCGCCGCCACCCGCACCGGGGCCAGGGTGAGGCAGGCGGTGGCCAGCGCGGTGGCCACCGCCAGTACGCGCCGGCGGACCTGGCCGGGACGGCGGCGTATACCGCCGTCCGGACCGGAGTCCGGCGCGGGGTGCTGAGGCGTCCTGCGCGGCGTCATCGGCGATTCCCTCCGGTGTCGCTGCTGGTCCCGAGGCTTCTGTCACACCGTCGGCGCAGGCGGCGGGCGCCGCACTCCGGGGTGGTCCGCGCGGGTGAGCGGGTGACCGGGGGTGCCGGTGCCGGAAGCCGCGTCTGCCGTCCTCCCCGGAGTGCGGCCGGAGCACGGCGGCCGGGGTGCCGCCGGAGGCGAGGGCGTGCGGGCCGCAGCGCCGCGTCCGGCATACTCGATCAGGTGAGCACGCTTCCTGAGACCCGCACCCTGCCCGTACCCGACGGCCTCGAAGGCGAGCGCGTCGATGCCGCCCTCGCCCGGATGTTCGGCTTCTCGCGGACCAAGGCGGCGGAGCTGGCCGCGGACGGCAAGGTCCTGCTGGACGGTTCGCCGGCGGGCAAGTCCGACCGGGTGGTGGGCGGCGCCTGGATCGAGGTGGAGATGCCCCGGCAGGCGCAGCCGGTGCGGATCGTCGCCGAGCCGGTGGAGGGCATGGAGATCGTCCATGACGACGACGACATCGTGGTGATCGTCAAGCCGGTCGGGGTCGCGGCCCACCCCAGTCCGGGCTGGAGCGGACCCACCGTGATCGGCGGGCTGGCAGCTGCCGGGTACACGATCGCCACCTCCGGCGCGGCGGAGCGGCAGGGCATCGTGCACCGGCTGGACGTGGGCACCTCCGGGCTGATGGTCGTCGCCAAGTCCGAGCGGGCCTACACGCTGCTCAAGCGGCAGTTCAAGGAGCGCACCGTCGACAAGCGCTACCACGCGCTCGTCCAGGGCCATCCCGACCCGCTCAGCGGCACCATCGACGCGCCCATCGGCCGCCATCCGCAGCACGACTACAAGTGGGCGGTCACTTCCGACGGCAAGCCCTCGGTGACCCACTACGACCTGGTGGAGGCGTTCCGGGCGGCGAGCCTGCTGGACATCAAGCTGGAGACCGGGCGCACCCACCAGATCCGCGTGCACATGGCGGCACACCGGCATCCCTGCGTGGGCGATCTGACCTATGGCGCCGACCCCACCCTGGCCAAGCGGCTGCGGCTGGAGCGCCAGTGGCTGCACGCGGTGCGGCTCGGCTTCGAGCACCCGGGCGACGGGAGCCGGGTCGAGTACGAGAGCGGCTACCCGGCCGATCTGCAGGCCGCGCTGGACAAGGTGCGGGCCGAGAGCTCCTGACCGGATGGATCAGCTCGCCCTCTTCTTCGCTCTTCTGCTCGCCGCCGTGCTGATGGTCCCCCTCGGGGACAAGCTCGGGCTGCCCTCGCCCGTGCTGATGACGCTCTTCGGCGGCGTGCTGGCGCTGATCCCCTCCATCCCGAACGTCTCGCTGCCGCCCGAGTTCATCCTGCCGCTGGTGCTGCCGCCGCTGATCTACGCCGCGGCCCAGCGCACGTCCTGGCGGCAGTTCGCGGCGAACAAGCGGCCGATCTTCCTGATGGCGGTCGCGCTGGTGTTCGTCACCACGGCGGCGGTGGCCGCGGTCGCCAATCTGCTGGTGCCCGGGCTCGGACTGGCCGGGGCGGTGGCACTGGGCGCGCTGGTCGCCCCGCCCGACCCGGTCGCGGCCACCGCGGTGGCCGGCAACGTCGGACTGCCCAGGCGGCTGGTCTCGGCGCTGGAGGGGGAGGGCCTCTTCAACGACGTGACCGCCATCACCCTCTACCACGTCGCCATCGCCGCCGCCGTCACCGGTACCTTCTCGCTGCCGGTGGCCGCGGGTGAACTGGTGCTCTCCGGTGTGGTGGCGGTCGCGGTCGGACTGGGGCTGGGCTGGCTCTCCGGCAAGCTCATGGGCTACCTCGGGGACGCCACCCTGCAGACCGGGCTGAGCCTGCTGGTGCCCTTCGCCTCCTACGTGCTCGCCGAGGAGCTGATGGGCTCCGGCGTGCTGGCCGTCCTGACGACCGCGCTCTATCTGGCCTCCGGGCACGCGGTGGACGCGGACGACGTGCAGGGCCGGCTGGCCGGGCAGACGTTCTGGCAGATCGTGGACACGCTGGTGACCGGGATCGCCTTCGGGCTGATCGGGCTGGAACTGCACACCGTCTTCGGGACCGTCCAGCAGGACTGGCGCCGGCTGCTGCCCGCGGCTCTCGCGGTGGTCGGCGTCGTGGTCGCCCTGCGGCTGCTGTGGCTGCTGCCGTCCGCCTGGCTGGCGCAGCGGCTGCACCGGCGCAAGGACCTGGACGAGGACATCCCGCGCAACTGGCGGGAGACGGTCGTCGTGTGGTGGGCGGGAATGCGCGGGGTGGCCTCGGTCGCGCTGGCGCTGGCCGTCCCGCTGTCCGTGGAGCCCGAGGCCGGGGGCGGAGCGTTTCCCGGGCGGGAGGCGATCCTCTTCATCGCCTTCGCGGTGGTGCTCGTGACCCTGGTCTTCCAGGGCCTGACTCTGCCCCGGCTGGTCCGCAGGCTGAACGTGCAGTCCGACAGCGCCGCCGAACGGGAACTGGAGCGGCAGCTCGCGCTGCGGGTCGCCAAGGCGGCCCGGCGGCGGCTGCGGGAGATCGAAGAGGTGGAGGAGCTGCCCGAGGAGGTCTCCGAGGCGCTGCTGCGGCGCGCCTGGGACGTGGGTGCGCGGATCTCGCCCGAGATCGTCGGCGAGGAGCGCCGGGCCGCGCACAGCAAGCGGGTGGCCCGCGCGCAGAAGCTGCGGCGGCTGCAGAACGAGCTGCTGTCGGCGGCCCGGCACGAGGTGATCGCGGCGCGCAACGAGCCCGGGGTGGATCCCGAGGCCGTCGACCGGGTGCTGCACCAGCTCGACGTGCGCAGCTTCCGGGGCAGCTGAGCCGGTCCGCGCCGAGCCGCTCCGCGTCGACCCGCCGCGGCGAGCACGCCGCGCGGGCCGGGCACCCCGCTGCGCCGGGCAGCACGTCCGGGGCCGCGGCCGCGCGCCGGGGCCCGCGGGTCAGATCGACTTCTCCTGCGGGATGTACCGGATGCCCGGCAGCGAGTCGGGGTGGTAGGCCCGCAGCCAGGCGATCAGGTCCTCGCGCAGCGAGCAGCGCAGCGTCCACAGGTCGCCGGAGGTGCGCGCCGTGACGGCCACCCGTACCTCGACGGTGGTCGGTGTGGTCCCGGTGACCACCACGTTCCAGTTCCGCCCGTCCCACTCGTCGCTGGCCCGGACCAGCTCCTCCGTCTTGGCGCGCAGTTCGGCGACGGGGGTCGAGTGGTCGAGGTGGAGGTAGACGGTGCCGGTCATCTGCGGGCCGCCGCGGGACCAGTTCTCGAACGGCTTGTTGGTGAAGTAGGAGACCGGCATCGTGATCCGGCGCTCGTCCCAGGTGAGGATCACCAGGTAGGAGACGGTGATCTCCTCGACCGTGCCGAGTTCCCCCTCGACCACGACCTCGTCGCCGATCCGCACCATGTCGCCGAAGGCGATCGACAGCCCGGCGAACAGGTTGCCCAGCGTCGACTGGGCCGCGATACCGGCGACGATGCCCAGCACACCGGCCGAGGCGAGCATCGAGGTGCCGAACGTCTTCATGCCCGGGAACTGGAGCAGCACCGCGGCCACCGCGATCACCGTCACCACGGCGGTGATCAGCCGCCGGATCAGGGTGAGCTGGGTGCGCACCCGCCGTCCGCGCGCCGGGTCCAGGGCGGCGCCGGCGTACCTGTTGGCCAGCGTCTCCGTTATGGCGGCGACGATGCGCAGGATCAGCCAGGCCGAGGCGGCGACCAGCACGATGGTCAGCCACCGGTCGACACCGGCCCGGTGGTCCTTGGCCAGGTGCGTGCTGTCGAAGAAGCTGCTGACCAGCAGCACGAAGAGGACCGCCTGGAAGGGGAAGCGGCCGCTGCGCAGCAGCCCCCACATCGGGGTCTCCGGGTGGCGGGTGTCCAGGCGTACCATCAGCCGGTCGACGGCCCAGGCGAGCACGTACGAGAGCACGATCGCGCCACCGAAGACGATGACGGGCCGGAGCACGTTCTCCATGGTCGCCTTTCTCCTGACGGGGGTTCCCGGGCTCGGTGCCGGGGCGGGCGGCCGGGACGGGCCGCCCGAGGACCACCGACGACCGTACCTGGCACCATGTGGAGTACCCGGCTCCAGGAGCCGCACCAGGGGTTCTTTGTGAAGGAAGTGACATCTGTGGCATCCGTATCGCTCGTTCTCCTGCACTCCGTGTGCGGGCTCACTCCGGACGTGCGCGCCGCGGCGGAGCGGCTCCGCGCCGCGGGGCACGAGGTGGTGACGCCCGACCTGTTCGACGGCCGGACCGCCGCCTCGGTGGAGGAGGGGATGCGGATGCTCGAGGAGGAGGGCAGCCCCGACCGCGACGAACTGCTGCGCAGGGCCGTGGCCGCCGCCGCGCCGCACTCGGGCAAGGGGCTGGTCTACGCGGGTTTCTCGATGGGCGGCTCCATCGCCCAGACCCTCGCGCTGGCCGACGAGAAGGCCCGCGGCCTGGTGCTCTTCTCCGGCACCTCGGACATCCCGGAGGACGCGGCGGTCGACGACCTGCCCGTGCAGCTCCATGTCGGCGATCCCGACGCCTTCGAGCCGCACGACTGGCTGACCGCCTGGTATCTGCGGATGCAGCAGGCCGGTGCCGATGTGGAGGTGCACCGCTACCCGGCGGCCGGGCACCTGTACACGCACGCCGAGCTGGAGGACTACGACGAGGAGGCCGCCGAGCGCACCTGGCGCACGGTGCTGGGGTTCCTGGAGACGCTGTAGGCACACACGCCGCGTCCGCCCGGTCCGGCGGAGCCGGCGGCCCCGTGGCGGGGCTCGGCCCGGGACGCGGCGGGTGCTCGGCGGTGTCCCCGCCGCCCGGGGAGGCTCAGGACGCGGTGCGGCACCGCCGCGGCAGCTCCACCTTTCCCGGCCGGTGCGCGAAGGTGTTCATCACCAGCCACTCGTCCAGCTCGGGATCGTAGAGGTTCTGCACCCCGAACTGGAGCACCTGCCAGAACGTGCCGGGGTCCCGCTGGTCGACGTAGACGTCCCCGAGGGCGAGCGGGAAGCGCAGCTGGTTGCCCGGCGGCCGCTGCGGCAGGACGACACTGACCCGCCAGTGGTTCACCTGCCGCCGCGGGGTGCGCTCCAGGGTCTCGCGGCCGACGAACCGCGCCTTGGCGAGCAGGTCGTTCAGCCGTTCCCGGTCGAAGCCGGGGATCTTCGAGCAGGGGTGCTCGGTCAGCCCGGGCCACTTGTAGGTGAGTGTGTAGAGCGTCCCGCGGTAGATCAGGTTCGTGAACCAGATCGGGTACTGCGGACCGCCCGCCACCATCTGGCTGTCGCCGTCGCGGCCCGCCCAGCGGAACGGGACCTCGATCCCCAGGTCCCGGACGATCCACCTGCCTCTGCCGCTGAAGTTCCGCGGCAGGCGGGGCGGCGGCGGGGTCTGCGCGGCGGCCCGTTCCGCGTCCGCGGCCCCGGACGAGGGCGTGTGTGCCGCCCGATCCCCGGTGCTGCCGGCTGCCGGTGCCGCCGGTGCCGCCGGAACGAGTGCGAGCAGTCCGGAGACCGCGGCCGCGGCTGCCGTCCTCCGTGCGCGTGTCCAGCCCATGGTCTCCCTCGACCTTCGCATCACGCGCCCTCGTGGCGCAGGGTCCAACGCGTCAGCCCGCAAAACGTACGCACAGGAGAGCTGGACGCTGGCGGCGACAGGCCGCCACCGCCGCCGGAAGGGAGGGCGCTCGGCCGCCGGTCGGCCCAACGTGCCCGCGGGCCGCCGCCACCGGGCGGCTCAGCGCTCGCAGCGCCCCGTGCCCCGGGCGGCGCCGGGCGCGCAGATGTAGGGGCGGTCCGCGGCATCGTCGCTGACGTAGCGGCCCACGCACTGGTTCGACGAGGTGAGGCCTCGCGCGCTGCACCAGGAGGCCGCCGCCGTCCCGTCGGAGAAGCCGCCCGCGGGCCCGGAGCTGTAGAACATCCAGTAGCCCCCGCGCAGTGAGGCGAAGCTGTCGCTGTCGAGGTAGCGCACGCCGTCGGCCTTGCGGCTCAGCGCGGCGCGCATCTTCTCGCGTGCGCCGGTGCCGTCCGCTTTCGCGACCGAACCGAGCTGTGCCACCCAGGTGCCGACCGGAGAGCCGGCCGGGGAGTCGGCCGGCGGGCTGGACCTGGCCGAGGACGTGCTGGGTTCCGGTTCCGGTTCCCGGCTCGGGGTCGACTCCGCTTCCCGCTCCTCGGCGGAGGGGCCGGTCTCCGGCGCGGAGGAGGCGTCCTGCGCGTCGGACACCGTCGGGGCCGGGCGCACGCCGCCCCTGCCGCCGTCGGCTCCGGCCTCCGCGCCGGCGGAGCCGCCCGGCCGGGCCAGCAGGAACAGGCCCCCGGCGACGAGTGCGGCGGCCAGCACTCCGCCCGCGACGGCCCACCCGGCCCGCCGCCCGCGCGGCGCCGTCCCGCCCGCGACGGTGGGCGCGGCGGCGGGTGTCCCCGGCCCCGGTACGGGCGGCGGCACCGGCGGCGCTCCCGGGGAGCGGACCGGGACCGACGTCTCCGTCGGCAGATGCGGCGTCGCCGCCCGGCCTTCCGCGACGTCCGCCAGCATCCGCTCCAGCTCCGCCCCGTCGGGCCGGGCCGCGGGGTCCTTGACGAGCACCGCGGCCAGCACCGGCGCCAGCGGGCCGCTGCGCACCGGCGGCGGCACCGGATCGTCGAGCACCGCCGCGATGGTGGCCAGTGTGGTGGCGCGGCGCAGCGGGCTGCGGCCCTCCGTGCACACGTACAACGTCAACGCCAGGGACCACAGATCACCGGCCGGGTCGTCGTCCGCCCCGCGGACCCGCTCCGGCGCGACGAACTCCGGCGACCCCAGGAACTCGCCCGTCGCCGTCACGGCGGCGGAGTCCTGGAGCGCGGCGATGCCGAAATCGGTGAGCACCGCCGACCCGTCCGCGCGCAGCAGCACGTTGCCGGGCTTCACATCGCGGTGCTGGATACCCGCGGCGTGCGCCGTGCGCAGGGCCGAGAGCACCTCGCGGCCCAGCCGGGCGGCCGCGCGCGGCTCCAGCGGCCCCTCCGCCAGCCGCTGCTCCAGCGAGGGGCCGTCCACCAGTTCCATCACGAGCCAGGGGTAGGGCCCCTCGTCCACGATGTGGTGGATCGTCACCACGTGCGGATGGCTGAGCCGGGCCAGGGCCCGGGCCTCGCGCAGCACGCGCTCGCGCAGCGCCCGGGACCCCTCCGACCCCTCCAGGGCCGCCTCGGGGCCGCCGGGTCCGGCCGACGGGGGCCGGACCTCCTTCAACGCCACCTCGCGGTGCAGCGCGACGTCCCGCGCCCGCCACACCGTTCCCATGCCTCCGGTCCCCAGCGTCTCCAGCAGTTCGAAACGCCGGTCGACGAGGTGCCCCTGCTCCCCCTGCTCGCCCCCTGCCATGGGGCCAGCGTACGGCGGTACGGCTCAGCTCAGGGGGTGATACGTCCGTTCGATCCGCTGCGAGCCGGAATCGGTGCGGTACGAGCGGCGCAGTGCGGCTGTCGCGTCCTTGTCCGCCTTGTCGGACAGCACGAAGTAGTCCATCTGCGCCCGGTGCGCGTCCACGTCCAGCACCCCGAAGCCGTGCGAGTCCATGTCGACCCAGCGCACGTGCCGGTTGGCGGCGCGGACGGCCGCCTCGGCGAGGCCCGAGAGGGTGTCGGGCGCCACGTGCAGGGTGTCGTCCAGGTTGTCGGAGGTGACGGAGGTGATGACGAACTCCGTTGCCAGCGGGCCCTCGTGCGGGTAGTCGGCCGCGTGCAGCGGTACCTCGTTGGCCCAGTTCATGTGGATGTCACCGGTGAGGAAGACGGTGTCGGTGATCCGGTTGTCGCGCAGATGGGTGAGGAGTTCCCGGCGGTCGTCCGTGTAGCCGTCCCACTGGTCGGTGTTGACGGCCAGCCCCTCCTTGGGGACGCCGAGCAGTTCGCCCAGCGGTCCCAGGAACTTGGCGGGCACGGAGCCGAAGGCCACCTGGGAGATCATCACCGGGTTGCCCACGAGCTTCCAGCGGGCCTGCGAGCCCGCCAGCCCCTTCTTCAGCCACTCCAGTTGCTTGCGCCCGGTCAGAGTGCGGTCCGGGTCGTCGATGTCCCGGCCGTGCCCCACCTCGGCCTGCGCGTCGCGGAACGAGCGCAGATCCAGCAGGTGCAGCTCGGCCAACTGCCCGAACCGCAGCCGCCGGAAGGTGGTGCCCGCGGTGGAGGGCCGTACCGGGAGCCACTCGAAGTACGCCTGCTTCGCCGCCGCGACCCGCTGCGCCCAGCCGCCCTCCGTCTCCGGGTCGTGGTTGACGGCCCCGCCCGACCAGGCGTTGTCGGCGAACTCGTGGTCGTCCCAGATCGCGACGAGGGGGTGCGCCGCGTGCATCGCCCGCAGGTCGGGGTCCGCCTTGTAGTGGCCGTGCCGGGTCCGGTAGTCGGCGAGCGAGACGATCTCGTGCTCGGGCTGGACGGTCCGCACGACGGCGTCCCCGGTGGGGTACTCGCCGTGCCCGTACTCGTAGATGTAGTCGCCCAGGTGCAGCACCGCGTCCAGGTCGGAGCGGGTCGCCAGATGCCGGTAGGAGGCGAACCAGCCACCCTCGTAGTTGGCGCACGAGACCACCCCGAAGCGGAGGCCGGCGACCTCCGCGCCCTCGGCGGGGGCGGTGCGGGTGCGGCCGGTGGGCGAGTGGACGCCGCCGGCGGTGAAGCGGAAGAAGTAGGTGGTGGCCGGGCGCAGTCCGCGCACATCGGCCTTGACGGTGTGGTCGGAGGCGGCCTCGGCCCGCACGCTGCCGTGCGCCACCCGGTCGGTGAACCCGCGGTCAGCGGCCACCTCCCACGCCACCTCGACCGCGGCGCCCCGGCCCGAGCCGGGGACGGCGCCCGGCTCCGGGGTGACCCGGGTCCACAGCAGCACTCCGTCGGGGAGTGGGTCGCCCGAGGCGACACCGTGCACGAAGGAGGGGGCGGCGTCGGCCGCGCTCGCCGCGGGAGCCGCGCCCGCGAGCGGGAGCAGCGCGGCACCGGCCGCACCGGCGGCTACCACGGCGCGGCGCCGCGGCGCGGGCAGCGCGCCGCCGGGCAGGGACTGTTCGGTTCTCGAGTGAGGAGAAGTCACGAGCGGTCATGTTACGCACGAGTACGAACGAGGGGCAGACCTCCTGCGGTCCGCCCCTCGCCGCCCCCGGCCGCCGCCGGTTACTTCTTCTCGTCCTTGCCCGACTTCAGGTCCACGCCCAGCTCCTTGAGCTTGGCGGGCACGTCCTGGGGCTGCACCTGCTCACCGTCGATCCGGACGGTGGGAGTGCTCTGGACGTCGGCGCCGTTGAAGCCGGCGATCATGTCCTTGGCCCACTTGCTGTACTTCTTGCCCTTGACGGCCTTCTCGAACGCCTTGTTGTCCTTCAGCTCCGGGACCGTGTCCGAGACCTTGAGCAGGTAGTCGTTGTCGGCGAACTTGTCCTCCTGCTCGTCCGGGTGCCACTTGGCCGAGTACAGCTTCGCCTTGTAGTCCGCGAACGCCTGGACGCTCACGGCCTTGGCGGCGCCCAGCGCGCGGGCCGCGTTGCGGGAGCCGGAGCCGCCCATGTTGCCGTCGATGATGGCGCCGAGGTGGACGCGCAGCTTGTACTTGCCTTCCTCGGCGCCCTTCTGCAGCGGCTCGCCCATCGCCTGCTCGAAGCTGGCGCACGCCGGGCAGCGCAGGTCCTCGTAGACGTCCACGGTCTTCTCCGCCTTGGCGCCCGCGGTCGTCACGGACATGCCGTCGTCGTTGGAGTCCTGGCTGTTCAGCTTGGCGACGAAGATCCCGATTCCGGCCACCACGGCCAGTACTCCGACGACCGAGAGGGCGACCAGCAGCTGCCGCCGGGTCCGCTCCTTCTTCGCCTGCTTCTCACGCTCGATGCGCAGCCGCTCGCGGGCCGCGCGCTTGGCTTCCTGGCTGTTGCGCTTGCTCATGGCTGTCTTCTTCTCCGATGTCCGTACGCGGGGGATACCTTCCTCAGGCCGCCGGTGCCACGGCGGTCCGGGCAGGCGGCCCGCGACGGTGTACGGAGTGGGTCAGCAGCGGCAGTGCGGGCGGGGCGCCGGGCCCGGAAGCCCGGGGCGGCAGCACCGGGCCGGGGTCGCGGAAGGCACCGGCCGCGGCGACCGCGATCCGCAGCGGACGGAACGCACCGGTGGCGGCGGCACGCAGCAGCCGCGCCGCGGCCGCCTCGCCGCGGCGCAGCCACAGGGCGGCCAGCAGGCCCGCTGCGACGTGCGCCGCCAGCAGCAGCCAGGGGAGTGCCGTGCCCGGCACTCCGTGCACGCCCGCCGGGTAGGCGGCGGCCCGGCCGCCGTGCGCGGTCATCCGCGCCAGCGGCGTGCCCACGCTGCCGCCGCCGCACAGCAGATCGACGCCCACCGAGCGCAGCGGCCCGGTGACCGGCCCGCCCGCCTGCCCGTAGCAGGCGTGCCGGCCGGTGGTGAAGACGGTGTCGGCCGCCAGCTCCAGCGGAACCAGCAGCGCCGCTATCCGGGCGAAGCCCCGCTCCCGGCCGGCCAGCGCGAACGCCGCCGCGAAGACCGCCGCCGAGACGAGCAGGAAGGGTCGCAGCGGAACGGGGGAGCCGGAGAGCAGCACATGGGCTCCGGAGGACAGGGCGACGCAGAGGGCGGTGAAGATCCCCGCCCGCACCGTCCGTACTCCTGCTGTTCCCATGGGGTCCGAGTGTGCCATGGGAGCGGGCGGGCAGTCTGCGAAGGGCCGGAACCGGTCACGGGCGCAGCGGGCTGCCCCGCCCGCCTCCGCGGGCCGGCGGGCGGAGCCCGCGGGGCCGCTGCCGGGCCTGCCCGGGCCCCGGGGCGCCGCAGCGGCCCCAGGGGTTCCCGGACGTCCCCGGGAGTCTCACATCCCGGCGATGCGGCCGTTGCGGAAGAGGTCGACGAAGATCTGGTGGTCGTGCCGGGCCCGGGCGCCGTAGGTGTGGGCGAAGTCCACCAGCAGCGCGCGGAAGCCCTCCTCGTCGGCGGAGATCGCCTCGTGGATGGCGCGCTCGGTCGAGAAGGGCACCAGGCTGTGACCGCTCTCCGCCTCGTCGGCCGCTGCGTGCATCGTCGCCGTCGCCCGGGCGAGATCCGCTGTGACCTGCGACATCTCCTCCGGGTCCGACAGCTCGGACCAGTCCAGGTCCACCGCGTAGGGCGAGACCTCCGCCACCAGCTGGCCCGCGCCGTTCAGCTCCGTCCAGCCCAGCCAGGGGTCGGCGTGCGCCTGGAGCGCGCGCTGCGAGATGACGGTGCGGTGGCCCTCGTGCCGGAAGTAGTCGCGCACCGCCGGGTCGGTGATGTGCCGCGAGACGGCCGGGGTCTGCGCCTGCTTCATGTAGATGACCAGGTCGTTCTCCAGGGCGTCGCTGTGCCCCTCCAGCAGGATGTTGTACGAGGGCAGGCCCGCGCTGCCTATCCCGATGCCGCGCCGGCCCACCACGTCCTTGACCCGGTGCGCGCCGTGCTGCTCGCGGTCCGCGCTGTGCGGGAGCGTGTCCAGGTAGGAGTCGAAGGACGCCAGCACCGCGGCCCGGGTCTTCTCGTCCAGCTCGACGGAGCCGCCGCCCGGGGTGAAGCGGCGTTCCCAGTCGCGGATCTCGGTCATGGTGCCCAGCAGCCCGAAGCGGGTGTTGGCGCGCGCCGCGCGGAGCGCGTCCAGCACCGGGCCCCGCGCGGTGTCCAGGGTGAGGGCGGGCGGCTCGTTCTCCGAGGCGCCCGCCACCAGGTCCCGGATGCGCTCCCGGTAGGCGTCGGCGTAGGTGGTCACCAGGGCGGTGATCTGCTCGTCGCTGAGCGCCTTGCTGTAGCCCAGCAGCGCCACGGAGGCCGCGAAGCGCTTGAGGTCCCAGGTGAAGGGGCCCACGTAGGCCTCGTCGAAGTCGTTGACGTTGAAGAGCACCCGGCCGTGGGCGTTCATGTAGGTGCCGAAGTTCTCGGCGTGCAGGTCGCCGTGTATCCAAACCCGGCTGGTGCGCTCGTCCAGGAACGGGCCGCTGTTCGCGCCCGGTCCGTAGGGGCTGCCGGGTGCCGTCAGGTCGGCGTAGAAGAGGCAGGCGGTGCCCCGGTAGAAGGCGAAGGCGGAGGCCGCCATCTTGCGGAACTTGGTCCGGAAGGCCGCCGGGTCGGCGGCGAGGAGGTCGCCGAAGGCCGTGTCGAAGACCTCCAGAATGGTCTCGCCGCGTTCTGCTGCCTGGCCTGCCGTGGTCATGGGTGCGCTCCGTGGGGCGGTAGGGAACCGAATCCGGTGTATGACGAACCGAGTGTCCAACCTACGCCGACGCCGCCGGGGGCCAGGATGGTTCTGCGCGCGTGCGGAACAGTCGCGGACCGGATACGGAACAGGGCTCCGCGCGGCCAGGACGGCTCTTCGGGGACTGTCGGTGCCGAGCCGTAGACTTCCCACTCGCCCCTGAAGACCCGCGCCCGGAGGTGGCCTCGTCGTGAGTGACAATCCCTTCACTCATCTGCATGTGCACACGCAGTACTCGCTCCTCGACGGTGCGGCCCGGCTCAAGGACATGTTCAATGCCTGCAATGAGATGGGCATGTCGCATATCGCGATGACCGACCACGGCAATCTGCACGGGGCCTACGACTTCTTCCACTCCGCAAAGGATGCCGGGATCACGCCGATCATCGGCATCGAGGCGTATCTGGCCCCCGACCACCGCAGGAACACCCGCCCGGTCAAGTGGGGCACCCCGCACCAGAAGCGGGACGACGTGTCCGGCAACGGCGCCTACACCCACATGACGATGTGGGCCAGGAACGCCACGGGGCTGCACAACCTCTTCCGCGCCCAGTCGCGGGCCAGCCTGGAGGGCTTCTTCCGCAAGCCCAGGATGGACCGCGAACTGCTCGCCGAGTACGCCGAGGGCCTGATGGCGACCACCGGCTGCCCCTCCGGCGAGGTGAGCACCAAGATCCGGCTGGGGATGGAGGAGGAGGCACTCCAGGCCGCCGGCGAGTACCAGGACATCTTCGGCAAGGAGAACTTCTTCGTCGAGCTGATGGACCACGACATCGAGATCGACAAACGGGCGCGGGACGGCCTGGAGCGCATCGCACGGAAGCTCGACGCGCCCTTCGTGGTCACCAACGACTCGCACTACACTTATGCGCGCGAGTCGGCGGCGCACGACACCCTGCTGTGCATCCAGACCGGCAGCAACCTCTCGGACCCGGACCGCTTCAGCTTCGACGGTTCCGGCTATTACCTCAAGACCGCCGAGGAGATGTACGGCATCGACTCCTCGGAGGCCTGGCAGTCGGGCTGCCGCAACACGCAGCTCCTGATCGCCGAGCGCATCGAGACCGAGGGCATGTTCGAGCCCAAGAACCTGATGCCGAAGTTCGACGTGCCCGAGGGGTACGACGAGATCTCCTGGTTCCGCGAGGAGGTCCGGCGCGGAATGGACCGCCGCTTCCCGGGGGGTGTGCCCCAGGACCGCCAGGAGCTGGCGGACTACGAGATGAAGGTCATCATCGACATGGGCTTCCCCGGGTACTTCCTGGTGGTCGCCGACTTCATCAACTGGGCCAAGGACAACGGCATCGCGGTCGGTCCCGGCCGCGGCTCGGCGGCGGGCTCGATCGTCAGTTACGCCATGGGCATCACCGACCTCGACCCCGTCACCCACGGGCTGATCTTCGAGCGGTTCCTCAACCCCGAGCGCGTGACCATGCCCGACGTCGACATCGACTTCGACGAGCGCCGGCGCGGTGACGTGATCCGCTACGTCACGGAGAAGTACGGCGCCGACAAGGTCGCCATGATCGGCACCTACGGCACGATCAAGGCGAAGGCCGCCATCAAGGACGCCTCCCGGGTGCTGGGCTACCCCTACGCGATGGGCGACCGCATCACCAAGGCGATGCCCGCCGACGTGCTCGGCAAGGGCATCCCGCTCTCCGGCATCACCGACCCGAACCACCCCCGCTACAGCGAGGCGGGCGAGGTGCGCGGGATGTACGAGAACGAGCCGGACGTCAAGAAGGTCATCGACTCCGCCATGGGCATCGAGGGCCTGGTGCGTCAGATGGGCATGCACGCGGCGGGCGTCATCATGTCCAGCGAGCCGGTCATCGACCACGCGCCGATCTTCTCGCCGAAGAACGACGGCACCGTCGTCACCCAGTGGGACTACCCCAGCTGCGAGTCGCTCGGCCTGCTGAAGATGGACTTCCTGGGGCTGCGCAACCTCACCATCATGGACGACGCGGTCAAGATGATCCGCAAGAACAAGGGCGTCGACCTCAAGCTCCTCGACCTGCCGCTGGACGACCCCAAGGCGTTCGAGCTGCTGTGCCGCGGCGACACCCTCGGCGTCTTCCAGTTCGACGGCGGCCCGATGCGCTCGCTGCTGCGGATGATGAAGCCCGACCACTTCGAGGACATCTCCGCGGTCTCGGCCCTCTACCGTCCCGGCCCGATGGGGATGAACTCCCACATCAACTACGCGCTGCGGAAGAACGGCCAGCAGGAGATCACGCCGATCCACCCGGAGCTGGAGGAGCCGCTCAAGGACGTCCTCGACATCACGCACGGCCTGATCGTCTACCAGGAGCAGGTGCAGAAGGCGGCCCAGGTACTGGCCGGCTACTCACTGGGCCAGGCGGACCTGCTGCGCCGGGCGATGGGCAAGAAGAAGAAGGAGGTTCTCGACAAGGAGTTCGTGAACTTCCAGAAGGGCATGCGGGACAACGGATACTCGGACGGCGCCATCCAGGCCGTCTGGGACGTGCTGGTCCCCTTCGCCGGGTACGCCTTCAACAAGGCGCACTCCTCCGCCTACGGGCTGGTCACCTACTGGACGGCCTATCTCAAGGCCAACTACCCCGCGGAGTACATGTCCGCGCTGCTCACCTCGGTGCGTGACGACAAGGACAAGTCGGCCGTCTACCTCAACGAGTGCCGCAAGATGGGCATCAAGGTGCTGCCGCCCAACGTCAATGAGTCCGAGGCGAACTTCACCTCCAAGGACGACACCACCATCGTCTTCGGCCTCACCGCGGTGCGGAACGTGGGCCAGAACGTCGTCGACTCGATCGTCAAGTGCCGCAAGGCGAAGGGCAAGTACTCCTCCTTCCCGGACTTCCTGGACAAGGTCGAGGCCGTCGTCTGCAACAAGCGCACCGTCGAGTCGCTGATCAAGGCCGGCGCGTTCGACGAGATGGGGCACACCCGCAAGGGCCTCACCGCGCAGTTCGAACCGATGATCGACAATGTGGTGCAGGTCAAGCGGAAGGAGGCCGAGGGCCAGTTCGACCTCTTCGGCGACCTCGGCGGGGACGACGCGGCGGACTCCGGACCCGGCTTCGGCCTGGACGTGCAGTTCTCCGAGGAGGAGTGGGAGAAGACCTATCTGCTCGCCCAGGAGCGGGAGATGCTCGGCCTCTACGTCTCCGACCATCCGCTCTTCGGCCTGGAGCACGTCCTCAACGAGAAGGCCGACGCGGCCATCGCCCAGCTGACCGGCGGCGACTACTCCGACGGCTCCATCGTCACCATCGGCGGCATCATCTCCGGCCTCCAGCGCAAGATGACCAAGCAGGGCAACGCCTGGGCCATCGCCACCGTCGAGGACCTGGCCGGATCCATCGACTGCATGTTCTTCCCCGCCACCTACCAACTGGTCTCCACCCAGCTCGTGGAGGACGCCGTCGTCTTCGTCAAGGGGCGGCTGGACAAGCGGGAGGACGTGCCCCGGCTCGTCGCCATGGAGCTGCAGGTCCCCGACCTGAGCGAGGCGTCCGCCACCGCGCCGGTCACCATCACCATCCCCACCGTCAAGGTGACGCCCCCGCTGGTGGAGAAGCTGGGCTATGTGCTGACCCAGCACCGCGGCGCCAGCGAGGTGCGCGTACGCCTGGAGGGCGCGCGCAAGACCACGGTGCTGCGGCTGGACCGGCACCGGGTCACCCCCGACCCCGCGCTCTTCGGCGACCTGAAGGAATTGCTGGGCCCCGCCTGTCTGGCGAGCTGAGGCCGCCGGACCGGAGGAGCCCCGGACCCGCGGTCCGTCCGCGGCCGCCCGGCCCCCGGACTCCCGGGCGGCCTCGGGCACGGGCGTGGTCACCCGTCGTGCCCTGTCCGCGGCCGGCGCCGCGGACAGGGCACGAGGGCGTGCCCGGACGGACTCGGTGGGCCCGGTGCGCTCAGTTGTGGCCGAAGCGGCGTTCCCGGCCCTTGCGGGCGGCGCCGGTGGGGGGCGTCCGCTCCGCGGCGGCCGACTTCGCGCGCTCCCGCTCCCGCTGCTGCTCCTCCGCGGTGCGCGATTCCCGGGCCGGCTGACGGTTCTTGTTCTTCGCCATGTTCGCCTCCTGCGACGGAGGTCCGTCTCCGAACGAGAGGGTCCTCCCGTTCAGATTCGCATGACCGTAAATGCCGTGCATGTCGGACAATTACCGCGAGTGGGCGCCACGCCGATGATCGAGTTCCGGCTGATAACCCCCGCGCGGTCGGGCAGACTCGAAGGACACGGGGAACGGCCGGCACGCGAAGGCACAGCCTCGGCTGGATGTCATGACCGAGAGTGGGTGGAACGTCGTGGACCGCTGCGTCGTCCTGGTGGACGCCGGATATCTGCTGGGCGCCGCCGCCAGCCTGCTGGCCGGGGAACCCACCCGCTCGCGGATCACCGTCGACCACGCCGGTCTCATCCGGTCCCTCCGGCGGCAGGCGGAGGCCGACACCCAGTGCGCGCTGCTGCGCATCTACTGGTTCGACGGCGCCCCCGACCGGGTGCCGCAGCCCGAGCACCGCAGGCTGCGGGTGATGCCCCGGGTGACCGTACGGCTGGGGGCGCTCACCCGCAGCGACGGCCGCTGGGCGCAGAAAGGCGTGGATGCCGCCATGCACGCGGAGCTGACCGAACTCGCCCGCAACCGGGCCTGCTCCGACATCGTGCTGGTGACCGGCGACGGAGATCTGCTGCCGGGGCTGATGTCCGCGAAGGAGCACGGGGTCGCCGTCCACCTGTGGGCGGTCCAGGCCGCCGACGGGGACTACAACCAGTCCGAGGACCTGGTGGCCGAGGCCGACGAGCGACGGGTGCTGGACCGGACCTGGATCACCCCCGTGGTCCGTGCCAAGGACCTCTCCGCGCCCTGCGCGCCCCAGCCCGCACCCCGCCCGGAGATCGCCGCGATCCTCTCCGCGCCGCTCCCGGAGAGCGGCAAGAACGGTTCCGTGGGCCACCGCGGCCCCGCCCCCGCAGGCCCGGCCCCCGCTCCCGCCGACCGGCCGCCCGAGGAGGACGAGGGAGCCGAGCCGCAGCCCGCGGCGGAGGACGGCGACGCGGACGCCGGGCGGCCCGCGTCCGGGACTCCGCAGCGGAGCGAAGGCGTGCCCACCCCCAAGGACCTGGCCGACCTCGGCCGCCAGGGGCAGCAGACGCATCTGCCCGCCGGGCCGCCGGGGGCCACGCTCCGCTGGTCGTCGGACCGCGGCTGGGTCGAGCGGTCGGCACCCGGCGGCGAACCGCCCGAGACCGCGGCCCTGCCGATGCTCGCCCAGCTCACCACGGCCGAGCAGCGCTGGGCCGACCGCGAGGAGGACATCACCGCCGTCAGCGGCGACCCCTTCGAGGTCGGTCAGGTCTTCGCGCGCCGCTGGACCGAGCGCCTGGTCAGCGAGCACCATCTGAACCAGCTCTCCGCCGAGTACCCCCGCATCCCGCACCGGATCGACGGCGAGCTGCTCCGCTACGCGGCCCGGTTCGGCCTGCTCGCACACAAGGACGACCAGATCGACGAGCACGACCGCTACGCGATCCGGGCGGGGTTCTGGCGCGAGGTGGACGCCCGCTCCGGCGCCTCGGCCGAGCACGCGTCGGCCGGTGACTGACCTCCCGGTGCATCGCGTTCCGCAGGCCGGGGCGGCCGGGTACCCGACACGGCGCGCCACCGGCTCCGCACCCGCACCGCGCCGCCGCCGCCGGCCGCGCCGGGAGCCCGCAGGGGCCGGAGCGGGCCGGCGGAACCCGGACGCGTACCCTCATAGGTCGTGAGAACGGGCACTCGGCAGGCGGTGGACAGCTCGGTGGCAAGCGCGACGGCACCGGCCCGCACCGCTGTGCGTGTCGAGGACCTGGTCAAGACCTACGCGCCGGTGCGGGCCCGGCGCGGTGCCCCGGCGGCGCCCGCCGTCCGGGCGACCGACGGTGTCTGCCTGCGGGTGGGGCAGGGCGAGATCTTCGGGCTGCTGGGCCCCAACGGAGCCGGGAAGTCCACCCTGGTACGGCAGCTCACCGGGCTGCTGCGGCCCGACTCCGGAGCGGTCGAGGTGCTCGGCCACGATCTGGTGCGCCACCCCGAGCGGGCCGCCCGGCTGCTGGCCTACCTCGGGCAGGAGTCGACCGCGCTGGACGAGCTGAGTGTCGCCCTCGCCGCCGAGACCACCGCGCGGCTGCGCGGGATGGACACCGCGGCGGCCCGCGCCGCGCGCGACGAGGTGCTGGCCGAGCTGGAGCTGACGCAGCTCGCCTCGCGGCCGCTCAAACGGCTCTCCGGCGGGCAGCGGCGGCTGGCGTGCGTGGCCGCGGCACTGGTGGGGGACCGGCCGCTGCTGGTGCTGGACGAGCCGACCACCGGCATGGACCCGCACGCGCGGCGTGCGGTGTGGGCGGCCGTCGACCGGCGGCGCGCCGAGCGTGGGGTGACCGTGCTGCTGGTGACGCACAACGTGATCGAGGCCGAGACCGTGCTGGACCGGGTGGCCGTGCTGGACCGGGGCCGGGTGATCGCCTGCGACACCCCCGGCGGGCTGAAGGCGACGGTCGGCGACGAGGTGCGGCTGGAACTGGTGTGGCGGGAGCGCGCTCCGGTGGAGATCCCGGAGGTGGCCGCGCTCGCCGCCGGCGCCGCCGTCACCGGCCGCCGCTGGACGCTGCGGCTGCCGCCCGCCACCGCCCGGGAGGCGGTCGCGCTGGTCACCACGGGCGAGGCGTTCGCGGCCCTGGACGACTTCCGGCTCGCCACCCCGAGCCTGGAGGACGTGTATGTCGCTCTCGGCGGCCGCGCGGCGGGCCAGGACGGCGCCGAGGGTCTGGTCAAGGCATGAACGCGCGGACGGGATGCCGGAACGGACGCGGCCCGGCGGGCAGCCGGCGCGGCGGGACGAGACGGTATCGGACCATGCGCCGACGGTGCGCGACGTGAGGGGCAGGCTCGGGTGAGGACGACGGTGGGCAGCCGTACGCGGACCGGCGGCCGCGCCGCGGAGCACGGCGCGGCCGGTGCGCGGGAGCGCGCGGGCGCCGAGGCGGCCGCGGCCTCCGCCACGGACACCGCGGCCGGGGGCGGGCCGCTCCGCACGGCGGAGCCGGGCGCCGGTGCCGGTGCCGGGGCGGCGGGCGACGGCACGGCCCGGATGCCGCTGGCGCCGCGCGCCCGGCTGTGGCCCGCGCTGGGCGCCGTCTACCGGGCCCAGCTCTCCCGGGCCCGGGTGGCGCGGATCCCGCTGCTGTTCGTGGCGACCTTCCAGTCGCTGGGGATCATGGTCCTGATGCGCGGAGTGGTGGACGGCGGCGCCGAGGCGCGGGCCGTGGTCGCCGGGTCCAGCGTGCTGGTGGTGGCCTTCGTGGCGCTGAACCTGCTCGCCCAGTACTTCGGCCAGCTGCGCGCGGGCGGCGGCCTGGACCACTATGCGACCCTGCCGGTGCCGGCCGCCTCCGTCGTGCTGGGCGCGGCGGCGGCCTACGCGTCCTTCACCGTCCCCGGAGTGCTGGTGACGGCGGTGGCGGGCAGTGTGCTCTTCCAGCTCCCGCTGGGCGGGCTGTGGGTGCTGGCGGCCGTCGTCCCGCTCGCCGGTGCCGCGCTCGCCGGGCTGGGCGCGGCGCTGGGGCTGCTCGCCCCGCGCCCCGAGCTGGCCACCCTGGGCGGCCAGCTGGGGATGTCGGCGGCGCTGCTGCTGGGTGTCCTGCCCGCGGGCGGGTTGCCGCCGGCGGTCGGCTGGGTCCGGGACCTGCTGCCGTCCACCTACGGGGTGGAGGCCTTCGCGCGCACCTTCGCACCGCACCCGGACTGGGTGCGCGTCGCACTGGATCTCGGGGTGTGCGCGGCGGTCGGGGTGCTCTCGCTCGCCCTCGCCACCCGTGCCTACCGCTGGGCGGCCACCCGCTGACACCCGGGCGGGCACCCGCTGCCGCCGGTGGCCGCGCCGGGGGCGGGCCGGGGCCTTCCGCATCGCGCGGGCCTGGCACGATGGCGGGGTGACCGTACCGACGCCCTCCTCTCCCGATCCGGACTCCTCCCACCCCTCCGCGCCCGCGGCGGGAGCGGATGACCAGCCCGGCGGCGGTGCCTCCGGGCCGCCGCTCGCGCAGTCGTACGCGGTGCACACCGGCTACGGGGGGCAGGCCGGGCCGGTCCTCTCGCGCGAACTGTTGCACGCGGCCGTCTGCGCGGTGGCCGTCGCCGTCCTCGGCGTCCTGATGGGACTGCTGTGGCTGTGGCTGGCGCCCCGGGTGCCGCTGTACACCAGCGGCAAGCTGGTCCTCTTCCGGCACCCCGAGGGCGAGGAGGCCATCGGCGCAGAGGGCGTCTTCACCCTGCTCGGGTTGGGATTCGGGGTGGTGACGGGGCTCGCCGTCTTCCTGGCCCGCAGGAGCGGCGGCGTGGGCCTGGTGGTCGGCCTGTGCCTGGGCGGGGCGCTGGGCTCCGTACTGGCCTGGCGGACCGGCGTGTGGCTGGGCCCCGAGACGGACCTGTCGGCGGCGGCGCGGGCGGCCGGCCAGGGCGCCACCTTCGACGCGCCGCTGGAACTGCACGCGTACGCGGTGCTGATGGCCTGGCCGCTCGCCGCCGTGCTCGTCCATCTGCTGGTGACCGCGCTCTTCGGCCCCCGCGACGAGCCCGTCGCCCAGCTCGCCCCGGCGCCGCAGCGCTGGGAGAGCTGACCGGCGCCCGCGGCTGACTCCCGGGGCGGACCGGGGCCAGGGGAGTCAGCCGCGGGCGACCGGGGCGAGGACGGCGCCGGTCAGCGCGGTCAGGTCCGCGGGTGCCAGCTCGATCTCCAGGCCGCGGCGGCCTGCCGAGACGCAGATCGCCGGATGGTCCTGCGCGGAGGCGTCCAGCACCGTGGGGAGCCGCTTGCGCTGCCCGAGCGGGGAGATGCCGCCGCGGACGTAGCCGGAGGAGCGCTCGGCCGCCGCCGGGTCGGCCAGCACGGCCCGCTTGCCGCCCACCGCCGCCGCCAGCGCTTTCAGGTCCAGCGAGGCCGACACCGGGACGACGGCGACCGTCAGCGCACCGTCCACCTCGGCCACCAGCGTCTTGAAGACCTGCTCCGGCGGCACGCCCAGCGCCTCGGCGGCCTCCTCGCCGTAGGAGGGTGCCGCCGGATCGTGGGTGTAGGCGTGCGTCTCGAAGGCGATGCCCGCCTCGGTGGCCGCGACGATGGCCGGGGTCGCCGACCCCTGCCGCTTGCTCTTCTTGGCCATGTGCTCCGCTCCGGGGAGGGTCAGTTCCGGCTGGTCGGGTTCCGCGTCAGGTCGGCCGCGGGCAGCGACGGCAGCTTGCCGATGACGGCTGCCTCCCTGCGCAGCAGCTTCAGCTCGTCCGCCAGCCGGGTCGCGGTGTCCGGGGCCTGGAGCAGCCGCTGCTTGGCGGGGGTGTCCAGCACGGTGGCCGCCGCGACCAGGTACGAGACCACGGACGGGTCGTCCGGCAGGTCCTGCTCCTGCCCGGCGGCCAGGGTCCGCTCCCGGGCGCTGGCCAGCCGCTTCTGGTACGCGCGGAAGGCCCGCAGCACGCCGGAGGCGAGCGCGCCCGCCTCGTCGCCCTCCTCCTCCGGCAACTCCTCGATCTCGCCGGTCAGATAGGGGCCGGAGGCGTCGACCGACAGCAGCCGGAAGCGGGTGGTACCGGTCGCCAGCACCTCGTAGCCGGTCGTGCCACCGCGCGGATCGGTGTCCGGGGCCGTCTCCTCCGGCTCCTCAGCGGAGTCCGCCGCGCCTGTGCCCGTGACGCGTTCGCGGATGGTGGAGGCGTCGGCGATGCAGCCGACCGTGTAGAACGAGGTGATCGGGTCCGGACCGAAGCCGGCCGTCGGGTCGGCGCCCTGCGGCGGTGCGGAATCGGGCATTCCGGTGGCGGCGGGGGCGACCTCGCGGCCGTCCCGGATGGCGACGACACCGAAGCGGCGGGGCGCGTCCTCGGGCAGCGCGAGCAGGTCCCGCATCAGCGCGCGGTACCGCGGCTCGAAGATGTTCAGCGGCAGCACCAGCCCCGGGAACAGCACCGAGTTGAGGGGGAAGAGCGGAAGCGCGGTTGTCACAACCGGTAAGCCTAAAGCCTCCGGCCCCCGGCGCGGGTCCCGGTGCGCCCTACGGACACCTCCGAGGTACCCCCGCGCCACCCCCGGGGGACTCCCGGGGCGGCCCGGCCCCCGGCGCCGGGGAGCCACCCGGGAACGGCCCCTGCGCCCCGCGGCGGGGCCGGAGACGGGCGCCGCCGCGCCCCGCGGCGGGGCTACTGCCGCCGCAGCAGCCGGGTGGCACCCGCCGCCACCGTGGTCGCCAGCACCCAGCCCGCCAGGATCATCGCGGCGGCCATCCACTGGTAGCCGCCGCCCGGGTCCCAGGCGGTGTCCTGGCCGAAGGAGATCACCGGCAGCAGCAGGTCCAGCGCGTACAGCGTCGCGTTCCAGTGCGGCGCCTCGTCGCCCTTGAGCGCGGGCGGCCGGTGCGCCTGGAACAGCACCGCGCCCGTCAGCCACAGCAGCGCCATCCACAGCGCGGCCTGCGCGGGCCGGTAGCCGTAGGCCACCGTCCAGTCCTGCAGCACCCCCCACAGCTTGCCGGGCAGCGGCAGGGTCTCCCGCCGCCGGCGCTGCTTGGCCAGCAGCACCTGGCGCGCGTTGGTGTCCTCGCCGCTGTTCCGGTACATCGCCGCGAGCTGCTCGTAGGGCTCCGGCGCGTACTCCGCGGTCGCGGCGTTGATCCACTGGAGCCGCTCGCGGACGTTGAAATGGCCCTCCTTGGGGATCGCGTGCTGGTAGGTGAAGCCGGCCATCCACAGCCGGTGGTCGCCCGGCCAGCTGGAGGCCCGGTCCATCAGCTTCTCCACCGACGCGCCGGAGAGCACCACCAGCCCCCGCTCGGGCAGTTGCGGGGTGAAGGTCAGCTCCGGGGTGGTGATGCGGCGCAGCGACAGCTCCTGGTCGCGCTGCATCTGCAGCCGGGCGTTCTCGATCACCAGCGAGGAGCCGAACCGCCCGTCGTCCAGCACCATGCCCCCGGTGCACTGGAAGTGTTTGGTGCGATGCGGATCCCACCCGGTGCGCGGCAGGCTCGGCGCCCAGGGGTGTGCGCCCCCCCGGCCGCCGAAGTCGTAGCGGGTGCCGGTCGGCGGCGTCGTGCCGTAGATGTGCGGAGCGCTGCCCCGCCCGGCGTCGCCGAAGCTGGCCACCTGCTCGACGGTCATCTGCGGCGCGTACAGCGCGAAGCGCCCGCGCGGATTGCGCAGTACCGAGCCGAACATGTGCAGCGAGCTGCCCACCGAGGCGCCGCGCAGGCTCACCTGCCCGTCGGTGACCAGCAGGCTGGCCTGGAGCTCCTGGGAGACGCTGACCCCGTCGGCGGCGATCGCGCGGTTGCGCGGGCCGCTGCCCACGGTGGCCGCGTTGAGCAGCAGGTCGGTGCCGATCGAGGCGTCCGTCAGCCGCACGCCTTCGGGGATGCTGCACCGGGGCAGGTGCAGATCCCCCTCGGTGGTCAGCCGGGCCGCCTCCAGCCGCGGGAGGTAGCAGTCGACGAAGCGCGCCGTGTTGACGCGTGCCTCCGGCATCCGCACCTCTTCCTCGAAGCGGCACTGCCGCAGCTCGAAGTACGTCTCCACGGTGCCGCCCGCCAGATCCAGGCAGCCGGTCACCAGCGCTCCGGTCAGGTGCAGCGACGCCACCCGGCCCAGCAGCGGCGGCGGCCCGTGCAGCAGCAGCAGCGCTATCACCCGGGCCCGGACCGTGCGCTCCGGGCCCCAGACGTGATCGCCGTTCGGATCGTCCAGCTCGGCCTCGCCGTGCCGCAGATCGTGCTCGGTACCGTTGCGGAACGCCTGCCAGAGCCCCCACTCGGCAGTCGTCAGCCGCAGTCCCGGCGGCGGCTCGCCCGAGTCCACCGGCTCGCTCACGCTTCCTCCCCCTCGATTCCTCGTGTCCCCGGCAGCCCGCCACGTGTCCCGGCCCGGCCTCTCGGTCCCGGCCCTCCGTCGCCCGGTCTCCCGGTGTCCGAACCGGCGGCCTGGCCGCGACACGTTCGGACCAACTGGTCGTACCGGTCCCTTTCCCGCTCCGTGACCGGATGAACGCGGGAGGCGACGTTCGTCGCGTGTGACCTGTATCAGCCTCTGATACGGGCGGCCGGGGCGCGTCGCGGGTCTGAGAGACTTGAGTACGTGATCTCCCGAATCGATCTGCGCGGCGCCGCCCTCGCCACCGCGGCCTCCGGCCCGGCGAACGGCGCGCTCGACCGCGACCTGCTGCCCCGTGCCGAGCTCGACGTCGAAGCCGCCCTGGAGAAGGTGCGGCCCATCTGCGACGACGTGCGGCATCGCGGCGCGGCGGCGGTGATCGAGTACACCGAGCGGTTCGACGGAGTGCGCCTGGAGCAGACCCGGGTGCCCGCCGAGGCACTGTGCACGGCTCTCCGGGAGCTGGATCCGGCCGTGCGCGCGGCTCTGGAGGAGTCCATCAGGCGCGCCCGGACCGTCCACCGCGACCAGCGGCGCACCGACTCCACCGTGCAGGTGGTGCCCGGCGGCACCGTCACCGAGCGCTGGGTCCCGGTGGAGCGGGTGGGGCTGTACGTCCCCGGCGGGCGCGCCGTCTACCCGTCCTCCGTCGTGATGAACGTGGTCCCCGCGCAGGAGGCCGGCGTCGGCTCGCTGGCCGTGGCCTCACCCGCGCAGGCCGGGTTCGGCGGCCTGCCGCACCCCACCATCCTCGCCGCCTGCGCGCTGCTGGACGTCGACGAGGTGTACGCGGTGGGCGGCGCCCAGGCCGTGGCGATGTTCGCCCACGGCACCGCCGAGTGCGCCCCGGTCCAGTTGGTGACCGGCCCCGGCAACATCTACGTGGCGGCGGCCAAGCGGCTGCTCAAGGGCGTCATCGGCATCGACTCCGAGGCGGGCCCGACCGAGATCGCGATCCTCGCCGACGACACCGCCGACCCGGCCCACGTCGCCTCCGACCTGATCAGCCAGGCCGAGCACGACGTCGTCGCCGCAGCGGTGCTCGTCACCCCCTCCGAGGAGCTCGCCGAGGCCGTCGAGCGGGAGCTGAAGACGCAGGTGCCCGCCACCAGGCACAGCGAGCGCATCACCGAGGCGCTGTCCGGACGGCAGTCGGGCATCGTGCTCGTCGACTCCCTCGAGGCCGGGCTGGCCGTGGTCAACGGCTACGCCGCCGAGCACCTGGAGATCCAGACCGCCGACGCCGCGTCCTGGGCCGCGCGGGTGCGCAACGCGGGCGCCGTCTTCGTCGGCCCGTACGCGCCCGTCTCGCTCGGCGACTACGCCGCCGGCTCCAACCACGTGCTGCCCACCGGCGGCTGCGCCTGCCACTCCTCGGGCCTGTCCGTCCAGTCCTTCCTGCGCGGCATCCACGTCGTGGACTACACCCGGGACGCGCTCGCCGAGGTCACCCACCATGTCGTCACCCTGGCGGAGGCGGAGGACCTGCCCGCGCACGGCGCGGCGCTCAAGGCACGGTTCGACTGGAAGGTGCCCGAGGCCCCGTGACCGGCATTGACGATCTCCCCATCCGGGACGAGCTGCGCGGCAAGTCCCCCTACGGCGCGCCCCAGCTCGACGTACCCGTCCGGCTGAACACCAACGAGAACCCCTACCCGCTGCCCGACGCGCTCGTGGCGCGGATCGCCGAGCGGGTCACCGAGGCCGCGCGGCACCTCAACCGCTACCCGGACCGGGACGCGGTCGAGCTGCGCACCCGGCTGGCCGACTACCTCTCCCGCACCGCCGGGCACTCCGTCGACCACCGGCAGGTGTGGGCGGCCAACGGCTCCAACGAGGTGCTCCAGCAGCTCCTCCAGGCGTTCGGCGGACCGGGCCGGACGGCGCTGGGCTTCGAGCCGTCGTACTCGATGCACGCGCTGCTCGCCCGCGGCACCGGCACCGGCTGGCTGTCCGGCCCCCGCGACGGCGACTTCACCATCGACACCGAAGCCGCCGTCCGGGCCATCGCCGAGCACCGGCCCGACGTCGTCTTCGTCTGCTCGCCCAACAACCCCACCGGGACGGCCGTCTCGGAGGAGACGGTGCTGGCCTTGCACGACGCCGCGCAGGCTGCCCGCCCCGAGCACGGGGCGCTGGTGGTGGTGGACGAGGCCTACGGCGAGTTCTCGCACCACCCCTCGCTGCTTCCGCTGATCGAGGGCCGGCCGCGGCTGGTGCTCTCGCGCACCATGTCCAAGGCGTTCGGGGCCGCCGGGCTGCGGCTGGGCTATCTGGCCGCCGCGCCCGCCGTGGTGGACGCCGTGCAACTGGTCCGGCTGCCCTACCACCTGTCGGCCGTCACCCAGGCCACGGCGCTGGCCGCGCTGGAGCACACCGACACCCTGCTGGGCTACGTCGCGCAGCTCAAGACCGAGCGCGACCGGCTGGTGAGCGAGCTGCGCACCCTCGGCTGCGAGGTCACCGACTCGGACGCCAACTTCGTGCAGTTCGGCCGCTTCGACGGCGCGGCCGGGTCGCACGCCGTGTGGAAGGCGCTGCTGGAGCACGGCGTACTGGTCCGGGACAACGGCGTCCCCGGCCGGCTGCGGGTCACGGCGGGCACGCCGGAGGAGAACGACGCATTCCTCGACGCGGTGCGAGCCGTGCTGAAGGAACTGAAGGAGAAGAGCGACTGATGACGCGCAAGGGCCGGGTGGAGCGCACCACCAAGGAGACCTCTGTCGTGGTGGAGATCGACCTCGACGGCACCGGCGAGGTGGACGTCTCCACCGGGGTGGGCTTCTACGACCACATGCTCGACCAGCTCGGCCGGCACGGCCTGTTCGACCTCACCGTCAAGACCGAGGGCGATCTGCACATCGACAGCCACCACACCATCGAGGACACCTCGCTGGCGCTGGGGGCCGCCTTCAAGCAGGCGCTCGGCGACAAGCGCGGCATCGTGCGGTTCGCGAACGCCTCGGTGCCGCTGGACGAGTCGCTCGCCCAGGTGACCGTCGACCTGTCCGGCCGCCCCTACCTGGTGCACACCGAGCCCGAGGGCATGGCGCCGATGATCGGCAGCTACGACACCACGATGACCCGCCACATCCTGGAGTCCTTCGTCGCCCAGGCGCAGATCGCGCTGCACGTCCACGTGCCCTACGGCCGCAACGCGCACCACATCGTGGAGTGCCAGTTCAAGGCGCTGGCCCGGGCCCTGCGGTACGCGAGCGAACGCGACCCGCGGCAGACCGGCATCCCGTCCACGAAGGGTGCTCTGTGACCGGCCTCGCGGCGCTGCTGATCTTCGTCGGGCTGTTCCTGGCCGGCGGGGCGATCTCGTTCTGGAAGCAGCAGCTTCCCAAAGGGGTGATCGTGTTGCTCGCCGTGGCCTCGGTGATGTGCCTGGCGGCGGGGATCCTGCGAGTGGACTGGTGGGCATGACGACGAACACGGTGAACGGCAGGAAGAGCGTCGTGGTCTTCGACTACGGCTTCGGCAACGTGCGCTCCGCGGAGCGCGCCCTGGAGCGGGCCGGTGCCGACGTCGAGATCACCGGCGACTACGACAAGGCGATGGCCGCCGACGGCCTGCTGGTGCCCGGCGTGGGCGCCTTCGCCTCCTGCATGGAGGGGCTGGTCCGGGCGCGCGGCCACTGGGTCATCGGGCGCCGGCTGGCGGGGGGCCGGCCCGTCATGGGGATCTGCGTCGGCATGCAGATCCTCTTCTCCCGCGGGATCGAGCACGGCCGGGAGGCCGAGGGCCTGGACGAGTGGCCCGGCACCGTCGGCCCGCTCGCCCACGACGCCGCGCACCCCGTCCCGCACATGGGCTGGAACACCGTCGAGGCGCCCGCCGACTCGCGGCTGTTCGCCGGGCTGCCCGCCGACGAGCGGTACTACTTCGTCCACTCCTACGCCGTGCACGACTGGGAGCTGGAGACCGCCAACCCGGCCCTCAAACCGCCGGTGGTGAGCTGGACCGCGCACGCCGACCGGTTCGTCTCCGCCGTGGAGAACGGCCCGCTGTGGGCCACCCAGTTCCACCCCGAGAAGTCCGGCGACGCCGGAGCACAGCTACTGAAGAACTGGATCGAGTCCCTGTGAGCCGAAAGAGCGAGGAAGCCGTGAACGTGGCGAGCAACCGGCTGGAACTGCTGCCCGCCGTCGACGTCCGGGACGGGCAGGCCGTCCGCCTGGTGCACGGCGAGTCCGGCTCCGAGACCTCCTACGGCGACCCGCTGGAGGCGGCGCTGGCCTGGCAGCGCGCCGGAGCCGAGTGGCTGCATCTGGTCGACCTGGACGCCGCCTTCGGCACCGGCGACAACCGGGAGCGGATCGCCGAGGTCGCCCAGTCCATGGAGATCAAGGTCGAGCTGTCCGGCGGCATCCGCGACGACGCCTCGCTGGCGGCGGCGCTGGCCACCGGCTGCCGCCGCGTCAACCTCGGCACGGCGGCGCTGGAGGCCCCCGAGTGGGTCGCCGGGGTCATCGCCGAGTACGGCGACCGGATCGCCGTCGGCCTCGACGTGCGCGGCACCACGCTGCGCGGCCGCGGCTGGACCCGCGACGGCGGCGACCTCTACGAGACGCTGGCCCGCCTGGACTCCGAGGGCTGCGCCCGCTACGTCGTCACCGACATCGCCAAGGACGGCACCCTCAAGGGCCCCAACCTGGAGCTGCTGCGCACGGTGTGCGCCGCCACCGACCGGCCCGTGGTCGCCAGCGGCGGCGTCTCCTCGCTCGACGACCTGCGGGCCCTCGCGAAGCTGGTGCCCGAGGGCGTCGAGGGCGCGATCGTGGGGAAGGCCCTCTACGCCAAGGCGTTCACCCTGGAAGAGGCGTTGGAGGCGGTTTCCTGATGGCTTCGATACGGCGGATCGGGTCCGGTGCCCCCTGGGAGGAGCCGTTCGGCTACGCGCGCGCCGTCGAACTGCCCAACGGCCTGGTGCTGGTGGCCGGCTGCACTTCCGTGGTGGACGGCGTGGTCGCCGAGGGCGGCCCCTACGACCAGACCGTCACCGCCTTCGGAGTGGCGCTGGACGCGCTCAAGTCCCTCGGTCTGGGCGCCGACAGCGTGGTGCGCACCCGGATGTATCTGACGCACGCGCGGGACGTGGAGGAGGTGGGACGCGCGCACAAGGAGCTGTTCGGCGAGGTCCGGCCCGTCTCTTCCATGATCATCGTGTCCGGTTTCGCCGACCCGAGTCTGGTGGTCGAGGTGGAGGTCGAGGCGTACCGGGACCCGCAAGAGGCCCCAGGAACACCCGGAGCCTCCGGAGCACAAGGAGCACACGGAGCATGACCCTCGCGGTCCGAGTCATCCCCTGCCTGGACGTGGACGCCGGCCGGGTCGTCAAGGGCGTCAATTTCCAGAACCTGCGCGACGCCGGCGACCCGGTCGAGATGGCCAAGGTCTACGACGCCGAGGGCGCCGACGAGTTGACGTTCCTGGACATCACCGCCTCCTCCGGCGACCGTGAGACCACCTACGACGTGGTGCGGCGCACCGCCGAGCAGGTCTTCATCCCGCTGACCGTCGGTGGCGGGGTGCGCACCCCGGAGGACGTGGACAAGCTGTTGCGGGCCGGGGCCGACAAGGTCGGCGTCAACACCGCCGCCCTCGCCCGCCCGGAGCTGATCCGCGAGATCGCCGAACGGTTCGGCAGCCAGGTGCTGGTGCTTTCCGTGGACGCGCGCCGCCGCGCCGGAGGCGAGGGCTTCGAGGTCACCACGCACGGCGGCCGCCGCGGCGCCGATGTCGACGCCGTCGAGTGGGCCCACCGGGCGGCCGAACTGGGCGCCGGGGAGATCCTGCTCAACTCGATGGACGCGGACGGCACCAAGGACGGCTACGACACCGAGATGATCGCCGCCGTCCGCAAGCACGTCACCATCCCCGTGATCGCCTCCGGCGGCGCCGGGCGGCTCGACCACTTCCCGCCCGCCATCGGCGCCGGTGCCGACGCCGTACTGGCCGCCTCGGTCTTCCACTTCGGCGACCTGCGGATCGGCGAGGTCAAGCAGACTCTGCGCGACGCGGGCCACCCGGTCCGCTGACACCTGGCCGGTGGGGCCGCCGTGCCCCGGACCGGGGCGCCGGTCCGGGGCACGGCGGCGGTTCCATGCGTCACGGCGTCATACAGAAGTACGCTCACGGGCCTATGAGCCTCCGTACGCGCATCACCGTCAGCCTGCCTGCCGATGTCCTCGCCCACGCCCGTGCCGCCTCGGGCGGCGACCTCTCGGGCTATGTCGAGTACGCGCCCCAGAGCCCAGCAACTGCGCGACGCGACGCCAGTTCTCCGGGCCTGGCGCGCAGGGGCCGGGGATGACGCGGAGGAGCTGGCCGATCTCTTCGGCGCGGAGATCCTGTGACGCCCCCGAATCTTGGCCCGTGTCGGGGTTCCGTCGGTGGGCGCGACGGGGGCGTCTCCGAACCGATACCCGCCCCGAAGGTCAGGCGGTGCCGAGGTTGCCGGTCTTGATGCTCGTCACGAAGGTGGAGAACGCCTCGGTGGTCAGGTCCAGAACCGGACCCGCGGGGTTCTTGGAGTCCCGGACGGGGACGGTGCCGTGGGCGGCGAGATCGGCGGCGACCTGCACGCAGGCGCCGCCGTTGTTGCTGTAGGAGGACGTGAGCCAGCGGGGGGTTTCGGTCGTCACGGCGAGCCCTTTCGTAACTGATCGATCATGGCGACGGATTCCGTCTGGGAGGGCGCTGCGGCCTGGAGTTGATGGTAGGCCGTCAGCATGGGCAGCACGAACCGGTTGTCCCGCTCCAGATGGCCCCGCTGAGCGGACTCGGCGTACGACAGCAGCGAGCGGTCGGCCATCGTCAGGATATAGAGCGGCAGGTCGAAGGTCCGTCGGGTTCCCATGGTGAACGGGGCGACCTGGAGCAGGGTGTTCGCCCGCCCGGCGAACTCGACGACGCGCTCCAACTGCGCCTCCATGACGCCTGGTGCGCCGATCGGCCGGCGGATACAGCTCTCGTCCAGTACGACGGAGATCAGCGGTGGAGGCGTACGCGCGAGTGCGGCCTGCCGCTCCGCGATCAGAGCGATCCGCTCCTCGGCCTGGTCGGTGGTGATCGCCCCCCGGTTCACCGCGCTCTCGGCCAGCACCGTCGCGTACTCCCGGGTCTGGAGCAGCCCGGGGATGATCCCGATCTCGAACGCGCGGATCTCCGCCGCCCGCACCTCGCACTCCACGTACTGGGGGAAGCCCTCCAGCAGGCTGCCGTGCCGGATCTCGCGGTGCTGCTGCTCGAACGTGTCCGCGGTGTCCGCGATGCCGAAGGCGAGGTCCGCACTGCGCGAGAAGCGCAAGGTCGGCATCTTGCGACCGGTTTCCACGGCTGACACATGCGTACTGGAATATCCCGTCCGGTCTCCCAGCTCCTCCTGCTTCCAGCCGCGCGCCTCCCGCATGCTGCGCAGCCGCGCTCCGAACGCTGCTTGGGGAGAGCTGTCCGGATCCAACTCCTTGCGGTTCAACGGCCCGTCACCGACCTTTCGTTCCGGTCTGACACGTTGAATGCCTCCCCGCTCGCGGCCACGCTGAATCCCCTTGGTAGTCACCGAACTACGGAGAGGAGTGGATCGTGTCCGGAAGCGACGACACGGCGGGCCGAGGGCCGGACCGGCCGGAAGCCGCGGCGGAACTCACCGCGTTCATGGAGGCCGGAGCCTTCTGGCGACTCGTACCCGAGTGGGTCCCGCGCACCGGCTTCGCGGAGCCGACTCCGCAACTGCTGCGGGACGTCGCGGCCGGGCTCCGGCAGAGGTCGCGCGGGTGACCGGCCGGACGGACGCGACGGGCGTGCAGGACGAGACAGGCGGAGCGTGGCAGCCGGCCGCCCGCGAACCGGTATCCGCGGACGCCGGCCCGCCGCATGCCGAGGTCTCCGCCTCACCCCGCTGGGCCGACATCGCGCAGCTCCAGGCAGCCTCCGTCATGCACCGCCAGGAGTGCCGAGCCTGCACGCAGGAGCGGTCCTGCCCGCTGGCGCGGCGACTTGAGGCGGCGCACCGAGAAGCCCGCAGAAGGCTGCGCCGAGCAGCCCGCCACACGGGGGGAGGAGGCAGCACCATGACGGCTGACGCCGCGAGGGGCTGCGCGGAGTGCGTCCGCCTGGAGTGCGACCGCGAAGCCGCGCGCACGGTGGGCGACTGGAGCCGGGCCACCGACTGCGCCGTACTCCTGCGACGGCACCCGGAGCACGGAGCGAAGTCCGTTCGAAGGCCCTGAAGTGGCTGCTGCCGGACGGGTGGTGGTCGTTGTCGAGCTGCTGCTTCTTGCGCCGGTGCCACCGGAAGAGAAATCATCCTCAAGAGTGTGGTTGCGTCATTGTCCTCTGCGTGCGAAGGAGATCCCCGACGTGTCAGCGTCCTGGAGCCTGGCTCAAAGTGAGTGGTTCTGCGTCACGTTTTCGCGGGGGCGCACCCAGGAGGAAGTCATCGAAATATACGGTGCGAGAAGGGGTGCCGGACAGGCGTCGACCCTTGATGAAGAAGGGGATGTCATCGGGGGTGCTGGGGAATCCGGTCATCGGCTGGACGAAGTGTTGGTCGGTAAGTTGGGCGACTGGGCCTTCGCCGTCGAGTTCGACAGTCCCATCGGTTATCTTGACGGAATTCTCGCCCCTCTTTCGAAAGCCACGGAAACCATCCTTCTGTTCCTCAGTGCGAAGGGGCTCTCAGAGTTCGCCTATATAGTTGACGGCCGAGTCGTCGAATCTTTCGAACCCGGCAATGATTCAGGGAACCGTGGTACGAGTGAGCGTGATTTTTTCGGCAAGGTTCTGGGGCTGACGGTGGCTGGTTGCTGCGGCGTGGAAGCTGCCTTGACGGTGATCGCCAACTACATCGGGAACCCCCTCACGCAGGAGATGCTGAGGGGCCCACTGTCGACTGCCGTGGTACCCGTCGACGACCGGCGAACACTGGAGCATGCGGACCCACCCCTTGAGTATCCGCCGCCGGCGGATCCGCCGCAGTCGCGACCCCTGGGCCGATATCTGGGACCGCTTTTTCCTGCCGAAGATCCACGAGTGGTTGAGGAGTCTCGGCAGCGTGCTGCGGTACGTCTCGAACAGACCCGAGAGGTGGGGGAGCGGGAATGAGACCGATGATCGGTGACCACGACGCGGAGGCAGCACTCGTCGTGCGGACCTGCTACGAGGACGAATCCACCTGGCGGGCCATAGTGGTAGAACTGAGGCAACCGTGGGGTGAGGACGACGAGCACGAAGCCCGCGTGCACCTCGTGGACGATCCGGCCTGGTCCGGCGCGACGACAGGAGAGGTGCGGGCGGCGGTGCGGGCGGCCACGCCGGCCGGCCATGTCTTCGTCGTCGACTCCACCGCCGTTCGCCACTCGCACTTCGCCATGCTGGCGGTCGACCTCGATCCGGACGCTCATCCCGCCCGCGACGCCACCGAAGGCACCGCGTCGGCGGAGGACGCTTTCCGCCTGGAGCCCGCAGCGGTCGGGGACGTGCATATGCTGCTCTCCCTCGGCGAGATGGGGTTCGACGAATACGTCGAAAGAGCTGACCGGGACCCGGACAAGGTCTATTGGTCCCCCTTCTGACGTCTGGTCTCCGGCCAGGCCGCGGGTCCCTCCTGAGCGAAACCAGTGCAGGGCCCCCGACCCGGGCCCGTCGACTCACCCCGGTGCCCACACCCGGACCGGCGACCCCCGACGCGCGGCCGGTGCGCCTGCCGCGTCACTTCCGGCCGTCGGTGCTCTCGCGGGCGGTCGCCGCTTCCGGGGCGTGTGGCACGACCACGATCTGTGCGGCGTCCTCGTAGACGACCCGTCCCGGGTCGACGGAACGCAGAGCCCGGCAGTCGATGCCGTGCGCGGACAGAATCTCCAGATAGCCGGGGACACGGTCGAGGAGATGAGTGGCCGACGGCTTGAACCACGCCGCCGCGCCGGGGTTGATGTCGTCGTCGTAGATGTCGGGGTCGACGGTCGAGGGGTTGGGATACGCGGCGTCGTACCACCGGTTGTTGCGGCGGCGGAAGGCTTCTTGTTCCTCCGAGAGCCTGCCCTCCCTCGCCAGATTGTTGACGAGACCGAAAACGCCGGTGAAATGGCCTCGGCTGTTCCGGTGCGGCGATTGGAACCGGATGTACCGGACGGACTCGCTGTCGCGCTCGATCGACCCCATGAACGACATGTGCCACGCCCGTGGCCCCCGCACACGGCCCGCTGACGGCCGGCTCCGCGAACTCGCGCGCCGGGACGGGGTGCCGGCGGCACGGCGCGGCGAGCGATCCGGGAGTGATCCGTCCAAGTGCTCGAATGGCGCCGGTTTCCGTGCTGCCGGGACTACGATCGGCGGTATGAATCGACCTTCAGCGGGACGTCTCCTCCAGGCCGTCGCGGTCGGCCACGGTGCCATCGGTGCGATGGTCCACCGGGAGGCGCTGGCGGAGCTGGCCCGCCGTGGTGTGGTCGACTCCGTGCCCGAGCGCGGCGACCGGGCGGCGGCCTTCTGGTTCATGGCGGCGGCGCCCGCCCTGTGGGTGGGCGGCCGGTTGCTCCGCTCGGCGGAGGAGCACGGCGACGTCGCCGCACAGCGTGCCGCGGGCGCGGTGCTGGCCGGTGTCGGTGCGGTGGGGACCGCGGCCATGCCCAAGGGCGGCTTCCCGGCGCTGGTCGCGATCGGCGGCATGCTGCTGCGCAGGCCCGCGCGGCGTGGGTAGGCGCTCAGCGCTTTCTGGCCAGGACCAGCCGGCAGCGCGGGGCGCCGTCGTCGCGGCGGCCCAGTTCGGCGAGGGGCGCCAGCGTTACGTCGAAGCCCGCCGCCTCCAGGTCCCGCCGGACGTCGCCCAGCGGCCAGGTGCGGTAGTACATGACGAAGGGCGGCCGCCACACGGTGTTGCGCACCCGCATCGCCGCGTCGAACCCGAGCAGCGACCAGTACGCGGCGGTGCCCGGGCGCGGCGGCGCCGCCATCGGGAACGCGAAGGTGCCGCCGGCCCGCAGCACCCGGTGCACCTGGCCGAACAGGTGCGGGCGCTCGGCTGGCAGGAAGTGGCCGAACGCGCCGAAGCTGGCCACCAGATCGAAGGTGCCGTCGCGGAACGGCAGCGCGTGCGCGTCAGCCCGCACCCAGTGCGGGGCGGGGTGCGGGGCGGTGGCGTACGCGAACCTGGCCTCCGCCAGCATGCCCGTGCTGAAGTCGGCGCCCACCGCCCGGCCGGTGCACACCTTCTCCAGCACCCGCAGGCCGGCGCCGGTGCCGCAGCACAGGTCGAGCCCGTCGGCGAAGGGGCCGTGGCCGCCGAGGGCCCGGGCGGTCGCGTCCAGCACCTTCTCCGGTGTCCGGTAGGCGGTGTGGTCGAACTTCGGGGCCAGCAGGTCGTAGCCGTGCTGGACGGACGAGAGTGCCTGCCGGGCCAGTTCGGGCAGGGTGGGGCGCTGGCCGAGGAGCCGGTTGGGGGACATCGGGTCACTGTAGAGGGTGCGGCGGGCCGCGCGGCTCCCCGGTATCCGCGCGGGCACCGGGCCCGGCATCGGCGTGGGCGTCGGCCCCGACGCCGGGCGCCCGGGCCGCCCGTCGCCGCCCGCCGCGGCCCCCGGGCGGGCTGCCTCTGGGGCACCGCCCGCCGCGGCGCCCCCGCGGGCTACCTCTTCGCCGTCGCGCGCAAATACTCCCGGTTCATCGCGGCGATGGACGGCATCGGGATGCCCTTGGGGCAGGCCGTGGCGCACTCGCCGGTCAGGGTGCAGCCGCCGAAGCCCTCGGCGTCCATCTGCGCGACCATGTCGAGCACCCGGGTCTCCCGCTCGGGCGCCCCCTGCGGCAGCGCGGCGAGGTGGTTGACCTTGGCGGAGGTGAACAGCATGGCCGACCCGTTCGGGCAGGCGGCCACGCAGGCGCCGCAGCCGATGCACTCGGCGTGGGTGAACGCCGCGTCGGCGGCGGGCTTGGGCACGGCCGTCGCGTGGGCCTCGGGCGCCGCGCCGGTGGGCGCGGTGATGTAGCCGCCCGCGCCGATCACCCGGTCGAACGCGGACCGGTCGACGACCAGGTCCCGTACGACGGGGAAGGCCGCGGCGCGCCAGGGTTCGACGTCGACGGTGTCGCCGTCGGCGAAGTGCCGCATGTGCAGCTGGCAGGTGGTGGTGCGTTCGGGGCCGTGGGCCGCGCCGTTGATGACCATCCCGCAGGCGCCGCAGATGCCCTCGCGGCAGTCGTGGTCGAAGGCGACGGGTTCCTCGCCGCGGGTCAGCAGCGTCTCGTTGAGGGTGTCGAGCATCTCCAGGAAGGACATGTCGGGGGAGATGTCCTCGACCTCGTACGTGCGCATCTCGCCGGGCGACTCGGCATCCGGCTGCCGCCAGATCCGGAGGGTGAGGTTCATGTGTAGCTCCGCTGGGTGGGGTGTACGTGGTCGAAGTGCAGGGCTTCCTTGTGCAGCACGGGGGCCGTGCCGGTGCCGGTGAACTCCCAGGCGGCGGCGTAGCAGAACTCCTCGTCCTCGCGGGCCGCCTCGCCGTCCGCCGTGCGGTGCTCCTCGCGGAAGTGGCCGCCGCAGGACTCGGCGCGGTGCAGCGCGTCCAGGCACATCAGTTCGGCCAGCTCCAGGTGGTCGGCGACCCGGTTGGCCTGCTCCAGCGACTGGTTGAGCGCGGCGCCGCTGCCGGGCACCCGCACCCGCCGCCAGAACTCGGCGCGGAGTTCGGGGATCCGCTCCAGCGCCTTGCGCAGCCCCTCCTCGGTGCGGGACATGCCGCACTCGTCCCACAGGAGGGCGCCCAGTTCGCGGTGGAAGGACTCGGACGAGCGGTCGCCGTCCGCGGACAGCAGCGCGTCCAGCCGGTCGGAGACTGCGCGGACCGCCTCCTGCACGGCCGGATGGTCCGGGTCGGCAGGCTGGTGCGGGGTGCGGGCCAGGTAGTCGCCGAGCGTCGCGGGGAGGACGAAGTAGCCGTCGGCCAGGCCCTGCATCAGCGCGGAGGCGCCGAGCCGGTTGGCGCCGTGGTCGGAGAAGTTGGCCTCCCCGACGGCGAAGAGACCCGGCACGGTGGTCATCAGGTCGTAGTCCACCCACAGCCCGCCCATCGTGTAGTGGATGGCCGGGTAGATGCGCATGGGGCGGGTGTAGGGGTCCTCGGCGGTGATCCGCGCGTACATCTCGAAGAGGTTGCCGTACTTCTCCTCGACGGCCTTCCGGCCCATCCTGGCGAGGGCGTCGGCGAAGTCGAGGTAGACGCCCTCCCGTCGTCCGCCACCGCCCTCGACCGAGGCGCCTTCGGCTCCGCCTCCGTGGCCGACGGGGCCCACGCCGCGGCCCTCGTCGCAGACGTTCTTCGCGGCGCGGGAGGCGATGTCGCGGGGGACGAGGTTGCCGAAGGAGGGGTAGAGCCGCTCCAGGTAGTAGTCCCGCTCGTCCTCGGGGATGTCCTGCGGGGCGCGGTCGTCGCCGGGTTGCGCGGGCACCCAGACGCGGCCGTCGTTGCGGAGCGACTCGCTCATCAGGGTGAGTTTGGACTGGTGGTCGCCGGAGCGCGGGATGCAGGTGGGGTGGATCTGGGTGAAGCAGGGGTTGGCGAAGTGGGCGCCCCTGCGGTGCGCGCGCCAGATGGCGGTCGCGTTGGAGTTCTTGGCGTTGGTGGACAGGTGGAAGACGTTGCCGTAGCCGCCGGTGGCCAGCACCACCGCGTCGGCGAAGTGGCTCTCGATCCGCCCGGTCAGCAGGTCGCGGGCGACGATGCCGCGGGCCCGGCCGTCGATGACGATCAGGTCCAGCATCTCGGTGCGCGGGTGCATCTCGACGGCGCCGGTGGCGATCTGCCGTGAGAGCGCCTGGTAGGCGCCGAGCAGCAGTTGCTGCCCGGTCTGGCCGCGGGCGTAGAAGGTGCGGGAGACCTGGACGCCGCCGAAGGAGCGGGTGTCCAGCAGTCCGCCGTACTCGCGCGCGAACGGGACGCCCTGGGCGACGCACTGGTCGATGATCTCGGTGGAGATCTCGGCCAGCCGGTACACGTTCGACTCGCGGGAGCGGAAGTCGCCGCCCTTGACGGTGTCGTAGAAGAGGCGCTGCACCGAGTCGCCGTCGTTGCGGTAGTTCTTCGCCGCGTTGATGCCGCCCTGCGCGGCGACGGAGTGGGCGCGGCGCGGGGAGTCCTGGTAGCAGAACTGCACGACGCGGTAGCCCGCCTCGGCCAGGGTCGCTCCGGCCGAGCCGCCCGCCAGGCCGGTGCCGACGACGATGACGGTGTGCTTGCGGCGGTTGGCCGGGTTGACGAGCTTCGCCTCGAAGCGCCGCCGGTTCCACCGCTCGGCCACCGGCCCGTCGGGCGCCTTGGTGTCGACGGCCGGTTCCCCGGTCCGGTAGTCCTGGTAGGGGGTACTGGGGGTACTGGGGCTGCTCATGTCAGTTCACCACTCCGGTCATGACGCCGACGGGTACGGAGACGAATCCGGCGGTGATGGCCGCCGCGAGCACGGTCGCTCCGGCCCTGAGCAGGCGCCCGGTGCCGGGCCGGGTCACCCCGAGGGTCTGTGCCGCGCTCCAGAAGCCGTGCCGGATGTGCAGTCCGACGGCGAGCATGGCGACGAGGTAGATGACGTTCGCGTACCAGGTGCGGAACCCGGCCACGATGTTCTCGTACGGGTGGCCTTCCTGGCCGCGCGGATTGACGGTGCCGGTCGTCAGGTCGAGTACGTGCCAGACGAGGAACAGGGCCAGGATGATCCCGCCCCAGCGCATGGTCCGGGTCGCGTAGCTGCTGCCGCGCCTGCGGTGCCGGTATCCGACCGGCCGGGCGGCTAGGTCGCGCCGGCTGAGCTGGTAGGCGCTCACACCGTGCAGGACGACGGCCGCGAGCAGGACGGCCCGCGCGATCCACAGGAACCAGCCGTACCGCAGGAACGGCTCACCCAGGGTGCGCAGCCAGTGCGCGTAGCCGTTCATGTCCTCCGGCCCGAAGAAGACCTTCAGGTTCCCGAGCATGTGGACGAGCAGATAGGCCAGCATCAGCAGCCCGGTGACCGCCATGACCGCCTTCTTGCCGATCGTCGACCCCCACAGGGTGCGCAGCCGGCCCCGCCGGGGGCCCGGGCCCGGCGGGGCCGCCGAGCCGGGCCGGGGCTGCTGCGGAGTGGGGGTGCGGATATCCGTCGCCATGCTCATGCACGGTAGGGACGGCTCTCGGCATCAGTCCAAGACATAGAAGAGCTGCGAACGATAGGCCTTGCCTATCGTCGCGCCGTATGCTTGCCGTATGCAGCTCCAGCAGCTCCGCTACTTCACCGCCGTCGCCGACACCCGGCACTTCACCCGGGCAGCCCAGCGTGAGCACGTCGCCCAGCCCTCCCTCTCCCAGCAGATCCGCTCCCTGGAACGGGAGCTGGGCGCCGAGCTCTTCCACCGGGCGCGGGGGCACATCTCGCTCACCGACGCGGGCGAAGCCCTGCTGCCGCTGGCCCGGCGGATCCTGGCCGACACCGAGACGGCCCGCCGCGAGGTGCAGGAAGTCGCGCAGCTCCGCCGCGGGCGGATCCGGCTCGGGGCGCCGCCGAGCCTGTGCGCCGGACTCGTGCCGGACGTGCTGCGCGCCTTCCACGACCGCTACCCCGGCGTGGAGCTGATGGTGCACGAGGACGGCTCCCAGGACCTGGTGCGGGCGCTGGCCGCGGGACAACTGGACCTCGCGCTGATCATCACCCCGCTGCCGGGCCAGGGGCCGGTGCTGGCCGCGGACGAGCTGCTGAGCGAGGAACTGGTCGTCGTCGCGGCCCCGGACCTGCCCCCGTTTCCGCGCCGCGACCGCATCCGCGTCGAGGACCTGCGCGGCCGTCCGCTGGCGATGTTCCGGCGCGGCTACGACCTGCGGGAGCTGACCGTGGCCGCCTGCCGGGACGCGGGCTTCGAACCCGTCTTCGGCGTGGAGGGCGGTGAGATGGACGCCGTGCTCGGCTTCGTCCGCGCGGGCCTCGGACTGGCCGTCGTCCCCCGGATGGTCGCGGCCCGCTCCGGCCTGCAGGTCACCCGCTTCGCACCGCCCGGGCTGCACCGCACCGTCGCGGTCGCGCACCGCGGCGACGTCTCCCCGACCCGCGCGGCCCGGGAGCTCCAGCGGATCCTGACCGAGCGGGTCGCCCTGGAAGACGGCGCCTCCGGCTCCGGCAGCAGGTCCTAGCGCCCGGCCGTGGCCGCCTCGGCGATCCGCCGGCTCATCGGCGAGGGGTCCGCGCCCGGCTCGACCGGGGTGAACGTCCACACCAGCCGCCGCTGCTGGTCGCGGGTGGCGAACATGCCGGTCGCATAGCCGTGCTGCTCGCCCGTCTTGCCCCACAGCTCCACCCCCTCGACGGTGACCGTCTGCAGCCCGGTGCTGTAGCGCGCCGGACTCCCGTCGAGCATCCGCACCTGCTTCGGCGGCAGCGTGAACATCCTGCGCAGCTGCCGCTGCGGCAGCAGCGCTCCGGAGAACAGCGCGGACAGGAAGCGGTGCAGATCGCCGGTGCTGGTCACGATCTCGCCGTCCGCGTACGAGGCTGACATGTCGAACTCGGTGACGTCCGCGAGCGTGCCGCCTTCCGTCTCCAGACAGCCGTGCATGTGCGGGCCGCGGATCCGCCGCGGGTAGCCCTCCGCCGACGGGAAGGAGGTGTGCCCCAGCCGCAGCGGGCGCAGCAGCCGGTCGCGCAGCTCGATCCCGTACGGACGTCCCGTCACCTGCTCGATGACCAGCGCCGCCAGTACGTAGTTGACGCCGCGGTACTCCTGCCTGGTACCCGGCCGGAACTTCAGCTCGCCGCCGGTGGCGCTCGCCACGATCCCCTGCGGGGTCCACCGGTCGAAGCGGTGCCGCAGCACGGCCTGCGCGGTGCTCAGGTCGGGCAGTCCGACGTGGTCGGGCAGCCCGCTGGTGTGGTCGAGGAGCTGCGCCACCGTGACGGCCCCGAAGCGCTCCGGCAGCAGGTCGGGCAGGTAGTGCCGGACGGGCGCCGTCAGGCGCAGCCGTCCCTCGTCGGCGAGTTGCAGCGCCGCGGTGGCCACGAACGCCTTGGTGACGCTGCCGGCGCGCACCTTGTCGTTGAGCCCGACCGGCCGCCCGGTGGACGGGTCCGAGACCCCCGAGGTGCCGTACCACCGCCCGGCCGAGCCACTGACCCGCAACTGCGCCCCGGACGCACGCGGGTGTGCCAGATCGTCCAGGGCGGCCCGCAGCGCGCGGGCGTCGGGCGGCTGGAGCCTCCGGCCCCCGCCCGCGTCCGGGCGGCCGGCCTCGGGGGTGTCCGCGGCGGCCACCGGCACCGGGGCGCCGACGGCGGCCAGCGCCGTACCGGAGGCCACCCCGGCGAGCAGGCTCCGGCGCGAGGGGCGGCCGGCGGGACGGCGGGCGGGACGGACGGCGGGGTGGGTGCGGCTGCGGGAGAGCGGCGTGAAGGTCATGACTCCACCCTCGCGGCGCCGTCCCCGCGCTCCATCCGGGAACACCCTGAGCCGTCCCCGTACCCGCCCCCGCCCCGCCTTGGGGGCGGCGCCCGGCGCGGACCGGGGGCGCACACCGGTGCGCTGCCCGGTTCCGGCTCCGGGGCGGCGTGCCACGCGGGCGGAGGTGCGGCGGGCCGGCCGGAGCACTTCCCGGTGCCGGGCTTCCCGGCGCGGCACCCGCTACATGCCGAGGCCGGCCTCGGCGAGGCGGGCGAGTGCCTCCTTGTCGCCGTCCAGTTCCACGTCCGCCTGCTCCGTGCGGCCGGAGACGAACAGCAGCAGCTCCGAGGGGGCGCCGACGGCGGTCACGACCGGGGTGCCGCGCCGGGCGACCGCCGTCTGGCCGTCGGGGCGGCGCAGCACCAGGCCGACCGGCGCCTTGCGCCCGTACATCCGGGCGGCCGTCTCCAGTCGGCGCCACAGCGCGTCCTCGAAGACGGAGTCCAGCTCGCGCCGCGCCCAGTCGGGCTGTGCCCGGCGTACGTCCTCCCCGTGGATGAAGAACTCGACCGTGTTGGCCGCCTCGTCCACCTGCTTCAGCGCGAAGGGCGACATCCGGGGCGGCCCGGTACGGATGAGGTGGATCAGCTCGTCGTACGGTTTGGCGGTGAACTCGGCCTGCACCCGCTCCAGTCGGGGCGCGAGCTGCTTGATCAGCAGGCCGCCGGCCGCGTCTCCGCGCCGTTCGCGCACGACGACGTGCGCGGCCAGGTCCCGGGTGCGCCACCCCTCGCACAGGGTGGGCGCGTCGGGCCCGTTGGCCTCCAAGAGATCGGCGAGCAGCAGACGTTCACGTTTGGCATGGGTCGACATACCGCAAGCGTACGGCGCGCGGGGCGCGGACGGGGAGTTGTCGGTGCCCGGGCGTGTGCGCGGCGTGTCCGGCGCTGTGCCGCGTGCCGCGCCGGATGCGCGGCTGCGGCCCCGCGCCGAGCGGTACGTGGAGTGCGGGACGGGTGCGGGACAATGGAGCCATGTCCCAGGAGAGCTCCCTCGACCCCGCCGTCGCCGCCCGGCTCAAGCGCAACCCGGACGGGCTGCTGCCCGCCGTCGCCCAGCAGTACGACACCGGGGAGGTGCTGATGCTCGGGTGGATGGACGACGAGGCCCTGCACCGCACCCTCACCACCGGACGCGCCACCTACTGGAGCCGCAGCCGCGGCGAGTACTGGGTGAAGGGCGACACCTCCGGGCATGTGCAGCGGGTCAAGTCCGTGGCGCTCGACTGCGACGCGGACACCGTGCTGGTGCGGGTCGACCAGACCGGGGCCGCCTGCCACACCGGCAGCCGCACCTGCTTCGACGCGGACGTGCTGCTGCCCCGGGAGCCGTGACGCCGACGGCCCGCCGTCGCACGACAGGCGGCGCCGGCGCCGAGCCGTCCCGCGCCCGGTGACCTGGACGCCGTGCCGCCGCCGGACCAGTAGGGTGAGGCGCCATGACGGCGCCTGACCTCGCAACCTTCCGGACGCTCGCCAAGAACCGGCGAGTCATCCCGGTGACCCGCCGCCTGCTGGCGGACGGCGACACTCCCATCGCCCTGTACCGCAAGCTCGCCGCTGAACGCCCCGGCACCTTCCTGCTGGAGTCCGCGGAGAACGGCCGCACCTGGTCGCGGTACTCCTTCATCGGGGTGCGCAGCGACGCTGCGCTGACCGTGCGCGGCGGCGAAGCGCACTGGCAGGGCACCCCGCCGGTCGGCGTCCCCACCGACGGCGACCCGCTCGTCGCGCTCCGCGAGACCGTCGAGGCCCTGCACACCCCGCGCGACCTGCACCGGGGCGGCGAGCTGCCGCCGTTCACCGGCGGCATGGTCGGCTACCTCGGCTACGACATCGTCCAGCGGCTGGAGAAGATCGGCCACCACCCCGGCACCGCGGACGACCTGGGGCTGCCGGAGCTGACGATGCTGCTCACCTCCGACCTGGCCGTCCTCGACCACCGCGACGGCACGGTGCTGCTGATCGCCAACGCGATCAACCACAACGACCTGGACACCGGCGTCGACGAGGCGTACGCGGACGCCGTGCGGCGGCTGGACGCGATGGCCGCCGACCTCGCACGCCCCGCCCCCGTCGACCCGGTGGCGCTGCCCGCCTCCGAACTCCCTTCCGTCGAGGCCCGGTCGGGCGGGGCGACCTACCAGGGCTGGGTCGAGGACATCAAGGAGCGGATCCGCGGCGGGGAGGCGTTCCAGGTGGTGCCCTCGCAGCGGTTCGAGGCCCGCTGCGAGGCGAGCGCCCTGGACGTCTACCGGGTGCTGCGGGCCACCAACCCGAGCCCGTACATGTACCTGTTGCGCTTCGAGGGTTTCGACATCGTCGGCTCCAGCCCCGAGGCGCTGGTCAAGGTCGAGGACGGTCGCGCGATGATGCACCCCATCGCCGGGACCCGGCCGCGGGGCGCCACCCCCGGCGAGGACACCGCGCTGGCCGAGGAACTGCTGGCCGACCCCAAGGAGCGGGCCGAGCACCTGATGCTGGTGGACCTGGGCCGCAACGACCTGGGGCGGGTCTGCGAACCGGGCAGCGTCGAGGTGGTCGACTTCATGTCGATCGAGCGCTACAGCCACGTGATGCACATCGTCTCGACCGTCACCGGGCAACTGGCCCCGGACCGTACCGCGTTCGACGCGCTCACCTCCTGCTTCCCGGCCGGGACACTGTCCGGGGCGCCCAAGCCGCGTGCACTCCAGATCATCGAGGAGCTGGAGCCCACCAGGCGCGGTGTCTACGGCGGATGTGTCGGATATCTCGACTTCGCCGGCGACTCCGACACCGCCATCGCCATCCGCACCGCGCTGCTGCGGGACGGGACCGCGTACGTCCAGGCGGGCGCCGGAGTCGTCGCCGACTCCGACCCCGAGGCCGAGGACACCGAGTGCGCCAACAAGGCCGCGGCCGTGCTGAGGGCGGTCCGGACGGCCGAACGCCTCGGGGGTAGCGTGGAGGCGTGACTTCTTCGACCCCCGCGCCGGACCCGGACGGCACCGAGGGGGGCCCGCACCCCGGCCGGCCGGAAGCGGAGCCCGCCCCGGACGCCGGGCGCCCGGGCACGTCGCGCTCCCGGGCGGCCCGCACCGCGCTGGCGGCGGCCCTGCTGTGCGGCGCGGTGGGCGCGGCCCTCGCGCTGATCTCCGCCGGCCAGACCTGGAGCACGTCCACGGCCGAGTTCGCCCAGGGCCAGGTGCCGGTCAGCGCCGAGGGCGGCGACGTCACCGGCCTGCCCAGCGCACTGGCGCTGGTCGGCCTCGCCGCGCTCGTCGCCGTCTTCGCCGTACGCCGGACCAGCCGCCGGATCGTCTCCGGGCTGCTCGCGCTGTGCGGCACCGCCGTGCTGGCCTCGGCGCTGCTGGGGGCCGACGACACCGGTGCGCTCTCCGCCGAGGCCGCCAAGACCAGCGGCCTGACCGACAGCGGCATCGGCGCCGTCGACGTCAGCGCCTGGCCGTATGTGTCGGCGGTGGGCGGTGCGCTGCTGCTGGTCGCCGGGCTGCTGGCGCTGCGGTACGGCGCGGGCTGGCCCTCGATGTCCGGCAGCGCCCGCTACGAGCGCACCCCGCTGCGGCAGCGCGCCGCCCGTACCCGGCGCGTCGATCCCGACCGGCCCGAGGACCTGTGGAAGGCCCTGGACCGCGGCGAGGATCCCACGCACGGCACCGCCTGAGCCGCGGCCCCAGCGGCCTCCGCGCCCGTGTCCGGCACCTGCGCGCGGCCCGCCGCGGCCCGTACGGACGACCCCCGTGCCCTCGCGCGGGCGCGGAAGGGGGAGAATGGGCGGCGAACGGGCCGGGTGGCCCCACCTCATGTTGTGACTCAAGGAGCATTCATGGCGCACAGCCACGGACACACCCCGGCCGCCTGGACCGGCTCGATCATCGCCTTCGTCGGCTTCTGCGTCGCCTCCGTCTTCACGGTGCTGGCGCAGCCCGTCGGTGTGATCGCAGGGCTGGTCGTCATCGGGGCGGGCGCTGTGATCGGCGGCATCATGCGGGCGGCGGGGATGGGCCAGTCGAAGTCCCCCGGTCTGACGGCCGAGCAGGCGCGGGCCCACAAGCTGGCGCACGACCGGGCGCACCGGCCGGTCGCCGACAAGGCGCACTCCTGAACGACCGGCAGCACGCCGCGACCGTGCGGCACCGCCTCACCGGAGCGGTGCCGCGGCTGGCCGTGCCCCTCGGCAGTCTCGCCGCGGTGGGCGCGGCCTTCGCCGTCGTGGCCGTCGTCGACCCCAACGAGCCCGGTCACTATCCGGCCTGTCCCTTCCTGACCGTCGCCGGCCTGTACTGCCCCGGCTGCGGCGGGCTGCGCAGCGCGCACGCCGTCACCCAGGGGGACCTGGGCACCGCGCTGGGCGCCAACGTCCTCGCCGTGCTGCTCTTCACGGGCTTCGCGCTGGGCTGGCTGCACTGGGCCGCCGGCGCGGTCCGGGGCCGCCGCTACTCCTTCCCGGTGCGGCTGCGGGCCTGGCACTGGTGGGCGCTCGGGGCGCTGACGGTCGCCTTCACGGTTGTCCGGAATACGCCCCTCGGAGTCGGCCTGGCTCCCTGAGCAGCCGCGTCCGCACGGCCACCGGGGCGGTGATTTGTCCGCTATATGGGACTGTGATCAACCGGATGCGGGACCTCCGTGCCGGGGCGGATACCATCACAGTGGCCCACCCGACCATCCCCTGCTCCGCCTCCGAGGAGCGCCCCGGAACCTTTTTCCGCCGCCCGCCCGGTGCCGACCCGTATCCAGCCCGAACCCAGCCAGCAAGGAGGCCGCTCGGTGAGTGTGCTCGACGAGATCATCGAAGGCGTGCGGGAAGACCTCGCCGAGCGGCAGGCGCGCGTCAGCCTCGAGGAGCTCAAGGAGCGCGTCGCCCGGGCACCCCAGGCCAGGGACGGGCTCGCGGCACTCAAGGGTGACAGCACCGCCGGGGTGCGGGTGATCTGCGAGGTGAAGCGCTCCAGCCCGTCCAAGGGCGCGCTGGCGGCCATCGCCGACCCGGCCGGGCTCGCCGCCGACTACGAGGCGGGCGGCGCCGCAGTCATCTCCGTCCTCACCGAGCGCCGCCGGTTCGGCGGCTCGCTCGCCGACCTGGAGGCGGTCCGGGCCCGCGTCGACATCCCCGTCCTGCGCAAGGACTTCGTCTTCTCCTCCTACCAGCTGTGGGAGGCCCGTGCGCACGGCGCCGACCTGGTGCTGCTGATCGTCGCCGCGCTGGAGCAGGAGGCCCTGGTCTCGCTGATCGAGCGCGCCGAGTCCATCGGTCTCACCCCGCTGGTCGAGGTGCACGACGAGGACGAGGCCGAGCGGGCACTGGCGGCCGGGGCGAAGATCGTCGGCGTCAACGCGCGGAACCTGAAGACCCTCGAGGTGGACCGCGGCAACTTCACCCGGATCGCCCCCGAGATCCCCGACCACGTCGTCAAGATCGCCGAGTCCGGCGTCCGCGGTCCGCACGACCTGATCGCCTACGCGAACGAGGGGGCCGACGCCGTTCTGGTGGGGGAGTCGCTGGTGACCGGCAAGGATGCGCGCACCGCGGTCTCGGACCTCGTGGCCGCGGGCGCCCACCCCGCGCTCCGCCACGGCGGGAGGGACTGACACGCGATGACGGCTGAGGTCTCCCTGTGCTCCCTCGCGCTGGCGCGCGGGTGCCGTCCGCGCGGGTGCCGGGCGCCCGCGCGCCGGGTGCGCGGCCGGTCCGTCCGGTACCACATCGGGTGCGAGCCGGGCGTGATCCGCGGCCGCCGATGGCGCTGACCCGCCCCTGCCCGCCCGCACCCCGCTGAGGGGAGCGCCCCTTGCCCGCCCGCCGCCGCGCGGGCGCGCCTCCGGCTGCCGGCCGGAGCCCGGGGGAGGGCCGGGGCCCGGAGCCGTCACATCAGCCCACTCGCAAGGAGCAGCGTTCGGTATGCCGTCCGACTACTTCATTCCCGATCCCGAGGGTCACAGCCCCAGCGTCGCCGGTTACTTCGGCGCGTTCGGCGGCAAGTTCATCCCCGAGGCCCTGGTCGCCGCCGTCGACGAGGTGGCCGCGGAGTACGAGAAGGCGAAGGCGGATCCCGCCTTCGCCGCCGAGCTCGACGACCTGCTGGTCGACTACACCGGCCGGCCCAGCGCGCTGACCGAGGTCAAGCGGTTCGCCGAGCACGCGGGCGGTGCCCGGGTCCTCCTCAAGCGCGAGGACCTCAACCACACCGGCTCGCACAAGATCAACAACGTGCTGGGGCAGGCCCTGCTCACCAAGCGGATGGGCAAGCCCCGGGTCATCGCCGAGACCGGCGCGGGCCAGCACGGCGTGGCCACGGCCACCGCATGCGCCCTCTTCGGGCTCGAATGCACCATCTACATGGGCGAGATCGACACCGAGCGGCAGGCCCTCAACGTCGCCCGGATGCGGATGCTCGGGGCCGAGGTCGTCCCCGTCACCTCCGGCAGTCGCACCCTCAAGGACGCCATCAACGAGGCGTTCCGCGACTGGGTCGCCAACGTCGAGAGGACCCACTACCTCTTCGGCACGGTCGCCGGACCGCACCCCTTCCCGCAGATCGTGCGCGACTTCCACCGCGTGATCGGCGTCGAGGCGCGGCGGCAGGTGCTGGAGCGCACCGGACGGCTGCCGGACGCCGTCGCCGCCTGCGTGGGCGGCGGCTCCAACGCGATCGGGCTCTTCCACGCCTTCCTGCCGGACACCGGTGTGCGGCTGGTCGGCTTCGAGGCGGCCGGGCACGGTGTCGAGTCCGGCGAGCACGCGGCCACGCTGACCGCGGGCGAGCCCGGCATCCTGCACGGCTCGCGCTCCTACGTCCTGCAGGACGACGAGGGGCAGATCACCGAGCCCTACTCGATCTCGGCCGGGCTCGACTACCCGGGCATCGGCCCCGAGCACGCCCACCTCAAGGACAGCGGCCGGGGCGAGTACCGGCCGGTCACCGACGACCAGGCGATGCGGGCGCTGCGGCTGCTCTCCGAGACCGAGGGCATCATCCCGGCCATCGAGAGCGCGCACGCGCTGGCGGGCGCCCTGGACCTGGGCAGGGAGCTGGGCCCCGAGGGGATCGTCCTGGTGAACCTCTCGGGCCGCGGCGACAAGGACATGGACACGGCCGCGCGGTACTTCGGCCTGCTGGACGGCGCGGAAGGGGAGCGGGCATGAGCGGGCACACCGAGGAGACGGGAACCACCGGGAACTCCCGCGCCGCGGGCGGCAACGTCCGGCTGCTGGACGAGACGCTCGCGCGGGCCAGGGCCGAGAACCGGGCCGCGCTCGTCGGCTACCTCCCGGCCGGCTTCCCCACCGTCGACGGCGGCATCGCCGCCTGCACGGCGCTGCTGGAGAGCGGCTGCGACGTGGTCGAGGTGGGGTTGCCGCACAGCGACCCGGTGATGGACGGGCCCGTCATCCAGACCGCGGACACCATCGCCCTGGAGGGCGGGGTGCGGATCGCGGACGTGCTGCGCACGGTCCGCGAGGCGCACGCGGCGACCGGGAAGCCGGTGCTGGTCATGACGTACTGGAACCCCGTCGACCGGTACGGTGCCGAGCGCTTCGCCGAGGAGCTGGCGGCGGCGGGCGGGGCCGGCTGCATCCTGCCCGACCTGCCGGTCGAGGAGTCCGAGGGCTGGCGGAAGGCGGCCGAGCACGCCGGGCTCGGCACGGTCTTCGTCGTCGCGCCCAGCAGCCAGGACGCGCGCCTGGCCCGGATCACCGCGGCGGGCAGCGGCTTCGTCTACGCCGCCTCGCTGATGGGAGTCACCGGGACGCGGGAATCGGTGGGCGAGGAGGCCCGCGAACTGGTCGAGCGGGTCCGCTCCACCACCGACCTGCCCGTCTGTGTCGGCCTGGGGGTGTCCAACCCCGCGCAGGCGGCCGAGGTCGCCGCGTTCGCCGACGGGGTCATCGTGGGCTCGGCGTTCGTCAAGCGGCTGCTGGAGGCCGACACCCGGGCAGCCGGGCTGGACGAGGTGCGGCAGCTCGCCGCGGCCCTCGCGGAGGGCGTCCGGCGCTGAGGCGCGGCCGAGGCGCGGGCCGCCGCGGTGCCGGAGGCCACGCCTCCCGGGGCTTCCGGCCCCGGGAGGCGGCTCTCGGCAGGCCCCCGGTCACCGGCCTCGGTCCCTCCCCGGCGCTCCTCCCGCCTCCCGGAGGCGGGAGGAGCCGGAGGACCGCCGAGGGCATCCTGTCCCCGCGCCGCTGAACGGCTCTTTCGGGTGAAAATGGGCGCAGCGCGTTCGTCGGTGACCCGCCCCTCTCGTTGGGTCGGGCGTGATGAGCCAGAACAGCAATGACGGCGGCAAGCGCTCGGCCCGCGAACGTCTGCGGGCCGAGCGGGAGCGGGACAGGGCAGCCGAGCGCCGGTGGCGCTCGCTCAAGGTGGGCGCGGTGGTCGCCGGGGTGCTGGCCGTCGCCGCCGGGGTCGGGATCACCGTCGCGGCCCGGGGCGGCGACGACCAGGGCTCGCAGTCGGCGAAGCCCGTCACCGTGGGGCAGCGCAGCGCACCGGCCCGGCTCACGGTCTACGAGGACTTCCGTTGTCCGGCGTGCGCCCAGTTCGAGAACTCCTTCCGGGACACGATCAAGAGCCTGGAGCGGGCGGGCAAGCTCAGGACCGAGTACCACCTGGTGACGCTCATCGACGGCAACATGGGCGGCCGGGGCTCGCACGAGGCGGCCAACGCGGTGGCCTGCGCCCGGGACAAGGGGAAGTTCGGCCCGTACCACGACGTGCTCTACCGCAACCAGCCCCGCGAGCAGGAGGACGCCTTCGCCAGCACCGACCGGCTGATCCGGCTGGCCGGCAAGGTGGAGGGGCTGGTCGACCCCGAGTTCCGCTCGTGTGTGACCGGCGGCCGGCACGACGCCTGGGTGAAGCGCTCCGACGAGGACTTCCGCGAGTCCGGTCACCAGGGCACCCCCACCGTCCTGCTGAACGGCAAGGACGTCTTCAGCGACCAGTCCGACCCGCTGACCCCGGACGGGCTGCGGAAACTGGTGGAGCGGAAGAGCTAGCGCCCCCCGCCCTCCGCCCCCCCGGTGGCGGCCGCGGGCGCGGCCCTCGCCGTGCCCGCCGTGCCCGGCGGGCGCCCCGCGGTGTTATCCAGCCGTTGCGCGGGCTGATTGTCCGGCGTGCGGCCGGGCACGGTACCGTCAGGGGCGCCATGGAGACCCTTGCCTTTATCCCCAGTCCGTCGGCCGGTGAGATTCACCTCGGGCCGCTCCCGCTGCGCGGCTACGCGCTCTGCATCATCCTCGGCGTCTTCGCCGCGGTCTGGCTAGGCGGGCGCCGGTGGGCCGCTCGGGGCGGACAGCCGGGCACGGTCGCCGACATCGCCGTCTGGGCCGTTCCGTTCGGCCTCCTCGGCGGCCGGCTGTACCACGTCATCACCGACTACCAGCTCTACTTCGGCGAGGGCCGCAACCCCGTCGACGCCTTCCGCATCTGGGACGGCGGGCTGGGCATCTGGGGCGCCATCGCGCTGGGCGCGCTCGGCGCCTGGATCGGCTGCCGCCGCCGCGGCATCCCGCTGCCGGCGTACGCGGACGCCGTGGCGCCGGGGATCGTGCTGGCGCAGGCGCTGGGCCGCTGGGGCAACTGGTTCAACCAGGAGCTGTACGGGCGGCCGACCGATCTGCCGTGGGCCCTGGAGATCGACCCGGCGCACCGGCCGGTCGACACGCCCGATCTGGCGACCTATCACCCCACCTTCCTGTACGAGTCGCTGTGGTGCGTCGGGGTCGCCCTGCTGGTGATCTGGGCGGACCGCCGCTTCAAGCTGGGGCACGGCCGGGCGTTCGCGCTGTACGTCGCCGCCTACACGGTGGGGCGGTTCTGGATCGAGTACATGCGGGTGGACGACGCGCACCACGTGTTCGGGATGCGGCTGAACAACTGGACGGCGATCGTCGTCTTCCTGCTGGCCGTCCTCTACATCGTCGTCTCCGGGAAGAAGCGGCCCGGCCGCGAGGAGGTCGTCGAGCCGGAGCCGGACGCGCCGGACGGGGGCGCGGACCCGGCCCCGGACGAGGAGTCCTCGGAGTCCGAGAAGGGGGCCGGGGAGGCGCGGTCAGCGACGGAGAAGCCGCGGTCGTCCCGGAAGACGGCCGGCGGACCGGCTTCCTGACACACCGGACCGCCGGGCCCCTGGTGAGGCAGGGGGCGAGCCGCCTGTCCGAATTGGGCGACTATGTATGCAATTCTCGGTGAGTGCTGTGGTTGATCGTCGTCCACGTCGTGGCCGCGTGCTGTGCCGCGCCGCTGGTGCGGCGGCTCGGCCCGCGCGCGTTCCTGCTGCTCGCGGCGGCACCCGCCGCCGCGGCCGGGTGGGCGGCGGCGCACTGGGACCAGGTGGCGGACGGCGGCGCGCTCAGCGAGCACACCCCGTGGATCCCGGCGCTCGGGGTCGACCTCGCACTGCGGTGTGACGCGCTCGCCCTGGTGATGGTCCTGATCGCCGGGGGCATCGGCGCCCTGGTGATGCTGTACTGCGCGGCCTACTTCGCGCCCGGCACACCGCAGCTGGGCTCCTTCGCCGGAGCACTCACCGCCTTCGCGGGGGCCATGCTCGGCCTGGTGCTGGCCGACGACCTGATCGTGCTGTACGTGCTGTGGGAACTCACCACGGTCTTTTCCTTCCTGCTCATCGGGCACAGCTCCCAGTACCGCACCAACCGGCGCGCCGCCCTCCAGGCACTGCTGGTCACCACACTGGGCGGGCTGGTGATGCTGGTCGGCTTCCTGATGCTGGGGCACGCCGCGCACACCTACCGGATCTCCCGCATGCTCGCCGACCCGCCCGCGGGGGGAGCCCTGGTCGCGGGCGGCCTGGTGCTGGTACTGGTGGGGGCGCTGTCCAAGTCCGCCGTCTGGCCGTTCAGCTTCTGGCTGCCCGGAGCGATGGCCGCGGCCACCCCTGTCTCCGCGTATCTGCACGCCGCCGCCATGGTCAAGGCCGGTGTCTATCTGATCGCGCGGCTCGCCCCCGGCTTCGCCGACGTGCCGCCCTGGCGGCCCATGGTGCTCGTGCTCGGCAGCGCGACCATGCTGCTCGGCGGCTGGCGGGCGCTGCGGGAGACGGACCTGAAGCTGCTGCTGGCCTTCGGCACTGTCAGCCAGCTCGGCTTCCTCACCGTGCTGGTCGGCGACGGCACCCGGGATGCCGCGCTGGCGGGCGCCGATGTGATCCTGGCACACGCCCTGTTCAAGGCACCGCTCTTCCTCACTGTCGGCGCCATCGACCACCTCACCGGCACCCGCGACCTCACCAGGCTCTCCGGACTCGGCCGCTCGCTGCCCGCACTGGCCGCCGTCGCTGTGCTCGCCGGGCTCTCGATGGCGGGGCTGCCGCCGCTGCTCGGGTTCGTCGGCAAGGAAGCGGCCGTCTCGGCACTGCTGGCGGCCGGACCCGGCGAGGCATGGGCCCTGGCCGCCGTCGTCGTGGGCTCCGCGCTCACCACCGCCTACACGCTCCGCTTCCTGTGGGGAGCCTTCGCGCGCAAGAGCGGTGCCCCGCCGCTGGCACCGGTCACCGTGCCCCCCGGCACCCGCGTGGCGCCGCTGCTGCTGGGCCCGCCCCTGCTGTGCGCGCTGGCCGGGCTCCTGCTCGGCCCCGGCTCCCAGTGGCTCGACCCACTGCTGGCCCGGTACGCCGACTCCTTCCCCAGCGGCGCCGCCCCCTACCACCTCGCCCTCTGGCACGGCTGGGGCCCCGCGCTGGGCCTCTCGGCGGTCTCCTGGGTGCTGGGTGCGGCGCTCTTCCTGGCCGGCCGGCCGCTGGCCGCGCTCGGCGGATGGCTCTCGCAGGTCGACGGCGACCAGGTGTTCGCCCGTTCCCTGTGGGCTCTGGAGCGGCTCTCGCTCCAGGTCACCGGAGTCGTGCAGCGCGGCTCGCTGCCCGTCTACCTCGGCACCGCCCTGGTCGTCCTGTTCGGCTTCCAGACCGCCCGGCTGGTGGCGGGCGCCCCCTGGCCCGACGCGGACACGCTGCGCTGGTACGACTCGGTCCCACAACTCGTCGTCGCGATCGGCGTCGCCGGGGTCGCGGTGCTCTGCGTCCTGGCGCGGCAGCGGATGAAGGCGGCCGTCCTGGCCGGGATCACCGGATACGGCGCCGGACTCCTCTACGTGCTGCACGGCGCGCCCGACCTGGCGCTGACCCAGTTCGCCGTCGAGACGGTCTCGCTGACCGTCTTCGTCCTCGTCCTGCGCAGGCTGCCCGCCCGCTTCCCCGACGGCAGCCGCAGATGGCGCACCCGCCGGGGCGTGCAACTCGTCCTCTCCGTCGCCACCGGGGGACTCCTCGCCGCACTGCTGCACCTCTGCCTCGCGGCGCGCACCGGCCTGCCCTCCGGCCCCGGACTGTTCTCGGCGACGGCGCACGAAGGCGTCCGCAACGTGGTGGCCACCACCCTGGTGGACCTGCGCGCCTGGGACACCATGGGCGAGTCGGCCGTGCTGGCCGCCGCCGCCGTCGGCGTGACCAGCCTCGTCTATCTGCGCCGCCGCGTCCGGGTGCCCGTCGCCCAGCCCGTACCGGGCACCGAGGAGACCGGGGGCCCGCCGCCGACCGCGCCCGTCGCCGGACCCGGAGCGCCCACCGGGGCCGTCCCCGGCTCCGCGAGCATCGCCCTGGACCGCTCGGCGGAGGCGCCCGGCACCGGCGGGGACACCGGAGCGCGCGCCGGGCGCCGGGACGCCTGGAAGCTGCCCGGCCGCCCCGGTGCCCGGCCGCACCGCGGCTCGCCGGTCGCGCCCCGCCGCACCTGGCTGGCGGCCAGCTCCACGCTCGCGCCCGAGGGCCGCTCGGTGATGTTCGAGGTGATGGCCCGGCTGGTCTTCCACCCCATCGTGGTGCTCTCCCTCTACCTGCTCTTCTCCGCCGAGAACCAGCCCGGCGGCGGCTTCACCGCGGGACTGGTGGCCGGGCTCGCGCTGGCCGTGCGCTACCTGGCCGGGGGCCGCCTGGAGCTGGCCGCCGCCGCCCCCGTGGACGCGGGCTTCCTGCTCGGCCTCGGACTGCTGATCATCACCGGCACCGGCCTGGCGGGACTGTGGCTGGGCGGCAGCGTGCTGGCCTCCGGCAAGGTGACCGGCGACTTCTGGCTGGTCGGCCCCTTCCACGCGGCAAGCCCGGTGCTCTTCGACACCGGGGTCTACGTGCTGGTCCTCGGCGTCGTCCTGGACGTGCTGCGCAGCCTGGGCTCGGAGATCGACCGCCGCCTGGAGCGCGAGCGGGGGACCGGCCCGGCCGGTGGCGGAGAGGGCCGCCCATGACGACCGGTTCCCTCGCCCTGGTGGGCTGCGGCGGCGTGCTGTTCGCCTGCGGTACGGCGCTGCTGCTGGCCCGGCCGCTGACCCGCATCGTGCTGGGCGCGGTCCTCATCGGCAACGGCATCAACCTGCTGGTGCTGGCCACCTCCGGACCGGACGGCGACGCCGCGCTGCTCTACCCGGGCACCTCGCCGCGGACCATGTCCGACCCGCTGCCCCAGGCGTTCATCCTGACCGCCATCGTCATCACCCTCGCGCTGACCGCGTTCCTGGCGACGATGGCCTACCGCGCCTGGCAGCACTCCGGCAACGACGACGTCCCCGACGACACCGAGGACATCCGCATCGTGCGCCGCGCCACCTACGCGGAGGAACGTGAACGGCTGCGCGCCGCCTACCACAAGCGGCGCCTGGAGTACCGGGCGCTGGCCCGCAGCGAGGAGGAGCGCGAGGCGCGGGAGCACAGCGCCTACGAGCGGCTGGGCACCGCCCGCGACCGTTACCGGCAACTGCGCAGGCGCGCCCGCGCCGACGCGCGCGCCTTCCGCGTCCGGCAGGCCCGCGCGGAGGAGACGGCGGACGAGATCGTAGGGGAGGACGACCCGTGGCAGACCATTCTGGGAGCCGACCGGTGACCGGCCCGCACCCGGCGGGGCGGCGCCCCGCTCCTGGCCCGGGGCCCGCCCCCGCGGCCTGCCGCGCAGCCGGTCCGGGGCCCGCATCCGACCCGCGCCCCGCATCCGGCAGGGGCCGCACCGGGAGCGGGGGCGCACGGTGAGCGGGGGAGCCGGACCGGTCGGCGGGGCGGCCGCCGCGGGACTCCTGGTGCCGCTGCCGGTCATTCTGCCGCTGTGCGCGGCCGGACTGAAGCTGGCCATCGGGGCCCGGCTGGAGCGGGTGCAGCGGTTCATCAGCGCCGCCGTGCTGCTCGCCGTCCTCGTCGTCGCACTGCTGCTGCTGGTGGCCGCCGACCGGCACGGGCCGCAGGTGATGTTCGCGGGCGGCTGGGCGCCGCCGGTCGGGATCGTGCTGGTCGCCGACCGGCTCGCGGCGCTGATGCTGGTGATCTCCTCGTCGGTGACGCTGGCCGTCCTGGTCTACTCCGTGGGCCAGGGCCTGGCCGACAACGACGAGGCCACCCCGCTGTCCGTCTTCCACCCCTCCTACCTGGTGCTGGTGGCCGGGGTCTCGGACACCTTCCTGGCCGGGGACCTGTTCAACCTCTACGTCGGCTTCGAGCTGATGCTGACGGCCAGCTATGTGCTGATGACGATCGGCGGCACCCTGGCGCGCATCCGCGCCGGCGCCACCTACGCGATCGTCTCGCTGCTGTCCTCCATGCTGTTCCTGGCCGCCGTCGCCATGGTGTACGCGGCGGCGGGCACCGTCACCATGGCCCAACTGCCCTCCCGGCTGGACGCCCTGCCCGACAGCGTGGCCATGATCCTGCAGATCGCGCTGCTGGGCGTGTTCGCCATCAAGGCGGCCGTCTTCCCGCTGGCCGCCTGGCTGCCCGACTCCTACCCCACCGCCCCGGCGCCGGTCACGGCCGTGTTCGCGGGACTGCTCACCAAGGTCGGCATCTACGCCATACTGCGCACCCAGACGCTGCTCTTTCCCGGCGACGGCATCGGCGACGTCCTGATGGTCCTGGCGCTGCTCTCGCTGCTCGTCGGCATCCTGGGCGCGGTCGCGCAGACCGACCTCAAACGGCTGCTCTCCTTCACCCTGGTCAGCCACATGGGATACATGGTCTTCGGGATCGGGCTGGGCAGCCCCGCCGGGATCTCCGGCGCGGTGTTCTACGTCGCCCACCACATCACCGTCCAGACCACCCTCTTCCTCGTCGCCGGACTGATCGAGCGCCGCACCGGCACCACCGACCTGCAGAGCCTCGGCGGTCTCGCCCGCCTCTCCCCGCTGCTGGCCGTGCTGTTCTTCGTCCCCGCGCTGAACCTCGCCGGGATCCCGCCGCTCTCCGGGTTCCTCGGCAAGCTCGGCCTGCTGCGGGCCGGGGTGGACGACGGCGGGGCGCTCGCCTACCTGCTGGTGGCGGGCGGAACGGTCACCAGCCTCCTCACGCTGTACGCGCTGACCAAGGCGTGGAACGTGGCCTTCTGGCGCGCCGCGACACCGGAGATGTGCGCGGCCGGCACCGTGCTGGAGTCCCGGGAGGAGGACGCCCCCGGAGCGAGCACCGGGGACGCCGCCGGCTCCGGTGTGCCCACCGGCGGCGCGGGCCCCGGCGCCGGACCACCGCGGCGGCAGCACGGTGCTGCCGGAGGGTGGCCGCCCGGCGGCCTCTCGGTGCTGATGCGGCGCCGGGTGACCACCACCTTCGGCGGCCAGGAGATCACCACCACCAGCTCGCTCCCCGCCAGCATGGCCGGAGCCACCGCGGCCCTCGTCCTGTTCGGGCTCGCCTTCACCGTGCTCGCGGGCCCCCTGTTCGGACTCACCGGCCGCGCGGCGGACGAAATGCTCGCCCGCAGCCCCTACGTCGAGGCGGTGATGCGGGAATGACGGCCCCTCAGCGGCTGCCCGAAGCCAGCCGGATGCGCGCCACCCAGTGGCCCATGGTGTGCGGCCTCACTCTGCTGTGGCTGCTGCTGTGGGGCACCCCCACCCCGGCCAACATCGTGACCGGAGTGCTCGTCGCGCTCCTGGTGGTGCTCGTCTTCCCGCTTCCCCCCGTGGAGAAGCAGGCCCGGGCCCACCCGCTCGGCATCCTGCGCTTCGCCGTCCGGTTCGGGCTGGACATGGTCGTCTCCAGCTGGCGGATCAACCGCTACATGCTCGCGTTCGGCCGTCCGCGCTGCGCCGTGCTGGCGGTGAGGATGCGCTGCCCCGGCGACCTGATGCTGACCGTCACGGCCGTCGCGGTCACGGCCGTACCCGGCAGCACCGTCCTGGAGGTCGACCGCCGCTCGGGAACCCTCTACCTGCACGTGCTCGGCGGCGAGAGCGAGGAGGAGCAGACGCGGGCCCGGCGGGACGCGCTCCGCCTGGAGACCCGGGTCGTGGAGGCGTTCGGCACCCACGCCGACGTCGCCGCGATCCGTGCCTCCGAAGCCGCCGAGGAGGTGTTCGGCCGGTGGCGATGACGGTGCGGCGGATGTGCGCGGCGCTCCCGCAGGAACCGGCCCGGGGGCTGACCGCCGCCGTGCACGACGCCCCGGTCTTCGAGATCACCGCCTCGGTGATCGCCGGGCTGCTGCTGGCCGCCGGGCTGCTGGTCACCCTGCGGCTGGTGCGGGGGCCCTCGACGCTGGACCGCGCCGTCGCGCTCGATGTGCTGGTGGCCGTCGTGATGGCCGGGATCGGCCTGCAGTCGGCGATCCGCGGGAACGCCTTCTACCTGCCCGTCCTGCTGGTTCTCTCCTTCCTCGGCTTCACCGGCTCGGTCGGGGTCGCACGCTTCATGGCGCTGCGGGACGAGGCCGGAACCGAGGACGTGGACGAGAGCGAGGGCACCGGTGAACCCTCGGCCGGGCCCTCGGCCCCCACGCCCGGCAGCGGCCCCGAGGAGCCCGGCCCGCACCGGGGGACACCGTGAGGGACCGGATCCCGAAGGAGCGCCGATGAGCTGGACGGCCGTGGCGGACGTGGTGGGCGCCGTGTGCATGCTGGCGGGCGGGCTGCTGTGCCTGCTGGCCGGGATCGGCATGGTGCGGCTGCCGGACGTGCTGGCCCGGATGCACGCCGCGACCAAGCCGCAGTCCTTCGGCCTGCTGCTGGTCCTGCTCGGTGCCGGACTGTGGCTGCGCAGCCTCATCGACCTGTGCACCCTGCTGCTCGTCGGCCTCTTCCAACTGCTGACCTCCCCGGTGGCCGCGCACATGGTGGGCCGGGCCGCCTACCGGACCGGGCGGCTGGATCGCGAGGACCTGGTCCGCGACGAGCTGGCGGAGGCGCTGCGCGCGGCAGCCGATCAGGGTCCGGAGGAAAACCCCAGGTCAACGGGGTAAGTACGGCCTTCCTTGCTGGCAGCGGACGGCGTTTCGTGTCTACGCTTCGAACAGGAGGACGCGCCGTGCGCCCGCTGTTCGAAGTGAAGGAGCCATACCGGCCATGTCCCTCGCCGGAGTCACCGACCCGACCCACGTCGCGCACCGCGACAACCACACCCACCGCGATGTCAACGGCGGCTGGCTGCGGCCCGCCGTGTTCGGAGCGATGGACGGGCTGGTCTCCAACCTCGGTCTGATGACCGGCGTCGCGGGCAGCGCCGCCTCCTCCCAGACCATCGTCATCGCGGGCCTCGCCGGACTGGCGGCCGGTGCCTTCTCCATGGCCGCCGGCGAATACACCTCCGTCGCCTCACAGCGCGAACTCGTCCAGGCCGAACTGGAGATCGAGCGCCGCGAGCTGCGGCGCAGCCCGCGCGCGGAGATCAAGGAACTGGCCGCGCTGTACGAGTCCCGCGGAGTCGACCCCGAGCTGGCCGGGAAGGTCGCCGAGCAACTGCACCGCGACCCGGAGCAGGCCCTGGAGATCCACGCCCGGGAGGAGCTGGGCGTCGACCCCGGCGACCTGCCCTCTCCGACCGTCGCCGCCGTCTCCTCCTTCTTCTCCTTCGCGGTGGGCGCCGTGCTTCCGGTGCTGCCCTACCTCTTCGGGATCACCATGCTGTGGCCGGCGGTGCTGTGCGCCCTGCTGGGGCTGTTCGTCTGCGGTGCGGTCGTCTCCCGGGTCACCGCCCGGAGCTGGTGGTTCAGCGGCCTGCGCCAGCTCACCCTCGGCGCCGCCGCGGCGGCCGTCACCTACGGCCTGGGCGCCCTGTTCGGAGTGGCGGTCGGCTGACCCCGCGGGGCGCGGCGGGCGGGCGAGGCCCGAGCCCGGCGCTTCCCCGGCGCACCGCGCGTCGTCTCCCGCCGCCCCGGCGCAACCTGCGCCGGGGCGTACCCATGTCGGAATGCATCAGGGCGTCGAACGGTCACCGATCGTCGAGAACGGTCCCCGCTGATCGGGAAACTGCCTAGGCTGTGCACGAAGTGACACCTGAGACCACCAAGTGCCACCGCCCGCAGGGGAGTTACGACCTTGACCAGTCAGCCCCAGTACTACGACCCCGCGCACGGCCCACCGGCCTCCGGCGCCCCTCCCGCGGAGCCCCGCAGCTGCCCCGCCGCGGCGGGCGGCCGGACCGCACCCGGCGCCGTACCGCTCGTGGGCCCCCGCTTCCACACCGACCTGGAAGCCGTCTACCGGGACATGCGCCGCGACCACGGGCCCGTCGTCCCCGTCACCCTCCCCGGCGACGTACCCGCCTGGCTCGTCATCGGCTACCGCGAACTCCACCACGTCACCGGCGACCCGGCGCTCTTCCCCCGGGACCAGGGCCTGTGGAACCAGTGGAAGAACCTCCCCGAGGACTGGCCGCTGCGCCCGATGATCGGCACCCCGCAGCCCTCGGTCTACTTCACCGTCGGCGAGGAGCACCGCCGCCACCTGGCCATGGTCCAGCACGCGCTGGAAGGCGTGAACCAGGTCGAACTCCGCCGCATCACCGAGGAGATCGCCGACCGGCTCGTCGACAGCTTCTGCGGCGCCGGCGAGTCCGAGATCGTCTCCGCCTACGCCAAACCGCTGCCCCTCCTCACCCTGGCCCGCATCCTGGGCTTCCCCGACTCCGACGGCCCGGAACTGATCCGCTCCCTCACCGACATGGCCGACGGCGGCCCCGACGCGCTCGCCGGGTTCGAGCACGCGCTCTCCCTCATGCGGCGCCTCGTCGCCCGCAGGCACGCGGCGCCCGGAGCCGACGTACTCTCCGCCATGCTGGCCCACCCCGCGGAATTCCCCGACGAGGCGTACGTCCTCAACCTCATGGCCGTCACCTCCGCCGGATTCCTGCCGACCGCCGACTGGATCGGCAACTCGGTACGCCTCATGTTCACCGACGACCGCTTCGCCGCCTCGCTCTCCGGAGGGCGCCACACCGTCCCAGAGGCCATGAACGAAGTGCTCTGGGAGGACACCCCCACCCAGATCCTGGCCGGCCGCTGGGCCGCGCGCGACACCCGGCTGGCGGGCCGCGCCATCGCCCGCGGCGACCTGCTCCTGCTGGGACTCGCCGGCGCCAACCGCGACCCGGCGGCGCACGCGCCGCACGGCGCGGACCGTCCGCGCGAGCGCAACTTCGCCCACTTCGCCTTCAGCCACGGCGAGTACCAGTGCCCCTTCCCGGCACAGGAGATCGCCGAAATCATCGCCCGCACCGGCATCGAGGTGCTGCTCGACCGGCTGCCCGACCTCGACCTGGCGGTGGCGCCCCACACCCTCGCCCGCCGCCCCTCGCCCTTCCTGCGCGGCATGACGGTGCTGCCCGTCCGCTTCGCACCCACACCCCCGTACGGAGGACGCTGATGAACGGCGACGCACAGTCCCCGGCGAGCGAACCCCGGACCGGGGGTGCGGCCCCCGCGGGGCGCCCGGCGGACGGGGACGTGGCGCCTGGCGCCCGCCAGGCGGGTGAGGGCGCGACACCTGGCACCCCGGGGTGCCCGATCACCATCGACCCGCTGGTCGGCAGCCTCGCCGCCGAGACCGAAGCGCTGCGGACCGCCGGGCCGCTCGCCCGGATCGACCTGATGGGCGCCGAGGTGTGGACGGTCACCACCCACGCCGAGGCCCGCCGGCTCCTCACCGACACCCGGCTGGTCAAGGACATCACCCGCTGGAACCTGTGGCGCGACGGCGAGATCGACGAGAACTGGCCGCTGATCGGCATGGTCGACGCGGGCCGCTCCATGTTCACCGTCGACGGGGCCGAGCACCGGCGGCTGCGCGTCAAGACGGCGCAGGCGCTCACCCCGCGGCGGCTGGAGGAACTCCGCCCCGTCGTCGAAGGCGTCACCGCCCGGCTGCTGGACGCGATGGCCGCGCACGCCGCCGAGGCCCCGGACGAGCCGATAGACCTGAAGTCCGCCTTCGCACAGCCGCTGCCCATGTCGGTGGTCTGCTCGCTGATGGGCGTCGACCCCGCGCTGGAGCCGCGGCTGCACCACCTGTACGAAGCGTTCTTCTCCACCCTGACCCCGCAGCAGGAGCGGCTCACCGTCCTGCGTGAGCTGGACGAGCTCTACCACGACATGGTCCGGCACAAGACCGCGTCCCCCGGCGACGACCTCACCAGCGCCCTCATCCTCGCCGACGAGGGCGGCGAGCCGCTCACCGCCGACGAGGTACGGGGCAACCTGGAGGCCATGGTCGCCGCCGGGCACGAGACCACGGTGACCCTGATCCTGTGCGCGGTGCGGGCCCTGCTCACCCATCCGGACCAGCTGCGGCTGGTCCTCGACGGCCAGGTCGGATGGGACGCCGTCATCGAGGAGACGTTGCGGTGGGAGTCGCCCTCCACCCATCTGCTGCTGCGGTTCGCGACCTCGGACATCGAGGTCGGCACCGGCGGGGCCGTCGGCCGGGCGGGCGCAAGCGGCGGTGCCGTCATCCGGGAGGGTGAAGGAGTCGCCATGTCCTACCGGGCCATCGGCCGCGACCGGGCGCAGCACGGCCAGGACGCCGACCGCTTCGACGTGCGGCGCCCCGCCCCCATCCGGCACCTCGCCTTCGGGCACGGGCCGCACATCTGCCCCGGCGCGGGGCTCTCGCGACTGGAGGCGTCCGTCGCCCTGCCCGCCCTCTTCGAGCGGTTCCCCGTGCTGTCCGCGGGCGCTGTCGCGGAGACGGGTAATCGGCCGGTGCTCACCCAGAATGAGCTGGAGTGCCTTCCGGTGCGGCTGCGCTGACGGCGCCCCCTTCGCGGGGGCGCCGTCTCCCCCTTGGGGGTGCCCCAGTCCCTTGCCTTTCTGGTGCGGCGGCGTTGTCGGGGGCTTCGCCCCCGACCCCCTTGTCCTCGCCGGACGGGCGTCGGGGCGGCTCCTCCCCCAGACTCCGTCCGGGGGGACCCCCACCCGACGGCCCCCCGCTAGGGGGCTCCGCCCCCTAGGACCCCCAGCCGCAGTGGTGTGAGCCCTTGCGGACCCTGCTCCGGGCCTGTTCTTCGGCCCGTCGGGTGCGGGAGGAGTCCTGATGCCGTCCGTCACAGCCCAAGAGGGCTCCCGCAGTCGGGAGTCCTCCGGCGGGACCGTCGATACGCCCCCGCGAAGGGAGTCGTGTTACTCGGCGGTTTCATCTTGCGTGCGGCGGGGCAGTAGTCCGTAACGCCGCCGGCAATGACGCCTGCGTGCGAGTGAGAGCCGCTCGTCACTCGGGGTGACCCACCCCGAACCCCCTGTGCAGGTCTTTTCCGGCCCCATAAGGGCCATCCGCGTCGGCGCGCTGACACGGTCGCGCCCGGTGTTCGTATGGTGAGATGCGTCTTCCGCTTTCCGGGAAGTGCGCCACCATGTAACCTGCACGAAAATTTTTGCCACATGAGGGCCAACGTCGTCCCTCGGTACGTACCAATGCCACGAGACGACGGGAGTGCCGATGCGTGCTGTGCCGACAGCGGATTGGGCCGCCCACCACCCTGCCAAGCAGGGGATGTACGACCCCCGATACGAGCACGACGCCTGCGGCGTCGGCTTCGTGGCGACCCTGACCGGTGAACCCAGCCACGAGCTGGTCGAACAGGCGCTGACGGTGCTCCGCAATCTCGAGCACCGGGGTGCCACCGGGTCGGACCCGGACACCGGTGACGGCGCCGGCATCCTGCTGCAGATCCCCGACGCCTTCCTCCGTGAGAGCGTCCCCTTCGCGCTGCCCGAGCAGGGCTCCTACGCGGTGGGCATCGCCTTCCTGCCCGGCGAGGAGGAGGGCGGCGAGGCGCAGGCCACCTCGGCGGCCGTCGCGCAGATCGAGACACTCGCGGCCGAGGAGGGGCTGACCGTCCTCGGCTGGCGCGAGGTGCCGGTCGCACCCGAGCTGCTCGGCCCGGGGGCACGCGCCACCATGCCCACGTTCCGCCAGCTTTTCGTCGCCGGGGGAGCGCAGAGCGGGGTCGAGGGCGTCGCTCTCGACCGGCTCGCGTTCGTGCTGCGCAAGCGGGCCGAGCGCGAGGCGGGGGTCTACTTCCCCTCGCTCTCCTCGCGCACCCTGGTCTACAAGGGCATGCTGACCACCGGGCAGCTCGAACCGTTCTTCCCCGACCTGTCGGACCGCCGGTTCGCCACCGCCATCGCGCTGGTGCACTCCCGCTTCTCCACCAACACCTTCCCGAGCTGGCCGCTGGCCCACCCCTACCGGTTCGTCGCGCACAACGGCGAGATCAACACCGTGCAGGGCAACCGCAACTGGATGCGAGCCCGCGAGTCCCAGCTCCGTTCCGAGCTGTTCGGCTCCGCCGGCCGCGAGGACGGCGGGGACCAGGGGAGCCTGGAGCGGATCTTCCCCATCAACACCCCGGGCGCCTCCGACTCGGCCACCTTCGACGAGGTGCTGGAGCTGCTGCATCTGGGCGGCCGCTCGCTGCCGCACTCGGTGCTGATGATGGTCCCCGAGGCGTGGGAGAGCGCCGAGTCGCAGGACTCGATGGACCCCGCGCGGCGCGCCTTCTACCAGTACCACTCCACGATGATGGAGCCCTGGGACGGCCCCGCCTGCGTCACCTTCACCGACGGCATCCAGGTCGGCGCCGTGCTGGACCGCAACGGGCTGCGTCCGGGCCGGTACTGGGTCACCGACGACGGCCTCGTCGTCCTCGCCTCCGAGGTCGGCGTCCTGGACATCGACCCGGGCAAGGTCGTGCGCAAGGGCCGCCTCCAGCCCGGCCGGATGTTCCTGGTCGACACCGCCGAGCGCCGCATCATCGAGGACGACGAGATCAAGGCCCAGCTCGCCGCCGAGCACCCCTACCAGGAGTGGCTGGACGGTGGGCTCATCGAACTCGCCGACCTGCCCGAGCGCGAGCACATCGTGCACACCCACGCCTCGGTCACCCGCCGCCAGCAGACCTTCGGCTACACCGAGGAGGAACTGCGCGTCCTGCTCGCCCCGATGGCCCGCAGCGGCGCCGAGCCCATCGGTTCCATGGGCACCGACTCGCCGATCGCGGCGCTCTCGGACCGGCCCCGGCTGATCTTCGACTACTTCACCCAGCTGTTCGCGCAGGTCACCAACCCGCCGCTGGACGCGATCCGCGAGGAACTGGTCACCTCGCTGCACTCGCCGCTGGGCCCGCAGGGCAACCTGCTGGAGCCGTCGGCCGCCTCCTGCCGCAGCGTCACCCTGCCGTTCCCCGTCATCGACAACGACGAGCTGGCCAAGCTCATCCACATCAACGCCGACGGCGACCTGCCGGGCTTCAAGTCCGCCACGCTCTCCGGGCTCTACCGCGTCGCCGGAGGAGGGGACGGCCTCGCGGCCCGCATCGAGCAGATCTGCGCGGAGGCCGACACGGCGATCGAGTCCGGGGCCCGGCTCATCGTGCTGTCCGACCGGCACTCGGACGCCGAGCACGCGCCGATCCCGTCGCTGCTGCTCACCTCGGCGGTGCACCACCACCTCATCCGCACCAAGCAGCGCACCCAGGTGGGGCTGCTGGTCGAGGCCGGGGACGTCCGCGAGGTGCACCACGTCGCGCTGCTCATCGGGTACGGCGCCGCCGCGGTCAACCCGTACCTGGCCATGGAGACCGTCGAGGACCTGGTCCGGGCCGGCACCTTCCTGCCCGGCGCCGCGGAGCTGCCGCCCGAGGAGGCCATCCGTAACCTGATCTACGCCCTGGGCAAGGGCGTGCTGAAGGTGATGTCCAAGATGGGCATCTCCACCGTCGCCTCCTACCGCGGCGCGCAGGTCTTCGAGGCCGTCGGCCTGGACGCCTCGTTCGTCGACGCGTACTTCCACGGCACCACCACCAAGATCGGCGGCGCCGGCATCGACGTCGTCGCCAAGGAGGTCGCCGCCCGGCACGCCAAGGCGTACCCCTCCTCCGGCATCGCGCCCGCGCACCGGCTGCTGGACATCGGCGGCGAGTACCAGTGGCGCCGCGAGGGCGAACCGCACCTGTTCGACCCGGAGACCGTCTTCCGCCTCCAGCACTCCACCCGCCAGCGCCGCTACGACATCTTCAAGCAGTACACCCAGCGGGTCGACGAGCAGTCCGAGCGGCTGATGACCCTGCGCGGCCTGTTCGGCTTCAAGAGCGACCGCCCCTCGATCCCCGTCGAGGAGGTCGAGTCGGCGAGTGAGATCGTCAAGCGGTTCTCCACCGGCGCCATGTCCTACGGCTCCATCTCGCAGGAGGCGCACGAGACGCTGGCCGTCGCCATGAACCAGCTCGGCGGCAAGTCCAACACCGGTGAGGGCGGCGAGGACCCCGAGCGGCTCTACGACCCGGCCCGGCGCTCCGCGATCAAGCAGGTGGCCTCCGGCAGGTTCGGCGTCACCTCCGAGTACCTCGTCAACTCCGACGACATCCAGATCAAGATGGCCCAGGGTGCCAAGCCCGGCGAAGGCGGCCAGCTCCCCGGCCACAAGGTCTACCCGTGGGTGGCCAAAACCCGGCACTCCACCCCGGGCGTCGGCCTCATCTCGCCGCCGCCGCACCACGACATCTACTCCATCGAGGATCTCGCCCAGCTCATCCACGACCTCAAGAACGCCAACCCGCGGGCCCGCGTGCACGTGAAGCTGGTCTCCGAGGTCGGCGTCGGTACGGTTGCGGCGGGTGTCTCCAAGGCCCACGCGGACGTGGTCCTCATCTCCGGCCACGACGGCGGCACCGGCGCCTCCCCGCTGACCTCCCTCAAGCACGCGGGCGGCCCCTGGGAGCTGGGCCTGGCCGAGACGCAGCAGACGCTGCTGCTCAACGGGTTGCGCGACCGGATCGTCGTGCAGACCGACGGCCAGCTCAAGACCGGCCGCGACGTCGTCATCGCCGCACTGCTGGGCGCCGAGGAGTTCGGGTTCGCCACCGCACCGCTGGTGGTCTCCGGCTGCGTGATGATGCGCGTCTGCCACCTGGACACCTGCCCGGTCGGCATCGCCACCCAGAACCCGGTGCTGCGCGACCGCTACAGCGGCAAGGCCGAGTACGTCGTCAACTTCTTCGAGTTCATCGCCGAAGAGGTCCGCGAGCTCCTCGCCGAGCTGGGCTTCCGCACCCTGGACGAGGCCATTGGGCACGCGGAGCTGCTCGACACCTCGCGCGCCGTGACCCACTGGAAGGCCCAGGGCTTCGACCTGGCACCGCTGCTGCACGTCCCCGAGCTCCCCGAGGGCGCCGTGCTGCACCAGGCCACCGCACAGGACCACGGTCTGGAGAAGGCGCTCGACAACCAGCTCGTCAAGCTGGCGGCCGACGCGCTGCAGGCCGACACCGCCGAGCAGGCGCAGCCGGTCCGGGCCCAGGTCGCGATCCGCAACGTCAACCGCACCGTGGGCACCATGCTCGGCCACGAGGTCACCAAGAAGTTCGGCGGTGCCGGGCTGCCCGACGACACCGTGGACCTCACCTTCACCGGCTCCGCCGGCCAGTCCTTCGGCGCCTTCGTCCCGCGCGGCATCACGCTGCGGCTGGAGGGCGACGCCAACGACTACGTCGGCAAGGGCCTCTCCGGCGGCCGGCTGATCGTCCGCCCCGACCGGGGCGCCGACCACCTCGCCGAGTACTCCACCATCGCGGGCAACACCCTCGCCTACGGCGCCACCGGCGGGGAGGTCTTCCTGCGCGGGCGGGTCGGCGAACGCTTCTGCGTCCGCAACTCCGGTGCCCTGGTGGTCTCCGAAGGCGTGGGCGACCACGGCTGCGAGTACATGACCGGCGGCGCGGCCGTCGTCCTCGGCGGCACCGGCCGCAACTTCGGCGCCGGGATGTCCGGCGGCACCGCCTACGTCATCGACCTGGACCTGGCGAACGTGAACGCCGGACTGCGCGGCGCCGTGGAGGAACTGACCGACGAGGACAAGACGTGGCTGCACGAGGTCGTGCGACGCCACCAGGAGGAGACCGGCTCCACCGTGGCCGCCAAGCTCCTCGCCGACTGGGACGGCCCCGACGGAGCGCTCAGCCGCTTCAGCCGGGTGCTGCCCGCCACGTACAAGGCTGTGCTCACCGCCAAGGACGCCGCCGAGCGCGCGGGACTCAGCGAGTCCGAGACCCACGAGAAGATGATGGAGGCGGCGACCAATGGCTGACCCCAAGGGCTTCCTGCACACCGACCGCGAGGTCGCGAAGACCCGTCCCGTCGAGGAGCGGGTCAAGGACTGGAACGAGGTCTACGTCCCCGGCTCCCTGCTGCCCATCGTCAGCAAGCAGGCCGGGCGCTGCATGGACTGCGGCATCCCCTTCTGCCACAACGGCTGTCCGCTGGGAAACCTCATCCCCGAGTGGAACGACTACGCCTACCGCGGGGACTGGGAAGCCGCCTCCGAGCGGCTGCACGCGACAAACAACTTCCCCGAGTTCACCGGGCGGCTCTGCCCCGCCCCGTGCGAGTCGGCGTGCGTGCTGGGCATCAACCAGCCGGCCGTCACCATCAAGAACGTCGAGGTCTCCATCATCGACAAGGCGTGGGAGAACGGCGACGTGACCCCGCAGCCGCCCGAGCGCCTCTCCGGCAAGACCGTCGCCGTCATCGGCTCCGGTCCCTCGGGCCTGGCCGCCGCCCAGCAGCTCACCCGGGCCGGTCACACCGTCGTGGTCTACGAGCGGGCCGACCGCATCGGCGGACTGCTGCGCTACGGCATCCCCGAGTTCAAGATGGAGAAGCGGCACATCAACCGCCGTATCGAGCAGATGCGCGCGGAAGGCACCAAGTTCCGTACCGAGACGGAGATCGGCCGCGACATCGACGCGAAGACGATCCGCAAGCGGTACGACGCGGTCGTCGTGGCGGCGGGCGCCACCACCGCCCGCGACCTGCCCGTCCCCGGCCGCGAGCTGAACGGCATCCACCAGGCGATGGAGTACCTGCCGCTGGCCAACAAGGTGCAGGAGGGCGACCTGACCGTCTCCCCGATCAGCGCCGAGGGCAAGCACGTCATCGTCATCGGCGGCGGCGACACCGGTGCCGACTGCGTGGGCACCGCGCACCGTCAGGGCGCCGCCTCCGTCACCCAGCTGGAGATCATGCCCAAGCCGGGCGAGGACCGGGACCCGGGCCGTCAGCCGTGGCCGACGTTCCCGCTGCTCTACAAGGTCACCAGCGCCCACGAGGAGGGCGGCGAGCGGGTCTACTCCGTCAACACCACCCACTTCGAGGGCGACGAGGACGGCAACGTCCAGTGGCTCCACCTGGTGGAGGTCGAGATGGTGGACGGCAAGCTGGAGCCCAAGCCCGACACCGAGCGCCGGATCCCCGCCCAACTGGTCACCCTCGCCATGGGCTTCACCGGCGTCGACCGCGAGAACGGGCTGGTCGAGCAGTTCGGTGTCGAACTCGACGTCCGCGGCAACATCGCGCGGGACGGCGACTACGCCACCAACGTGCCCGGCGTCTACGTCGCCGGGGACGCCGGCCGGGGCCAGTCGCTCATCGTCTGGGCCATCGCGGAGGGCCGCTCGGCGGCCAAGGCCGTCGACCGCCACCTCACCGGCGAGCACAGCACCCTGCATGCTCCCGTCCGCCCCACGGACCGCGCCCTGGCGGTCTGAGCGGGGGAGCCCCCCCGAACTTCCGTACAAGGGCGTACGGACGACGCGGCGCCTGCCAGTCCCCGACCGGGTTTGTGGCAGGCGCCGCACTGTGTCCGCGTTGCCGACGGCTCAGTCACGCACGATGGACTGGACCTCCTTCACGGTGAGGTTCTTCGTGGTGCTGAAGGTGCCCGACGGGAACGTGCCCCCCGGATCCTCGGTGCTCTTCCACTCCACCTTCCAGGTGAGCGTGGCCTTCAGCGTGTAGGAGCTGTTCTCGCCGGTGGCCCTCAGATACCGGATGCCGCACGGCGGTGTCCGGTCCTTTTTCCCGGCGGAGTACTTCTCACCCAGCGCGCCGTTCTTGAACTCGCACTTTCCCGAGACGGGGTAGGTCTTCGCGTCGCCGGTGCCGGGCTCGAGGGTCAGCGACTCGGGTGTGGCCGTGGTGGTCGCGGAGAGCCTGGTCCCGTCGATGAGGTCGAGTTCGGCGACCGCCTCCACCGGCTTGAACCTGCTCCGGTCCAGCCAGATCCAGGTGTCGAGGTTGACGGTCTGCTTGCCGTCGGGGTTCAACGACAGTTCCGTCTCCGGGATGGGGAGCTGCTCGTAGGCGTACTGCGCGAGGATCTTCGGACTGACGGCCAGCGGCATGTCCTCGGGCGGGTCCCCCTTCGGCACCCAGATGGCGTGTTCGCTGCACGCGTCCGCCTCGGGATCGCCCGCCCGGTCGGGGTTGCGCACGCCTTCCCAGAAGTAGCCTTTGCCCTGCTGGTCCATGTTGTAGTCGTCGTACTTGTCGGTCTGGTAATAGTCCTCGTAGAGGTGGACGACCTGCTCCGAGAGCGCGTCCGACGCCTTCTGGTTGCTTTCCTCGAGATCGTCGAAGATCGTGCCGGAGTCCTTCTCGTCCTTCTCGTCCTCGTCCCGCTTCTCCGGCTTGGCGTCCTCGATCTTCTTCTTGAGCTGCTTGGGCGTCGTCTTCGGCTCGTACCAGCAGGCCGGGGCTTCCCAGTCGGGATCCTTCGGGTCCAGCCTGACCGTCTTCCCGCCGCCCTTGCTGTCGCCCTGGACGATCCGGATGTGCGAGACCTCGGCGGTGACCTTGCCGTCCTCCGAACTGTTCCCAGTAGAGGTTTGGTTCTTGCCCTTCTTTGCCTCAGCAGTTCCCGGAAAAGCCATCAGAAGGGCTGCTGCCGTCAGTACGGCAACAGAGCCTTTTCGGTTTATTCCATACATTCCTTGGCTCCCCGCTCGGCATTTCCGGACACTGCTTGCCAAACGCCATTCTTGTTCCGCTGCACACTCACCGAGTTGAACACGTAGTTCTGGTCACCCCCGTTGTTCGGCTCCAGCTTCCCCGTCTTGAGGTACTTGTTCTTCGCTTCGCTCTCGTCGGTGCAGAAGGTGACACGGGCTCGCTCGTCTCCCGCCATCTTGACCTTCTGGTCGTAGTAGCGGGTTACGCCTGCCCAGCTCTGCTTGTCCTTGACGAAGTCCAGGATGTATTCGTCCGCGGCGAGCAGCGACTTTCCCTTGGCGTAGACCTTGACCAACTCAGTGTCTTCTCCGGTGGTGATGACCCGGTCGATCGCGTTGATCCGTGCCTGGTTGTCGGCCAGGACCGCGTCCTTCTCGGGGTTGCCCGTCTGGGTGTCCTCGAAGACGTTCTTGGCGTCCTTCGCCAGCTTGATGTCCTCCGGCGCCTTGTGGCCGGGTGTATCCGAACTCTGAGACGGCGACGGGGACTTGGTGGTCTTCGTGGCGCCGTCGTCGGCACCGTCGATCTTGCCGTCCGATCCGCCGTCGCTCCCGCACGCGCCCAGGAGGAGGGACGCGGCGAGGGCCGCTGCGGTCCACATCGCCGTGCTGGCCTGCTTGTTCATGCGCACGTTCTCTCAGCTCTCTGTCCGTGGGCGACGGCGGTTCGAATCACCCGCAGTTTTGATCACTTAAAGTTACTACAGTGAATGGAGTGCCGACAGTCTCTGTTGGTCACCGCGGTTCTCTCGCCGGTGGCACTGGGTGATCATTCAACCGGTGTTGCGCGTCATGCAGGAGAACACGCGGCACGTCACCCGACAGTTCCCGCTCCAGGCCGCCGGGGAAATTTATACGGCCTTCCACGGGGCCGCGGCTTCGTCGGAGACGTCGACGCGCACGGCCGCGACACCAGTGCCGATTGCGTGGGCACCGCGCACCGTCGGTGCGCGGCCTGCGTCACCCAGTTGGAGATCATGCCCAGGCCGGGTGAGGACTCCGCTCTGTGTCCGCGTCGCTGACGGCTCAGTCATGCACGATGGACTGGATCTCCTTCACGGTCATGTTCTTGGTGGTGCTGAAGGGGCCGGCGGGCAGGTCACCGCCGGTGCCGTCGGAGCCCTTCCAGGCGATTTTCCAGGTGAGTGTCGCCTTCAGCGGGTAGGAGCCGTTCTGGCCGCTGGCCCGCAGATACCTGACTCCACAGGGCGGGGTCTGGTTCTTCTTACCGACCGAGTACTCCTCCCCGAGCTGGCCGTTCTTGACCACGCACTTCCCGGAGCCGGGATAGGTCTTGGCGTCGTCGGTGCCCGGTTCGAGGGTGAGGGAGGTCGGCTTGGCGGTGGTGGTCGCCGAGAGGTGAGTGCCGTCGAGGAGATCGAGCGAGGCGGTCACGTCCACCGGCTTGAACCTCCCCTTGTTCAGCCACACCCAGGTGTCGAGGTTGACCGTCTGCTTGTTCTCCGGGTTCACCGACAGCTCGGTCCCCGGGATGGGCAGTTCCTCGTATGCGTACTGCGCGAGAATCTTCGGACTGACCGCGAGTGGCATACTCTTGGGCGGCTTTCCCTTGGGCACCCAGATGGCGTGTTCGCTACAGGCATCTGCTTTGGGGGCGTCCGCCTTGTTCGGGTTCCGGACTCCCTCCCAGAACATGCCTTTTCCCTGCTTGTCGATGTTGTAGTCGTCGTACTTGTCGGTCTGGTAGTAGTTCTCGTAGATGTTGACGACCTGGTTCCTGAGGCCGTCCACCGCCTTCTGGTTGCTCTCTTCGAGGCCGCCGAGGATCGAGCCGGATTCCTTCTTCTTGTCCGGCTTCGCGCTCTCGATCTTTTCCTTGAGCTCCTTGGGGGTCGTCTTCGGCTCGTACCAGCACGCCGGAGCCTCCCAGTCGGGATCCTTGGGGTTCAGCTTGACGGTGTTCTTGGCCTTGCCACCCCTGCCGGTTATCTGGACATGGGAGACCTCGGCCGTGATGTCGGCGCCGTCGGTTCCGCCCGGAGCTCTGCTCGCGCCGGAGCCCTTCGGGTCCGCGTGTGCGGTGGCGGAGGCCGCGAGGAGAATTCCCGTCGTCAGTGCGATGATCGAGTTCTTCTGAATCACTCCATGCATTTCTTGGCCTTCGCAGTCTCGTGACCCGAGGTCGCCTGCCACACTCCGTCCTTGTTCCGCTCCATTCGGAGTCGGGTGAAGATGTAGTTCAAGTCGCCCCCGTTGTTCGGTTCGAGTTTCCCCGTCTTGAGAAGCTTGTTCTTGGCCTTGCTTTCGTCGATGCAGAAATAGATCTGCGCTACGGTGTCGCTCTCCAGTTCGACCTTCTGGTCGTAGTAGCGGGTTACACCGGCCCAGCTCTGCTGGTCCTTCTTCGCTTCGAGGATGTACTTGTCCGAGGCGAGCAGCGACTGCCCCTTGGCGTAGACCTTCACCAGGTCCGAGTCTTTCCCCGTGGTGATAACCCGGTCGATCGCGTTGATCCGTGCCTGGTTGTCGGCCAGGACCGCGTCCTTCTCGGGGTTGCCCGTCTGGGTGTCCTCGAAGACGTTCTTGGCGTCCTTCGCCAGCTTGATGTCCTCCGGCGCCTTGTGGCCGGGTGTATCCGAACTATGAGACGGCGACGGGGACTTGGTGGTCTTCGTGGCGCCGTCGTCGGCGCCGTCGATCTTGACGTCCGATCCGCCGTCGCTCCCGCACGCGCCCAGGAGGAGGGACGCGGCGAGGGCCGCTGCGGTCCACATCGCCGTGCTGGCCTGCTTGTTCATGCGCACGTTCTCTCAGCTCTCTGTCCGTGGGCGACGGCGGTTCGAATCACCCGCAGTTTTGATCACTTGAAGTTACTATAGTGAAAGGAGGGTCGACAGTCCCTGATAGTCACCGCGGTTCTGCGGCCTGTGCCAACCGGTGATCATTCAACCGGTGTTGCGCGTCATGCAGGAGAACACGCGCACGTCATCCGATGGGTCCCTGCTCCGGGCCGCCGAGGAAATCCATACGACCTTCCACGGGGCCGCGGCTTCGCTGGACGTGAACAGCGGTGACGGAGTTCAAGGGCTGGACGGTCGCCCAGGAGTTGCGGAAGTCACAGGGACAGCGGAGATCCAGGCCGGGAACGTGGCCGCGCGGCTGGCGGAGATCGAGCAGAGCCTGCAGGACGCCAGGAAGGCGGTACTGGGCTCAGGACCACAGCAGCGAGATCGGCCTGGACAAGCTTTCAAGCAGCAGGGCGCAAGGCGGCCCTCCCTTCGCTCTACCGGCCCAGCCCGCCACCTGTGGCGGCCCTTGGGATTGGTGAGCGTCGATAACCCTGAATGCTGTACTGGGTAGTTCGACGTGACCGCTCTTCACACTCCGTGACAGTGGAGTTCTTGAGGTGAGCGCCTCCAGATATGGAGGTGGCCCAGGCCTCCGCACGCCAGGCCGGCAGCTCCTTGTCCAGCCACTCCTCGACGGTCCTCCGCCAAGGATCCGAGGGATCGCCATCGGCGACGTCGGCCCAGATGTCCGCTGCGATGTCGGGGTCGATGAACAGGCTGTCGAGGTAGGCGTCGAAGTTGTCAGCGACTTTCGTGAAGACGTGGTTGCCCAGATACCCCGGCCAGGCGATGGCGTGGACGAACGCATGCAGCTGGCCATGAGCGGCCGGGTTCAGGTCCAGGAAGAGGGTGTCGCTGCCGCCGTTGCGGGCGATGGGCAGCAGGCCGGTCAGGGGCACGTTCTCGGCGAGCCACTCGTCGCGACTGCGCCGGTACTCGCCCAGAAGAGTGCCCCAGCCGTACTCACCGGCGTCGTCACGGCCCAACTGACAGAGATCGTCGAAGCCCTGCACCGGTTCGGGTTCACAAGCCGGGAGGTGGACCGAATATTCCAGCTTCTCCCCGCCGGCCGCCTCCAGGAACACGCGGTATGCCGATGGCAGGGCCAGTCCGATCTCCCGCTCCAGCGCGGCGCACTCGCCTGAGTCGAACGACCTGAACGGACCGCCCACCAGGCGCCCCCTGTACCAACGCGCTAGCTCCTCGGACACGAACGGATTGTCGTACCTGTCGGCGCGCACGCGAATGTCTTCGGGCGCGTCCACCGCCGGGCTGGGCGTCCACCGCCGTGCCGGGTCACGTGCGGACCTGCCACCGCCGGTCTGTCTCGGCGCGAGCCAGTTCGGTGTCGTACTGGCCCCAGTCAAAGTGAAACTCGGGCGGTCGGGCTGCAGGGGCGTAAGGAACCTGCCAGTCCGACCACTGCACAATGTCCCCGAACCGCTGCACGACCACGGACAGGAAACCGCAGCACCCGCCAGTGCACTCGGGTTCCCCCAGCTCCACCCGCCGCGCTTCGTCGGCCGGCTGCAGGGGACTGCGGCGGCCGGAGGGCAGCGCATCAGCTGCGAACGGCCCGCGGCCCTCTGCTCCGACTGCGCCCGCGACCACGTCCTCGCCGTTGACCCAGAGCCGTAGCTGAGCAGCGAACCGCGACCCCGGCGGCAGGATTCCGATCTCCAACCGATCGAACATCAGGTCACCCTACGGGGCCGGCCGACACCGAGACGCCACCCAATCGACGCCACTGAGCCGAGCACGTCCATGGCACATCGCGGCTCGGCTGTCCCCACGCGAAGGCCGAGCGGCACGGTGTCTCACAAGACGGCAGCGGCGGCCGCCTGCGCTCTGGTCACCTCAGCTCGTGCACCGTCCTGGACGGACGCTTCGGGCCCGTGTCCGAGGTCAAGGACCACGGTGCGCGCCAGTGACCTGAACGGCGACTACCAGGGCCCGCACGGCATGCGCCTCACCCTGTGGCACGCCTCCACCCAGTATCCCGGAGGGCGTACGGCTCAGGTCGGCACAGTACGGGTGAAAAGTTGGTCGATCTCGCTGGAGGAGCTGGGCGGGAACGGCCCTGCCGGCAAGGGGTTCCAGGGGGAGGGGACCTGGGAGTTCCGCAAGGAGGAGACCACCGGTGGAGAGGAGTTCCGCCAGATCGAACTCGACTTCCTCCGCGATACCCCCGTGCAACGGATGCCCACCGACCCGCAGTATCTGGAAATCGGCGGCACCCGGAACAAGCCCGAACTGTTCGTGGAAACGGACCCCGACACCTGCCCGAGCATCCTCTTCCACCGGTAGCCGCCCCGCCTCGCCGCACGTCGCCTTCGGCCGGCCGTCGCCCCGTCGATGCGGCGACGGCCGGCGGACGGACCCCGGTAGGCCCGGCCGGATCGATCCGGCGGTGTGACGGTCCACGCCGCGGCGGTCCGCGGCGCCGCCGCGACGGACCGGCCGGCTCACGCCTCCGCGTGCCGGTGCGGGTGCCGGCGCCGGGGCAGGGTCAGGGTCGCGCCGGTGGTCAGGACGAGGCCGGCCGCCGCTGTCAGCATGCTCCAGCGCATGCCGGTCAGGAACGTGTCCGCCCCTGCCAGCAGCGCGCCGAAGGCCGCCACCGCGAGGGCCCCGCCGACCTGGCGGCCGGTGTTGAGCACGGCGGACGCGGAGCCGGCCCGGTCTCCCGGCACCGCGTCGAGCAGCATCGCGGTCAGTGCCGGTACGGTCAGCGCCCCGCCAAGGCCGACCGGCACCATCAGCGCCGCCACTGCCCACGGGTCGGTGTGCGGGCCGACGGTGAGCAGGCCCAGCAGTCCGGCTGCCCCGGCCAGTTGTCCTGCCACCATCGGCAGGCGCGGGCCGAACAGTGCGGCGAGTTTCGCCGAGGCCAGGTTCACCGCGGCGACGAGTGCCGTCATCGGAATGAACAGCACACCGGCACGCAGGGCCGATTGGCCGCGCTCCTGCTGCAGATACAGGCTGAAGACGAACACTCCGCCGTAGTAGGCGGCGTTGAGCATGAAGCCGACCACCAAGGAGACCGCCACCACTCGGGAGCGGAACAGCGGCAGCGGGAGCATCGGGTGCGAGCCCTTGGCCTGCGCGGCGAGGAAGACGGCGGCCGCGACGGCGGCCACCAGCAGTGACAGCATCACGGGCGGCCGGCCGAAGCCCTGGTCGCCGCCCTCGATCACGCCGTACGTCAGCGCACCCATCGCGACCACCGCGGTCACCTGTCCGACCACGTCCAGTCGCGCGGGCAGCCGCGGCGACGCGGGTACGCGGGCGAGCAGGGCGAGCGCCAGCACACCCGCGGGCAGGTTGACGAAGAAGATCCACCGCCACCCCGCGGAGGCGGTGAGCGCCCCGCCCAGCACCGGCCCGGCGGCCACCGCGACGGCCCCGCCCACGGTCCAGACGGCGATGGCGCGAGCCCGCTCGGCCTGGTCGGGGAAGCCCTGCCTGACCAGCGCGAGCGAGGCGGGCATCATGACCGCCGCCGCTGCTCCCTGTATCAGCCGTGCCGCCACCAGCACCCCGAGGCCGGGGGCGAATCCGCACGCGGCCGAGGCCAGCCCGAAGAGTACGAGGCCGCCGCCGTACGCCTGCCGGGCCCCGATGCGGTCGGAGACGGCGCCCGCGGAGAGCATCAGGGCGGCGAAGGCCAGGGTGTACCCGTCCACCACCCATTGCAGGCCGGACATGCCACCGCCGAGGATGCGGCCGATGTCGGGCAGTGCGACGGTGACGATCAACGCGTCCAGCGAGATGAGGAAGAAGCCCAGCAGCGCCGCACCGAGCACCACGGGGGAACCGCCCCTGCCCGTTCCAGGCGCCGCGGCTGCGGCACCGTAGGTGGGAGAGGGCCTGAGCAGGGATTTCATCGGGACGCTCCTGGGGCGTTCGGGAAGAGGTGTGAGCGGGACCGGGAGGTCTGCCGCGCGGGCGGCCGGTGGGTGCGGCTGTCGCCCGGACCGTCTCCGACTGTGCCGCGCTTGAGGGACGGCATGCCGGATGCGGGCCCGCCGCGACCGCGCGGACGGGACGGGCGCTACGGGAGGGCGGACCGGCGGCTGGGCGGATCGGCGGCCGGAGGTGTCAGTCGTCGAAGTCGGTCGAGCGGGTGAGCTTCTCCCAGGAGCGGAGTTCGGCGCCGGCCCGGTCGAGATGGCCGGTGATCGCGTCGGCGGCGTCGTTGCCGAGCGGCAGCCGCAGCGGCGGTTCGTCGGCGTCCAGCGCGGTGAGGACGGCGGCTGCGGCCTTGGCCGGGTCCCCGGGTTCGCGGCCGCTTCCCTCCGGCAGTCCGGAACGGACGGGGCCGACGGTGTCCTGGTAGGCGTCCAGGGCCGAGGAGGGGTGCAGCGTCGCGGGGTCGGCGAAGCCGGTACGGAATGCGCCGGGTTCGACGATCAGTACCCGGATGCCGTGCGGGGCGACCTCGGCGGCCAACGCCTCGGACAGCCCCTCCAGGGCGAACTTGGTGGCGCAGTAGGCGCCGACCCCGGCGAAGGCGAACCGTCCGCCCATGCTGGTCAACTGCACGATCGCGCCCGAGCCCTGGCGGCGCATGTGCGGCAGCGCTGCCCGGGTGAGCGCGGCCGGGCCGAAGAAGTGCAGATCCATCAGGTCCCGCAGCTCCGCGTCGGTGCTCTCTTCCACCGCACCCACCATGCCCCGCCCGGCATTGTTGACCAGGACGTCCATCCGGCCGTGCCGCGCCACCACGCCGTCGACCGCGGCCTGACCGGCCGCGCTGTCGGTGACGTCCAGCGGCAGCGCCTCGACCTGGTCCGGGTGTGCGGCGACCAGGTCGTCGAGCAGCGCGGTGCGGCGGGCGGCGGCGACCACGATGTCGCCCGCGGCCACCGCCGCTTCGGTGATCGCCCGCCCGAACCCGCTGCTCGCTCCGGTGATCAGCCAAACCCTGTTCATACCCGTCTCCTCTGCGCCGGATGGCCCGCGTGTGCGGGACGGTCCGTGTGCGGTCCGTGTGTGAACCACCGTGCAGCGCAATCCAGTTGTCGGTCCAAGATCTGCTGTGATAGCCGATGGTTATGGACGTTCACGGACGGGAGCTGCGCTACTTCGCCGCAGTGGCCGAGGAACTGCACTTCACACGTGCGGCAGAGCGGCTGTACGTCTCGCAGCCCGCGCTGAGCAAGCAGATCAGGATGCTGGAGAAGCAGGTGGGGGCCGCGTTGTTCGAGCGCGATCGGCGCGAGGTGCGCCTGAGCGCGGTCGGTGCCGCGCTGCTGCCGCATGCTCAGCGCATCCTCGCCGAGTGGGAGGAGGCGCAGGCGGCAGTCGCCCGGGTCGTCGCCGACCAGGCGGCCGCCCTCGTCGTGGGGATGAGCACCAGCCCGGGGCGTGGGGGCGTGCTCCCGGCGATCCGTTCCCGTTTCACCGCCGCGCGCCCCGACGCCCGTCTCCGGCTGCGCCAGGTCTCCTGGCACGACCCGACCGCCGGGCTCGCCGACGGCACGTGCGACGTGGCGTTCGTCTGGTTGCCGCTGCCCGGTCCGGACCGCTACCGGTGGGTGGTGGTCGCCGAGGAACCCCGCCTGGTCGCCCTGCCCGATACGCACCCGCTCGCCGACAGGGAGAGCGTCGACTTCACCGACCTGCTGGACGAGCCGTTCCTCGCGCTGCCCGACAGCGCCGGGCCGCTGCGGGACTACTGGCTCGCCACCGAAGAGCGCGGCGGAAGACCGGCACGGATAGGCGCGGAGGTGGCGAGCACCGAGGAGACGTACGAGGCTCTCGTCGCCGGTCTCGGGGTGGTGCTGTTGGCAGTCGGGAACAGTCCGCTGATCACCCTCGGCGGAGTCATCACCCGTACGGTGCGGGGCATCTCGCCCAGCCGCTTCGCGCTGGCCTGGCGCGCCGATGACCGCCGGCCGCTGGTGCGGGAGTACGCGCGCGCCTGCGAGTTGGCGGCCGGGACGGCGGACTGAGCGTGCGGCGCGGACGCGGGAGGTGCCGGGACCGCTCCCGGGACGGGGGAGGGGCCGATGGTGCCCCGAGTCCGGTCCTCGGGCCGGGGCCGGGCCGGCGGGAAGGCTAGTCCTGCCACGTCCCGTCGCGCATGATGACCCGGCCGCGCAGTTCCGGCTCGCCGCGCCACGCGCGCACGGTCTTCGGCGCCACGCGCAGGTAGACGAAGCGCTCTTCTTCCCGGCGCGGGTCCCAGCCGAACTCGGTTGCGAAGGCATCGGCCGCGTCGCCGGGGACGTCGTGGACCGGGAAGCACTCCGCCGTACCCTGGAGCAGCACCACGTCGAAGGTGTCGGGCAGCGCCAGGCGCACCCGCGGCTCGGCGCGGACGTTCCGCGCCGTCGCGGACGCGGCACCGGTGCACATCCACACCGCCTGCCCGTCCCACGAGAACCACAGCGGCACCTGGTGCGGGCCGTACTCAGGATGTGCTGTCGATACCCAGATGTCCCGCTCGGCGGCCAGCCGGTCCAGAGTGTCGCGCCTGCGCTCCGCCGTCTCCCGGCGAACCGTTCCCGTGGTCTGCATGGGCGGCGACTCTAGCCATCGGCAGCGAAACGCACATGGGGCGAGGGGCCTACTTCCGCGGACCGAGGCCCCTCCTTCTCGGTCACCGACCCGGGCGTCCCCGGCGGGCACCGGTGCCCCCTGTCCGACGGTGCCCGGAAGCCCGGGTATGCCGGCGGCCCGGCGTGCTCGTGGCTGCCCCTCCGTGGGCGACGGCCGCCGGGACGACGACTGCCCGGGCCGACGGCCGCCCGGGATGTCCGCGGTCGGGCCGCGTCCGAAAGGGCACTGGTGGGTGGGTGGCCCCTGGTGGATCAGTAGAGTCGCGAGCATGGCGCAACCAGTACTGCGGGCAACCGAGGACGACGGGCGTGCGGTGGACGATCCGAGCGAGGAAGTTCTGCACGATCTGCTGGCGGACATGAACCTGCGGCACCGGTTCGTGATCTTGGAAAGGCTCGACCTTGAGCCTGTGGATCAGCACTACATGCAGGTGTATCTGAACGACGACATGAGCTACCAGGTGGAGTACCGCGAAGGCAGCGCGGACAAGCACTTCCAGGTCCATGTCCCCAGGCCGCACGAGATGATCGGCCCGGCGCCGATCGCCAAGGTGATGATCGACTGGGCGTACGACCGCGGGGGATGGCGTGAGGCGATGCCGTGGGTTCCGATAGCGGTGTGAGAGCGGCAGCGGGCCAGGAGCCGAGTGATCCAGCGGCACCCGCGAGGCGCTCTTGTTGCCGGCCGGCCCTGTCGGACTCTGTCGTACCTCTCTCTTCGCCGTGATCAGGCGGGCCTGACGTCGTCCATGCTCGTGGATCAGTACACCTGGTCGCTGGTCACTCCTGTTCGCCCACCTGGGTCAGCCGGTGGTCGTTCAACCGGTGCTGCACGTCCTGCAGGAGCACCCGCAGCAACCCGGTGAGCTGTTCCTGCTGGTCCGGTGCGAGGCCCGTCAGCAGTTCGGCCTCACGGGTGAGGACCTGGTCGACGGTGGACTCGACCAGCCGGTGTCCGGCGGTGGTCAATTCCACGACGACCGAACGGCGGCGGCCCTCGCCGGGGCGGCGGGTGACCAGTCCCTCCTGTTCGGCCCGCGCGACCCGTTGGGAGATGGCGCCGGCGGTGACCATGGAGCGGTCCGCCAGTTCGCGGGTGGTGAGGGCGTACGGCTCACCCGCGCGCCGCAGCATGCTGAGCAGGTCAAGAGTGGCGACGTCGACGCCCGCGCGGGCGAGCACCCGGCGGCGGTCGTCGGCGAACAGTTTGGCCAGCCGCCACAGCGGCGTGACGATGCCGATCGAGGAGACGGGGGTACCTGGACGCTCGCGTTCCCACGCGGCGGCGATGTCCGCCACCGGGTAGTCGGACGGGGTGTCCAGCGGGTGCTCGTCGCTTGCCATGTCCGCTTCCCCACATTACGTTTAGGCCTAAATTTAGTCCTGAACAAATCTGGAGGACACTTTATGGCACGCGGCATCCTGGTCACCGGTGGCGCGACAGGCATCGGGGCTGCCGTGGCGCGGCACTTCGCGGAGCAGGGGGACACGGTCGTGCTGACCGGGCGGCGGCAGGCTCCGCTGGCGGCGGCCGCCGAACGGCTCGGCGCACGGGCCGTGGTCTGCGACCACACCGACCCGGAGGCGGTGACCCGGCTGCTGCCGTCGCTGCCCGAGCGGCTCGACGTACTGGTCAACAACGCGGGCGGGAACACCGACTTCGGCCCGGACGAAGCCGCCGAGGGGGCCGCGCTCAGCCCCCTGGCGCGGTTCGCCCGGAGCTTCCGCGCCAATCTGGACGCCAATCTGCTGACCGCGGCGCTGACGACCGAGGCGGTCGAGGACCGGCTGGCCGAAGGCGGGGCGGTCGTCAGCATCGGTTCCATCGCGGCCGACAAGGGCGCGGGCGCCTACGGCGCGGCCAAGGCGGGGCTCGCCTCCTGGAACCTCGGCCTGGCCCGTGAACTGGGCGCGCGCGACATCACGGCGAACGTCGTCGCACCGGGATACGTGGCCGACACGGAGTTCTTCGGCGACCACCTCACCCCCGAGCGGCGCGCTCACCTCATCGCCTCCACCGCGGTCGGCCGCCCGGGCCGCCCGGAGGACATCGCAGGCGCCGTCGCGTTCCTGGCCTCGCCCGCGGCGCGCGACATCACGGCGCAGGTGCTCAACGTCAACGGCGGGGAGCGAGGCACCCGCTGACCGCGCGGAGGCCGAACACGAGTCCGGGCCCGGGTTCGTGCCCCGTGCCCAAGCCCCGTCCTCGACGCGGGCCCGGGTGGCAGCGCCGCCGCGAGCGGGCTCAGCCGCACCGTGAAGCGCTGCTGACCCGCGGGTTCACGGCAATTGAATGGTCCCGCGGGCGGGGACGGCCGCACACTCCCGGCATGCCGCTCTCCACAGGCCCTTTCGGGCGCGTCGCAGCCGCCATGGTCACTTCCTTCGACGAGGCGGGGGAGCTGGATGTCGAGGGCGCGCGGCGGCTCGCCGTGCGGCTGGTGGACGAGGGGGGCTGTGACGCTCTGGTGCTCAGCGGGACGACGGGGGAGTCGCCGGCCACCTCGGACGAGGAGAAGGGCGCGCTGGTGCGTGCCGTGGCGGCGGAAGTGGGGGGCCGGGCCCGGGTCGTGGCGGGGGTCGGTTCGAGCGACACCCGCCACACTGCCGCGCTCGCCCGGGACGCCGAAGCGTGCGGTGCGGACGGCCTCCTGGTGGTGACGCCGTACTACTCGCGCCCCACGCAGGAGGCCGTGGTCCACCATCTGCGTACCGTCGCCGACGCCACCGGGCTGCCCGTGATGCTGTACGACATCCCCGGCCGTACCGGGACCGCGCGCACCACCGGGAGCCTGCTGCGGCTGGCGGCGCGACTGCTCGCGCTCCTCGCCCGTGCCGAGGGCGAAGCCGAAGCCGAGATCGGGGCCGAAGTCGAAGCCGGGGCGTCGGGCCGTGCCGCTGCCGACGCACCCGCGGCCGTACCCGGACCCGCCGCCGGCGCCGGGGCGGCGGCATCGTACGTGGCCACTCCGTGACGCTTCCTGCCGCGAACGTTGCTCAGGTCAGCTCTCGTTCGGCGAAGGCGGCGAAAGTGCCCGCCGGGCGGCCGGTGAGGCGCCGCACGGTGTCGGTGGTGCGGTCCTCGGTGCCCTCGGCGATGGCCCGGTCCAGCCCGGCGAGCAGCGTGGCGAAGGCGGTGGGCAGCGACTGGGCGAGCCGGTCGCGCAGTTGGCCGCCGGTGAGCTTCCGGTGGGTGACGGCGCGGCCGGTGACGCGGCTGAGGACGGCGGCGACGTCGTCGTAGGAGAGCGCCTGCGGGCCGGTGAGGATCAGGTCGGTGTTCGGGGAGCGGGTGTCGGTCAGCGCGTGGACGGCGACCGCTGCGATGTCCTCGGCGTCCACGAAGCCGACCCGTCCGTCGCCGGTCGCCGTCAGGAGAGTGCCGTCCGCACGGAGGGACTGCGCGTGCGGGTGGTCGCCGGTGAAGTTCTGCATGAACCACGAGGGCCGCAGCACCGCCCACTCGGCGAACCGTCCGGGGAGTTCCCGGTGGATGCGGCCCGTGGCCGGTCCTCCGGCGGGGATGGCCGAGGAGCTGAGCAGCACCGCGCGGCGCACCCCGGCGCTGCGGGACCGGTCGAGGAAGGGCAAAACGACCTCGGCCGGCTCCGGGTGGCCCGGCGGCGGGGTCAGATGGACCCGGTCCGCGCCGCGCAGGGCGTCGTCGTGGGTGGCCTGGTCGTGCCAGTCGAACCGGACGGCCTCGGCGCCGGGTACGGCATCGGCGCCGCGCGAGGCGGCCCTGACCCGGTGCCCGGCGGCGGTCAGCCGGGTGGTGATTCGGCGGCCGGTGGTACCGGTGGCCCCGATGACGAGGACGGTGTAGGGGCTGCTCATGGGGGTTCCTTCCGGTGAAGTCACTCGCGGGCTCCTGGAGCAGTACGAGGGGGCCCGTGGTCGCCCGCTCCGTCCAGTACGATGCGGACCCGGGGTCCGTTTCGATAGACGATACGGACCGCCGGTCCGTATCGCAATCTGGAGTCACCGCATGCCCGAACGCAAGCCACGCAAGGACGCGGTCCGCAACCGGGCGGCCGTACTCGCGGCGGCCGACGCCCTCTTCGCCGGCTGCGAGCGCCCCGAAGCCGTCACCATGGCCGACATCGCGGAGGCCGCCGGTGTCGGGAAGGCGACGCTGTTCCGGGCCTTCGGGGACCGCACCGGCCTGATCCGGGCGCTGTTCGAAGCCCGCCTCGAACCGGTCAGGACGGCGGTGGAGGAGGGGGAGCCGCCGCTCGGGCCGTCGGCCCCGCCGCTGGAGCGGGTGCCCGCGCTCCTGGACGCGGTCCTCTGCTTCAAGTTCGACAACCGGCACCTCGCCCTGGCACTGGAGGGAACCGGGAGCGACAGCCCCTATCTGGCGCCGCACTACGCGAAATGGCACCACACGCTCCGGGACCTGCTCGCCCAGGTGCCCGGACTCGCCGACAGCGGATTCACCGCCCATGTGCTGCTCGCCGCCGCCCGGGCCGATCTCGTCGAACATCTCGTCGGTCAGGAAGGGACGGGGCGCGAGCAGGCGCGGGCCCAACTCGCCGCCTTCGTCGCCAGGTTCCTCGCCCCGAGGAGCGGTGACCGGTCCACCCCTCCCGCCGACGGCTGAACACCCGCCTCCGGGTGGCCGGCACCTCGACGGCCGTGCCCCTGCCGCGCTTGCCCCCATCACCGCCCGTCCCGCGCGACGCCGCCCGGAAAACCCGTGGAGCGCGGCGCCCCGCACGGTTACAGTGCGGGCATGTCCAGCCCCGAGGCGTCCAGACGCTAGCCACCGGTTCTCCGGTGGCTGTCCCGCGCCGTCCGCGTCCGCGTCCGCCGCACGCCACCGGATCGCCGTGTCCCGCGCTGTTCCGCGGCAGTGCCGCCATGCGCCCGGCCCGGGCCGACTCCTTCCTGACCCGCGCACCTCCGCACGAGGTGCCGTGAAGCCTGCTCAGGCTGCCTCCGTCAGACCCCGCCGCCGGTGCCGCGCGCCTGCCGCCGTCCTTTCCGATCCGAGTGAGGATTGCGGGTTTCATGCCTTTCGTGCTGTACGTACTTGCGTTGGCGGTTTTCGCGCAGGGGATGTCGGAGTTCATGCTGTCCGGGCTCGTACCGGAAATCGCCGCCGCAATGGGGGTGTCCCTCGCGGCGGCTGGGTCGCTGACCTCGGCGTTCGCCGTCGGAATGGTCGTGGGCGCGCCGCTGATGGCGGCCCTCGGCAGCCGCTGGGACAGGCGCGGGGCACTGCTGTGCTTCCTGTGCGTGTTCCTGCTGGCCCATGTCGTGGGCGCGTCGACGACGAGCTTCGCCGTCCTGGTCGCCGCCCGGGTGGTCGGGGCGCTGGCCAACGCCGGTTTCCTCGCCGTCGCGTTGGCCGCCGCGGCCGCGATGGTGCCGCCCGACGCCAAGGGGCGGGCCGTCTCCGTGCTGCTCGGCGGGGTCACGCTCGCCTGCGTCGCCGGAGTGCCCGCCGGAGCCCTGCTGGGGCAGGCGTGGGGGTGGCGCGCCGCGTTCTGGGCCGTGGCACTGCTCTCGGCACCGGCCCTCGCGGCCCTCGTCCGCTCGCTGCCCGGAGCGCGCCCGGACGCACCGCGGCCCGCGCACCCGGAGGCCGCACCGACCACCGGCGTCCGCCGGGAACTGCGGGCCCTGCGCGGGCCGCGGCTGCTGGTGACGCTGCTGCTGGGCGCCCTGGTCAACGGCGCCACCTTCTGCTCCTTCACCTACCTCGCTCCGCTGATCACCGAGGTGGCCGGGTTCGCGGACGGCTGGGTGCCGGGGCTGCTGGCCCTCTTCGGCCTCGGCTCCTTCCTGGGCACCGCCGCCGCGGGCCGGCTCGCCGACCGGCATCCGCTGCAGCTGCTGGTCGCGGGCGGCGCCGTACTGCCGCTCGGGTGGGCTCTGTTCGCGCTGACGGCCGGCCACCCGTACGCGGCCGTCGTCCTCGTGCCGGTCCAGGGCGCGCTGTCGTTCGCCGTCGGCTCCACACTGATCTCCCAGGCGCTGTACGCCGCCGCCGAGGCACCCTCCCTCGCGGGCGGTTTCGCGACGGCGGCGCTCAACGTCGGCGCCGCGCTGGGCCCCTGGGCCGGGGGCCTCGCGCTGAGCAGCGGATCCGGCTACCGCGGCCCGCTGTGGATCAGCGCCCTCCTGGTGCTGCTCGCGTGGGCGGTGGGCGGGGCGGCGCAGGCCGTCGCCACCCGGGGCGCGATCCGGCGGCGGGCAGCTGCAGCGGTCACGGCCGGAACACCTCCCGCCAGCGGTGCGCCACGGACACCTCACCGCTGAGGGTCAGGTCCGAGAGCGGGAGCCGGTTCCACAGGGCGAGGTAGAGGTCCTGTGCCGTGCCCTCGTACACGCAGTCCGGCGCGGCCGGGGGCGCGGTGGCGCGTTCCGCCCGCGCCGGGTCGCCCAGGACCGCGGTCCAGGCGGCGCCGGCGACGTCCGTCGCCCGGAGGTGCAGGGTGCGGGGATCGGCGGCGAAGCCCTCCGGTGGGCCGCCCCGCGGATAGAAGCCGCACAGCAACTCGTCGACCCCGTCGGCTGCGAACCCGGCGGGCAGCGGGGAGAGGGGCGCCCCGAGCGCCGCCTCGGCATCGACCCGGTGCACCGCCGTCTCGTGGGCCTGCCTGCGGGTCCAGAAGGCCGCGGCGGACCGGGCGGGCAGAAACGTCCAGCAGTCCAGGTCCTCCGGCGCCGCCTCCAGCACCTCGACCAGCAGTTCGGCGCCCTCCCGCAGCCAGGGGGCGAGCGCCTCGTCGGCCAGTCCGGCCGGCGGCGAGGGCCGTACCGGCTCCGTGCGGCCCTCGCGCACCATCCCGGCCGCCCAGCGGTGCACCGTACCCAGGTGCAGGGCCAGGTCCCGCACGGTCCACTCCGGGCAGGTCGGCACCGGCGCGCCGGGCTCGGCCCGGCCGACCGCGTCGGCGAACAACCGGGCCTCGGCGCGCAGAACTTCCACGAACTCAGGTCTCTCCATGGGCCGAGCCTGCCTACCGGGCACTGCCTTTGTCACGGTGTTCCGCTGCGGGCGATCGTCGTCGGCGCACCGCCCGCCCTGCCGCGGCAGGGCGGGAACGGCCCACTGCTCCGGCCTCCCGGTCTCGTGATCCGGCGGTTCGGCGGTGGGGCAGTCGGGCGGGTCCGTGGTCCGCCCGGTCGGCCGGGTGTATTGATCACGAGCGTTGTCAACGCCGGTGATCAATACACCCGGGGAGTGTCTTCGAAGGAGCGTGGGTGCCGGGCGGGGCCGGGCGGACGGGGCTTCGAAGACACGACCTAGAGGACGAAGCCGTGCGGGAACGGGTCCCGGGGGTCGAGGAGATAGGTGGCCATACCGGTGATCCAGGCGCGGCCGGAGAACTCCGGTACGACCGCGGGTACTCCGCCGACCTCGGTGGTGTCCAGCAGCTGCCCGGTGAAGCGGGTGCCGATGAACGACTCGTTCACGAACTCCGTGCGCAGCGGAAGCGCGCCGCGTGCGTGCAGTTGCGCCATCCGTGCCGAGGTGCCGGTGCCGCAGGGTGAGCGGTCGAACCAGCCGGGGTGGATGGCCATGGCGTTGCGCGAGCGCCGCCCGTCCGAGCCCGGCGCCAGGAACTGCACGTGCTTGCAGCCGCTGATCGCTGGATCGACGGGGTGCACCGGCCGGTTGCGCTCGTTGACGGCGTCCATCAGGGCGAGGCCCGCGGCGAGGATGTCGTCCTTCCGCGCCCGGTCGAACGGCAGGCCGAGCCGGTCGAGTTCGGTGATGGCGTAGAAGTTGCCGCCGTACGCCATGTCGTAGCCGACCTCGCCCAGCCCCGGCACCCGGACGACGGCGTCCAGCTCCAGCGCGAACGCGTCCACGTTCCGCAGCGTGACCCGTTCGGCCGCCCCGTCCCGCACGGTCACCCGCGCCTCCACCAGACCGGCGGGGGTGTCCAGCCGGACCGTGGTCTCGGGCTCGGTCACCTCCACCATGCCGGTCTCCACCAGGACCGTCGCCACCCCGATGGTGCCGTGTCCGCACATCGGCAGGAAGCCGCTCACCTCGACGTAGACCACACCCCAGTCGGCCTCCGGGCGGAGCGGCGGCTGCAGCAGCGCGCCGCTCATCGCCGGGTGCCCGCGCGGCTCGTCCACCAGGAACCTGCGCAGCTCGTCCAGGTGCGCGACGGCCCAGCGGCGGCGCTCGGCCATCGTGGCACCCGGGATCGGCGGCACCCCGCCGGTCACGACCCTGGTCGGCATGCCCTCGGTGTGCGAGTCGACGGCACTGAGCGAACGGACCGAGCGCATCAGGCCCCCCGCCGTGCGAGTGCGGCGACCGCGCGCGCCATGTCGGCCTCGACCTGTTCCCGCTGCGCCGGGCTCAGCGGTCCGCGCGGCGGGCGGCACGGGCCGCCGAACCTGCCGACCTGCTCCATGCCGAGCTTGATCGCCTGGACGAACTCGGTGCGCGAGTCCCAGCGGAAGGCGGCCACCAGCGGTTCGTACAGGGCTCGCGCCTCCTCCAGCTTCCCCGCCGCTGCCAGTTCGAAAAGCTGCGCAGACTCGGCCGGGAAGACGTTGGGGAACCCGGCGAACCAGCCGGTCGCCCCCATCAGCACACTCTCCAGCACCACGTCGTCGGCGCCGCTGACGACCTCCAGCCCGGTTCCCGCGGTCCGCTCCCTGATCTCCAGCACGCGCCGCACGTCCCCGGAGAACTCCTTGACGGCCACGACGTTGTCGATCTGCGCGATCTCCGCGACCAGTTCCGGGGTGAGATCCACCTTGGTGTCGATCGGGTTGTTGTAGACCATCACCGGAAGACCCACGGCGGCCACCTCCGCGAAGTGGGCCAGCACCTCGCCCCGGTTGGCGCGGTACATCGTCGGCGGCAGGCAGAGCACCCCGTCCGCGCCGTCCTCCGCGGCGGCCTCCGCCCAGCGGCGGGCCTGGTGGGAGCCGACGCCGTGCACCCCGACGACGACACTGCCCGTACCGCCCACCGCCTCGATCGCGGTGCGGGCCACCTCCCGGCGCTCCCGGTCGGTGAGGGAGGAGTACTCGCCCAGCGAGCCGTTGGGCCCGACGCCGTCGCAGCCGCTCTCCACCAGCCACCGGCAGTGCGCGGCATAGCGGTCGTGGTCCACGGCCAGGCCCGCCGGGGCCGAGGCGTTCTCGCGGTAGGGCAGCGCGGTGGCCACCAGCACACCGCCGAGACCCCGCGGGGTCCGCTGCGGCCGTGCGGGCCGGGCGGCTCGGTTGTCGCCGGTCATGAGCGTCTCACCTCTGGTCGGTCGGGTCGGTCGGGTCGGACGGGTCCTCCGGGACGGCGAACGGCTCTGACGCAGCAGCCAGTTCACCGAGCCGGAGGGGCTGGGCCAGCGGTCTGCGGTGCGGGGCGTGCTCGGGCCGCTCCGCGTCCGTACCGCGGCCCGTGGACCCCGCGTCGCCGAGCCGCGCCCGCAGCTCGGCGACGGTGGGGCCGCAGACCCGGGCCTGGCACGGGCCGAGCCCGGCCCGGGTGCTCAGCTTCGCGACCCGCGGCGCCGCCTGCGCCGCGTCGTCGAACGCCGCGCACAGCGTGCCGTAGTCGGTCTCCTCGCAGCGGCACACGATCGTGTCCCGGCGCAGCCAGCCGGGCCAGCCCGCACCGATCGGATGCGCCCGGGCCAGCCTGCGGGCGAAGCCCTCGTCCCGGCTGCGCCGCAGCACCCGCAGCGCGGGCACCGCACGGTCGCCGCCGGCGGCCGCCCATCCCGCGACGGCGCCCTCGGCCCGGGCTGCCGGGGCCCCGGCGATACCGGTGATCTCCCCGGCGGCGAAGACGCCCGGCACGCTGGTGCGCTGCTCCCCGTCCACCACCACGAACGGCCCGGCGCCGCCACCGGTACCGTCCGGTGCGCCCCGCACCGTGCAGCCCGCGGCCAGCGGAAGCTCCAGCCGGGGGGTGAACCCGTGCCCGACGCACAGCGCGTCCACCGGCACCGTGCGCTCCGTCCCGGCGACCACCGACCAGTCCGGGCGCAGCCGCGCCGTGACGACCTCCTCCACCCGGCCGTCGCCTCGCGCCTCCACGACCGCACGGCCGAGCCGGTAGGTCACCCGGTGGCGCACCAACGCCGCGGCGCCTCTGCCGAGTTCGGCCGTCTTGCCGAGCTGCGCCGCCAACTCCCAGGGCCGGTCGAGCCAGTTGCGGCCCAGGGCGGGGAAGGTGCCGGCCTCCAGCACCTCCCGCACTCCCGCACCGGCCTCCAGCAACGACGCGGCGACCGCGAGCAGGAAGGGCCCGCTGCCCGCGACGACGACGCGGTCGCCGATCACCAGGCGTTCCCCCTTCACCAGCGCCTGCGCGGCCCCGGCGGTGCAGACGCCCGGCAACTCCCAGCCGGGGAAGGGCAGCACCCGGTCGTGTGCGCCGGTCGCCAGTACGAGCGCGTCCGCGTCCAGCGTGCGCCGGGCGCGCCCGGCGCCGTCCGCGGGGCCGCCGCACAGCAGATGCACCCGCGGCGGCGGTCCGAAGCCTCCCCCCGCGGGTGTTCCCGCCGCGGGGGCGCCGTCGCCGGGGCCGGTACGCTCCAGGGCCCACACCGAGGTCTCCGGCAGCCAGCGGCAGCGTGGATGCGTCAGCACCCGGTGGCGCCGCCGGAGGAAGGCGGCCCGGCCGTGCCGGAGCGTGCCGGGGTGCTCGGCGTACGCCTCGGGAGGCATCCGGTGGTACTGGCCGCCGGGCTGTTCGGCGGAGTCGACCAGCGTCACCCGGGCGCCCGCCGCCAGCGCGGCGTGCGCGGCGGCCAGCCCGGCCGGCCCGGCGCCGGCCACCACGACATGACGGCGGGTCACCCGGCCACCTCCCCGCGCTCCGCGGACCCGCCCGCTCCGGTGCCGGGCCGGGCCCTGGACTGGGTGCGGACCTCGTCGCCGTCCGCGGCGCGCCGCAGACAGGCGCGTACGTCGCGGTCCCCGTTGACGGTCACCAGGCAGTCGAAGCAGACACCGATGCCGCAGAACACCCCGCGCGCGGCTCCGGAGGGCCCGCTGCGCCACGCGGTGCGGCCGGCGGCGAGCAGCACGCCGGCCACCGTCTGCCCCGCGACGCCGTCGACGGGCCGGCCGTCGACGGTGATCCGCAGCGGGCGCTCCCCGCGGCCGGCGGCGGCACCGCGGGCGGGTACGCGTCTCGGACTCATCTCTCCTCCTGTCCCTGCTGCTCCTGCCGGCGGGAGGCCGGCGGCCGCTCCTGCTCCTCCTCCCGCCGGGAGGACGGCGCTGCCAGTACGGCCGGGCGGTCCACCCGGAAGGCATGGCTCCCGACTCCGGCCGGTTCGCCCAGCACGAGTTCCCGCAGCAGCCGCCCGGTGCCCACCGACAGCCCGATCCCGGCCCCTTCGTGACCGGTCGCGTGCCAGAGCCCCGGCAGCCGGGGATCGGCCCCGATGACCGGCAGATGGTCCGGCACGTACGGCCGGAATCCGCCGTACGCCCGCATCACCGGTACTCCCGCCAGGGAGGGGAAGAGCCGCAGTGCCTTGGCGGCGACTGCCGACAGTGCCTCGGGCCGCAGCCGGTCGTCGAAGCCCGCCCGGCGCCGCGAGGAGCCGATCAGCACGCTGCCCGCCGCGGTGGACTCCACCACGGCGGCGGTCTGCAACTCCTCCTCGCTGCTGCCGACCGCGCCCACGTAGTCCGCGTCGTACACCTTGTGGAAGACGGTCGGCGGCAGCGGCGTCGTCACCAGCACATCGCCCCGGCGCGGTGCCACGGCGACCGGCGCCCCGAGTCGGGCGGAGAGCACACCCGACCACGGTCCGGCCGCGTCGACGAACAGATCGGCCTCCAGCAGTCCGGCGCAGGTGCGGACCCCGGTCAGCCGGCCGCCGCGCACGACCCCGGCCAGCACCTCCTCGCCGGTGCGCAGTTCGGCGCCCGCCGCGCGCGCGTCGGTGAGCAGCGCCGCCGCCGCGCCCGCGGGCTGCACCTGGGCGTCCTCGGGGTAGTGGACGGCCGCCGTGTGCGCGGAGGTGACGAAGGGTTCGGCCGCGCGGAGCGCGTCGGCGGTCAGCTCCTCGGCCCGCACCCCGGCGGTGCGCTGGGCCGTGGAGAACTCCGTCAGGCCGCGGGCCCCGGCGTCGGTGGTGGCGACGACGATGCCGCCCTTCGGGTCCCATTCGGCTGCCTCGACCGCCCGGCGCCCGGCCCGGGAGCGTTCCGCTACGGCGGCCAGCACCTCGGGCCACAGCCGCCGGGAGAACTGGGCCAGCCGCAGCTCCGGGCCGGGGCCCTTGTCGGAGACCAGGATGTTGCCCTCGCCGTGCGAGGTGGTGGCCGCGCCCGCGCCGCCGCGGTCGAGCAGCGTCACCTCCAGCCCGGCCAGGGCGAGTTCCCGCGCGCAGGCCACTCCGATGATGCCGGCGCCGAGCACCGCGACCCGCGTTCGGTCCATCGAACCTCCCTGTTCGGCAAAGCGAACGATACGGACGCTATGCCAGCGCCCGGGGCGTGTCAACGGATCTGCATCCGGGCGCCGGAGGGCGGAGCCGGGGCGCCGCGGTCCGGGTGGCGGGCCTGCCGCGCGGACCGCGGCTCACGCGCCGTGCGGGGCGTCCGCTTCGGGCGGCGCGTGCGGGGCGCTCGGCTGCAGCCGCTGGTCCGTCCGGTACTGGAGGAGCAGCACCGAGCGCACCGTGCCCTCCGCGGCGGCGTAGCTGTGCGGGAGTGCGGCGTCGAAGGCGACGTAGTCCCCGGCCGTCAGCTCCACCTCCTCGCCGTCGACCGCCACCTCCAGCCGCCCGGCCTGCACCACGGTGTGCTCGATGCCCACATGGCCCGGCGAGTCCCGCCGCTCACCGGCCCGGAACTGCTGGTCGTACACCTCGAAGACGGCCTCTCCGGACTCGATCCGCTGCAGCGGGCGCAGGTCGACCCCCTCGCCGCTGAGCACCTCGACGTCCTCGCCGCGGACCACGCGCAGCCCCGCCGGCCGCTGGGCGTCCAGCAGGTCGGAGATCGGCACCTCCAGGACGCGCGAGAGGCTGAAGACCGTCTCGATGGTGGGGTTGCCGGTGCCCGACTCCAACTGGGAGAGCGTCGCCTTGCCGATCCTCGACCGGCGGGAGAGCTCGGAGATCGACAGTCCGCGCCGGGCCCGCACCCGCTTCAGGTTGAGCGCCAGCATGCTCCGGATCGACCCCTGGGGACCGCTCACGGCCCCTCCTTCCTCGCGATGCTCTGTTCGGTATACGGAACGACCGCCGCGCGGTCCCGGTCATTATCCCGAACGGGGCGGCGGAGACTGGAGCCCGCCGCCCCGCCGCCGGCCGTCCCCCAGCGGACCGCCGGCCGCCCGCCGTCTGTTCGCGCCGTCCGCTCCTGCCGGGCCGCCTACCCGCCGGGCCGCGGGTCACCGCTCCACGAGGGTGATCTCCGTGGCCTTGACGCTGGTGAACACCTCGGTGCCGTCCGCGAGCCCGAGTTCGGCCGCGGCCTCCGCGGTGATCTCGGCCACCAGGTCCGGGCCGCCGGCTGCCGCGCCGGCCGCTGGGTGGGTTGCCGGACCGGCTGCCGGGTCGTCCTCCGCCGCCGGGCCGCCCTCGGCTGCCGTGCCGCCCGGACCGGGCTCCGCCGCCACCAGCACCCGCAGCCGGCTGCCGACCGCGGTGATCTCGCGTACCGTTCCGCGCCGTACGTTGCGGGGGCTGCCGCGCGGCCGCTCGCGGTGCAGGGCGACCGCCTCGGGGGCGATGACCGCCAGGACGGCAGCGCCCTCGGGCACCGGGTCCGCGGCCACCAGGGTGCCCCCGTCGTCCAGGTCCAGGGTGCTGCCGCCCGCGCCGGTCCCCGGCAGCGCGTTGCGGCCCAGCATCCGTGCCACCCACGGCGAACGCGGATGCCGGGTGACCTCGACGGGCGGAGCGTCCTGGAGAGCCCGGCCGTCCTCCAGCACCAGGACCCGGTCGGCCAGCGAGACCGCCTCCACCGGATCGTGCGTGACCAGCATGCACACCCCGCCGAAACCGGAGAGATGGCCGCGCAGCGTGTGCCGCACCTGGGCGCGCGTCGTCTGGTCGAGTGCGGCCAGCGGCTCGTCGAGCAGCAGCAGCCGGGGCCGGGCCGCCAGCGCGCGGGCCAGCGCCACCCGGCCCGCCTGCCCGCCGGAGAGCTGGCCCGGTCTGCGGTGCGCCAGATGTCCGACCCCCAGCCGCGACAGCCACTCCTGTGCCTGGCGGCGTGCCTCGGCGCGGCCCGCGCCCTGTGCGCGCAGCCCGTAGGCCGTGTTCGACAGCGCGGTCAGATGCGGGAAGAGCGCGCCGTCCTGCGGGACCCAGGCCACCCCGCGCCGGTGCGGGGGCAGCGAGCCGACTTCGCCGTCGCCGAGTGCCAGTTCGGCGCGGGCGCGCGGGGTCAGGCCGAGGAGAGCCCGCAGCAGTGTCGTCTTGCCCGCTCCGTTGGGGCCGACGACCGCCACCGTGGTGCCGGGCGCGGCCTCCAGCGTGAGTTCGGTGAACCCGGTGACCCGGGCGTGCAGCGGCCAGTTCCCGCCGCGGACGCCGGGGTCCGGGAGGTCACCCGGTACGCGGGCCCCGGGGACGCCGGGCCCGGGAGTGCCGGTGCCGGGTGGGGTCGTGCTGCCGGGGGCCGGTGCGGCCTGCGGCGCGTCCTGTGCCGGCTCATCCCGCCGCCCCGGGAGGCGGCGGCGCCTTCCGTCCGCGCGGGGGGAGCCGCCGGCGCCGGTCCAGCGGCCGCGCAACCCGACCAGCACCGCCATGGCGAGGGCGAGCAGCAGCAGCGAGACCGAGGTCGCCGCCTCCGGCTCGTTCTGCAGCAGCAGGTACACCTGGAGCGGCAGGGTCTGCGTCGACTCCGGCAGATTCCCCGCGAAGGTGATCGTCGCCCCGAACTCGCCCAGCGCCCGGGCCCAGGTCAGTGCCGCCCCGGCGGCCAGCCCGGGGGCCACCAGCGGCAGCGTCACGGTGCCGAACACCCGCAGCGGCCCGGCCCCCAGCGAGGCGGCCGTCTCCTCGTAGGCGGGCCGCAGCCCCGCGAGGGTCCCCTCCAGGCTGATCACCAGGAACGGCATCGACACGAACGTCGCCGCGACCACCGCGCCCGAGGTGTGGAAGGGCAGGACGACGCCGAAAGAGTCCTCCAGCCAGGGGCCCAGCAGCCCCCGCCGTCCGAAGCCGAGCAGCAGCGCCACTCCGCCCACGGTCGGCGGCAGCACCATCGGCAGCAGCACCAGCGACCGCACCAGGGCCTTGCCCGGGAAGTCCACCCGCGCCAGCAGCCAGGCCAGCGGCACACCCAGCACCAGGGAGAGCGCGAGCGCGCCGAAGGAGACCAGCAGCGAGAGCCGCACCGCCTCGGTGACGCCCTCGCTGCCCAGATGGGAGCCGAGCGCCCCCCACTCCGTGCGCGCCAGGATGCCGAGCAGCGGCACCAGCAGGAACCCCGTCGCCAGCAGCGCCGGCACCGCCAGCGCGAGCGGCGCCCGGGTCCCGGTGCGGCGCCTGCCGCTGCGCGGACGCCGGCCCGGACGCGGGCCGGGCGCCGACACGGGCGGGTGCGGGCCGTGCCGGGGCGCGGACGAGCCGGTCACGGGTGCTGGAATCCGGCCTTGCGCAGCAGCTTCTGCGCCGGTGGAGTGCTCAGCCAGTGGACGAACGCCGCCGCCTCCTTGCGGTGTTCGGAACTCTTCAGGGTGGCGGCGGGATAGGAGGCGATGGCGTTCTGCCGGTCGGGTATGTCGACGGCGTCGACCTTCCCGGGCACCGTGGCCGCGTCGGTCCTGTAGACCAGTCCGGCGTCCGCCTCGCCCAGTTCCACCTTGCTGAGCACGGCCCGCACGTCCGGCTCCTGCGAGACGGGCTCGACTTTCAGCTTCCGGGCCTCCAGCACCTGCTTGCCGTAGCGCCCGACGGGCACCTCGGGCGCGGCCAGCACGACCTTGAGCGAGCTGTCGGTCAGGTCCTCCAGGCCCTTCACCTTCTTCGGGTTGCCCTCGCCCGTCGCGATGACCAGCCGATTCCTGGCGAAGACCGCGGGCTTGCCGGTCTCGCTGCGCACGCCGCGCATGGTGGTGGTGTCCGCGGTGGCCAGCACGTCCGCCGGCACGCCCTGCTCGACCTGCGCCGCCAGCGCCTGCGAACCGGCGAAGGAGAACTTCACCCGGGTGCCGGGGTGCTCCTTCTCGTACGCCTTGCCCGCGGCCTTGAAGGCATCGGTGAGGGACGCGGCGCCGAGTACCGTCAGCTCGGTCTTCCCGGCGCCGCTGCTGTCGGCGCTGTCGTCGCCGCACGCGGCGAGGGGGAGGAGCAGGGCGGCGGCGCCGAGCGCGGCGAGTGCCCGGCGGGGTGTCGGGGCGGGGAAGGCGGCTGAGGGCATACGGCGACTCCTGATGCGGCGCGTGCGGCGCATGCGGCGGAACGGACGGGGACGGTATGTGGGTGGCGGACGCGGGCGGAGGGGCTGCGGGCGCGGCCTGGACGGCGGCTGCGCCCGCAGCGCTCAGGGGCGGTCGATGTGCACGTTCGTCGACTTCACCCGGGCGGTGGCCTGCATGCCGACCTCCAGCCCCAGCTCCTCCACGGCCTCCCGGGTCAGCAGCGAGACCAGCCGGTGCGGCCCCGCCTGGATCTCGACCTGTGCCGCGACGTCGCCCAGCTTGATGGCCGTGACGATGCCCGGGAACGCGTTGCGGGCCGAGGTGTAGGGCGTCTCCTCGTCGTCGCCGGTGTGCTGGCCGAGGGCGACCGAGAAGGCCGCCAGATCGCGCCCCTGGATCACCCGGCGCCCGCTCTCGTCGCGGTGGGTGGCGACCCGCCCGGCGTCCGCCCAGCGTCGGGCCGTGTCCGGACTGACGCCGAGCAGGCGTGCGGCCTGCCCGATGGTGTACGACTGCATGTGCGTCAACGTATGGGTTCTGTGCTCGCATCTGCAATGCGTGAGCGCTGTTCCTATAGCATCTGCCAGACCTGGCTGGAGGAAGTGCCAACCCGTCGGCCTCTCCCGGCCGGGAGAGGCCGACGGGGTCTTCCGCGGCGCTGCACTGCCGGAGTACCGGCGGGGCGGCCTAGACTCGGTGACAGCTTCAGTGCAGCCGTCGAGTGGAGGGCGCCGACGTGAGCGAACGCAGTGACCCGCCGGGAGAGCCGCCCCCTGTCGCGCACGTCGCGCAGAACGCCAGGGTGTGGAACTACTGGCTGGGCGGCAAGGACTACTACGACGTCGACCAGCAGGTCGGCGACCACATCACCACCATGTATCCCAGCATCCGCGAGGTGGCCCGCGCGGACCGCGCCTTCCTCGGCCGCGCCGTGCGGTACCTGGCGGGCGACGCGGGCATCCGCCAGTTCCTCGACATCGGCACCGGCCTGCCCACGGCGGACAACACCCACCAGGTGGCGCAGCGGACGGCGCCCACAGCGCGGATCGTCTACGTCGACAACGACCCCACCGTCCTCACCCACGCCCGCGCCCTCCTCGTCGGCTCCCCGGAGGGCGTGACGGACTACATCGCGGCCGACGTCCACCAGCCCCGGGCGATCCTGGACGCCGCCGAGGACACCCTGGACCTCACCCGGCCGGTCGCCGTCATACTGCTGGGCGTCCTCAACTTCGTCGCCGACACGGACGAGGCCGTGCAGGTCGTGCGGACCCTGATGTCGGCCGTGCCCTCCGGCAGCTATCTGGCCCTCACCCATCCCACGCTCGAACTGGGCGGTGAGGCAAACGTCGAGGCGATGGAGTTCTGGAACGAGAACGCCACGCCTCCCATCACCGCCCGCACCCGCGCCGAGGTCGCCCGCTTCTTCCAGGGGCTGGAGCTGCTGGCGCCCGGAATCGTCTCGTGCGCGCGCTGGCGTCCCGGACACGCGGCGGAGGACGAGAAGAGCGTCGCCCAGTTCGGCGCCGTGGCCCGCAAGCCCTGACCGGTGCTCCGGCGCGGGACCCGTTCCGGCACGATCCCCTGCGCCCCCGCCCCGCTGATCCTCCGGTCCGTTGGCCCTCCGGTCCCTGAGCCTCCGATCCCTCGATTTCCCCGACCCCCCGGACGTGCTCGATCCCTCCCGGGAGGGGCTAGATTGGAGGGATGGACGGGTCCGGAGGCCAGGGGAGCGGGCAGCGGCTGCGGGCCGACTGCGAACGGTGCGCGGGGCTGTGCTGTGTGGCACTGCCGTTCACCGCGTCGGCGGACTTCGCCGCCGACAAACCGGCCGGACAGCGGTGCACCCATCTGACGGCGGAGAACCGGTGCTCGATCCACGCGGGACTGCGCGAGAGCGGCTTCACCGGCTGCGCCGTCTTCGACTGCTACGGGGCCGGGCAGCGGGTGACCGCGCGGCCCGGGCTGACGCCGGGAGCGGAGATGTTCGCCGTCTTCCGGGTGACGAGACCGCTGCACGAACTGCTGTGGCTGCTCACCGAGGCCGAGGCCACCGGGCACGGCGCCGCGGCACGCCCGCTGATCGCGGAGATCGAGGCGCTGGTCGACGGGGACACCGCGCGGCTGCGCGGCGTGGACGTGGCCGCCTGGCGGGCACGGGTGGGGCCGGTGCTCGAAGAGGTCAGCGAGCGGGTCCGGCACGGCCTCGGCGGCCGCGACCTGCGGCGCGCCGACCTGGCGGGCGCGCGGCTGCGGGACGGGCAGCTGCGCGGAGCCACACTGCGCGGCGCACTCCTGATCGCCGCCGACCTGAGCGGAGCCGATCTGCACCGGGCCGACCTGCTGGGCGCCGACCTGCGTGACGCCGATCTGCGGGGCGCCGACCTGGCCGGCGCGCTCTTCCTGACCCAGCCGCAGCTGAACGCGGCGTACGGCGACGGGACCACCACCGTCCCCGGCGCACTGACCCGCCCCGTCCACTGGCCGTCCGGATCTTCACCCGCGCGGCACGAGGCACCGCGGCAGGCACGGGGTATGCCGCGGGGGAAGGCCGCCCCGGTCGGTGGGGGCGGCGGTCTCGGCGGGAGGAGCGGCAATGGGCGGCGGACCGGACGTGGGGGACGCGGCGGACGGAAGGGCGGAGGCGGGCCGGACGGCGGCCACGGCGCCGGAGGCCCCGGGGGCCGCACCGGCTGACGCGGCACCGGCTGACGCTGTGCCGACTGACCCCGTACAAGCTGGCGTGGTGCCGGCTGACGCCGTACAGCGCGAGGCGGCAGCGGGCGACGCGCGCACAGCGGTCTCCTCCCGCGCGCACGGAGTGAACGGGGCTCCCGGCGGGGGCCGCCCCTTCGGGCGCCGGGACCGGCACGGGCTGGAGATGAGCGGCCTCGGCAGCGGCGATGCGGGTGACGCTGCGGCCACCTGGTACGAGAGCGCCGTCGACTCGCTGCTCTTCTTCCGCGGCGATGTCGCGGAGTCCGTCGCGGAGCTGCGCCGGCTGGCGCCCGGCGCGCCGCTGGGCCAGGCGTTCGCCGCGTACCTCGGGCTGCTCGGCACCGAGCAGAGCCAGGCGGCCGCGGCCCGCCAGGAGTTCGCGCGGTTCCGGGCCGCGGCGGACGACGGGGCCCGCACCGCACGCGAACAGGCGCATCTGACCGCCGCTGCCGCCTGGCTGGACGGCAACATCGCGCGGGCCGGCGCGGTGCTGCGCGAGATCGCCGTCGCCTGGCCCCGGGACGCCCTGGCGCTGGCCGTCGGACACCAGATCGACTTCTTCACCGGGAACGCAGCCGCGCTGCGCGACCGGATCGCCGGCGCGCTGACGGCCTGGGACGAGAAGGATCCGCACTACGGCCCGCTGCTGGGCATGCTCGGCTTCGGACTGGAGGAGTCCGGCCACTACGCCCGGGCCGAGGAGACCGCCCGGGCGGCAGTTGAGCGGCAGCCGGGCGACGTATGGGGCATCCACGCCGTCGTGCACACCCTGGAGATGCAGGGCAGGTTCGCGGAAGGCATCCGGTTTCTCGACGCCCGCACACGGGACTGGGGCGCCGGCAACATGATGGCGGTGCACAACTGGTGGCACTATGCCCTCTACGCGCTGGAGGCGGGTGACACGCGCCGGGTGCTGGAGATCTACGACGCCGCGCTCGACCCCGCGGTCGCCAGCGGCCTCGCCCTCGAACTGCTGGACGCCTCCGCCCTGCTGTGGCGGTTCCACCTGGGAGGCGACGACGCCCGCTCGGCGGTCGGGGACCGGTGGACCCCGCTGGCGGATGCCTGGGCCGCCCGCGGCGACGGACCGCACTACGCCTTCAACGACACCCACGCCGTCATGGCCTACCTCGGCGCGGGGCGGCTGCGGGAAACCGAGGCCCTGCTGGCCGACCGCGAGGAGTGGGCGGCACGCCCCCATCCGGGCGTCACCAACCACGCCATGACGGCCGAGATCGGGCTGCCGGTCTGCCGGGCGCTCCTCGCCTTCGCCCAGGAGCGGTACGAGGACGCCGTCGACCTGCTCTTCCCGTTGCGCGGCCGGTTCGCGGTGTTCGGCGGCAGCCATGCGCAGCGGGACGCGGTGCAGCGCACCCTTCTGGAGGCGGCGCTGCGCGCCCGGCGGCTGGACCTGGCCCGCACCCTGCTGAGCGAACGCCTCGCCCTGCGCCCCACCAGCCCCTACAACTGGCTCGGCCAGGCCCGGCTCGCCGATGCGGTCGGCCGGGCGGCCCTGGCGGCCACCGCACGCGAACGGGCCGCCGCCCTGGCAGCACCCGGCAGGAGCAGCACACAGGACCCCGGGCCCGCGGCCGCCGAAGGCGCCGTCCCCGGCGTGGAGACGCACTGAGGCGTTCTCTGTTGTGACGGGTGCTCTCGCCCGCGTCCGGTGCTCTCGGCTGCGTCGGTCGACCTCGCTTGCGTGGGGTGTGCCGGCGGCGGCGAGCGCTCGCGCCTGCTTCGGGCGCCTGACACCGGTGTCGGGCGCCGCCCGCGCCGCGGTCGGGTACTGCGAACGCTCCGGCGCTCGCAACTCCGTCGCTCCGCACCGGCGTACAACTGCCGGTCATATGAAGAGCAGGGGGCGGTCGTTGGATGCTCCCGAGGGCGGGCACCTCCCTCCCAGGACTGATCGCGGGTGGCGCGGTCACCGGTGAAGGGGGCGGGAATTGCCCGAGGGTTGGTATCTGCTGCGTCCGGTGCGGGCCCGGCCCGCGGTCGTGGGACGGCTTCGGGAGCTGCGGTCGCGGGGGCGCGCGGCGCTGTCGGCGGGGATCACCGCCGGGCTCGCCGCCGCCCGGGATGCCGGGGCCGGGGCGCCCTGGGCGCAGGTCAATCTGACCGTGGCGCGGGACGCGCGGGCCCGGGCCGAGTTCTGCGCCGAACTCGGCGTGGTGGCAAGGGAGTTCCTGGGCGCCGAACGGGCGCGGAACTTCTTCTTCACACACCAGGACCCCGCGGTCCGGGTGCGCTTCCAGGCGTTCGGGCCGCAGGACGCCGCCGAGCTGCGCACCGCGCTGCTGCACCGGTTCGCACGGTGCCAGGGAGCGCGTACCCGGCCGGTGCCGGTGGTCTACGAACACGAGCACTATCTGTTCGGCGGTCCGGCCTCGATGCCCTACGCGCACGATCTCTTCAGCATCGACTCCTTCGCCTGGCTGGACCACCACGCCCGGCACCCCGGCGGGGAGGACCGGTCCGCGGCCTGGCGGCACTCGCTGCTGATCCTGCGCGAGCTCTTCGCCGGGCTGGGCATCGTCGGCCGGGAGCACCGCGGGGTGTGGCACGCGCTGAGCCGCCAGACGGGACCCGGCCCCGGAGGCTTCGCGGCGGGCGGCGCCCGGGCGGCACGGGAGCAGGCCGCCTCCCGTATCGCCACGTACTGGCGCATCCCGCGCGAAGAGGCGCTGCACGCCTTCCCCGAGGAGCACCGCGCGGCGCTGGCCCGGCACGCCGAGGCGGTGCGCAAGATGGCGGCCCGCTGGCGGGACGGGTACTTCGAGGCGGGCCGGGCCACCGTCGGGCCCCGGACGGCCGCGGCCTGCTTCACCGCCTCGCACTGGAACCGGGGCCGGCTCTCCCCGGCCCGCCAGCGACTGCTCACCCATGTACTGGCGGCCGAGGAAGGCGTCCCGCACGCGGCTCCGCCACCCCGCCGCTGACCCGGCCCCGGCACCGGGCGCCCCGGCCTCCCCCCTCCTCTCCCGCGGGCCGCACCGGTGAGCGGCGACCGCACCCCAGCGGCGCTCCAGCGGTGCTCCACGGCGACGCTCTGTGCTGTGGGGCCGTGGAATCGCAGGCGGTTCGGGGGAGGCCGGGTGGCGACACCGAGCGAGGAGGACGTTCTGGTGCTGGAGACCGAGAGGGACACCCCGCAGGGCACCGTGCGCGTCGTCGACTTCATGCCGTACTGCCGCCGTGCCGCACCCTGCCTGGTGCGGATCGTGGAAGGGGTTTCGGGGCGGGTGCGGATGACTTCGGCGCCGCGGATGAGGTTCAGCTACGGCAAGGTCGTGCCGCCCCCTCGTCGACGCGGCGCTCCGGCTCGATGCGGATCGGCACGTGACGGCGCGCTCCGGGGTGGGGAGGCCCGGCCGGGTCCTGGGAACTGACCCGCCTGGGCCGGGTGTGCGCACGACTGGCCGGGCGGGCGCAGTGCCGGAGTCGTTTCGGTGGGCGGTGTGCGCCCGGTGGGGCGGCGCGGGTGCTGCGGATTTCTGGAGCCGTCGTCGAGCGGGCGCGCGCATCCTGGGCGCCCGTTTCGGAATCCGGGAGGCCACGGTGTGGATGCGCAAGGTGTTGGCGGCGGTGTGGCGGGCGCTGTCCACGTACGGACTGATCTGGGTGGTGCCGCACTTCGACGTGACGGAGCAGGAAGAGGAGGAACAGGCCCGGTCCACGGCGAATAAAGGGGGACTTGAGAAGACCACGTCAAGCTCTCGCCAGAGATGACACGTTCGCGGTCGTCTGCAAAGGCCCGCCCGTCGGGCGGGTCGCCAACGGGGCTATGGGGGCGATGATTGCTGTGCCCAGGAACTTCACGCAACTCGCACTGCGCAGGATCCACGAGCGGCCCGACGCGACCGCCTACCAGTTCGTCCGGGCCGGGCACGACGACCGGCTCGAGGCCGACTCCCTCAGCTACGGGGAGGTGGGCGCGCGCTCCCTGCGTCTGGCCGCCTGGCTCCAGGCGCGCGGCTGCCACGGCCAGCGGGTGCTGATCCTGCACACCGACGGCGCCCAGTTCGTCACCAGTTTCCTCGGCTGCCTGTTCGCCGGAGCGGTGGCCGTCCCGGCGCCGCCGCCCGGTGGCGCCCGGCAGAACGTGGAGCGGGTCGCCAACATCATCAAGGACGCCGCCGTCAGCTATCTGATGACGGACTCGGCCAACGCCTCCGCGGTCTCCCAGCTGCTGGCCTCCATCGGTCACCCCGAGGTGGTCTGCCTGGCCACCGACCGGGCGGTGGCCGGTGCGGCGGGCGCCTCGGAGGCCGGCGGCGGCGAGCCGCAGTGGCACGAGCCCGGGCTGTTCCCCGACGATGTCGCCTACCTGCAGTACACCTCCGGGTCGGTCAGCGATCCCAAGGGCGTCATGGTGACGCACCGCAATCTGCTCGCCAACCAGGAGGCCATCCAGCAGGGGATGCGGACCACGGCGGACTCGGTGGTCGGCGGCTGGCTGCCGTTCCACCACGACATGGGCCTGGCGGGCCACCTGCTGCACCCGCTGTGGCTGGGCAGCAGAGGCGTGCTGCTGCCGCCGATCAGCTTCGTCAAACGCCCGGTCAACTGGCTGCGGATGATCGACACCTACGGCATCACCACCGGCGGGGGTCCGAATCTGGGCTACGACCTGTGTCTGCGCCGCGTCACCGACGAGCAGTCGGCGGGACTGGACCTCTCCCGCTGGACGACGGCCGTCAACGGCGCCGAGCCGGTGCGCGCCGAGACCATGGACGCGTTCGCCGAGCGGTTCGCGTCCACCGGCTTCCGCCGCGAGGCGTTCTACCCCTGCTACGGGCTGGCCGAGGCCACGCTGCTGGTCTCCGGCGGGTCGCCCGGAGCGCCGGCGCTGGAGCGCACCGTGGACAGCGCCGACCTGGAGCATCACACCGTGCGCGCGGCGCGGCCGGGCAGGCCGAGCCGCACCCTGGTCAGCTCGGGCATCCCGCGTGGCTGCGAGGTGCGGATCGTGGACCCGGAGAGCCACGCGCCGCTGCCGGACCGCCGGGTCGGTGAGATCTGGGTGCGCGGGGAGAGCGTGGCGCACGGCTACTGGAACCGGCCGCTGGACAATGCGCACGCCTTCCGCGCCACCCTGGCCGACGGCACCGACGGCTTTCTGCGCACCGGGGACCTGGGAGTGCGGGAGGGCGGGGAGCTGTTCGTCACCGGACGGCTCAAGGACATCATGATCGTCTCGGGGCGCAATCTGTACCCGCAGGACATCGAGCGCAGCGTGCAGCAGGTCAGCGCCCTCTTCGGGTCCAGCGCCGCGTTCTCGGTGGAGTCGGAGCGCGACCATGTGGTCGTCGTCCAGGAGGTGCGCACCAGCCGCAGCTACGACACCCGGCTGGCGTCCCTGGCGGCGGACGTGCAGCAGCGCGTGGCCAGCGAGTTCGAGGTCGCCGCCGAGAACGTGCTGCTGGTGCGCCCCGGCACGGTGCGCCGGACCACCAGCGGCAAACTGCAGCGCCGCGCCATGCGGCAGATGTTCCTGGAGGGCCAGATCCATCCGCTGCACGAGGTGGTCGCGCCCGAGGTGCGCAAGCTCGTGGAGGCCGCGGCCGACGCGCGGGCCGACAGCCGCCGCGGCGCGCGGGAGCGAGGGTGACGGTGGTGCGCGGGCGGACGCCGCAGTGTGGACCGTCCGCCGCAGGCCCCCCGCCCCCCGCTTCCGCACCCGCAGCGTCGTCCGGGGCCGCGGAGGAACCGGAGGAACCGCCGGAGCCGGCACCCGGACCGGCCCACCCGGAACCTGCCGCGGGGCTGCCGCTGGCCGAACGTCTGGACGCCCTGCTCGGCGACCCCGAGGACAGTACGGGCCCGCTCGGCTACCCGGCCGCCGCCCGACAGGACGCCGCCGAGGAGTTCCCGGCGGCCGCCTGTGCCGCACTCGACCGCATCGGAGTGCAGCACTACTACGTGCCCGCCCGGTACGGCGGCGCGCTCACCGGACTGCCGCAGCTCCTGGAAGTGGTCCGCGCCCTGGCCCGGCGGGACCTGACGAGTGCCGTGGCGCACGGCAAGACCTTCCTGGGTGCCGTCTGCGTCTGGGTCGCAGAGGAGAGCGCCGGGACCGCGCGGCTGGCCGACCTGGTGCGCGCCGGGGAGCTGGTCTCGCTCGGGCTCACCGAACGCGCCCACGGCAGCGACCTGATGGCGGGCGAGGTCGTCGCCGAGGCGGCACCGGAGGGCTACCGGATCACCGGCGAGAAATGGCTGATCAACAACGCCACCCGGGGCCGGCTGGTCTGCCTGCTGGCCCGCACCGCGCCGGAGGGCGGGCCGCGCGGCTTCAGCCTGCTGCTCGTGGACAAGACCCGGTTGCCGCACGGCACCTGGCGCCCGCTGCCCAAGGTGCCCACGCTGGGCATCCGCGGCGCCGACATCAGCGGCATCGCCTTCGACGCGGCGCCGGTCGGCCGGGACGGGTTGATCGGCCGGGAGGGCGAGGGCCCCGAAACCGTGCTGAAGGCGTTGCAGATCACCCGCTCGCTGTGCACCGGGCTGTCCCTGGGCGCCGCCGACCACGGGCTGCGGCTGGCCTACGGCTTCGCCGCGGGGCGCGAACTGTACGGGCGGCGGATGCTGGACCTGCCCCTGGTGCGGCGGACGCTGGCGGAGTGCTACGCCGACCTGCTGGCCGCCGAGGCACTCAGCCTGGTCGCGGCCCGCAGCATCCACACGCTGCCCGAAGAGCTGAGCGTCACCTCCGCGGTGGCCAAGTACCTGGTGCCCACGACGGTGGACCGGATCCTGCTGCGGCTGCGCGGTGTGCTGGGGGCGCGCGCGTTCCTCAGCGACCACCACGCGCACGGGCGCTTCCAGAAACTGGAGCGCGACCACCGCATCGTGGGGATCTTCGACGGCAACACGATGGTGAACCTGTACGCGCTCACCGCCCAGTTCCGCACGCTGGCCCGCGGATTCGCGGCACCGGCGGGAAGCGGTGCGGTCCGGCACCGGGACTGGGAGGCCGCCACCTTCTCCGCGGACCGGCCGCTGCCCCGGCTGCGGCCGGAGGCGCTGAGCCTGCTGGCCCGGCACGGCAGCACGCTGGCCGCCTCGCTTCCCGGCAGTACCGCGGTGCTCGTCCGCGCCGCCGCGGACGACGTCCGGCTGGTGCCCGCGGCGCGCGCGGCCCGGACCCTCACCGCCGCCTGCCGCGGACTGCACACCCGGATGGGCGCGGCCCGGCTGCTGCCCGGCGGGGCGCCCGTGGAGAGCTTCGACCTGGCCCGCGGCTACAGCGGCTGCCTGGCCGCCGCCTGCGCGCTGGGGCTGTGGCGGTACGGCGGGGGCGGCGCGGGGAAGGCCGCACCGTCGCCGCTGTGGCTCCATGCGGTGCTGGACCGGCTCTCGAGCGGGCTGGAGGAAGCTGTACCCGGCAGTACGGGGCCGTTGCCGCGTCCCCGGGGGGTGGAGGAGGAGGCGCGGGAGCCGCTGTACGAGCGGCTGCTGGAACGGATGGCCGCACAGTACGCGGCGGGGGAGCTGTTCTCGCTGTTCCCCTGCCGCACAGCGGAGGGACCGCCATGCTGACGCCGACCGAGCGCAAGGCCGAGGGCGAGGCCACCGGGGCCGACGAGGAGCTCCGGATCCAGCACCGGATCGCCGACCTGGAACGCCGCTTCGGCGCTCCGGACGATCCGGACAACCCGCTGGGCACCGCAGCCCTGCTGGCCGCCGACGAGCGCGGTGAGCTGCTCGCCGAAGCGGAGGACGTGCTCACCGACTTCCGGCTCAACGCCGAGTTCGTGCCCCGGGAGCGGGGCGGCCGGCTCGACCGGGTGGACACCCTGGGCCGGGTGCTGCGCACCGTCTTCCGGCGCGACGCCAGCCTGGGCCTCGGCTACGGCGCCACCACGTTCCTGGCCGCCGTGGCGGTCTGGGCGGCCGGGACCGAGGAGCAGCGCCGCCGGGTCGCCGAACTGCTGCTGAACGGCGGCCGGCTGGCCATCGCGTACCACGAACTGGCGCACGGCAACGACTTCGTGCGGAACGAGTTCCGGGCCACCCCCACCGCCGACGGCGGATTCCGGCTCGACGGCGTCAAGCAGGTCATCAACAACGTCGTACGGGCCGAGGCGCTCGTCCTCTTCAGCCGGACCGACGAGGCCGCGGGCAGCCGCAGCCATTCCGTGCTGCTGGTCGAGAAGGACGGCCTCCCCGCCGGACGGCTGCGCTATCTGCCGCGCTACCACACCGTCGGGGTGCGCGGCTGCCAGAACGCGGGCATCGAGTTCACCGACTGCCCCGTCAGTGGCGACGCGCTCGTCGGCGAGGTGGGCGACGGCGTCGAACTGGCGCTCAGATCCTTCCAGATCACCCGCAGCGTCGTCCCCTCGATGATCCTGGGCGGGGGCGACACGGCCCTGCGCACCGCGGTGGGCTTCGCCCTCGACCGGCAGCTCTACAACCGCTCGGTGCTGGAGATTCCGCATGCCCGCGCCACCCTCGTCGGCGCCTTCACCGACCTGCTGATCTGCGACTGCCTGGCGCTGGCCGCCACCCGCGCCGTCCATCTGCTGCCCGCCGAGACCAGCGTGTACGCGGCAGCCGTCAAGTATCTGCTGCCCAAGCTGCTGACGGAGACCACCTACGACCTGTCCGTCGTGCTGGGCGCCAACTTCTATGTGCGCGGTGGCGCGTACGGGGCCTTCCAGAAGCACGTACGGGACCTGCCGATGATCAGCCTGGGCCATGCGGGCACCGCCGCCTGCCAGGCGACGATCATCCCGCAGCTGCCCCGGCTGGCCCGCACCGCGTGGGACGGCGGCCCGCCCGCGCCCGACGGGCTGTTCCGGATCCGGGACCCGCTGCCGCCGCTGGACCCGGCGCGACTCGCCCTCGTGGCGACCTCCGACTCGCTGGCCTGCTCCCTGGTGGGAGCCGCCGGGGAACTGGCGGCCGACGGCGCCCGCACCGGCGCCTACCGCCCGGCGCTGACCGCGCTGGCGGGCGAGCTGGAGGCGGAGCTGCGCGCCCTCCAGGAGGAGTGCGCGGCCATGCCCGCCAGGGACCGCACGGTACTGGCCAGCCCGCGCGCCTACGCGGGCGCGGACCGCTATGCGCTGCTGCTGGCGGCCGCCGCCTGCCTCGGAGTGTGGCGCCAGCAGGGCCGGGACCCGGACGGGGGCCGGCGCCCGGGTTCCGCCAAGAGCCCCGGGCCGCAGTCGGCCGGTGCCGGTTTCCTCGCCGGCCCCGGGTGGCTGACCGCCGCCCTCGCCCGGCTCGTCAGGCGGCTCGGCCGCCCGCTGCCCGAGCTGCCCTCCGAGGTGGAGGGGCACCTGCTGGACGAGGTACTCGCGCGCCACCGCGAGGGACGCAGCTACGACCTGTACGACACCCCGCTCGCCGGCTGAGGAGCATGCCATGATGCCGCAACCGACCGGGGCCCGGGTCCCGGATCCGCCGGGGAGCCGTCCGCCGGGCCCGACCCGGGCGGCGCTCCCCGCGGAGCTGGGGGAGCGCGAGTTCGCGCGGTGGCTGACCGACCGCCTCGCGGAGTTCCTGGGCCGTCCTGCCGAGGAGATCGATCCGCGCACACCCTTCGCGGAGTACGGGCTGGACTCCGTGGCCGCACTGAGCCTCTACGGCGACATCGAGGACGAGTTCGCGCTCTTCATGGAGCCCACCGTCGCCTGGGACCACCCGACGGTCGAGGCGTTGGCCCGCTGTCTGGCCGACGAGTACGCGCGCGGCGGACCCGCCACCCGCGCCGACGGACCGGCGGAGGTGTGACGATGCCGCACCAGGACGCCGCGCATCAGGAAGCCGTCCCGCTTGAGGAGACCGTCCCGCTTGAGGAGACCGTCCCGGTTCAGGACGCCGCGCCGCAGCCGGACGCCCCGAACGGCGCCCGGGCGCCCGGGACGAACCCGCGGGCCGTCGCCGTGGTCGGCCTGGACTGCGCCTTTCCCGGGGCGCCCGACCCGGCCGGGTACTGGCGGCTGCTGAACGGCACCGCGCACGCCGTCGGCGCCCCGCCGCCCTCCCGCTTCCGGGGCGCGGCGCCGGGCGCGTTCCTGGCCGACGCCGACGCGTTCGACCCTGGATTCCTCGGCATCCCCACCGCCGAGGCGACCGCCATGGACCCGCAGCAGCGGCTGCTGCTGCAGTGCGCGTGGCGGGCGGTCGAGGACAGCGGGCTGCCGCCGTCCCGGCTGGCGGGCAGCCGCACCGGCAGTTACGTCGGTGCGATGTCCGACGACTGGGCCCGGCTGGCGCTGGCCGATCCGGCCGGGATCACCCCGCGCACCGGAACCGGCAGCGGGCGCTCCATGCTGGCCAACCGGCTCGCCTACCAGTTCGACCTGCGCGGCCCCAGCCTCACCGTGGACACCGCCTGTTCCTCGTCGCTGGTGGCCGTGCACCTGGCGTGCGCCGCGCTGCGGGCCGACGAGTGCGACCTGGCGCTGGCCTGCGGCGTCAACATCGTCATCGGCACCGCGCTGGACCGGATCTACCGGCAGGCCGGACTCGCCGCGGCCGACGGCCGGTGCAAACCGTTCGCGGCCGCGGCCGACGGCATCGGCCGCGGCGAGGGCGTGGGCGTACTGGTGCTGCGCAGGCTGGACGAAGCGGTGCGGCGCGGCGACCCGGTGTACGCCGTGCTCCATGGCAGCGCCGTCAACCAGGACGGCCGCAGCAACGGCATCATGGCGCCGCACCGCGCCGCGCAGCGGGAGGTGGTCACCGCCGCGCGGCTGCGCGCGGGCGCCGAGCCCGGGCAGATCCGGTACGTGGAGGCGCACGGCACCGGCACCGCGCTCGGCGACCTCATCGAAGTGCTCGCTCTCGACGACGCGCTGGGCGCCCGGCAGGGCCCCCGCACGGCGCCCCTCGCGGTCGGCTCCGCGAAGAGCGCCGTCGGCCACACCGAGGGCGCCGCGGGGATGGCGGGGCTGGTGAAGGCGGTGCTGGCGGTGCACCACGGCATCGTGCCGCCGGGACCGGCCGCGGGCGCCGAGAACGAGCGACTGGGCCTGGCCCGGCGGCGGATGGAGCTGCTGACCGAGCCGCTGGAGCTGGCCGCCCACGGGGCCGGCCTCCGCGTCGGCGTCTCCAGCTTCGGCATGGGCGGCACCAACGCACACCTCGTCCTGGGGCCGCCGCCGCACCCGCCGCACCCGCGACCGGCGGCCGAAGAGCCGTCCGCCGTGGGGGTGTTCACCCTCTCCGCCGACACCCCGGACGCGCTGCGCGACAACCTCCGCGTCCAGGCGGCCGCGGCCGAGGACCTGCCGGGGCGGGACGTGGCGGCGCTGTGCCGGACGAGCAACCGGGTGCGGGCCGCACGGCCGGTCCGGTTCGCCGCGGTGGCCGGCACCCCGCGGGAGCTGGCCGGGGAACTGCGGGCCGCGGCGGAGGCCGTACCGGACCGGACCTCCCCGTCCGAAGAGCCCACGGTGGCTTTCGTCTTCTCCGGCCACGGCTCCCAGCATCCCGGTATGACGGCCGCGCTGTACGCGGGCTCGCCCCTCTACCGCGGCTTCCTGCGGGAGGCGTCGGCCGCGCTGCGCCCCTGGACGGGTGAGCCGGTGCACGAACTGCTGCTGTCCCGCGGCGCCCGCGTCCACCGCACCGGCCTCGCCCAGCCCGCGCTGTTCGCCGTCGAGTACGCGCTCGCCGCCGCCCTGCGGGAGCTGGGGGTCCGGCCCTGCGCGGTGCTCGGGTACGGCATCGGAGAGTTCGCGGCCGCGGTGGCCGCCGGAGGGCTGGAACTGGCCGACGCCGCCCGCCTGGTGGCCCGGCGGGCCGCGCTGCTGGAGGCGCTGCCCGAAGGCGGCGGGATGCTCGCCACCCGGGCCTCGGCCGCCGAGGCGCAGGCAGCCGTCGAGGCCGAGCCGCGGTGCGCGGTCGCCGCCGTCGAGGCTCCCGGCGCCACCGTGCTCTCCGGCACCCTGGCGGGCCTGGCCCGGGTCCGGGAGCGGCTGGGGCGGCGCGGCCTCGGCTGCACCACGCTGCCGGTCGTGCACGCCTTCCACTCGCCGCTGATGGAGCCGATGCTGGCCGCCTTCGCGGACGCCGCCGAGGGGGTGCCCGCCGCGCCGCCGCGCATCCCGTTCCACTCCACGGTGCACGGCGCACCGCTGTCCGAAGGGGCCGCGCCGGACGCCGCGTACTGGACGGCGCAGATCACGGCGACCGTCCGGTTCGCGGACGCCGTCGGCTCGCTGTGCGCCGATCCGCCCACGCACCTGGTGGAGATCGGCCCGGAGCCCGTACTGGCGCCCGTGCTGCGCCGGATCGGCGCCGCGCGCGGTCTCCCGGTGCTCACCCCCTGCCGCGGCGCCGACTCCGGTCCCCGGGACCTCGCCGCGCTGGTGGCCCGGCTGTACGAGGACGGCCTCGACCCGCGCTGGGAGCGGCTGTACGCCGCCGCCGACCGGCGCACCGTACGGATGGCACCGCACGTCTTCGCCACCCGGTGGCGCTCCTGGCGGCAGCCGCCCCCGGCCCCTGCGCGGGTACCGCACGCCGACCACGCCGGGCCCGGCCCGGACCCGGACGACGACACCGGCCCGCGCACCGCCACCGGGACGAGCACCGGAACCGACACCGGCCCGGGCACACCCACCGGCCCGGCCCTCGACGACCCCGGCAAGGGCGCGCATCCCGACGAGTCCGGCACGGGCGCGGGCCGCGGCACCGCCACCGGCCCGGGCTCGCACGGCGCGTCCGGGCAGCTGTCTGGTGCGGAGCCGTCCGGTGCCCGGCCGTCCGGCGCGGAGCCGCCCGGTGCGGCGGCGCCGCCGGACTTCGGCGCCGGGGTCCGCGCCGTGGTGGCCGGGATCACCGGCAGCGCGCCGGAGGAGCTCGGCGAGGACGTGCGCTTCTACGACGACCTGGGTTTCGACTCGGTGATGCTGATGGAGCTCAAGTACCGGCTGGAGGTGCGTTTTCCCGAGCTGGGCGAGCTGTCGCTGCCCGAGATGATCGCCGCTCTGGTGAGCATCGGTTCCCTCGCCGCGTATCTGCGCGGCCTGCCGGCACCGGCGGCCGTGTGAGTGCCCCGGGCGCGTGCCCGCCGCCCGTGCATCTGCTGGGCACCGGGACGGCGTTGCCCGGCGAGCCGGTGGGCAACGACCGGCTCGCCGAGCGCCTGGGCATCCCGTCCGCCTGGGTGGAGACGTTCATCGGCACCCGGACCCGGCACTTCGCCGTCGACCTGGACACCGGCCGGGCGCGCTGGACACTGGAGGACCTGTGCACCGACGCGGCGGACCGGGCCCTGGCCAACGCCGGTGTGGACCCGTCCGAGGTGGGCTTCATCGTGCTGGCGACCGCCACCCCGGACGCGCTGATGCCCAGCACCGCGGCCCTGCTGGCCGACCGGCTCGGCATCCGGGGCGCCGCCGCCTACCAGCTCCAGTCCGGGTGCGGCGGCGCGGTCCAGGCGTTCGCCGTGGCCCGCGCCCTGCTGTCCCTCGGCCCGGCCGGACTGGGGCTGGTGGTCGGCGGCGACGTGTGCAGCAAGCACCTGGATCTGGGCCAGGACTTCCGGGACCTCCCGCCGGCCGCGCTGGTCAACTACGTGCTGTTCGGCGACGGCGCGGGCGCGGCCGTCGTCAGCGGCAGGCCGCGGCCCGGCGCCCGGGCGGCGCTCACCCACCTCGAACACCGGCTGGCCGGGTTCGGACTCCCCCCGGGGCAGCGTGTCGAGTGGTTCGGCGCCGCGGATCTGCGGTCCGGCACGGCCCCCCGCACCCCGGTGAGCGAGGACTACAAAGCGGTCGAGCAGCGGGTGCCGGAGCTGGCCCGCGAACTGCGGGACGCGCTGCTGACCGCGGCTGACTGGGACCCCGAGAGCGTCGACTACCTGCTGCCGCCCCAGCTCGGCGGCCGGATGACCGAGCGGATCACGAGTGAGCTGGGCCGCGGGCTCGAGTGGGAGCCGGTCTCCTGTGTCGCGGAGACCGGCAACACCGGCAACGCGCTGGTCCTCCACCAGCTCGACCGTCTGCTCCCGCTGCTCACCCCCGCTCAGCGCGCCCTGGTCCTCTCCGTGGAGTCCAGCAAGTGGATCCGGGCCGGCTTCACCGTGGAGGCGTCCGATGCCTGACCGAGACCCCGCACCGGCCCCGGGCGCCGCGCTGCGCACCCTGCACGCCCGGGGCAGGCTCGCGGCCGAGTACCCGGCCGTCCGGGAGCTGCTGGCCGCCGCCGACCGGGACACGCTCGACTTCGCCGGCCGGGTGCTCGCCCCGCTCGACCCCGAGGAGGTGCTCGCCCACCACCCGGACACCCCCGTCGTCCGCGTCGCCGTCACCGGGCGGGGCACGGTCGGGGAGCTGGTGCCCGCGCTGACCGCGCAGCTCGCCCGGCACGGCGTCCTGGCCCGCACCCGGGTGTGCGGCAGCGGCGGCTACCTGGGCGACCTGGCCGACCCGAGCTCTCCGCTGTACGCACACGCGCCCGAGGTCACCCTGTGCGTGCTGGACCCGCTCACCGTCTGGGACAAGGTCGAGGTGCCGTGGCAGCCGCTCGAGGTGAGCGTCGCCGCGGAGCGCCGGCGCAAGGTGCTCGGCGAGCTGGCCCAGGCGCACGCGGCCGCCGCGCCGAGGGGAGCGACCCTGGTGCTGAACACCGTGCCGCTGCTGCGCCGCTTCACCCACCAGCTCACCTCCCTCACCCAGCGCGCCGAACTGAGCGGTCTGTGGAAGCAGTTCAACGCCGACCTGCTGCACATGGCCCGGCCGTCCGCCGGCCTCGCCGTCCTGGACCTGGAGCCGGTCACCAGCGCGGGCGTCCGCGCCGACGAGCCGCGCCTGGGCGCCTACGCCGACGCGCACTGCACCGCCGAACTGCTGGCCCACTACGCCCGCGAGGCCGCCCATCTGATCCGCGCGCTGCGTGGCGAGGCCAAGAAGTGTCTGGTGCTCGATCCGGACGGCACCCTGTGGGACGGCGTGCTGGGCGAGGACGGGCCCGAGGGCGTCACGGCGGCCGGTACGCTGCGCGGCTCGGCCTTCGGAGCCTTCCAGCGCACCGTGAAACAGCTCGCCTCGCAGGGTGTGCTGCTCGCCGTCTGCGGCCGGAACGACGCCGGCGCCGTCCGCCGGGCCCTGGCCGAGCACCCCGAGTTCCCACTGCGCCCGGACGACTTCGCGACCGTGGTCGCCGACTGGGGCTCCAAGGCCGAGGGCGTGCGCACCGTCGCCGAGCGGCTGGGTCTCGCACCGGAGGCGGTGGTCTTCGCCGACGACACGCCCTTCGAACGGGAGAGCGTGCGTGCGGCAGTGCCCGGCGCCGCCGTGGTCGAGCTGGACGCGGAGCCCGCGATGCACACCGAACGCCTGCTCGCGGACGGCTGGTTCGACACCCCGGCGCTCACCGACGAGGACCGGCTGCGGCCGGTGCGATACGCGCGGCGCGCGGTGCGGGCGAGCTCCGAGGCCGCCTCCGCCGACCACCGCGCCTTTCTCGGCACCCTGGAGCTGCGGGTGGAGGTCTCGCCCGCCCGGGAGCACGAACTGGCCCGGCTGGCCCAGCTCACCTTGCGCACCAACCGCTTCAACCTGACCGGGGAGCGGCTGGGCGCCGAGCAGGTGCGGCAGCGGGCCGCCGCACCCGGCGCGGCGGTACTGGCGGTGCGGGCTGCCGACCGGTTCGGGGACGAGGGCGTGGTCGGTGCCGTCTTCGCGTGGATCGACGGCGACCGGCTGCGGGTGGAGAACCTGCTGCTGAGCTGCCGGGTGCTGGGCCGCGGTATCGAGGAGGCCGTGCTGGGCGGACTGCTGGCGGCGGCGCGGGAGGCCGGGCTGACCGCCGTGCACGCCGTCTGGCGCCCCACCCGGGCCAACGCGGCCGTGCGGATGCTCTGTCCCCGGCACGGCTTCCGGACCGTCAGCGGCCCGGGTGCCGACCCCGGCAGCGGCACCGCGACCGGCCCGGCCACCCCCGCGGCGGCGGTCGACCGCAACGACGGCACGGAGACCCCTGCGGACACCGGCGCCGCGGGCGAGGTGCGGTTCGAGCATCCGCTCCGGACGCTCCCGCCGGTCCCCGGACACGTCACGCTGCGGCTGCGGCTGACCGGCGAGCCCGCACAGCCGGCCGCGGACGGGGCGGAGGTGGGGGCATGCGCACCGTCGAGGAGCTGATCGAGCTCGCCAACACCCACCTCGGCACGGCGCTGGCACCCGCCGACGCCGAGCGGGAGCTGACCGAGCTGGCCGGGTGGGACTCCGTCCATCTGCTGCGGCTGATCGGGCTGCTGGAGCAGGTACTCGACCGCCCGGTGCCGGTGGACGCCGTACTGCAGGCGCGCAGCCTGCGCGACATCTGGTCGGCGGCGGTGACCGCGTGAGCACCCCGACCGCCCGGCAGGCGCCGCCGGGCATCCGCGCGGCGGACCCGGCGGGCCACCGCGCGGTGGACGCAACCGACGGCGCGGCGACCTGCCTGGAGGGCTGGCATGGCGATCACTTTGGGCCCCGCGGTGGACGGCAGGACGGCGGAGCCGTTCGCCCGGCCGGTGCGGATGGACGGACCGGACGGACCCTGGGAGCGGGTCCGTGACGCCGTCGCGCGGCACGGCAGCGTCGTCGTGTACGGGCGGCTGCCGGAGTGGCTGCCCGCCGACCTCGACCATCCGCGGCTGCGCCCGCTGCTGGGCCGGGACCACGCCCGCTTCCGGGCGATGGGCCACCCGCAGGTCCGGGCCCGCTTCGTGGCGTCCCGGCTGCTGCTCAAACACGTCGCCTGCGCGGTCGTCGAGGCCGCACCCGAGGCCGTCGAGCTGGCCTACAAGCCCGGCGGCCGCCCCTATCTGCGCGGCCTGGACCAGATCGACATCAGCCTCAGCCACACCGAGAACCTGCTGCTCGTCGGCCTCACCCGGCGCGGCTGGATCGGGGTGGACGCCGAGGCCAAGGACCGCCCGATGCTGGGCCTGGGCACCGAGAAGCAGGTCTGCACACCGTACGAGCGCAGCGCCCTCGCGCAGATCGCCGAGGAGCGGCGCAACGCGGCGCTGGTGCGGCTGTGGACCCTGAAAGAGGCGTACAGCAAGGCCATCGGGCAGGGCATGCGGTTCCGCTTCACCGAGTTCGGCTTCAGCCCGCAGGACCGCAACGTGCAAGTGCTGCGGCCCGACGGGGAGCCCGGCACCGGCGCCGAATGGGCCTTCCACACCTGCCTGGTGGACCGCGCCTACACCGTCAGCGTCGCCCACTTCGACGCCGGCTTCGGCGACACCAGTGACACCGCGGCGGCCACCATGCTGGACGACGGGCTCATCGCCGCGCTGGTCGACAGGACGGGGGAGGAGCACCGTGCGCAGTGACGGGACAGCCGCCGGGAGCGCGCTGAACGCCGACGTGTGCGTGGTCGGCGGCGGCCCCGGCGGCCGGGCCCTGGCCCTGGCCCTGACCCGGCTGGGCTTGGACGTCGTGCTGCTGGAGAAGCGCGACCCGGCCCGCGGCGCGGGCCCGGCCTTCCGCGGCGAGTCCGTCTCCCCGGACGGCGTGCGGCTGCTGGCCGGACTCGGCGTCTGGGAGCGGGTTCGCGGGGCAGCGCACCGGGTGGACCGGCTGGAGATCCAGGACGCGGGCCGCCGCGTGCTCGACCTGCGGTTCGCCGACTTCCCCTACCGCTACCGGCACCCGGCCGAACTGCCGCAGCACGCGCTGCTGGCGGCGCTCACCGAGCAGACCGCCCGGCAGCCGGGCGCCTGCACGGTGCTGGAGCCCGCCACCGCGGTCGGACTGCTGGTCGACGGCCCGGCCGTGGCGGGCGTACGGGCGCGCACCCCCACCGGCACCGTGCGGGTCGAGGTGCCGCTCACCGTCGGCGCGGACGGCCGCCACAGCGCCGTGCGCCGGCTGTCCGGACTCCAGGAACGGGCGCGGCACCGGCCGCTGGAGCGCGACGTGGTGTGGCTGAAGCTGCCCTTCCCCGCCGGCTGGGACCGCCGCGTCTACCGGGTGCGGATCGCCGGGGACAGCCACGGCCTGTTCCTGCCCTGCGCGGACGGCACCGTCCGGGTCGGCCTCAACATCCCCAAGGGCGGGTTGCGGACGCTGCGCGCGGGCGGCCTCGATCCGCTGTGCGCCCGCATCGGCCGGCTGGCCCCGGAGGCCGGGGAAGCGGCCCGCGGCAGCCTGCGGGCGTGGTCGGACACGGCGCTGCTGGACATCTTCACCACCGAGGTGCCGCACTGGTCGGCCCCCGGCGTCGTCCTGGTGGGCGACGCCGCGCACACCCTCTCGCCCGTCCTCGGCCAGGGAGTCAACCACGCGCTGGCCGACGCGGTCGCGCTCGCGCCGCTGGCCGCCGAGGCGCTGGGCCGCGACCGGCGCACCCGCGGCCGCGCCCTGCGCACCGCGCTGGACCTCTTCCAGCGGCGCCGGGAGCCGGACGTACGCCGCTCGCGCGCGCTCCAACTGCGGCAGGAGCGGATGTTCGCGCTCACGGCACCCGCCGCGACAGCGCTGCGCCGGACCGTCTACCGCGCGCTCGACGCGAGCCCCGCGCTGCGCCGCCGGGTGCTGGCCCCCGCCTACTTCCCCGGCCGGCACCCCGCCGCCCGGCGGGAACAGCCGCCCACGCCCAGCGAGGTGACACCCGTATGAGCGACAGCGCAGTACTCACCGGCCCGCCCGGACTGGCCGAACTCCGGGCGCTCGCACCGCTGCACGCCCGCGCGCAGGGCATCCCGGGCGACCGCTGCCGCGCGGTCCTCGCCCGCATCCGCAGCGCGCACGGCGAGGGCCCCGACGCCTGGCCCGCCGTCTGGAGCCGCGCGGGCGACGCACTCGCCGCGCGCGGCAGGCACCTGGACGCGGTCCGCCACTACGCGCTGGCCCGCTTCCCCCACCCGGACGGTCCGGCGCGGGAACGGGCCCAACGGCTGTGCGTGAGCTCCTTCGACCGCTGGCGGTCCACCCGCCCTGACATCGGCCGGGCGGAGATCGAACCGCCCGGCGGCACCGGCCGGTTCACCGCCTGGACGGCCGGACTCTCCCGCAGCGCCCCGCGTCCCCTGATCCTGGTGTGCGGCGGCATCGTCTCGGTCAAGGAGCAGTGGGCCCCGCTGCTGGCCCGCGCCGCCACGCTGGGCACCGCCGTGGCCGTCACCGAACTGCCCGGCGTGGGGGAGAACACCCTGCCCTACGACACCGCGGCCCCCGCCATGCTCGGTGCCCTGCTCGACCACCTCGCCGACCGCGCGGACGTCGGCCGCACGCATGCCGTGGCGCTCAGCTTCGGCGGCCATCTGGCGCTGCGGGCCGCGCTGACCGACCGCCGGATCACCGGCGTCTCCACCGTGGGCGCGCCGGTGCGGCACTTCTTCCGGGACACCGACCAGCACACCCGCATCCCGGCCACGACAGCCCACACCCTCGCGCGGCTCACCGGGCACCCGCCCGCCGAGGTGCTGCCCGCACTGCGGGACTGGGCGCTCGCACCGCCGGAGCTGGCCCGCCTCGCGCACCTCCCGCTGACCTATGTCGCCGCGCTGCGGGACGAGATCGTGCCACTCGCCGACGCGGCCGTGCTGCTGCGGGACCCCGCGGCGCGCCGCAGGCTGCTCGTGGTCGACGACGAGCACGGCGCCCCGGCCCACCTGGGCCGCGTCCGCCCGCTGCTGCTCGGCTCCGCGCTCCGCGGCCTGGGCGTCCACCCGGTGCGGCGGGCGGCGCTGGAGGCGGTCGCCGGAGTGCGCCGGGGCGGCCGGGGCCGGGTGCGGACATGAGGGGCTGGACGTGGTGCACCCCGCGGGGGCGGATACTGAGCGGCACGGTCGGGGCCGCGGCGCTGTACGCGGGCGCCCGGCTGGACGGGCCCCGCAGCCGCGTGCTGTGGACCTCCGCCGTGCTGCCCGATCTCGCACTGCTCCACGGCATCGCCGCGGCCCCCGCGTTCGACCCGCTGCCCCGGTACGCGGTGCGCTCCTACAACCTGCTGCACTCGCCGGGCGTGCCCCTGCTGCTCCTCGGCACCGCGCGTGCCCTGGACAGCCGTCCGTTGCGCGTCGCGGCCTGCGGATGGCTCGCCCACATCGCCGTCGACCGCGCCTTCGGATACGGCCCGCGGGCCCGCGACGGCTCCCGCATCCGGGGCCCGGCTCCCGCCGGACCCCGCGGCGCCGCGCTCAGTCCCACCGGACGGGCAGCTCCGTCAGCCGGTTGACCAGCAGCCCCCGGTGCATGGTGACCGCCTCGACGGGCACCGCCAGCCGCAGCGCGGGGAACCGGCCGGCCAGCACCCGCAGCGCGACGGCCAGTTCGGCGCGCGCCAGCGGCGCCCCCAGGCAGTAGTGCGGACCGTGCCCGAAGGCCAGGTGCGGCGGCTGGGCCGGATCCTGGGTGCGGTCCGGGTCGAAACGGTCCGGATCGGTGTACCGGCTGCCGTCCCGGTTGGCGGAGCAGACGGACGCGATCACGGCGCTGTTCGGCGGCAGCACCCGGCCGGCCACCTCCACCGGCTCCGTGGTGACCCGCAGCGGCCCGCCGTCCCCGACCGGGTTGAGCCGCAGCAGTTCCTCCACCAGCGCGGCCCTCGCCTCCTCCCCGTCCGGCACCAGGCCGAGCCGCTCCGGCTGCCGCAGCAGGGTCAGCACGGAGGTGCCCAGCACCCCGGCCGTCGTCTCGTGCCCGGCGACCAGCAACGTCATGGCCAGCACCAGCAGTTCCCGCTCGTCAGGCCGGCCCTCCTCGTCCCGGACGCCGACCAGCGCGCTCAGCAGGTCGGTGCCGGGAGCGCGCCGCTTGTCCGCCACCAGGTCCGCCAGATAGGCCAGCAGCGCCTGCTTGTGCCGCAGCATCTCCTCCGGCGGATGCGCCGTCAGCGACAGCACGGCGTCGGACCAGGTGCGGAAGCGCTCCCGGTCCGCGAAGGGCACCCCCAGCAGCTCGCAGATGACGGCCATCGGGAACGGGAGGGCGAAGGCCGCGTTCAGATCGGCGGGGCCGCCCCCGGCACCGTTCCCGGCGGCCATGGCGTCGGCCAGCTCTCCGGCCAGCTCTTCCAACCGGGGCCGCATCCGCTCCACCCGGCGCGGGGTGAAGGCGCGGGCGACCAGCCCGCGCAGCCGGGTGTGCTCGGGCGGGTCCATGGTGAACAGGCCGCCCGCGTCGAACGGGACGGCCGTGAGCTTCGGCGCCTCGGGCGCCACCGTCGCGGCCCGCGAGCAGCGGGGGTCGGCGAGCAGGGCCCGTACGTCGTCGTAGCGGCTGACCAGGTGGCCCGGATCGCCGCTGGGGAGCGTGACGGCGGCGACGGGTTCCTCCGCGCGCAGCAGCGCGTAGTCCTCGGGGACCTCGGTCGCCGAGCGGCGCGGCGGGGGGTAGGGGCGGACGGGCGTGGGTGTGGCGGAATCCTGAGCCATGTAACGGACTGTTGAACTATGGACTCGAATCGTGGTCGAGTCGGTGTTGCACGTGACGGGGCGCGGTATTCTCACCTGGCTAACGCCAGTCCGGCCGGCCGAGTCCGCGGGGGAACTCGACGATGATCTCAGTGGTGCTCGCCGAGGACATGCACATGGTGCGCGGTGCTCTGGTGGCGCTGCTCGACATCGAGAAGGACATCGAGATCGTCGCCGAGATCGACTCCGGCAGCGCCATCCTGCCGGCCGTCCTCGCACACCGCCCGGACGTCGCCGTCATCGACATCGACCTGCCGGGCGTGGACGGACTGACCGCGGCCGCCGAGGTGCACGAGAAGCTGCCGGCCTGCCGCACCCTGATTCTCACCAGCCTGGGCCAGCCCGGCAACCTGCGCCGCGCCCTGGAGGCCCATGTCTCGGGCTTCCTGCTCAAGGACGCGCCGCCGAGCAAGCTGGCCGACGCCATCCGCCGGATACGCGCCGGGGAGCGGGTCATCGACCCCGAACTGGCCCTGGACGCCTGGTCGGCCCGGGAGAACCCGCTCACCTCGCGGGAGACCGAGGTGCTGCGGCTGGCGGCCGAGGGCGCCGAGGCCGCCGACATCGCCGGGCGGCTCTTCCTGTCCGTGGGCACCGTGCGCAACTACCTGACGGCCATCGTCATCAAGCTGGGGGCCCGAAACCGGGTGGACGCTCTGCGGATCGCCCGGGAGCAGGGCTGGCTGTAGCCGCACCGGAGGCCGCCGCCGCCCGGGCCGTGCCGTGCGGCCCGCCCGGCGCGCGGTCCACGCACCCCCCGGGCCCTGCCTCCCGGCCCGCCGGACGGCCGGGGGACGGGGGCGGAATGCGCGCCTCCAGCCGGAAGCAGCCGTCCTCCCGCAGACCGGCCCGCAGAGTGCCGCCGATCGCGTCCACCCGCGCGGCCAGATTGCCGAGCCCGCTGCCTCCCTCCTCGTCCGGGCGTGGCGTCGTGGGGTCCCGCGGATCGGGCAGCGGCTGCACCCCGTCGTTGACCAGCCGCAGCACGGCGCATTCCGCATCGCCGCACACCGTGATCTGGCAGCGGCGCACCTTGCTGTGCCGCAGGATGTTGGTGACGCCCTCCCGCAGCACCGTGGCCAGCACGGTGCCCACCGTCTCCGGGACGCTCTCCAGCGTCGAGTCGACCTCCGCGTCGATCCCGGCGGCCTCGAAGACGGAGACGGCCGAGGAGATCTCGGCGGGCAGCGAGATGTTCCGGTAGCTGCGCGCCACCGAGCGGACATCGGCCAGCGCCTGCCGCGAGATCTCCAGCACATGCGCCACCTCGCCCTGGGCGCGCGGCGGATCGGCGTCCACCAGCCGGTGCGCCAGTTCGCTGCGCAGGGTGATCGCCGACAGGCTGTAGCCCAGCAGGTCGTGCAGGTCCCGGGCGAAGCGCAGCCGCTCCTCCTCCACCGCCAGCCGGGCGATCTCCTGCTGCGCCGCGCGCAGTTGGAGGACGATCTCGGACAGCTTGGTCAGCCCGTAGACCACGGCGCACGTCGTCAGCGCCGACACCCCGTTGTAGGCCACCCGCAGCGGTGCCCAGCCCGAGAACCAGGTGACGGCCAGGACGCTGGCCACGCACCCGGCGACCCCCAGCCAGGACCACGGGGGCCGCAGGGTGAGCAGCAGCGAGCCCGCCAGCAGCCCCGGCAGCCCGACCCAGGCCGTGCCCATCAGCAGCATCGGCAGGAAGGTGCAGACGATCTGCACGCCCAGCACCCAGAACTGGTGGGTGCGGTGCAGCCGCATGCCCCGCTGGGTGGTGCGGGCCACCTGGGTGCAGAACATCACCGCGATCGCCGCCGCGCCGACCAGGATCTGCATCGGCGAACCGCCGACGGTCAGCAGGTGCAGCACCGCGGCACCCAGGATGCCGGCCATGGCGACGACGAAGACCACCAGCACGATCCGGGGCGCCATCGCGGCGTCGACCCCGTAGGCGAGTGGCTGCCGCGTCCCGTTTCGTTGCCGGTGTAAAGAGATTCGGTTTCCCCCTGAGCTCACTCGCGCTCTCCCCTCGCCCCGCCGAAGGTGTGCACAGCATAGGCGAGGGGATCGGGTGCCACCATCGGCTAGACGAACACCGGGATGGGGTTCAGCCCGTCGTAGTCGACCGGCTCGGCGCGGCGTCCGAGCCGGACCGGTACGTCGTAGAGCCTCCCCGGTGCGAAGCGTGCCCAGAAGTGCCGCAGTCCGGGCACCAATACCTTCACCACCGGGATTCCCAGGTCGGGCCGTGTCTGGTCCAGCACCAGCAGCTCCATCCCGTGCCGGCGCAGCAGCCCGACCGCGTCCTCCACGTCCTCGCGCAGATCGGCGCGGGGCGTGTGGCCGAAGTCGGCGGCCCCCAGGGTTCGGGCCTCCGGATCCGGTGCCAGATAGGGCTGGTCGGCGAGGGTGCGCCGGGTGCACCAGTCGCGGAAGACCGGGTCCTGGAAGCTGTTGCGGGTGTCCAGCACCGCGGGCAGCATCTGCGTCATCTCGGTCAGCGCCCGGCGCAGCGCCAGGGCCGGGTCCGGGTGGCAGCCGAAGCCGAACACGATGTCTTCGCGGTCCTCCGGCCCCCTCCCGTCGGGACGGCGGGTGCGCCGGGAGACCGCGCACATCACCGGGATCCCCAGGTCGGAGGTCACATCCAGCACCCAGAACTCCCGGCCGAGCGCGGCGTAGGAGGCGCGCATCCGGCTGATCCACTCCTCGCCGAAGGACTCCGGGTCCACCTGCGGCTGGAGGGTGCGGTTGTACCACCACAGGGCCACCGCGTCGCGCTCCACCAGTTCGTAGAAGCCCTGCAGGACGGCGTCCTCCAGGCTGCTGCCCGCCGCGTTGCCGTTGGAGTCGGCCCGCACCGGCACCGGGTCGCCGGCCCGCCGCGGGGTGGCGAAGTAGAGCATCGCGGTGGGCAGCAACCGGTGCCGCCGCTCGGTCAGCGACCACACCGGCGTCCAGTCGACCACCGCGTGCTCGTCGAACGGGTCGCAGACGAACTGGAACGGCGAGTGCAGTGCGTTCCACTCCTGCCGCCGGGCGAACTGCCGCTCGTCGTACAGCTGGAGCGCGTTGGGATGCACCGCGGCGCCGCCCAGCTCCGTGTACCGTCCCGGGACCCGCTCCTCGTCCCCCTGGAAGGTGCCGGAGTACCGCTCCAGCGCCTCGCACAGCGCCCCGACCTTCGCGTCCAGCTCGGTGACGCCCTTGCCGGCGCTGTGGCTGCGCAGCGCCGAGCGCAGCGTGTGCACCCCGTCGCCGAGCAGCGCCGGATTGCTGCCGGACACGAAGGCGTTGAGGTCCTCCGGGCAGCGCGGGTCCCGGTCGAGCAGCCGCACCACCCCGGTGACCTCGCTCACCAGGTGTTCGTGCCGTCGCAGCATCTCCCGTGCCGGAACCGACCGGTGGCCGCCCCCGGTGGGCACCTTGGGGCGGGAGCTGAGTACCACGGGCTGCCGCGCCCGGACCGCGACCAGCGTCGGATCGCCGCAGACCGGGCACTGTGGGCGGCGCTCCACCGGATGGTGCCTCCCCTCGCCGCGCAGGCTGTCCAGGGTCCACACCGACGACTGCCGGCCGTCCCGGAAGCCGCCCAGCCAGGTCGCCGCCTGCAGGGCCAGCAGGTGGAGCGCGCTGGCCCGGCTGGCGGCGATGTGCGCGCGCGGCGGGGTGACCGGCGCCGAGAGGCCCAGTGCGCGGCCCACATAGCTGTGCGCGGAGCGGTGGTGGCGCAGCCGGTGGTGCAGGCAGTGCCAGCAGGCGCCGGTGCCGGGCTGGAAGATCGGGCCGAGCCACGGCTGGACGCCGGAGGGCTTGGCCAGCAGCCAGGGCCGGCCGGTGCGGCGCTGGGCCGCGTCGATGTCGGCCAGCGCGGGGGAGAGGTAGTCCTCGCACAGCACCACGGTGAGGGTGTGCGCGTCGCTCTCGCCCGGCCGGATCGGTGTGATTCCGGCCGCCCGGAAGGCGTCCAGGGCGGCCCGCCGGTCCTCGTCGCCGCCGACGGTCAGCAGCCGGATCCGGCCGGCGGACAGTTCGGCGTCGGCCCGCGTCCCGTCGAGTCCGGCGGACTCCCAGAACGCGGAGGTGGCGTCGGAATGCCCGGGACGGTCGGCGGCCAGGTCGCCCGCCGGGGCGAAGTCGGCGACCAGGTCGGCCTGGGCCAACTGCCCCAGGATGCTGCCGAGCTGGCCGGGCGAGAGCACCCCGCGGGTCTCCCGGGCCAGCTGCGCCAGGTCCCGGCTGCCGTCGAGCAGTGGTGCCAGGGCAGCCATCGCCGCGCCTTCCAGGGCGGTGACTCCCTGTTCGGAGACGAGGTAGGTGGCGTCTCCCGGTACGACGGCGGGCCGCAGGTGCTTGCGGAACCCCGGTCTCGGTGGTGTGGTGCCGGTCTCCATTCCGTCTCCCCCGTTCGGTCGGCTCGGGTGCGGCTCAGCGTGTCGCTGCCGCGGGGGAGACCGGAACGGCGGCCGGTGCCGGCTCGTTCGGCGGTGCGTAGGTCCAGCTGGAGCAGTCGGTGGTGTGCCCGACGGTGTCGCGCGGGTTGAGGCTGGTGATCGTCACCTCGCTGCCCAGCCCTGCGGGCAGGGCGGGGACGGGGGTCGCCGCGTCGGTGGCGATCCCGAACTCGGCCAGCACGCCGCGCGGTTCCACCGCATAACGCAGCGCGAGGGCGGGGTCGAGGCAGCATTGCGCGGTCAGTTCGGCGAAGCGCCAGTCCTGGTCGAGCGAGTGCGCAGCCCCCGGGGTGCGGGGGGTGGTGACCTTGGCGAGCGCGTGACCTGACATCGTGGTCTCCCGTCTGGAGAGAGAGGAACCCATGGCCCCCGTGGACTCATGGGGCGACGCGGTGCTGTGGGGAGTGGCCCGATCGTGAGGGTCCGATGCGCAGGACAGCAGTGTGAGCGGCCCCCGGGGCTCGGGCCAGTGGAGGCTTCACGACCCTCCATGTGAAAATCTCATGCCCGGTTCCGCCGGATATCCGCGCCAAGATCGTGAGTTACTCACTGTCGCACGGCGCGCACGGATGCGATTCTCCCAACCGTACGCAGCGACACCCACCAGCGGGAACCGCCAACGGGGAGGCCCCGATGCGCATCAGGGTACTGGGAACTCTGCACGCCGAGACGGCGGGCGCCTCGATCGCGCCGAGCGCGGCCAAGCCGCGGCAGATCCTGGCCCTGCTCGCGCTCCGCAGCCGGCACATCGTGCCGGTGTCGGACCTCATGGAGGAGGTCTGGGGGGCCGGGCCCCCGCGCAGTGCCCCCACCACGCTCCAGACCTACATCCTGCAACTGCGCCGCAGGCTCCGCGCGGCCCTGGGCGATCAGGGACCTCTGCCCGCGACCGGCGCCGCGCCGCGCGACCCGCTCCGGCCCGGGGACAAGCACATCCTCGCCACCCGGCACGGTGGCTACCAGTTGGAGATCGCCGACGCCGACGTCGACGCGCTGCAGTTCGCGCAGCTCACCCGCAACGGCCACGCGGCCTACGAGGCCGGGGACATGGCCAAGGCCGCACGGCTGCTGGACGAGGCACTCGCACTGTGGCGCGGTCCCGCGCTCGCCGACCTGCCGCACGGCAAGCACCTCGCCATCGAGGCCACCCGGCTGGAGGAGAGCAGGCTGGGCGCGCTGGAGCGGCGGATCGACGCGGACCTGCGGCTGGGCCGGCACCGCGAGGTGCTGGGCGAGCTGTGCGCCCTGCGCGGCCGCTACCCGCTCTACGAGAACCTGCACGCGCTGCTCATGGTCGCGTTCCATCAGGACGGCCGCTCCTCCGACGCGCTGGTCGCCTTCCGGCGGCTGCGCGCCACCCTCGTGGAGGAGCTGGGCCTGGAGCCCTCGCCCCGGATCGACCGCCTGCACCAGGCCATTCTCCGGGGCGAGGACGCACTGGCCGCCTGGCGCGGCGCCGAGGCCGGCGCGGCAGCGGGCCTCGCGGGGTAGCGGCCCTCCCCGGGTCGGTTCCACCCCGCTTCAAGCTGTCGTCCAGCGCCGGTCGTGAACATCTGGCCCTCGACGACCGGCCCCGTCACCGGGACGGGGGAAGGGGGGAGGGATGAACGCGTATCTCGCGGCACCTCCCGAACCACGCGCCACGGACGCCTCGCCCGTCACCGGGCGGGAGCCGGCCGACGGCGGACTGCGGCTGTTCTGCTTCCACCACGCGGGCGCCGGCGCACTCACCTTCGCGCGCTGGCGCCGCGGGTTCGACCCGAGCGTGTGCGTGCTGCCCATCCGGCTCCCCGGCCGGGAGACCCGGTTGCGTGAACCGCGCATCACCGAGGCGCCCGTGCTGCTGGACGAACTCGACGCGCAGCTCGGCCCGCTGCTGGACCAGCCCTACGCGCTCTACGGGCACAGCCTCGGCGCACTGGTGGCCTACCGCTTCGCGCAGCGCATACGCCGCGCGGGCCGGGCGGCGCCGGTGCTGGTCGGGCTGGGGGCCTGCCCGCCGCCGCACCTGCCGACCCCGCTGACCGACCAGCACGACCTGCCCGACACGGCGCTGCTGGCCGCGCTCAACCGGTACGGCACGCTGCCCTCGTACATGTTCGAGCGTCCGGAGTGGCTGCGCACCCTGCTCTCCACGATGCGCGACGACCTGCGGCTCGCCGTCAGCCTGCGCGCGCTCGGCGGCGCGGCGGACCCGGGCTGGGACACCCCGCTCGACTGCCCCGTGCACGTGTTCGCCGGCACCCGGGACGAGGCGGCCCCGGCCGCCGCCGTCGCCGAGTGGCGCCGCTGGGCGGGCGGCCCGTTCGCGCAGCACCCGGTCCCCGGAGGCCACTTCTTCGTACGCGACACCGCGCTGCCCCGGCTGCTGGCGGCACAACTGCGCCGCAGCGGCCCCAAGCAGGGCGCCGTACCACTGTCCGAGCCGTCCACCTAGTCCGAGCAGTCCGAGAACGCACCCGAAGGGAGCGAGAGATGGACATCAGTGTGCTGGGACCCTGCCGGGTCGTCCAGTCGGGGGTCTCCGTCGTCCCGACCGCGGTCAAACCGAGAAAGGTGCTGGCCCTGCTGGCGCTCTACCCGGACCAAGTGGTCTCCGTCGCCTCCCTGGTGGAGGAACTGTGGGGGGAGGCCCCGCCGCGCAGCGTGCAGACCACGCTCCAGACGTACGTGCTCCAGCTGCGCAACCTCATCGCGGCCGCCCTGGGCGACCGGCACCACCCCGATCTGCCGCACGGCGCCAAGAGCGTGCTGATCACCGAGTCCGGTGGCTATCTGCTCGACACCCAGGGCGGAATGGTCGACGTCCGCGAGTTCGAGCGGCTCTCCGGCGCCGGACACCGGGCGCTGGAGGCCGGCGACTGCGTCGGCGCCTCCGCCTCCTTCCGCCGGGCCCTGGAGCTGTGGCGCGGACCCGCACTGGTGGACGTGCAGTGCGGTCCGCTGCTGGAGATCGAGGCGACCCGGCTGGAGGAGTCCCGGCTGGGCATCCTCAACCAGCGCATCGAGGTCGACCTCAGCCTGGGCCGGCACCACGAGCTGGTGGGCGAACTCTCCGGGCTCGCCGCCCAGCATCCGCTGCACGAGGGCATCCAGGCGCAGCTCATGCTCGCGCTCTACCGCTCGGGCAGACGCGGCAACGCACTGGAGGTCTACCAGCGGCTGCGCGGCGTCCTCTCCCGCGAGCTGGGCCTGGACCCCTCCCCCGACCTGCAGCGGCTCCAGTGCGCCGTGCTCGACTCCTCGGTCGAACTGGAGTTGACCGGCGCCGCACGCGACGCGGCCTTCAGCGGCAGCGGGGGGCCGCTGAGGGCGCTGCGCGGCGGCTGACGGTCTCAGCCGGACGTCTCCCGGCCCGCCAGCACGGCGTCCGCCGGGAGACGGGAGGGGCCGGCGCCGGGCGCCGGGAAGCTGACCCGGCACCCGCCCGGCCGCCCGGCGAACAGCAGCGGGCTGAGCACGGCAGCGGCGCCGTGCACGGTCCGCACGGCCGCGCCGTCGCTCAGCTCCACCGGGTGGGGTGCCGGTGGCACGTACTCCTGCACCACGCTGTCGCCGAGGCCGAAGGCGCGCCGCACCGCCGCCGCCCAGTCCTCCGGCTCCGTCGCGTGACCGGCCACCACCGGCCCGGTTCCCGCGACCGCCCGCTTGAGCACGAACCGTTCGGGCTCGGCGAGCACCAGGCCCGGCAGATCCCGTTCGGTGCCGTGCCAGGTGGTGCGCCCGGCCAGGGTGATCCGGGTCCACGGCAGTCGCCGCTCCACCAGCATCCGCTCGCCCCGGGTCATCCAGGGCAGCCCTTCGGAGACCAGCGCGAGGGCCCGCTTGTCGGCCAGCAGCCCGCTGCTCGGCTGCGGCAGCAGCAGGCCCGCACGGTGTGTCCGCGGCAGACCGACGGCCCCGCCGCCCGCCGCGTGCGCGCCGCCGAGCAGCCCCAGCGCGTAGCTCCGCCGGCCCGCCCCGTCCCGGGGGCCGGGGCGGGGCAGCAGCTCGGCGGTGAAGCCGTGCGCCCGCAGCTCGCGCAGCTCGTCGGGGTGGAAGCCGGGACCGATGAGGGCCACCGTGCGCGGCAGTCCCCGCCGGGCGCAGAGGTCGGCGAGCGCGGCGGCACGTACCGTCCGCGGATCGTGCCCGAACAGCGGCCCCTCCGGCAGCCCGGCAGCGGCGCGCTGCCACGCGCGGGTGAGCACCCCGGTCTCCCGCGGGCTGCCGGGCGTGCCGCCGGCGTCCAGGCCCAGCAGCTGCGGCCCGGCCGCACCGACCAGGAAGTCGGCACCGGCCAGCAGGGCACAGCAGTCGGTCTCCACCGTCTCCAGCCCCGAGTGCGGCGGATGGTCGGCCGGGTCGGCGCCGAGCGCGACGAGCCGTTCGGGCCAGGTGGGTCCGAGTGCCAGCACCGCCCGGCGGACCAGCGCCAGCAGCGCCGCCGCGGTCTCGAAAAGCTCGTCGTAGCGGCCGCGCGGCAGCACGAACGGCCGTGCGGGCAGCGGTCCCTGCGCGGGGAGGCCGGCGGCGGCCCGCCGGGCGCGCACGGCCTCGCCCGGCACCTTGGCGGTGTGCCGCCGACCCGGCCCACCGGTGGCGGGCCGGCTCCCGGCGCCCGTCACCGCGACCGCCGGCGGTCGTCGAGCGCCCCGGTCAGTACGGCGTGCAACTCGTCCGCGGAGTCCGCGTACCGGGCCAGTGCGCCGGGTACCGGGGCGCGGTCCGCCGCGCCGTGCGCGGCGGTGCGGTGCACCACCACCTCCGGACCGGCCGACAGGCCGCGCTCCGCCGCGTTCAGGGCTCCGGTCAGCGCCATCACCAGCGACCAGTCGGCCAACCGGGCCGGGTCGGCGGGCAGGGCGACACCGGCCGGGGCCAGCAGGGCGCGCAGGGACGGATAGCGGGCCAGACACTCGTAGCGGGAGACGACGATCCCGGTGCCCCCGTGGGCGCGCAGCAGCGCGCTCACCTCCGGCGCCGTGCCGGGGGCGCGAGTGAAGAAGGCGGGCTCGACGACCTCCTCGGGGTGGTGCGCCGTGCGGGGGAAGTGCGGGTCGGGGCTGCCGGCCGCCTGGTGGTGCAGGCGGCGTGCCGCGTCGTACCGGTACCGGGGCGCGCCCTCCCGGGAGCACGATCCGGTCAGCAGATGCAGCACCAGGCCGCAGGTGCGCGGCTGCTGCACCAGCAGCGGGCGCGGCCCGGCCGCGTCGGGGGCGCCGTCCGCCGCCAGGGCGCTGCCCGCGCGGTGCCCCAGCACCGCGGATCCGGTGTCGGCGGTCTGCGCGTGCACCCGGCCGGCCGCGGGCGCCGCGCCCAGCGCGTCCTGCTCCACGAACGCGCGCAGGGCGGCAGCGGCCCGGTGCTCGACGGGGTCGCGGACATACCACAGCGCGGTTCCGGTCCCGGTGCGCAGCGCCCGGGCGTGCGCCCGGCAGTAGGCGGCGGCCAGTTCGTGCACCGAGCCCGGCTCCGCACCGTGGTGGACGACCAGTGGGTTGCGCCGCCGCAGCTCCGGGTGGCGGGCCAGCGGCGAGTCGGCCACCTGGTGCCGGGCGGCGGCGGGTACCAGTGCGACCACCCGCACCTGGTCCGGGTGGACCAGTCCGTACCGGTGGGCGCGCAGCAGCGCGTCGCGCAGCGTGCTCGCCAGGTTGCCGGACGAGGGCGCCAGCAGCGCGATCCGCCGGCCGGTGCGCCGCGTGTGCTGCACGGCCCGCGCGACGAGCAGCAGCGCCGCGTCCGGTTGCGCGGTGCGGCTCCCGGCGACGGCGCAGTGGTCGAACAGCTGCCAGCGGACGCCGCGGTGGTCGGGCAGCCGGGTGACCCGCGTCCCGGCCGCCGCCAGATAGCCGCGCAGCGGGCCGTCGAGGGCGGGGAGTTCGCCGTCCGGCGCGAAGCCGGCCGGATCCCCGTCGGCCGGATCCCCGTCGCCGGAGGCCGGTTTGGCTTGCCGCGGGTGCGCGTCGCGCACCAGGGCGCGGACGGTGTCCCAGTGGTCGGTCAGCGGCCGCCCCTCCCAGGGCGCGGTCTCCCCGGGCGGTTCGGCGGATCCGGTGCGGTCGGCGGGTCCGGTGCGGGCGGTCAGCGTCATGGACGGGTCCCCTCCTGGTCCGGCCGCCCGGTCCGAGGCGGCCCTCTCGACACTCCGCCTCCGTCCCCCCTACGCTGAAATCACCGTCACAGAGCTGACATACACGAAATCGGTGATTCCTCGGAAATGCGGCGGTGAGCCGCAGGGAAAGGTAACCCGGCGGGGTCGAGCGCCGGTTGAAGCAGCCGGTGGGAGCGGACCCGCCCGTGCCCGAGGAGTCCTCCATGACCCAGCCCTCCATGCCCGTGCTGGAATCCGTCACCCGCCCGTGGCCCGATCTCGAGGCGGCGCACGAGAGGGCCACCGGCGCGGCGGCCGCGTTGCTGGACGGCCGAGCCGAGCTGCTGGCGGCCCTGACCCGGCTCGCCACCTGCGCCAGCGCCCGGGACGAACTGCTGCGCTCGCTGCGCGCGGTGGCCGGGGCGCCCTGGGAGCTGGCCCGCACCGGAGTGCCGCAGCTGGCCCGGGTCTCCGTCGTGCTTCCGCAGGACACCGCGCTCTACTCCTACGTCCGCCACTGCCTGGTGCCCGCGCTCTACTGCGACGAGGTCGTCATCCGGCCCACGCCCCGGATCCGGGAGACGGCCCTGGAGGTGCACCGGACCGTCAGCCGCGGCCTCGACCCCGTGCTGGCCGCCCGGATCCGCTTCACCGACGCCGCGCAGCACGACTTCACGCCCGTCTGCGCGGAGTCCGACGCCGTCGTCTTCACCGGCTCGGCCTCGGCGGCCGGCAAGCTGATGACCGAGATCGGCGACGGCCCGCTCTTCCTGCTGTCCGGGCCCGCGCCCAACCCGCTGGTCGTCGGTCCCCGGGCCGAACCGGACGCCGCCTGCCGGGCGGTGCTGCGCGCCCGGCTCTACAACTCCGGTCAGCACCGGCTCTGTCCCGACGTGCTCTTCGTCCACCGGCTGCGGCTGGACGCGCTGGTCGAGCGGCTGCGTGCCGAACTGTCCGTGCTGACGGTGGGCGCCCGCAGCTGGCCCGACACCGTGCTCACCGCGCTCACCTACGGAGAGGCCGTGGAGGGCGCCGCCCGCTTCCTGACCGAGCACGCCGACCGGGTGGTGGCCGGGGGCGGGGCGGACCCGGAGCGGATGCAGGTGGAGCCCTCCCTGCTGGTCTTCGACGAGGACCCCGGCTTCCATCCGCCCGCTCTCTCCGGTCCGCTCTTCTGCGTCGTCCCCTACGAGGATCCGGAGATGCTGCGCTGCTGGGCCCGGTACCCCCTGGAGCTGGAGCGCGGGATGTACGCGGCGGTCCTCGGCGAGCCGCGGCTGACCGGGCGGACGCTGGGCACGGCCGTCGTGCTGCGCGACGCCACCCCCTTCGACACCGAGGACGGCAATCTGCCCTGCGGCGGATACGGCGCGCACGCCAGCGGTGTCCGCCGGGCGGGCGCTCTGGTCGGCAGGCCGCTGCTGCTCTCCCAGGAGGCGGCCCTGCGGAACACGGTGACCACCGGTCCGCTGCGCTGACCGTGCCGGACCGGTGGGCGCGCGCGGCCCCGGCCCCGCGGGAGGCGGACGGCGGGAGGCGGCGGGGCGCGCACCGGGGTCGCGGCGGGATTGAGCGGGGCTCCAGAGGCCGCTGGCACGCTGCCCGCCAGGCCCGCCGACCGACCGGGACGGGCTGCTCCACACCTTCCCCAAGGAGGCCGACGGTGGCACACCGGACGCTCATAGTGGCGCGGATGGAGCCGGGCAGGGCCGACTCCATCGCCAGCATCTTCGAGGAGTCGGACGGGACCGAGCTGCCCCACATGGTGGGGGTCGCGCGGCGGACGCTCTTCAGCTTCCACGACCTGTACTTCCACCTCGTGGAGGCGGACGAGGACATCACCCCCAATCTCTACCGCGCCCGCAGTCACCCTCTCTACGACGACATCAACACCCGCCTCGCGCAGTGCGTGTCGCCCTACGACCCGAACTGGAAGGAACCCAAGGACGCGATGGCGAACCCGTTCTACGTGTGGACGAAAGACGGAGGGAGGATCCAGTGACCGAGTTCACCCAGCATGAGCTGGCCGAAAAGCTGCTGGAGTGCGCGGGCGAGGCCGAGGACGCGGACGTCTCCGACGAGGCGGTCCTGGACACCCCGTTCCTCGAACTGGGCTACGACTCGCTCGCGCTGCTCCAGGTGACCGGCGTCATCAAGCGCGAGTACGGCGTCGAACTGTCCGACGACGCCGTGGTGGAGGCCGAGACGCCGCGGCTGCTGCTCAAGATGATCAATGCCAACCTGCCCGATGCGGTATGAGCGCCGCCGGTACGGCCACCGGTGTGCTGCCGGGGCCGGGGCTGGCCGGCAAGCGGGTCCTGGTCACCGGCGGCACCCGGGGCATCGGCCGGACCACGGCTCTGGCGTTCGCCGAGGCGGGCGCCCGGACCGTCGTCGCCCACCGCACCACCGGTGACGACGCGCACAGCCTGACGGCCGCGCTGGCGGCCCGCGGCGACGGACACCACCTGGTGGCCGCCGACGTCACCGACGGGCAGGACGCGGCCCGGCTCGCCGAGGAGTGCCGCACGCACCTGGGCGGCCTGGACGTGCTCGTCAACAACGTCGGCGTCGACGGCCACAGCAAGTTCGCCGACCTGGACGAGGCCGAGTGGCACCGGCTGATGGACTCCAACGTCACCTCCGCCTATCTGGTCACCAGGGCGGTGCACGACCTGCTGGCCGACGGCGCCTCGATCGTCAACGTCGGCGCCTCGGTGGCGCTGCGCGGGCGCCCGCTGGGCACCCACTACTCCGCCTCCAAGGCGGCGCTGGTGGGCTTCGGCCGGGCGCTGAGCAAGGAGGTCGGCGACCGGGGGATCCGGGTCAACACCGTCGCGCCCGGCGTCACCGCGACCGAGGACGAGCCGGCCGCGGGGCTGCCCCCGCAGCTCGTCGAGCGCCTCGCCGGAATGACGGCACTGGGCCGGCTGGGCACCGCGGCGGACGTGGCCGGCGCGGTCCTCTACCTCGCGGGGGACACCGCCCGCTACGTCACCGGTGCCACGCTCACAGTCGATGGAGGAATCTGATGCCTTACGCGGCGATCACCTACCGGGTCAAGCCCGGGTACGAGGACGAGATCGCGGAGATCTTCGCCCACTTCAAGCGCGTCGACACGCCCGACCTGGCCGGCGACGACGGCGAGGCGGCCGGAAGGCTGCTGGGCACCGGCGTCTTCATCAAGGACGACGTGATGGTGCGCGTCATCCACTACGAGGGCGACTTCGCCGCCGTCGGCGCCCACATGGCCCGGCAGAAAGGCGTCCACGTCCTGGAGGAGAAGCTCCAGCCCTACCTCGCCGAGCGGCGCGAGACGTCCTCTCCCGAGGCGTTCGCGGCCTACTTCCGCGACGCCACGATGCGGTCCGTCGCACAGCTGACGGTGGACACGCACCCCGCCGGGAGCTGACCCGATGAGGGTGGACGCTGTCCTCGGAGTGGCCGTTCTCCTCGGCAGCGGCGTCACGGCGGGGGTCCTCTTCGCCGTGGCGCTCAGCGTCCTTCCGGCGCTGTTCGCCATGGAGACCGGCACCTACGTGCACGCCCACAAACTGCTGGGCCGCAACTGGGACCCGACGATGCCGGTCGTCGTCCTCACCTCCACGGGGCTCGCCGTCGCGCTGGCCCTGATCGCCGACGACGGCGCGGCCCGGGGGCTGTTCGCCGCCGCCGCGGTCCTGCTGCTGGGCGTCTCCGCCGTCTCCCACCTGTGCAACGTCCCCATCAACCGTCGGGTCAAGGCGGTGGACGACCCGCGGGTGCTGCCCGCGGACTGGGAGGACCCGCGGCCGCTGTGGCGCCGCTGGCATCTGCTGCGCACCGCGCTGGCGGTGGCGGCGCTGCTGCTGAACGCGGTGGCGGTGACGGCGCTGTGACCCTCGGCCGCGGCCCGGACCGCCGGGCCGCGGTCTCCCGCCTCCCCGGCCGCGGCCCGCCCGGCCGCCCCGCGCCGGGCCCGCGACCGGCCCTTGAACCCCGCAGCGCCCCGGACTTCGGTCCGGGGCGCTGCGGGCGTATCGCGGATGCCGGGGCCGGGAGGTTCCCCCGGGAGTGCCGTCAGCGGACGATCTCCATCTGGCCCATCATGCCCATCTGCGCGTGACTCAGCATGTGGCAGTGGTACATGTACAGCCCCGTGTGCTCGGTGAAGCGCACCTGGATCCGTACCGACTCGCCCGCGGGCACCGCGACCACGTCCTTCAGTCCGGCCTCGCCGGCCGCGGGCGGCTTCCCGTTCCGGTCCAGGATCCGGAACCCGTCCAGGTGGGGATGCATCGAGTGCGGGATGCCCAGCTCGCCGTCGCCGTTGACGATCTTCCAGGTCTCGGCGACACCCAGCCGGGGCCGGATGTCCACCCGGTGCATGTCGAACGGCTTGCCGTTGATCAGATGCTGGCCCGTCCTCGGATCGAACGCCATGGTGAACTTCCGCTCGACGGCGGAGGTCCCCAGGTCCGGCACCGGCCGCAGCGTCTCGGGCACCTCGCTGGGGTCGCCGGCCCGGCGGACCACGTCGAACCGCATCACCTCCGGCGCCTCGCCCTCGTAGGGGTGGGCGTTGCCGAGCACCAGCCGGCGGCCCACCCCGTAGCGGGCGAAGTCGACGACGATCTCCTGCCGCTCGCCCGGCCACAGTTGCAGCATCCGGGTGGGGACGGGCGCGGGGAGCAGCCCCCCGTCGGTCCCGATGTGGGTGAACTCCTCGCCCTCGCCCAGCTGGAGACTGAAGACCCGCTCGTTGGAGGTGTTGACCAGCCGCAGCCGGTACTTGCGCGCCGCCACCTCGAAGTAGGGCCGGGGCCGCCCGTTGACCAGCACCGTGTGCCGTTCCCGGAAGCCGTGCAGATCCCACACCAGCGCGCCGTCGTCCGCGAACTGCGCGTCGCGCAGTTGCAGCGCCACGTCGTAGCGCCCCTTGGGCAGCGGGAGGCGCCGCTCGAACTCGTCGGTGAGCAGGTAGGTCGCCGCCAGCCCGCGGTAGATGTTCTCCGCGTGCTGCTCGTGCGAGTGGTCGTGCAGCCACAGCGTCGCCGCGTCCTGCTCGTTCGGGTAGCGGAAGATCCGCCGCTCACCGGGTTCGAGCTGGTACATGGGGTGCCCGTCGTAGCGCTGCGGGGTGTGCCCGCCGTGCAGGTGCATCGAGAAGGGCACGTCCATCCGGTTGACCTGCTCGACCAGCACGGGCCTGCCCCGTTCGGCCATGATCAGCGGGCTGATCCGGCCGTTGAAGGAGCGGATCCGGGTCGCGGTGCCCGGCAGCAGACCGGCGTCCGCCTCCCGGGTCGTGAGCCGGTAGAAGTCGTGGCCCGCCAGCCGCAGCGGCCGGATCGGCCGCTGCACTTCCAGCGGCACGGTGAACGGCGCCCCGGCCGAAGGGGCCTTCCCGGCCGTGCGGCTGCGAGGGCGCGGGGCCGCGGCCTGCGCCCCGGTGGCGAGACCGCCCGGTGCGGCCGCCAGCACCCCGGCCGCGGTGGCGGCCCGGAGCAGGTTTCTGCGTGTGGGCACGGAGAGTTCCTCCCGTTGTGGGTCTCGGATGTCCTGTGGGCCGCATGCGGGTCGAAGCAGGTCCCGGGCGGCCGGGTCAGGCGGCAGGGAGGTCCCGGACCGACATCTGCGCCATGCAGGTCAGCAGGGAGCGGCGGAACGTGGCGACGAAGCCCTCGACGGTGTCGGTCGTACGGGGCCGGGACAGGTAGGGGGCCAGCTTCTCCTCCACCTCCCGCACCCCGGGCTGGGTGGCCATGTGGCGGGCGACGGCGTCCAGGTCGCCCTCGTACTCGATGACCCGCACCATCGTGGCGTCCCGGATGAAGACCGCGGTGGACAGGATGCGCGCGGTCTCGCCGCCCGCACCGTCCCGCACGATAGGTGAGTTCACCCGCCGGAAGTTGCCGAAGATCTCCGAGATCTCCTTCTCGTGGCCCGCCTTGATGTCGTAGGTGATGGCGGCGAACGGCATGGGCTGCTCCTCGCAGGTCGCGGACGCGGGGGTCCCCCGCGGGCGCCATCTCGCCGCACCGCGCTCGCCGGTGGCTCGAGTCCTCCTCGCACCCCGGCGGCACCCCCGAGCGCCCCGCCGTCGCGCCCCCGGGCGCTCCGCCGCGTCGACGCCGGTTCGAGCAGCCGTCTAGGCCCGGCTGCGACGGTGCACCGCGCTGCGGACCCGCGGGACGCCGGGGGCGAGACACCGGCCGCCAGGCGGAACGCCAGCCCATGACAGCCGATGAGGAGGCGGGGTCAGTGACCACCGAGATCACGCGCACCGTCCGGGTGCACGCCGACGACGTCGAGGCCAACACCCGGCGCGGCGGCGACATCAGGACCACGCTCAGCCCGAAGACCACGGGATGCACCAGCGGATTCGGCGGGGTGCTGAACCTGGCGCCGGGCGAGCACGTCACCGAGCACTACCACCCCTACTCCGAGGAGTTCCTGCACGTCGTCACCGGGCGGCTGGAGATGACGATGGACGGGCAGGTCGTGCAGCTCGGGCCGGGCGACTCGCTGCTGGTGCCCATCGGGGTGCGCCACCGGCTGGTGAACACCGGCACCGAGAGCGCGCACGCCGCCTTCCACCTCTCGCCGCTGGCGCCCCGGCCCGACCTGGGACACGTGGACACCGAGCAGGTGGCCCGGCCCCAGCAGCCCAACCCGCCGGTCGGCGGTGCCTCGTGACCACCGGGGCAGCCGCCGGCCGCCGCGCGGTGGTCACCGGGGTCGGCGTGGTCGCGCCCGGCGGAGTGGGCCGGGAGGCGTTCTGGAAGCTGCTGTCCGACGGCCGCACCGCCACCCGCCGGATCTCCCTGTTCGACCCCGCCGGCTTCCGCTCCCGGATGGCGGCCGAGGCCGACTTCGACCCGGTGGCCGCCGGGCTGGACGCGCGGCAGATCCGGCGGATGGACCGGGCCGCCCAGTTCGCCGTCGTCAGCGCCCGGGAGGCCGTCGAGGACAGCGGGTACGACTTCGCCGCCGCCGACCCGGCCCGCACCGGGGTGAGCATCGGCAGCGCCGTGGGCTGCACCATGGGCCTGGAGGAGGAGTACGTCCTGCTCAGCGACGCCGGGAAGCACTGGCTGGTCGACCACACCTACGGGATGCCGCACCTGTACGGCTACATGGTGCCCTCCACCCTCGCCGTGGAGGTGGCCTGGGAGGTCGCCGCCGAAGGGCCGGTCGCGCTGATCTCCACCGGCTGCACCTCGGGCCTGGACTCCATCGGGCACGGCGTGCAGCTCATCGAGGAGGGCAGCTCCGACGTGGTGCTGGCCGGGGCGACGGACGCGCCGCTCTCCCCGATCACCTCCGCCTGCTTCGACGCCATCAAGGCCACCTCGCCCAACAACGACGATCCCGAGCACGCCTCCCGCCCCTTCGACGCCCAGCGGGACGGCTTCGTCCTGGGCGAGGGCGCCGCCGTGCTCGTCCTGGAGGAGAAGTCGGCGGCCGAGGCGCGCGGGGCGCGTGTCTACGGGGAGATCGTCGGCTACGCGGGCCGCAGCAACGCCTTCCACATGACCGGGCTGAAGGCCAACGGACGCGAGATGGCCGAGGCCATCCGGGTCTGCCTGGACCGGGCCCGGCTCGATCCGACCGCCGTCGACTACATCAACGCGCACGGCTCCGGCACCAAGCAGAACGACCGGCACGAGACGGCCGCCTTCAAACGCAGCCTCGGGGAGCACGCCTACCGGATCCCGGTCAGCTCCATCAAGTCCATGGTGGGCCACTCGCTGGGCGCCATCGGCTCGATCGAGGTGGCGGCCTGCGCGCTGGCGCTCGACCGGCAGGTCGTGCCGCCCACCGCCAACCTGCACCACCCCGACCCCGAGTGCGACCTGGACTACGTCCCGCGGACCGCACGCGAGCACCCCATGGACGTGGTGCTCAGCGTCGGCAGCGGGTTCGGCGGCTTCCAGAGCGCCACCGTGCTGGCCCGCCCCGGAGTCGTCGACCACCAGGGGGAGGGGAGAGCGGCATGACACCTCCGACCGCCACCAGCCAGGCGCCGGTCTCCGCGACCGGCGTCACCACCCCGGTCCGCGCCCCCGTGGTCACCGGCCTCGGCGTCCTGGCGCCCACCGGCATCGGCACCGAGGAGCACTGGAGCGCGGTGCTGGCCGGCCGCTCCGCCATCGACCGGATCACCCTGTTCGACCCGGCGCCCTACCCGGTGAAGCTGGCCGGCCAGGTGCCCGGGTTCGTGGCCAAGGAGCGGGTCCCCAGCAGGCTCATCTCGCAGACCGACCGCTGGACCCACCTGGGACTGGCGGCAGCGGAGGCCGCCATCGCCGATGCCGGGGCCGTCCCCGCCGAACTGCCCGAGTACGAGATGGCCGTGGTCACCTCCAGCTCCTCGGGCGGCACCGAGTTCGGCCAGCACGAGATGGAGAACCTCTACCAGCATGCCCCCGACTGGGTGGGCGCCTACCAGTCCATCGCCTGGTTCTACGCGGCCACCACCGGCCAGATCTCCATCCGGCACGGGCTGCGCGGACCCTGCGGGGTGCTGTGCTGCGAACAGGCCGGCGGGCTGGACGCGATCGGCCAGGCCCGGCGGCTGATCCGCACCGGCGCCAAGCTGGTGATGACGGGCGGCACCGACGCCTCGCTCTGCCCCTACGGGCTGACCGCGCAGCTGACCACCGGCCAGCTGTCCACCGTGCAGGATCCGGCGCGCGCCTATCTGCCCTTCGACGCGGAAGCGTCGGGATATCTGCCCGGCGAGGGCGGAGCGCTGCTGGTCGTCGAGGACGCCGACGCGGCCGAGGCCCGCGGCGCCGGACCCGGCTACGGCCGGGTGCTCGGCTACGCCGCCGCGTTCGACCCGCCGCCGGGCTCCGACCGCGGACCCGTGCTGGCCCGCACCGTGCGCTCCGCGCTCGCGGACGCCGGGCTGGACGCGGCCGCGGTGGACGTGGTCTTCGCCGACGCGCTGGGCGTCCCGGACGCCGACCGCGCCGAAGCCGCGGCGCTGGCCGAGGTGTTCGGGCCGCGCGGGGTGCCGGTGACCGCGCCCAAGACGCTGACCGGACGGCTCTACGGCGGCGGTGCGGCACTGGACGCCGCCACCGCGCTGCTGGCGCTGCGCGACCAGGTCGTCCCGCACACCGTGGGCCCCGCGGCGCCCGCGTCCGGATACGAGATCGACCTGGTGCTCGGCGAGCCCCGTCGGGCCGGACTGCGCACCGCGCTGGTCGTCGCGCGCGGTCACGGCGGCTTCAACGCGGCGCTCGTGCTGGGCCACCCGCAGCAGGACGTGCCGGGAGACAACGAGAAGTGAGGAGGGACCGCCATGGCGGGCCACACCGACAACAGCATCGTCATCGACGCGCCCATGGACCTGGTCTGGGACATGACGAACGACCTCAGGTCCTGGACGCAGCTCTACAGCGAGTACGCGGCTGTCGAGGTGCTGGAGGAGAAGGACGTGGACGAAGGCCGGGAGTTCCTCTTCCGGCTCACCATGCACCCCGACGAGAACGGCAACGTCTGGAGCTGGGTCTCCAAGCGGGTCGTCGACCCCGCGGCGCGCCAGGTGCGGGCCCACCGGGTGGAGACCGGGCCCTTCGAGTACATGAACATCTACTGGGAGTACCTGCCCGAGGGCGACGGCGTGCGGATGCGCTGGGTCCAGGACTTCCACATGAAGGACGCCGCTCCCGTCACCGACGAGGGCATGACCGAGCGCCTCAACCGCAACACCCCGGTGCAGATGAACCTCATCAAGGGGAAAGTCGAAGAAGCGGCGAAGGCGCCCGGAGCGAAGGCAGCGGCGGAGCGGAAGTGATCGCCTACCTCGCTCCGCTCGTCGTCCTGCTCAACGGGCTGGCCGCCGGCGTGCTGTTCGGCACCCAGCTCGGCGGCTGGCCGCTGCTGGCGGCGCTGCCCGCCGACCGGTACGTGCACGCGCACGCCTTCTTCGCCACCCGCTACGACCCGGCCATGCCGATCTGCCTGCTCGGCACCCTCGCCGGGGACGGATGGCTGCTGGCGGCCAGTCCGCACGCGGCGGCCCGCGGCCTGTTCGCCGCGGCCGCCGTGCTGGCGGCCGGCACCGTCGTCATCTCGCTCACCAAGAATGTCCCCGTCAACCGATGGGTGCGCACGCTCGACCCGGACAACCTGCCCGCCGACTTCGCCGAGCGGGATCCGCGCTGGCGCTGGGGCGCCTGGAACCAGCGCCGCAGCGCGCTGACCGTCCTCGCCCTGGTCGCCAACTGCGCCGCCCTCACGCTGCTGCTGTGACATCCCACCGTCCGAACCGTTCAAGGAGGAACCCATGGATCTCGGCCTCAAGGGCAAGAAGGCCCTGGTCACCGGAGGTACCAGGGGAGTGGGGCGGGGCGTCGCGCTCGCCCTGGCCGAGGCCGGCGCCGACGTGCTGACCTGCTACCGGAACGAGAGCGAGGCCGTGGCCTCGCTGGAGGCCGCGCTCAAGGAGACCGACGGCGACCACCACGTGGTCTGCGCCGACGTCTCCGACCCCGACAGCGTCGGCGCGCTGATCGACGAGGCCCGCACCCGCTGGGGCCGCCTCGACCTGGTGGTCAACAACGCCGGTGCCATCAGCCACATCCCCTACACCGAACTGCCGCTGGAGGAGTGGCGGCGCATCGTCGACACCAACCTCACCGGCGTCCACCTGGTCATCCAGGCGGCGCTGCCGCTGCTGGACGAGGGCGCCTCGGTGGTCAGCATCGGCTCCAAGGCCGTCGAGGCGGGCATCCCGCTGCGGTCCCACTACACCGCGACCAAGGCCGCCCTGGTCGGCCTGAACCGCTCGCTGGCCAAGGAGTTCGGCAGCAAGGGCATCCGCTTCAACGTCGTCGCGCTCGGCGTCATCGAGACCGAGAACCTGCACAAGATGCCCGAGGAACAGCAGAAACTCATGATCGAGCGGTACAGCGCCAAGACCGCGCTGGGCCGGCTCGGCACCCCCGACGAGGTCGCCGGCGCGATCCTGTGGCTGGCCAGCGACCTCTCCCGCTACGTGACCGGCGCCACCATCGGCGTGGACGGAGGGATTTCCTGATGAGCACGGAAGCCAGGACCGAGGGCCAGTTCCGGGTACTGCTGCGGATGCAGATCAACCCCGGTATGGAGGCCGACTTCGAGAAGACGTGGCGGGGCAGCACCGAGGCCGTCACCGGCCACCCCGCCTGCCTGGGCCAGTGGCTGTCCAAGTCGGCCGACGAGGAGTCCACCTACTACATCGTCAGCGACTGGGTGGACGAACCAGGGTTCCGCGAGTTCGAGACCAGCGACGCGCATCTCGCCCACCGCGAGCGGCTGCACCCCTTCCGCTCCCAGGGCTCCTTCAACACGATGACCGTCGTCGCCCACGTACCGGGCAAGGCGGGCACGGATGCCCACTGAGGTCCGCGTACTGGTGTACCAGGCGGCCTACGACGACGAGCAGCTGGCCGCGGTGCGCGCGGCGTACCACCAGGTCAGCAAGCGGATGGCGGAGGTGCCCGGGATGCTCGGCAACGAGCTGCTGCGCTCTCCCGCCGACCCGACCGCGCTCGTCGTCGTCAGCCGCTGGTCGGACCCGGCGGCCTTCCGGGCCTGGGAGGAGGGCGCCGGGCACAAGGACGACACGGCGCCGCTGCGCCCCTACCGGGACACCCGCCTGCAGGTCCCGTTCGGCATCTACGAGGTAGAGGCCACCTACTGACCGCCGCGCGCCGCCGCGAACGCAAGGGACACCCATGACAACTTCCACCGCGCCCACCGGGGCGCCGCCGACGGAACGGCCTTCCTGGGTCTCGTGCACCAACTGCCGCTCCCTCGTCTACGGAAAGCGGTACACGCGGCTGCTGCACGTGTGCCCCGAGTGCGGAGCGCACGCCCGCCTGGACGCGCCCGCGCGGATAGCGCAGCTCTTCGACGAGGGCAGCGTCCAGCACCTCGACGTCCCCGCGACCCAGCACAATCCCCTCGACTTCGTGGATCAGCGCCCCTACGCCGAACGGCTCCAGCAGGCCCGCCACCGCACGGGCCAGCAGGACGCGGTCCTGGCGGTGCGGGGCAGGATCGAGGGGCGCCCGCTGACCGCCGCCGTCATGGACTTCCGCTTCTTCGGCGGCAGTCTGGGCGTCGCGGCGGGCGAGGCGGTCACCACCGCCGCCGAGCACGCGCTGCGGGACCGCACCCCGCTGCTGCTGGTCACCGCGTCCGGCGGGGCCCGTATGCAGGAGGGGGCGCTGTCCCTGATGCAGATGGCCAAGACCAGCAACGCACTCGCCCAGTTGGACGAGGCCGGGCTGCTGACCGTCACTCTGGTCACCGACCCGACCTACGGCGGGGTCGCCGCGTCCTTCGCCACACTCTCCGACGTGGTGGTCGCCGAGCCCGGCGCCCGGATGGGGTTCGCCGGGCCGCGCGTCATCGAGCAGACCATCCGCCAGCAGCTGCCCGACGGGTTCCAGACCGCCGAGTTCCTGCGCGAGCACGGGCTGGTGGACGACGTGTGGGAGCGGGGCGAGCTGCGCGCCCGGCTCGCTCGGCTGCTGACCGTCACCGACCGCCCGACGGCGGCGTGGGGGAGCGGCGAGGCGGATCCGGTGGTCCGCGACAGCCAGTTGCTGGACCAGCTGCCCGCCTGGGACTGCGTCCAGCTCGCCCGGGAGTCCGGGCGGCCCACCGCGCTGGAGCACATCGGCTTCTGGCTGGACGGCTTCGTCGAACTGCACGGCGACCGGGCGGGCGAGGAGTGCCCGTCGATCGTCGGCGGGATCGGCTGCCTGGACGGCCTGCCGGTGATGGTCGTGGGGCACCAGAAGGGCCACACCACCGCCGAGCTGGTCGGCCGCAACTTCGGCATGCCCTCGCCCGCCGGCTACCGCAAGGCGGGCCGGCTGATGCGTCTGGCGGCCAAACTGGGGCTTCCCGTCGTCACTCTGATCGACACCCCGGGCGCCTACCCGGGGCTGACCGCCGAGGAGAGGGGCCAGTCCGGCGCCATCGCCGAGAACCTGCGGCTGATGGGGTCGCTGCCGGTGCCCGTCGTCGCCGTCGTCACCGGGGAGGGCGGCAGCGGCGGGGCGCTCGCGCTGGGCGTCGCCGACCGGGTGCTGATCTGTGCCAACGCGACCTACTCGGTGATCAGTCCGGAAGGCTGCGCGGCCATCCTCTGGAAGAACGCCGCGGAGGCCGCCGTCGCCGCCGACGAGCTGGCGCTGGACGCGGCCTCGCTGCTGCGGCTCGGCGTGGTGGACGGGGTGATACCCGAACCCGAGGGCGGCGGCCACACGGACACCGCGGCGCTGAGCGACTCCGTGCGGCGGGCCGTCGTCGCGGCGCTGCGCGAGCTGCGGACCGCGCCGGACGCGGCCGGGACGGCCGACCCGGTGCCCGCGCGGCGGCGCCGCTTCCGCTCCTTCGGCCTCGTGGACGGCTAGCGGTGTCCGGCGGGCCACTCGAACGCGCCGGGCACGACGGCCGGGACGGCTCCCTCGGTCCCTGGCCGGGCGGCGCCCTCCACCCGCCGCCGCCGTGGCCCGGCCCCATCGCGGCGCACACAGGTCGCAAGGCAACGTACTACCGAGAGGCACTCATGAGTGAACTCACCCAGGACAGTCCGCGCGCCCAGACCGACGATGCGCTCGCCGGCCTGGACTACGACAACAGCGGCCTGGCCCTGACCGACATCTGCCGGAGCATCGCCGAAGTGGTCCGCGTAGGGCCCGACAAACCCCGCCGGGTGCGGATCGCGCTCGGTGCCGCCAGCGTCGAGGTCGAGTGGGACAACGAACGGGCCCCCGCGGCGGCGCAGGCCGTACTCGGTCCGCACGGCGACCCCGGCGCCGCGGGGGGCGCCGGGGAGGAGGTCCTGGAGGGGCACCGGGAGTGCGCGCCGCTCGTCGGCACCTTCTACGCCGCTCCCGCGCCCGGCGCGCCCGCCTTCGTCCAGCCGGGCGACCATGTGGAGGAGGGCCAGCAGCTCGGCATCATCGAGGCGATGAAGCTGATGAACCCGCTGGCGGCCACCCGGCGCGGCCGGGTGGTGGAGGTGCTGGTCGGGGACGGCGAGCCCGTCGAGTACGGCGAGCCGCTGGTGCTGATCGACCCCGACGACACCGCCGCCGACGGCTCGGACGAGGGGGTGTGACGGTGGGATTCGGCACCGTCCTGGTGGCCAACCGGGGCGAGATCGCGATCCGTGTCATGCGGACCTGCCGCGAGCTGGGCATCCGCACCGTGGCCGTCCACTCGACGGCCGACCGGGACAGCAGCCATGTGCACGCGGCGGACGCCGCCGTGCAGATCGGGCCCGGAGCGCCCCGCAAGTCGTACCTCTCGGCGCCCGCCGTGGTCGAGGCGGCGCTGCGCACCGGCGCCGACGCGGTGCACCCGGGGTACGGCTTCCTCTCCGAGGACCCGGACTTCGCGGAGATCTGCGCGGAGAACGGGCTGACCTTCATCGGGCCGCGTCCCGAGGTGCTGGCCAGGCTGGGCGACAAGGCCGTCGCCCGGTCTCTGATGACGGACGCGGGGCTGCCGGTGCTGCCCGGCAGCCCCGGCACCGTCGACAGCGCCGCCGAGGCGTCCGACCTGGCGTCCCGGATCGGCTATCCGCTCATCATCAAGGCTGCGGCCGGGGGCGGCGGGCGCGGGATGACCGTGGTGCGCCACGCCTCCGACCTGCTGCCCGCCTACCGGCAGACGCGGGCGACCGCGCAGGCCGTCTTCGGCGACAACCGGGTCTACATGGAGCGGTACTGCGACAGCGCCCGCCATATCGAGGTGCAGGTGCTGGCCGACGGGCACGGCACCGTGCTGCACCTGGGCGAGCGGGACTGCTCGGTGCAGCGGCGGCACCAGAAACTGGTCGAGGAGAGCCCCGGTCCGGGCCTGCATCCGCAGTTGCGCTCGGCCATGGCGCGTGCCGCGGTGCGCGGGGCCCGGGCCATCGGGTACACGGGTGCGGGGACCTTCGAGTTCCTGGTGCACGACGAGGGCTTCTCCTTCATGGAGATGAACTGCCGCATCCAGGTCGAGCATCCGGTCACCGAGGCGGTCTACGGGGTCGACCTGGTGGCCGAGCAGATCCGGGTCGCCTCCGGGGAGGCGCTGCGGATGTCCCAGGAGGATCTGGTGCCGCGGGGCGTCGCGGTCGAGTGCCGGGTCAACGCGGAGGACCCGGCGCGGGACTTCGCACCGGCGCCCGGCACCCTGGCGGAGTTCGTTCCGCCGGGCGGTCCGTTCGTGCGGGTGGACACCCACGGCCGGGCCGGCTGGAAGGTGCCGCCGCAGTACGACTCGCTGCTGGCGAAGGTCGTCTGCTGGGCGCCCGAGCGCGACGAGGCGCTGGACCGGATGGACCGGGCGCTGGCCGAGTTCCGGATCGCCGGGCCGGGGGTGCACACGACCATCCCGCTGCTGCGCGAGATCGTCGCCGATCCGGTCTTCCGGGCGGGCCGGCACATCACCTCCTTCCTGGACACCCGCGCATGAGGCACCGCGCCGCGGGCGTCTGACCGCGCACGCCGGAGCCCCGGCCCCGTTCGACGGGGGCCGGGGCTCCGGCGTGTTCCGGTCGCGGGAGTCGTGCCGCGGAGTGCGGTACGGCTCCCGCGGTGGGGCTCGGTGGCCGGGCGCGGCGGCCGCCGGGTGCGGCCGCCGCCTTCCGCGAACGGGCTCAGGCCGTGACGTGGAAGATCAGATGCTGGCCGTGCGCGGCCATCGGCCGGCCGTCCTCCAGGCTGCCGACCCAGGAGGCGGCCACATAGCGGCCGGGCTCGGTCGGCATGGTGACCCAGATGTCTCCGCCGGGGGAGATCGGCGGTGTGCCCAGGGGGGCTTCGATGCTGAACGGAGGTGTCATGCTCATGTCACTATTGAAGAACGCGTGCACGTCCTCCTCGGTGACCGAGTCGTCCCGGACGCGGTAGATGATCGCCTCGTCGGGCTGCGTCACCTGGTTGACGCACCGGACCGGGGATCCGGCCCTGGGCTGTCCGTGCAGTTCGAACCGCGGCCCCTCCGCGGTCTCGCGGGTGGTCAGCGTGGCCGCGCTCCCCGCCGCCGCGGCGGCGTCCGTGGCGGTGACCGGCTCCGTGACGGTCAGCGTCCGCACATGCTCCTGCCCCCGCTCCGGCTCGCGGCCCAGCGGTCCCTGGAAGTCCCGGTACTCCAGCACCAGATAGCTGCCCGGCTCCAGCACCGGGGTGATGTAGGAGACCGCACCCGGATGGACGGCGGCCCCGCCGTACAGCTCGGCGGTGGCCATCAGGCCGCGGGTCGCCTCGATGGTCTCCTGCGGGGTCCGCGCCGAGAAGAGCGCGTACAGCAGTTCGCGGAAGGCGCTCTCCTCGTGTCCGTCGCGCAGCCGGACCAGTCCGAGGAACCCGGTCCGGTAGCTGGTGGCGGTCACCTGGAAGACGGTCGCCCCCGGGGGAGCCGTGCTCGGGCAGACGAAATCCTCCTCGCCGGTCACGATGCGGAGCGGTTCGCACGCCGCGGCCTGCTGGGCCGGAGCGGCGGCGTGGGCCGGTGCGGCCCCGGCGGCCAGGGCCGCGCCGGCCGCCGCGCCGCCCGCGGCGATGAACCGACGCCTGTTCCAGTTGCGCATACGGACACTTCCTCGTGTCGAACGGGCAATTCCGGTCCCCAGCGAACAAGTGACCGCCCGCGACGGGCTCAAGGATGTGTCAAATGTGATGGCAGAGGTGACACGGGCACCGCATCGGGCAGCGAGACCGGCACCGAAACGGGCGGGAAACGGGCAGCGCTACCAGCCGATGACGGCGTCCTTGCGGAAGAACACCCCCGAGGGCCCGCCGTCCGGCAGCGTCGCGGCGCGCAGCACGTCCCGCGCCGCCTGCTGCGGGCTCTGCTCGGCCGTCGGCCGCATCCGGGTGCGCACCAGCCCCGGGTTGATCGAGTTGACCAGCACCCCCGTGTCCCGGGTCTCCTCGGCGAGCATCACGGTCAGCGCGTTCAGGGACGTCTTGGAGACCGAGTAGGCCGGGCACATGGCGGCGATCCCGTTGCTGAACGAGCCGGTGCCGCTGGAGATGTTGACCACCCGCCCCCAGCCCCGTGCCACCATGCCGGGGACGAAGGACTGGCAGACCCGCCAGGTGCCCAGCAGGTTCACCTCCAAGGTGCGCTCGACCAGCGACAGGTCCAGCGCGGTTGGCCGCTCCCCCCAGTCCAGCTGCACGCCCGCGTTGTTGACCAGGATGTCGACCGGGCCCAGCCGCGCGGCAGCCCGCTCGGCCGCCCCGGTCTCCGTCACGTCCAGCACCGCGGACCGTGCCCCCTCGCCCAGTTCGGCGGCCGCCTTCGCGGCGGCCTCCGCGTCCCGGGCGGCGACCACCACCCGATGCCCGGCCTCGTGCAGCGCGGCGGCCACCGCCTGCCCGAGTCCGCGGTTGGCCCCGGTCACCAGCGCGGTGCGCGGTCCGGTCGGGGGAGTGCTGCTGCTGTTCATCTCGGCCTCCGGGATCTCGACGGATGCGCGTGCCGCGGCCGGTCGCCGCGGACGCTCTGCACGTGGTCAGTGGTGGTCGGAGATCCAGCGCGGGGCCTGGGACTCGGAGCCGGGCCGGGCGATCGTGAACTGCCCCATCATGCCCTGGTCCTCATGGGTGAGGACGTGGCAGTGGTACATGTAGGGGTACTCGGTGTCCACCCAGCGCGGCAGCGGGACCGCGAGCCGCACCGTGCCGCCGGCCGGGACGTGGACGGTGTCCTTCTGGCCCCGCAGCCGCGCGGGCGGCTTCCGCCCCCGGTACTCCAGGACGTTGAAGCCGGTGCCGTGCACATGGATGCTGTGCATCCCATCGCTCGAACCGGTGAACTCCCACACCTCCACCGCTTCGGCGGGGGCGACCACGTCCACCCGTGCCATCTCCATGGCCTTGCCGTTGATCTGGGTCCCGTTCATCCGGAACCTGCGCACGGTCGCGCCCTTCGGCACCTCGACCGGGCGCGGCACGTCCCGCAGCCGCTCGGGCAGCGGCTGCGACCTGGTCAGCTTCGCCGCGGGGCGCAGCTGAAGGATGTCGAAGGTGTCCTGGCCGCCGTCCATCCGGTCGGTGGGGAAGCCGAGCCCCAGGTCGGGCGGGAAGCTGCGCAGCAGCGCGGTCCTGCCCGGCTCCATCCGCACCACGATCTCGGCGCGCTCGGCGGCCATGAGCTGCAGCCGCCGCAGCGGCACCGGGCGCTCCAGCAGCCCGTTCTCCTGGGCCACCAGGTGGAACTCGCGGTCGTCGGTGAAGCCGAAGTTGTAGACGCGCGCGTTGGAGGCGTTCAGTACCCGCAGCCGCACCAGCGTGGTGGTCACCTTCAGATGCGGGTCGTGCACCCCGTTGACCAGAATCGTGTCGCCCAGCACCCCCACGCTGCCCACCCCGGCGAAACTCTCCAGGGTGGAGGCGCCGCGCAGCTCCATCGTGCCGTCGTCCGCGAAGCTGCGGTCCTGCACGATCAGCGGGATGTCGTCCACCCCGTAGTCGCGCGGCAGGCCCGTGCGCTCCTCGGCGTCCTTCTCGTCGTCCACCAGGAACATGCCCGCGATGCCGCGTGTCACGTGCTCGGCCGTGGCCCCGTGCGGGTGGGGGTGGTACCAGAGCGTCGCGGCGGGCTGCTCGATCTTCCAGCGCGGCTTCCAGACGGCGCCCGGCTGCACCGTCTGGTGCGGGCCGCCGTCCATCACCGCCGGCAGGTGCATCCCGTGCCAGTGCAGGGTGGTGGCCTCCGGCAGCCGGTTGTCGTAGGCGACCCGCACCGTCTCCCCGCGCCGGGCCCGCAGCGTGGGCGCCAGGAACGGCCCGTTGATGCCCCAGGTCGGGGTCTGCTTGCCGGGCAGCAACTCGCTGCTGCCCGGCCGCGCCGTGAGCTCGAACAGCCGGTCCCCGCCGCTCTTGCGGCCCTCCAGCAGCCGGGGGACGCGCAGCGGGTTCTCGAACGTCAGCTCCCCGACGTTGGTCAGCTTGCGGTTGCCGTAGACGACCGCGAAGTTGACGGCGTACGCACCGCCCACCACCACACCCGCGCCCAGCGTGCCGCCCGCGGTCAGCAGGGCGCGGCGGCGGATCCGCCGGCCGCGCGAGGGCGGTCCGCCGTCGGCGTCGCGCTTCTTCTTCCCGGCCCGGCGCGGCCGCTGCTCGTTGTCCGGTTCGCTGGTCATCGGACCATGGTGGCCGGTCATCCGGCCAGCGTCCGGCCGTTGACTCGACTGTCCCTGGAGTGGCGGTGGAGCGCGCGCCGATGCCCCTTGCCCGGCGCGTCCCGGAGCGGCTACAACCTCGCTCGAGCCGTTCTCCAGCGGCCCTGGCCAGGCTGTACGCACGGCCGCGGACCAGCCGACCGCGTGCCCGAGGAGGAACCGTGACCGGCACGCCACCCCGTACGCACTCCACCGCCCCGGCAGCGCAGCCGGACGGCGGTGGACTGTTCGCCAGATCCGCCGTCTTCGCGCACCGCCACCGATGGACCGCGCTGGTCCTGTGGGCCGTGGTGCTCGCCGGGATATGGGCGGCGGCCTCCAGCGCCGGGGACCGCTACCGCGACGACTACTCCATCCCCGGGACCGAGACCCAGCGCACCGTCGAGCTGCTGGAGGAGCACGGTTCCGGGCAGGGCGGCGGCTCCCTGGAGATCGTGCTGCACGACCCGGACGGGCTGCGCGGGAAGGCGGTCCGCCGGGCCGTCGGCGCCATGGAGGCGAAGGTCGCCGGCCTGCCCGCGGTCGACGAGGTGCGCGGCGCCTTCGCCGACCCCTCCTCGCTCTCCCCGGACGGCACCACGGCCTTCGCCACCGTGACCCTCGACCGGCCCGCCGAGGAGATGGAGGTCTCCGACACCCGGCGCATCCTGGAGACCGCGCGCACCGCGGCGGGCGACGGGGTGCGCGTCGAGCTCGGCGGCGAGGCGGCCGGCGAACTGGCGGCCGACTCCGGCGGCGCGGCGGAGGGAGCCGGCATCCTCGCGGCGCTGGTCATCCTCGTCTTCATGTTCGGCACCGTGGTCGCCGCCGGACTGCCCGTCATCACCGCGCTGTTCGCCGTGGGCACCACCCTCGGCGCCATCGTGCTCGTCTCCCACCTGTTCACCGTCGCCACGTGGGCCCCGTACGTCATGATGCTCGTCGGCCTCGGCGTCGGCATCGACTACGCGCTGCTCGTCTTCGCCCGGTACCGCACCGAACTCACCAGCGGCGCCGAGACCGCCGAAGCGGCGCGGCGGGCCCTCCAGACCGCCGGGCGGACCGTCGCCGTCGCCGGCTGCACCGTGATCATCGCCCTGCTGGGGCTGGTCGCGCTGGGCCTGGGCGCGCTGCGCGGGGCCGCGCTGGCGGTGGCGCTGACCATCCTGGTCACGATGCTCGCCTCGCTGACCCTGCTGCCCGCGCTGCTGGCCGTCTTCGGCAAGCGCTTCGAGCGCCAGTTCCGGGCCCGTGCCGCCAAACGCGCCGAGCGGGGCAAGTCCGAGGAGGGCGCGGGCTGGCGCCGGCTGGGCGCGGCCGTGCAGCGCCGCCCGGTCGCGGTGCTGGTGCTGGCCGTGGTCGCGCTCGGCGCGCTGGCCGCGCCGATGCTCGGCATGCGGCTCGGCTTCGCCGACGCGGGCAACGACCCGCAGGGCAGCACCAGCCGGGAGGCCTACGACCGGCTCGCCGACGGATTCGGCCCCGGCGTCAACGGCCCGCTGGTGATCGCCGTCGCCCCGCCCGAGGACGGCGACGTCCGGGCAGCGGCCCGCTCCCTGACGACGGCACTGCGCGACACCCCCGGCATCGCGGGCAGCAGCGGGGTCATCCCGACCGGGGACGGCGAGGCGGCCACCGTGCTGGCCTATCCGAAGACGGCGCCGCAGGACGAGGCGACCACCGACCTGGTGCACCAGCTGCGCGAGGAGGTGCTGCCCGGCCTCTCGGAACGCACCGGCGCCGACTATCTGCTGGGCGGCGCCACCGCCTCGGTCATCGACTACTCCGACACGGTCGCAGCGCGGATGCCGCTGTTCGTGGCCATCGTCGTGGGGCTGTCCATGCTGCTGCTGGCCGCCGTCTTCCGCTCGCTGCTGATCCCGCTGAAGGCCGCGCTGCTCAACCTGCTGTCCATCGGTGCCGCGCTGGGCGCCATCACCCTGGTGTTCCAGAACGGCTGGCTGGGCGAACAGGCGGGGCCCATCGAGGCCTACCTGCCTGTGATGATCTTCGCGATCGTCTTCGGGCTCTCCATGGACTACGAGGTCTTCCTGCTCTCCCGGATGCGCGAGGAGTGGCTGCGCACCGGCGACCACACCGCGGCCGTCCGGGAGGGACTGGCCCGCACCGGCGCCGTCGTCACCGCGGCCGGGGCCATCATGATCGTGGTGTTCGGCTCGTTCTTCCTCAGCGACGACCGGATGCTCCGCCAGTTCGGCTTCGGGCTGGCCGTCGCGATCTTCATGGACGCCGTCGTCATCCGCTGCCTGCTCGTCCCCGCCGTGCTGCGGCTGCTGGGGCCGCGCGCCTGGTGGCTGCCGCGTCCGGTGGAACGAATCCTGCCACGTCTGGATATCGACTGACGGACGGGCATCGATCGGCGACACTCGATACCTGCACGACCGCACCGACCCGCACATCAACGCACCCCGCAGAGAACGAGGTTGATCCATGAGCGGCACCCAGTCCGTACGACCCCGCAGAGCGCTGCTGATCGGCTGCGGTATCGCCGGGCCCGTCCTGGCCATGTTCCTCCAGCGCATCGGCGTGGACGCCGTCGTCTACGAGGGCAGCGAGAAGCCGAGGGACGACGCGGGGGCCTTTCTGAACCTGGCGCCCAACGGGATCGCCGTCCTGGAGACCCTGGGCATCGCCGAGGAGGTCTCCGGCAGCGGAACCCTCACCCGCAACACCGCCTTCCTCAACCACAAGGGCCGGCAGCTCGGCCAGAACCCGGCCGAGACCGTGCTGCTGACGCGGGGACGGCTCAACCAGGCGCTGCGCGAGGCGGCGGTCGAGCGCGGCGTGCCGATGGAGTTCGGCAAGTTCTTCGAGAGCGTCACCGAGACGGACGAGGGCGTGTCGGTCCGCTTCCGCGACGGCACCACCGCCGAGGGCGACTTCCTCGTCGGCTGCGACGGCATCCACTCCAAGACCCGCTACACCGTGCTGCCCAACGCCCCCAAGCCCGCCTACACCGGAGTGATCGGCACCGCCGGGTACACCCATTCCCGGCACGGGGCTCCCGAGGACGGCACCATGCGGATGTCGTTCTGCCTGGAGGGGTTCTTCGGCCACCAGACCACCCCCGGCGGGGAGATCTACTGGTTCGAGAACTACCACCACGAGCGGGAGCCCGCACGCGGCGAGATCGAGGCCGTCGAGCACCAGGAGTGGCAGCGCCGGCTGCTGGAGCGGCACCGCAAGGACCACTACCCGGTGCCGCAGCTGATCGAGGACACCGCCGACGGCATCATCGGCTACCCCATCTACGACATGCCCTCGCTGCCCACCTGGCACAAGGGGCGGGTCTGCCTGGTCGGCGACGCCGCGCACGCCACCTCGCCGCACGTCGGCCAGGGCGCGTCGATGGCGATGGAGGACGCGATCGTGCTGGCCAAGTGCCTGCGGGACATCCCGCAGGTGGAGCGGGCCTTCGCGGCGTTCCAGGACATCCGCAAGGACCGGGTCGAGAAGATCATCAAGGAGGGGCGCCGGACCGGCAACCAGAAGGCGGCGGCCAACGGCTTCCAGCGCGCCCTGCGCGACCTGGTGCTGCCGTTCTTCCTCAAGCTCGGCGTCAAGGCGACCGAGCCGGTCTACTCCTACCGCGTCGACTGGGACGAGGAGGTCCGGCCCGCGCCCGCGGGCCGCGCGGCCTGAACGTGCGGTCCCGGACAGCCGGAGGGGGTACGCCCGGTCCGCGTACCCCCTCCGCCGCTGTCCCGGACCGCACGGCGCGGATCAGGACTCGTTGTGCGTGGAGAGCTGCACCAGGTTGCCCTCCGGGTCGGCGACGTAGGCCGAACGCTCGCCCCACGGCTGGTCCTTGGGCGCCATCAGGCCCCGCGCGCCCGCCTGCCGGGCCTTCGCGTACAGCGCGTCCACATCGCTGGTGATCACCACGATCTCGGACTGCTTGCGCAGCGAGCGGCCGATGTGCCGCAGCGGCGTGGACTGCTTGATCACGTCGTAGGTGGCGAACGTGAGGTAGTAGCTGTCGCCGAGGCTGACCGTGCCGAAGACGGCGTCCCCCTCGGCCGGGAAACGGAAGTCGACCTGGAAGCCGAACGCCTCGTGGTAGAAGTCCAGCATCTTGTCGATGTTCCTGGTGTAGAGGCTCGGCTGCCCGTACCGCACGATCTCGGCCGTCGACGGTGCCTTGGCCGCCGCCGGCTGCGCACCGCTGCTCGGGGCGCCCGCCACCAGCCCGACGGACAGCACCGCCGCGCTCGCCGTGCTGACGGCCAGGGTGCGGATGGCTCTTGCACGCATGGTGGTCTCCTTCGCTTCGACTGACCCGGGCCGCTCCCGGGCGCCGCCCAGCAGACTCCACCCCGCTCGAGCCCCGCTGGAGCTGCCCCGCTCGGCCTCCACCGGCTCTCGAACCGGTTGTGCCTGCCCCGGCACCCGCGCACGGCCCGGGAAAGCGCCGGGGTGGGGGGTCTCGCGGGGGACACACCGGGGACACCGCCGGGCATTGAGGCCGTCTCCACCGCTCCTCCGGCAGCCCGGCGCACCGTGCCCGGGAGGGTCCGAGCCTTCCACCCGATCTGTCCTGGGCCCCGGAGGAATGGAGAAGTTCATGCGCGGTTCCACCCAGATCCTCGTCATCGGGGGCGGGCCTGCCGGGTCCACGGCGGCCGGACTGCTGGCCAAGCAGGGCTTCGAGGTCACCCTGCTGGAACGGGACCAGTTCCCCCGCTACCACATCGGCGAGTCGATCCTCCCCTCGTGCCGCCCGATACTCGAACTCCTCGGCGTCTGGGACAAGGTGCAGTCCCACGGCTTCCAGCCCAAGGGCGGTGCCTACTTCTTCTGGGGCCCGGAGGAGTGGGAGGTCAAGTTCGACAGCCTGGGCGACGACGGCACCAACGCCTGGCAGGTCGTCCGCTCCGAGTTCGACGAGCTGCTGCTGCGGCACGCCGCCTCGCTGGGCGTCGAGGTGGTGGAGAACGTCACCGTCAAGGAGCTGGAGTTCGCGGGGGAGCGGCCGGTCGCCGCCCGCTGGGCAGGCACCAAGGACCCGGACCGCAGTGGCCGCATCGCCTTCGACTACGTCATCGACGCCTCCGGGCGCGGCGGCGTCATGGCGGCGCGGCACGTCAAGAACCGCCAGTACCACGAGATCTTCCGCAACGTGGCCGCCTGGTCGTACTGGAAGAACGTCAAGCCGCTCGACCGGGGCCCCGAGGGCGCCATCGCCGTCTGCTCGGCACCCGACGGCTGGTTCTGGGTGATCCCGCTGCACGACGGCACCACCAGCATCGGCCTGGTCACCGGGCGGGACATCTTCAACGAGAAGCGCAACCGCCTCGGCGGCGTCCAGGAGGTCTACGACCAGGTGCTGGCCGACTGCCCGGCCGTCACCGACCTGCTCGGCGGCGCCGAGCAGGTCGGTGAGATGAAGGTCGAGCAGGACTACTCCTACACCGCGGAGAACTTCGGCCGCCCGGGCTATCTGATGTGCGGCGACGCCGCGTGCTTCCTCGACCCGCTGCTGTCCACCGGAGTCCACCTGGCCACCTACAGCGCGATGCTGGCCAGCGCCGCACTCGGCAGCGTCATCCGCGGTGAGGTCGAGGAGGAAGAGGCCTGGCAGTTCTTCAACACCGTCTACCAGCACGCCTACGAGCGGCTGCTGGTGCTGGTCTCGGTCTTCTACGAGAGCTACCGCGGCAAGGAGCACCACTTCTACAACGCGCAGAAGCTCACCTCCGCGCAGCGCGAGAACCTCAACCTCCAGGACGCCTTCGACCGGATCATCACCGGTATCGCGGACATGGAGGACGCACAGGACGTGTACGCCAGCGTGCACGCCCATCTGAACGGCGCCGAGAGCGGCGACCCCAACCCGCTCGCCAACCTGAACAAGGTCCACGAGCAGAAGCAGGCCCCGATGAGCGAGCAGAACGCCGTCGGCGGCCTCTACCTCGCCTTCCACCCGCAGCTGCGACTGGCACGCTCCGGCGCCGCCGAGGCGGCTCCCCAGGGAGGCCCGGCGGCATGACAGCTCAGCAACCGGCCCCCGCGGCGGACGGCGCACCGGCCGCCACCACCTCGCTGCGGCCCTGGCCCAACTGGTTCCGCACCCTGTTCATGAGCGACCTGTGGGAGCGCTTCGGCTTCTTCGGCATGCAGGCGATCCTCGTGCTGTTCGCCGTCGCGCCCCGCGACGAGGGCGGGCTCGGGCTCGCCAAGGCGGACGCCGCCGCGCTGTTCGGCGCCTGGATCGGGCTGGCGTTCATGCTCTGCCTGCCCGGCGGCTGGGTCGCCGACCGGCTGCTCGGCCCGCGGCGCACCCTGGTGCTCGGCGCCGCCGTCACCACCGCGGGCCACTTCGCGCTCGCCACACCGCTGCTGTGGCTGACGCCGCTCGCGCTCATTCTGCTGGCCGTCGGCATGGGCCTGTACAAGCCCAACCACCAGGCCCTGCTCAACCTGATGTTCAAGGACGGCGGCCGCCGCGAGGCCGGCATCTCGCTGATCTACGTCGGCATCCAGGTCAGCGCCCTCACCTCGCCGCTGATCGCGGGGTTCCTCGGCGAACGCGTCGACTGGCGACTCGGCTTCGCCGTCTCGGGCACCGCGATGCTGATCGGCACCATCCAGGTGGCGCTGGCCCGGCCGCAGTTCCAGGGGGTGGGCGACCGGCCCGGCCGGCCGCTGGACGCGGCATCGGCCCGCCGCGTCAAGCGCCTGACCGGCGCCGTCGCGGCCGTCCTCGTGCTGCTGCTGTGCGGGATGGCGGCGGGCGGCGCGCTGACGGCGGGCAGCGGCATCGCCCTCGTCGGCATGGTCACCATCGTCGCGCCCGTCGTCGCCTACACCGTGCTCTACCGCAGCCCCGAGCTGGGGCCGCCGGACCGCAGGAGGCTGCGCGCCTTCCTGTGGATCTTCCTCGGATCGACGCTGTTCTGGTCGCTCATCGCCCAGGACGGCTCCTCGCTCACGCTGTTCGCCAAGAACTCCACCGACCGCGACGTGCTCGGATTCGAAGTGCCGGTCAGCTGGCTGCAGTCGGCCACCCCGCTGTTCATCCTGGTGCTGGCACCGGTGTTCGCCTGGCTGCTGCTCAAGCACGGCGGCGGACGCGGCGGCGTACCGGCCAAGTTCTCCGCCGGCCTGCTGCTGACCGGCGTCAGCTTCCTGATCATGGCGGTGGCCGCCGGGCTGGCCTCCGGCGACACCAAAGTCTCCCCGGTGTGGCTGCTGGTGGTCTATCTGATGCACGCCTGCGGCGAACTGATCGTCGCCGCCGTGGGCATCGCCGCCGTGGCCGACGTCCTGCCGCGCCGGTTCATCGCGCACATGCTGGGACTGCTCTGGCTGTTCGCGGCACTCGGCGGCGGCGCCGGCAGCGGCCTGGTCCGGCTGATCGACGTGATTCCCGAGGCGCTGTACTACCTGCTGCTCGCGGTGCTGGCGCTGTCCGTCGGCGGCGCCCTGGCCCTGCGGCGGCACGCCGTGGCCCGCGGCCTGGCCCCCGAGGGCGCGGACGCCGAGGAACCGCCCGGGGGCACCGCGCCCGCGACCGTCAAGGAAGGTGACCGCGCATGACCTCGCTGCCCCCGGCACCCGAGTCCGCCACCCTCGACACCCCCCAGACCTCGGAGCTGGCCCGGCTGGGGCTCGGCTTCGCGGCCTCCAAACTACTGCTGAGCGCGCTGGAGCTGGGCGTCTTCTCCGCTCTCGCGCAGACGGCCGACGGCAGCGCGGAGGCCGAGGAGCTGCGCGCCGCGCTGGGTCTGCACCCGCGGGCCGCCTCCGACTTCTTCGACGCGCTGACCGCCGTCGGCCTGCTGGAGCGGCAGTACGGCCGCTACCGCAACAGCGACACCGCCCAGCGGCACCTGGTCCGCGGCCCCGACTACCAGGGCGGCTTCCTGGAGGGCGCGGGGTTCGTGCTCTACCCGGCCTGGGGGCGGCTCACCGAGGCGCTGCGCACCGGGGAACCGCAGGCCGAGGGCGACTTCGAGGCCATGCTCAGCGACCCGCAGGCCCGCCGGATGTTCCTGGCCATGCAGGACTCGCTCAGCCAGCCGCTGATCCCGCATCTGCTGGCGGCGCTCGACTGGTCCGGGTACGCCACCCTCACCGACGTGGGCGGCGCCCGCGGCAACCTGGCGGCGCGCATCGTGCGCGAGCGCCCCGGGCTGACGGCCACCGTCTTCGACCGGCCGCAGAACGCCGGACCCTGCGCCGAGCACACCGCGGACCTGGGGGTGGCCGGCCGTACCGGCTTCGTCGGGGGCGACTTCTTCACCGACCCGCTGCCGCCCGCCGACGTCGTCGTCATCGGCCATGTCCTGGCCGACTTCTCCCGCGACGAGCGCCGCGCGCTGATCGAGAAGGCGTACACGGCCGTGCACGCGGGCGGGGCGCTGCTCGTCTACGACCCGATGAACGGCGACAAGCCCGAACTGGCCTCGCTGATCGCCAGCCTGCACATGCTGGTCATGACCCCGGCGGGAGCCGGATACCACCCCGACCACTGCGCCGGGTGGATGGAGCAGGCCGGATTCACCGGGGTGACCTCCCGGCCGCTGCCGCTGGGCAACACGCTCCTGGCCGCCCGCAAACCGACGGCCGCCACGTCCTGACGACACAAGGAGACCGACTGTGGAGATCGGAGTGGGCCTGCCCACCACCGTGCCCGACGTCGACGGGCGGCGCCTCGTCCGGTGGGCGGCCCGCGCCGAGGAGCACGGCTTCTCGGCGCTGGGCGTCCTGGACCGGCTCGTCTACGACAGCTACGAACCCCTCACCGCGCTCACCGCGGCCGCCGCCGTCACCGAACGGATCCGGCTGACGACCAGCGTCCTGCTGGCCGCCTACCGGCCCGGCACCGCGCTGCTGGCCAAGCAGCTCGCCACCCTGCACGAGATCTCCGGCGGCCGGCTGGTGGTCGGCGCCGCGGCGGGCGGCCGCGAGGACGACTTCCAGGCGACCGGCGCCGCGTACCACGACCGGGGGCGCCGGCTGGACGCGCTGCTGACCGAACTGCGCAACGTCTGGGACGGCAAGGAGACCGACACCGGCGTCGCAGGCATCGGGCCCTTCCCGGCGGCACCGGGCCCCGAACTGATCGTCGGCGGCCACACCCCGGCGGCGATGCGGCGGGCAGCCCGGCACGCGGGCGGCTGGATCGCGGGCGGCAGCTCGGCCACGGCCTACGCCGACCTGGCGCAGCAGGCCCGCGACGCCTGGCGCGCCGCGGGCCGCAGCGACAGCCCGCGGCTGGTCGCGCTGGTCTACGCCTGCCTGGGGCCGGAGGCGCGCGCCACCGCCGAGCGCTATCTGCGGGCCTACTACGCGTTCATCGGCCCCAAGGCGGAGATGGCCGCCAAGGCCGTCCTCACCGACGCGGACTCCCTGCGCGAGACGGCCGCCGCCTACGCCGCGGCCGGCTGCGACGAGCTGCTGGTCTTCCCCTGCACCGCCGCACCCGAACAGCTCGACCTCCTGGCGGAGGCCGCCCTTGGCTGACGCCGCGCTCCCAGGAATCGCGCCGCCGCCGCAGGGTGCGGGCGCTGCTCGGCGTGGGTCGGCGCCTCCGGACGGTGCCGGAGCTACGCCCGCCGCCGACGCACGTGCGCTTCGGCGGTGTGCGGCGCGGTCACGGTGCTGCGCTCCGGGAGGGTGCGTCCAGCCAGGGTGACGCCGCCGGCGATGCGTGAGTACCGCCCGATGGCAAGCCCTGGACCCAGGCTGATGTTGTGGCCGGTCTGGACGCGGTCGCCACGGAGCGCCCCGAAGCGGGGCGTTCCGCAGCGGTAGATCCCACCAGGGGCGCGAAACCGGATCTCGCGCTCCGGCTGCGCCATGTGAGTGCTCCACATACTGATGGCGGCGACGGTGACGTTGGCGGACAGATGGGCCTCGTCACCGACGAGGGTGCGATTGTGACCGATGCGGTGCCCGAGAATCGTGCCTTCACCGAGGAACGACCGTGTGACTTCGCAGTTGAAGCCGACGCTTACTCCTGCGCTGAGTACCGAGCCGGACCGTACGGTGGAGAACTCCCACACCCGCACGCCGGGGCCGATGATGACGTCCTCTCCGATGAGGGCCGTTCGATGGATCTCGGCAGTGGGGTGGATACGGTGAGGGTGGGGGAGTCGCGCGAGGGCCTGGCGGTGCCAGTCGTCCCACGACGCCAGGAAGTCAGCCAGCTCTGCGTCGTTCATGTCGGCATACGGGGTGTCTGCGAGCATCCCGGCGCTGGGTGCGGTGAGGTAGTCGCCGATACGTAGTCGGGGCATGAAGACCTCTCTCTTGCGGTCGGCCCGCTGCCCGGGATCGTCAGCATCTGCGTCAGTCCCGAGAGACGGAGCGTTCATCTGTGAGTAGTCCGCGCATCGGCGTCGCCATCCTGACGATGGGCAACCGACCAGCCGAACTGATGGAACTGCTGGAGTCGGTGGCCATGCAGGAGACGCCCGCGCAGCGGGTGGTGGTGGTCGGGAACGGGGCGCCACTGCCCGCGCTCCAGGATGGAGTGACCGGCCTCGAGCTGACGGAGAACCTGGGCGTGGCCGGCGGCCGGAACACGGCCCTTGCCTGTCTGGCGGAGTTCGGGGACGTCGATGTGGTGGTGGATCTGGACGATGACGGTCTGCTGATCAGCCGCGACGCCTTCGCCCGCCTGGCCGCCCTGTACGAGCAGGACGAGCGGCTGGGCATCGTCAGCTTCCGTATTTGCGATGAGCGCGGCCGTACCCAGCGGCGTCACGTTCCGCGGCTGAGGGCCGGGGATCCGATGCGGGGCGGTCCGGTCACCACCTTCCTCGGCGGCGGGCACGCCCTCTCGGCCCGGATGCTGGAGCAGACCGGCGGCTGGCCCGACGCCTTCTTCTATGCCCACGAGGAGACGGACCTGGCCTGGCGTGCCTTGGACGCGGGATGGAAGGTGGTCTACGAACCCGCCCTGGTGCTCCAGCACCCGTGGACGTCACCGACCCGGCACGCGGTCTTCCACCGCATGGTCGCCCGCAACCGGGTATGGCTGGCCAAACGCCACCTGCCCGCACCACTCGTCCCCGCCTACCTGGGTGCATGGACGCTTCTCACTCTGGCCCGGACGCGTTCGTGGGACGGGCTCCGCGCCTGGTTCGGAGGGTTCGCAGAAGGCGTGCGCACCTCGTGCCCGCCGCGGCAGCCGATGAGGTGGGCCACGGTCTGGCGCATGACCCGCCTCGGTCGGCCTCCGGTGCTCTAGGCGCTCGCAGCCCTCTCGGCGAGCAGCCAGTCCGGTACCGCATCCGGGGTCCTGCCCAGCCACCGCACATAACGGGCCACCCCGTCGGCGACCGTGATGGTGGGCTTCCACTCCAGTGTCGCGGCCAGCCGGTGCGGTGAGGCGTAGCCGCCCAGCGGGTCACCAGAAGGCATCGGAGCCTCCAGCAACTGTGTGCCGGGGAAGTGTTCGGCAATCAGGTCGGCCACGGTGCGCACGTTTGTAGGCGTTCCAGTTCCGACGTTGACGGTTTCGTTGTGTGCGCGCGGTGCAACCAGGCTGCGTACTGTGGCGGCAGCCACGTCGTCGACATGCACCAGGTCGCGGATCTGCCGACCACCACCGTGCAGGTACAGCGGCAGCCCCAGAGCGGCGCGCACGGCAAACCAGGCGACCACCCATGAGTGGCTGTCCTCCTTGACCACCTGCGGTTCTCCGTAGACGGAGAAGTAACGCACGACGGTGTGGGAGATACCGACCGCACCCAGCATCAGCCGAGTCTGGGTCTCGCCCCACGCCTTCGTGCTGCCGTAGACCGAGACGGGCCGCAGGGGCGTCTCCTCGGTGAACAGCGTGGCTGCCTGTCCGTAGACGGACTCCAGCAGTTGCCGCATCGATCGCCACTCGGCGCAGCGGGGAGAGTTATCCGGCTCGCCGTTGCCGTAGACGCTGGCAGAGGAGACGAACACGAATCGGCGCAGTCGGTCGCTGGCGGCGGCAGCGTCCAACACGGTCTGTGTGCCACAGATGTTGGCGGCGATCGCGTTATGCGGGTGGCGGGTGCAGGCTGCCACGTCAGCCAGCGCCGCGGCGTGGATGATGTAGTCGGTTCCGTCAACAGCACGCGTCACGGCGGCCTCGTCGGTGATGCTTGCTCGGATGACGTCGGGGCTGTCGAGGCCGACGCCGAAGATGTCCCGGTAGGTGTGGGCGGGATAGGCGTCGAGCGTGCACAGCACGCGTCAGTGGGCTCCCAGTTCGCGGAGGCGACCGGTGATGCGGCTGCCGATCAACCCAGCGCCTCCCGTTACCAAGACGGTTCGCCCAGCCAGCTCTGACAGATATGTGTCGGTCACGATGCCTCCTGATGCGGTAGGTGTGGGCGCTCCCCGCCGTAGGTGGCGGGGCGCACTCACCGATTGCGCCTCAGCCGGGAGCGGATCGGGAGAGGTATCGGGTCGGCGTGCACGGTCTTTGCATCTCACGCAAAAGTGACCGCCACCACGTCTTCTGCTCCTACGAGGGGTGTTCCGGCAGCACGACCAGGGGGGTTTGATGCGACCGGTCATCCGTTTGCCGTCCACCCATCGAGGGAGCACTTGGCCCCGGGCCAATTGATTCGCGTCATCAGACGGGAGCAGGGCGTCACGCTGGAGCAACTGGGCCAGAAGACCGGGTACTCAGCCGCGCAGCTCTCGCGTCTGGAACGCGGCATCTCCCCGATGACGGTCGATGCCTTCCGAGCCTTCGCTGACGCCCTCGACATCCCGTCCGGAGCTCCCGGCCCGCTCCCCGACTCCATCAGCCGGGCCGACACACTGAACCGACCAGCCGCTATCCCCGCATTCCCGCGCCTACGCTGAAGGGCAGGGAGGACGGTGAGAGCGTGAGGCGTCGGCAGTTTCTCGCAGCCAGCGCTGCTGCTGCTGCGGTGAACGTCGGGGGTCCGCCCGGCGAGACCCCTGCGCAGGCCCACGAAGCTCAGATGGGTGAGATCCTCGTCGCACGGCTGCGGGACGCGATGCTCGGGCTCGGCAGCCCCGCCACGAGCCAGAATCATGAGCACGTGATCGCCGAGCTCCACCACGCGCACCGCGACTACCGCACATGCGGGTATGCCAGCCTCGCCGTACGCCTGCCGCGCCTCATCAGCACAGCACACGCTGCCCACAGTAAGGACCACGCTCTGCTGGGCCGCAGCTATCTCCTTGCAACCCGGCTCCTGATCAAGTTGGACGAGCAGCAACTGGGGTGGATGGCCGCCGACCGGGCCCGGCAGCTGGCGGCGGCAGCCGGGGATCCACTCGTTGTCGCCGAGTCGGCACGCCAACTCGCCGTCCTCGCACGCAAAGCAGGGTGGCAGGACCAAGCACTCACCCTCGCGCTCAACGCTGCCGAGTCGCCCGAGCTGCGCGAGGTCGGCCGGTCGGGCACCGCACTGCGGGGACTGCTGGTGCAGTCTGCCGCCTACACCGCCGCCTGGAAGGCTCCGGCCTTGGTGACACCCGGCTGAGGGACCTTGGCGGCTTCAGCCCCGCAACCGTGCAACTGCATCTGGTCTCAGCCGAGAACAGCGTCGGGGACCCAGCACGGGCACTGGCCGCAGCACACGCCATCGACCCCGCCGCGCTGCCCACCACCGAGCGACGCGCTCGCCTGTATACGGACATGGCCCACGCCCACAACCGATGGGGGCGCAGAGACGCGTGCATCTCCAGCCTTCTGGCGGCCGAACGCTGTGCCCCGCAAGAGATCCATGCACGCCCCGCCGTCCAAGCCCTCATCTCCGGCCTGCTGCTCTCCGGACGTACGACATCGGATCTCCGCGGCCTCGCCGCTCGCGTCGGTGCTCTCCGAGCCTGACCGGCCTTCGAAGCTGTTGTCTTTTCGATCTCGAGAAGGGCGCGTCGAACGGGAGTCCCGAGCAGGCGGTCTGCTGCCGGCCGGCCGCGGGGGCAGCTCCTCAGCTCCGCGACGCCTCGGCGACCGCCGCCAGGAAGGCGAACTGCTGCTCCCGGGCGACAGGCGGCGCGCACGTGCCGGTCTGCACGTGGAATGTCGCGTTGCGGGCCTCGGTCGCGAGCCGGAGGATGCGTTCGTCCTGCGTGGCCAGGAGCAGCCGGTTGATCGCGTAGTTCACCCGCGACCGGGCCGCCCAGCTCTCGTGGGTGGCCTCTTCCTGCTCGGGCGTCGCCTCGGCCCGAGATGCCAGACGCGTCTCCCAGTAGAGCCGCCCGCGGTAGTCGGTCAACGCGTCCGCCAGGCCCGTCGCGGTCTCCTGAAGTCTCTGCAACCGGGCCGCTCGTTCAGCGCGGGAGGTCACCCAGCGCTGCAACAGACCGGTGGTCAGGGCCCCCAGCAGCGTTCCGACCACTGCGACCACGCTCGCCCACACAGCATTCACACCTGTCCCCCCCGGGTCTCAGGCCGACTCGGCGGCCAGTCTGGCAGGGCGAGACGAACGGAGCCATGGTGCCCGCGATCCGCCGGGGGGCGACGGGACGGGCGGTACCGGCCTGGAGGTCACCGCCCGCTCAGCCCTCCCGGGAGGCCGCAGGGGAGGCGCGGGTGGGCCGGGCGCGCTCCGCGGGGTGGGCGAAGTCGCCAAGCGCCGTCGGGCCGCCGCGGCGGCGGCCGAGCAGCCGCAGCAGCGGTCCCGTCATGACGGTGGTGAGCAGGGCCATGACGACCAGCAGGCCGTACAGCTCCCGGTCCAGGACGCCCAGTTGCAGTCCTACGGTCAGGATGACGAGCTCCGTCAGCCCGCGGGTGTTCAGCAGTGCGGCCAGCAGCCCGCTCTGCACCGGCGGCACCCGGTTGAGCCGGGCGCCCGCGTAGGCGCCGGCGAACTTGCCGACCACCGCGGTCAGCAGGATCAGCCCGAGTTCGCCCAGGCCGCGGACTCCGGTGCGGGAGAGGTCCACCTGGAGTCCGGCGACGACGAAGAAGGCCGGCAGCAGCAGGAGCCGGGTGAGGTATTCCAGCCGGTCGGTGAGCTGGAGGCGCAGCTGCCGGGAGGTGTCGCGGGGCAGCACGGCGCCGAAGAGGAAGGCACCGAAGGCGAAGTGGGCACCCAGCCAGGCGGTGGCCAGGGACGAGAGCAGCAGCCCGGCCAGGACCACGACGAGCTGGTCGGGGGTCACATGGTCGCGTGTCCACCCCTGCCAGCCGGCCTGGCGCGCGGTGCCGGGCCGGTGGAAGAGCCACCGCAGACCGGGCCGTACGACGAGCAGCATGAGGGCCAGATAGCCGGGCGCCAGCAGCATCCGCCACTGGCCGCCGCCGCCCGCGACGGTGGCGACGACCGCCAGCAGGGACCAGGCGAGGACGTCGTCGAGCGCGGCGCAGGCCAGCGCGATGCCGCCGATCCGGGTGCGCCCCAGTCCGCTGTCGGCGAGGATGCGGGCCAGCACGGGGAAGGCGGTGACCGCCATCGCGGCGCCGAGGAAGAGTACGAACGCGGCGCGGCCGCCGGTGGCGTGCCGGTCGGCGAGGTGCAGCGCCAGCAGCCCGCCCAGCAGCAGCGGCACCAGCACCGAGCACAGGGACACGGAGACCGCGAGGCGTTCGGTGCCGCGCAGCCGGGTCAGGTCCAACTCGTAGCCGACCAGGAACATGAACAGCACCAGCCCCAGGTCCGCCAGTGCCGCGAGCAGGGGCCGGATGTCGGCCGGGAAGAGGAAGCGGGCCGCCGCGCCGCCGAAGAGGGTGGGTCCCAGGAGCACCCCGGCGAGCAGTTCGCCCACCACCGGGGGCTGCCCGAGCCGGCGTGCTGCCGCGCCCAGCAGCCGGCCGAGCACCAGGACGGCGGCGAGCGCCGCGAAGAAGGACTGGACCTGCTCCGGTGTCATGCGGGCGCCCCCTGCGCGTGCCGGACGGTACTGGGCGGTTCTGGGCAGTACCGAGTGATGCGGCCGGTCGTCCGGACGACCGGCCGCACCCGCCATGACCGGCAGGTTCCGGTGCCGGAGGGGCAGGCTACGGGGGCGTGCTCGAGGGCGGTTCGAGAGCTCAGGCAGGCGGGCTCGTGCGCGGCTCGCGCTGTGCCCCGGTCCGCGGTGCCGCGTGCTCCTTGCCCGGGTCGGGCAGTACCGGTTCGGTGCCGTCCCGGTGCGCGGTGCGGGCGTCGTCGAGGAACTCGCGGGAGAACATCGCGCTGAGCGTGGCGACCCCGCCGCGGGCGACGCGGATCTCGCCGTGCTGGAGCGTTCCGGTGAGCCGCACGACGCGGCCGTGGTGTTCGGTGTGCCGTTCGCGGTCCTTGACCTTGCAGCGTCCGACCAGGGTCAGCTCGGACTCCTGGAGGACCGCGTCCTCGGGGAGCAGGAGCTTGAGGGTGCTGCGCTCGCTGTGCAGCCGCAGCTCGATCTCGCCCTCGGGGAGCTGGGCGGAGCGCAGGTCGAGGTGGACGGAGGAGCGCCGGGTGCGCACCTCGATCGTGCGGGACCGGGTCCAGTGGCCCAGCCGCTTCACATTGGTGTAGAAGGCTTCGACCTGCTCGACCTGCTCCTCTGCACGGTCCGGTGTGTGCTCCGTGTGCTGGTTGCTCATCGCAGTGTTCCTCTCTGGAACCCGGGCAACAACCCGATGGTGGGAATACCTTGGGAACCGGTTATCTTGGAAGCCAAGGTAACCGGACGCCTTTAGTTTGAGAGTCGAGATACTTGTATGTCAAGTGAACAGGATCCCGTGCCGCGCGAACCGAAGGAGAAGGAGCTGCGGCAGCAGCTCGGCGTCGAGGTCCGCGCCCTGCAGGGCGCCACCGACGCGGTGGACGCCGCCGCCGCCGACCGGCTCGGCATCAACCGCACCGACCTGCACTGCCTCGACGTCCTCACCCAGCGCGACAGCGCCACCCCCAGCCAGTTGGGCACCGCGCTCGGCCTGACCACCGGCAGCGTCACCGCGATGCTCGACCGGCTGGCCCGGCTCGGCTACCTCACCCGCGAGCCGGACCCGCACGACCGCCGCAAGTCCCTCGTCCGCGCCACCGAGCAGATCCAGCGCGGCGCCGGTGACCTCTACGGCCCGCTCGCGCAGGAAGGCGCGGCCCTCCTGGAGCGCTACTCGCTGCCCGAACTGGAGCTCCTGCTGGACTTCGCCCGGCGCAGCCGCGAACTCCAGGAGCGGCATGTGCGGCGGCTGCGGGGCGAGGCGGGCTGAGCCCCCGGCCGGGCCGGTGCTCGACCGGCCGGGAACGACCGGCCTCGCACCCGACCGGCGCGACGCCGGCCGGCGGGCGGGCATGGGAGGAGGCGTGCCGGGAACGCGGGGCGGTGAGTCCCGTTCCCCCCACGCACAGGAAGCAGGTGCTCGCCATGCCCGAGGCCATCGCCTTCGCCGCGTACGGCGGCCCCGAAGTGCTCCGGCCCACCGGTATCGACGTCCCCGAACCGGACCCCGACCAGGTGCGCGTCGCCGTCCGGGCCGCGGGCGTCAACCCGCTGGACTGGAAGCTGCGCAGCGGCTCCATGGCAGCGGTCATGCCGGTGCCGCTGCCGCACATCCCCGGGTCGGAGTTCGCGGGCACCGTCGAGGCGGTGGGCGACGGTGTCGGCAGCCTTGAGCCGGGCGACGAGGTCTTCGGCCATGCCTCGCAGGCCTACGCCACGCTGCTCGTCGCCGACCTCGACATGCTGCGGCTGCGCCCCGGCGACCTGGACGTGCACCGCGCCGCCGGGCTGCCCTCCGCCGCGGAGGCCGCCCACCGCGCGCTGGAGGAACTGGACATCGCCGCGGGGGAGACCCTGCTCGTGCACGGCGCGGGCGGCGCCGTCGGCAACCTCGCCGTCCAGTTCGCGCTCGCCCGCGGCGCGCAGGTGGTCGGCACCGCGGGGGAGCGGGTCCACCAGCGGCTGAGCCGGCTGGGGGCCACCCCCGTCCGCTACGGCGAGGGCTGGCCCGAGCGGGTGACGGCCGCCGCGCCGCACGGGGTGGACGCCGTACTGGACGTCTCGGGAGCCGACGTGCTCGGCGACTCCGTACGGCTCGCCCGCGGCGGCGCCGCACGGGTCCTCACTCTCGCCTCCCCGCAGGCCGCGCAGGCGCAGGGGGCCAGGTTCTCCGGCGGCGGGGACGGCCTCCGGCGCACCGGCGCCGCGCTCGACGAGGCCCTGGCGCTGCTGCGGCGCGGCACCCTGGAGGTGCCGCTCCACCCGCCCATCCCGCTCGCCGAGGCGGCCGAGGCGCACCGGGCCGGGGAAGCCGGCGGACTGGACGGCAAACTGGTGCTCACCATGGAGTGATATCCGCCCAGCCCAGCCCAGCCCAGCCCAGCCCAGCTCCTGGGCCCCCGCGCGCACGCCCGTCCGCCCGCCCCCGGTGCGGGAGCGGGCGGACGGGCGAGGACCGCGGGTCAGCTGTCCTTGTGGGCGATGACCAAGGTGACGTCGTGGCCCAGCGAGCGGTGTTCGACCCGGGCGAAGCCCGCGTCGCGCATCCACCCCGTGCACTGCGCCAGCGTGTAGCCCTTCCCGTGCGGGGTCATCAACTGCAGGTTGAGGCTGCGCAGCAGATTGCGCAGATAGCTCTCCTCACCCGGGACGATCACCGGGTCCCACACCAGGAAGGCACCACCGGGACGCACTCCGGCGAAGGCGTTCTTCACCAACTGGGCGCGCTGGTCGTCGTTCCAGTCCACCAGCGCGTGCCCCAGCATCAGCACATCGGCCTCGGGCAGCGGCCCGGCGAAGAAGTCACCGCCGTGGAAGCCGAGCTTGCCGGTCGTCCCCAGCGCCGCCATGTGCGCGTCGAAGTCCTCCTCCAGCTGCGGCAGGTCGAAGACCCGCGCCTCCAGATGCGGATGGGCGCCCACCAGTCCGGCCAGCACATTGCCCCGGCAGCCGCCCAGCTCCAGCACCGAGCCGTAGGACGCCCAGTCGAAGACCTCCGCCAGCGCGGGGATCAGCGGCCTGCTGGCGTCCTCGGCCATCCGCACCAGCCCGTCCTTCTTCTCCTCACTGTCGTAGAGCTGATCGAACATGTCCTCGCCGGAGTAGGTCGCCGCCTGCGGTTCCTCGCTGCGCAGCCCCTCGGCAAGGCGGTCCCACGCCGGATACATCACCCGGTCGGCGAGTTGCAGGAACCCGCTGAGCGACGCCGGATCGCCGGGCACCAGCAACTGCCCCGACACCAGCGTGTTGGCCCACGCGCCGTCCGCCGTGCGCTCCAGGAAGCCGAGTTCGGCCAGCGCCGCGAGGAAGTGGTCGCAGCCGCGCCGCCCCAGCTCCAGCCGCTCGCGGAGCCGCTCCTCCGGCAGCGGCCCCTCGGCCAGCGCCGCGAACAGCCCCAGCCGTACGCCGGCCAGCACCAGCTTCGCCGGCTGGAAGGCCATGGCCTGGCCGAGCACCTGTCCGGCCCGGGCCGTCACCTCGTCAGTCATCGGCCCGCTCCGCCCCGGTCACGAGGCCGCCGCCGAGGCGCGCGCCAGCACGTCGTCGAGCACCGCGTCCGGGTCGGCCACCGCCGAGGTGCCCTCCGCCGAGCGCCAGGCCACGAACGCGTCCGGCCGCACCAGCACGGCGCCGCCCGGCCCCACCCCGTAGGCGGCCGCCCAGTCGCGGTCCTCGGGCCGCAGCTCCTCCTCCGGGCCCACCGCGTGGGTGCGCAGCGGCACGCCCAGTCGCTCGGCCGCCTTGACCGCGGCCTTCGCCCAGGCCCCGCCGTCCGGGCCGTGCAGCAGGACGAAGCCGTCCCAGAACAGGTCGATGGAGGAGATCCGCTCGGCGCCCTCGGTGCCCGCACGCGTCAGCCACACGTGCGGCGCGCGGGTGCCCGGCTCGCCCGTCAGCTCCAAGTCGGGGGTGAGCACTTTGGAGCCCTCGGCGCCGACGACGGACGCGGAGCGGTACCGGTAGCCGAGCGTGATGATCACGTCGTCGACGAAGTCCTTCCGGTCCTGCTCGGTGGCGTAGCCGTGCCGGATCCGGTTGCGCACCAGGGCCTGCTCGGACATGGCCGTGCCCAGCGGGCGGCGCTCCGCGTCGTAGGTGTCCAGCAGCGCGTCGGTGCCCCAGCCGTCGTGCACGGCCGCCAGCTTCCAGGACAGGTTGTGCGCGTCGTGGATGCCGGTGTTGGCTCCGAAGCCGCCCGCGGGCGGGTGCACATGGGCGGCGTCGCCCGCCAGGAAGACCCGGCCCACCCGGAAGGTCTCGGAGACCAGCTGGGCGCCCTGCCAGGGCACCTTGTCCATGATCTCGACGTCGATGTCCTTGCCGGCCGCGCGGCGGACGATCTCCACGCAGCGCTCGTCGGTGTAGTCGTCCGGCGTCTCGCCCTTCTCCGGGTAGTAGATGGGTGCCGCCAGCCACGGGTCGCAGCCGTGCAGCCGGGAGAGGCCCATCAGCGAGCCCCCCGCCGAGGCGTAGCACAGGATGAACTTGCGGTCCTTGAGCAGCGTCTCCAGCTCCGGCGCCCGGAAGTAGATGCTCAGCGCGTTGAAGACGGTCCCGCGGCCGGTCCGCTCGACGCCCAGCGCCTTGCGGACGCGGCTGCCCGCACCGTCGGCGCCGACCAGATAGTCGGCGCGGATGGTGATCCGGTTCCCCGTCGCGGCCTCCTCGGCCACGGCGGTGACGCCCTCCTCGTCGGCCTCGAAGGAGACCAGCCTGGTGTTGAACCGGACATCGGCGCCGTACTCCCGGGCCTTGGCGACCAGCACCTTCTCGTACCGGTCCTGCCCGCAGCCCATCACCCGCTCCGGGCTGACCGTCGGGCCGTCCAGCGACGGGGACTCCAGCAGTTCCGCGTTGTCGATGTCGGAGAAGGTGTCGACCTTGATGATCCCGCCCTCGAAGTAGGCGTGCGAGTTCCCCTTCTCCAGGGCGCGGATCTCCTTCCCGAGCCCCGCGGCGCGGAACAGCTCCATCGTGCGGGCCTGCAGGCCCGGGGCGCGGGGGAGCATGGAGGTGCTGTCCCGCTTCTCCAGCAGCATCGTGCGGACGCCGCGCCGCCCGCTGAACAGCGCGGTGGAGAGCCCGACGGGACCACCGCCGACGATCAGCACCGGGATCTTCACGTCATACATGCATGTCCCCTCTGAACAACTGGGCTTGGCCGGTTTCGGCACCCCTGATGAGTAGCCACGGCCCCTTGAGGGCCACTGGAGATCCGGCGGGGGCGCACGGACCCGACGCCGTCCCCACCGCGGTTCGAGGGGCGCTCAACTTCGCGGTGTGACCCTCCCGGAGCGGCCCTGGCGCCAGGCCATGTGCCGTTTCGGAAGGAGTCCTGCGCATGACGCACACCAGCCTGGATGTCAGCACCCCGGCCGGAATCATCCGGCTGAGCAACGCGTTCTGCGACGCGAAGGCGCTGCTGACCGCTGTCGAACTGGGTCTGTTCACCACCCTCGACCAGAAGGGCCCCGCGACCGAGGAGGAGATCCGCAAGGAGCTGGGGCTGCACGGCCGCGGACTGGGCGACTGGCTCAACCTGCTGGCGGCGCTGGGCCTGCTCACCCGCGAGGAGGGCGGCAGGTTCGGCAACGCGGAGGGCGCCGGCACCTACCTGGTGCGCGGCAGCAACCGCTACGTGGGCGGCTTCCTGGAGCGCTCCAACCGCAACCTCTACCCCGCCTGGGGCAAGCTGACCGAGGCGCTGCGCACCGGTGAGCAGCAGTCGGGCAGCGACTTCGAGGAGGTCACCCGCAACCCGCACATCCTGCGGCAGTTCGTCGGCATGATGGACGCGCTCACCCATGTCGTCGGCCCCGAACTGGTGGGCAAGTTCGACTGGAGCGGACACAACTCCGTGCTCGACATCGGCGGCGCCCGCGGCAACCTGTGCTCCATCATCGTCAAGGCGCAGCCGCACCTCGCGGGGCACGTCTTCGACCTGCCGCCGATGGAGCCGCTGTTCGAGGAGCACGTCGCCTCCTACGGGCTGACCGGCAAGGTCGCCTTCCACGGCGGCAGCTTCTTCACCGACCCGCTGCCCAGCGCCGATGTCGTCACCCTCGGGCACGTGCTGCACGACTGGGACGAGCAGCAGCGCGGCGAACTGGTCACCAAGGCCTTCGACGCCGTCAATCCCGGGGGCGCGCTACTGATCTACGACCGGATGCTCGACGACCAGCCCGACCACGTCGAGAACCTGGTCATCAGCCTCGACATGCTGCTGGTCACCGACGGCGGCTCCGAGTACCCGGTCTCCGAGGCCGTCGCGCACGCCGAGCGCGCCGGGTTCGCCTCCACCGAGGTGCTGCCGCTGAGCGACTACGACACGCTCGTGATCTGCCGCAAGGCCGCCTGAGCGGGCCCGTCCGAGAGAGGAGTCCGTACCCATGAGCGCTAACCAGCAGGCCCCGCAGAACGTTCCGGTACTGATCGTCGGAGGGGCGGTGACAGGGCTGTCCACCGCGGTCTTCCTCGGCTGGCACGGCATCCGCTCGCTCGTCGTCGAGCGCCACCCCGACACGCTGAGCCACCCGCGCTCGCGCGGCGTCAACCCGCGGACCGTCGAGCTCTACCGGCAGGTCGGGCTGGAGGGGCCCATCTGGTCCGAGGCCAGTCTCGCCACCGACTTCAGCAAGCTGCTGATGATCCGGGCCGAGACCCTCGCCGGGCCCGAGATGTTCAGCGGCCCCACCGACCAGCCCGACCCCACCGGCGGCGTCAGCCCCTGCGAGTGGGCCCCCATCGACCAGGACCGGCTCGAGCACCTGCTGCGCGGCCGCGCCGCCGAACTCGGTGCCGAACTGGCCTTCGGCACCGAACTGGTGTCCTTCGAGGAGAGCGGCGAGGGCGAGGAGGCCGGCGTCACCGCCGTGCTCCGGGACACCGCCAGCGGCGAGGAGCGCACCGTGCGCGCCGGCTACCTCGTCGCGGCCGACGGCAGCCGCAGCCCCGTCCGGCAGGAGCTGGGCATCGAGACGGACGGACCCGGCGAGTTCGCCACCACCCTCTCGGTGCTCTTCGAGGCGGACCTGAGCCGGGCGGCCCGGGGCCGCGACGTCGGCGTCTGCTACCTCGACAAACCCGCGCCCTCCACCATCCTGTTCGCGCACGACGGCAAGCAGCGGTGGATCTTCGCCACCGCCATGCCCGAGGGCGAGACACTGGAGACGGTCACCGAGGAGCAGGCGGTCGAACTGGTCCGCGCGGCCATCGGCCAGCCCGATCTGGACGTGCGCATCGTTCCGCAGCTCCCGGCCGGCGGCGCCAAGTGGCTGAGCTTCATCATCGGCGCCCAGGTCGCCCGCGAGTACCGGCGCGGCCGGGTCTTCCTGGTCGGCGACGCCGCCCATCTGGTGCCGCCCACCGGCGGGTTCGGCGCCAGCCTCGGCATCCAGGACGCCGGCAACCTGGCCTGGAAGCTGGCCGCCGTCCTGGACGGCGAGTCCGGGCCCGAACTGCTGGACACCTACCAGACCGAGCGCCACCCGGTGGCCTGGATGACCCTCCAGCAGGCCCTCGGGATGATGCAGGAGCGGACCGGCCCGGACGGCGAAGGCGAAGGGGAGGGCCCGGACCCCGCCGAGGCGTACAGCACCACCGTCTTCGGCTACCGGTACGGGGACGGCCCGCCGGTGCCGCCGCACGCGCTGCGCGGCGAGCCCGGCACCCGCGCCCCGCACATCGGGCTGGACCGGGCCGGGGAGGACATCTCCACCCTGGACCTGTACGGCCGGGCGCCGGTGCTGCTGACCGCGGAGGGCGGCCAGGCGTGGGTGGAGGCGGCCGCGGCCGTGTCCGCGGACACCGGCGTGCGGATCGACGCCCACCGGGTGGGCGGCCCGGGAGCCACCCTGACCGCGGCGGACGACCGGGCCGTGGCCGAACAGCACGGCATCGCGGCCGACGGCGCCGTCCTCGTCCGCCCGGACGGGTTCGTCGCCTGGCGCTCCGAGGGCGCCGCCCCCGACCCGGTGGCGGCCCTGCGGACGGCGGTGCGGGAGCTGTACCCGCCCCGCTGACCCGGCCCGCGGCGGCGGGACGCGCACCGGGCCCGGCGGCCGGAGAGCCGCCGGGCCCGTTCGCGTGCCCCGACAGCCGCCCGGGCACGCGGAACCGGGGGAACCGCGCGGACCCGGCCCCTCCGCCGGGGCCCGCCGCGGCGCCGCACCGCACCCACTAGGGTGTGCGCTGCAGTTCGACTCTCGATGTCGTGTTCAGGCATTCAGTTATCCAGGGGGACCGCATGACCAGCACGCCGGATCCAGCGAGCAGCGACCGGGAAGCCGCCCGGGGACGGCGGCGCAGGCTGCGCTCCTCGACCGTGGTGCTCGGCGGCATGGGCGCCCTGGCCATCGCGCTGTCCGGATACTCCTCGGAGCCGGACCGGCGGTGCGTGGACCCCGACAGCTACGACGCCGTGCGCGGCTACCGCATCCTGCCCCCGAGCCAGTGCGGCACCCAGGGCGCGACCACCGCCGCCCTCCCCGTCGCCCGGACCGCGGGGCAGCGGGCCGAGCGCGGCGGCAGCCTCTGGTACTACGGCGGCCGGGAGGACGAGGGCCGCGCCAAGGGCGGCACCTTCGTGCACGCGGCGGCCGTCGAGCGGGCCGGCTTCGGCTGCGACGACGACGATGACGGCTACGGCACCAGCGGCGGGTACGGCGGCTGAGGCGGGCGCGGACGAGAGGAGAAGGCCCGCGTGGAACGCCACACCCTCACCCCGCGCCCCGGCTGGCAGCAGACCGTCGAGGAGCAGGGCTGCATCTACCCGCTGACCCGGTACCCGGACGGTTCGCTGCGCCCCTACTGGGACGAGAGCGCCTACTACACCCTCACCCTGCCCGAGGTGGAGGACCTCGAGGAGGTCGTCGAGGAGCTGCACACCATGTGCCTGCGGGCCGCGGAGCACATCGTGGCCGCCGGCCGGTTCGCGGACCTGGGCATCACCGACCCGGCCCTGGTGCACCGGGTGGCCGAGAGCTGGCGGCGGCGTGCCGAACTGCCCAGCCTCTACGGCAGGTTCGACCTCCGCCACGACGGGCGCGGCGGACCGGCGAAACTGCTGGAGTACAACGCGGACACCCCCACCTCGCTGGTGGAGGCGGCGTCCCCGCAGTGGTTCTGGATGGAGGACCGCTTCCCCGGCGCCGACCAGTGGAACTCGCTGCACGAGCGGCTGGTCGACGTATGGCGCAAGCAGGCCGCGCTGCTGCCGCCGGGCGCTCCCGTGCACTTCGCCCACTCGGCCCGGGACGAACTGGGCGAGGATTTGATGACGGTGGCCTACCTCCAGGAGACCGCCGAGCAGGCCGGACTGGAGACCGTCGCGATACCGGTGGAGGAGATCGGCTGGGACCGGCTCTCGGGCAGGTTCGTCGACCAGCGGCTGAAGTTCGTCCGGGCCTGCTTCAAGCTCTACCCGTGGGAGTGGCTGGCCTCCGACCGGTTCGGGCCGCACGTGCTGGAGACCCTCGACAACGGCGGCGGCACCGGCAGCACGCTGTGGATCGAACCTGCGTGGAAGATGCTGCTGTCCAACAAGGCGCTGCTGGCGATCCTGTGGGAGCTCTTCCCCGGCCATCCGAATCTGCTGCCCGCCTATCTGGACGGGCCCCGGGAGCTGGCCGGGACGACCGGGTGGGCGGCCAAGCCGCTGCTGGGCCGCGAGGGCGCCGGCGTCACGCTGCACGAGCCGGGCACCGAGCCGTCGGTGCGCGACGAGCCGTGCTGCTACCAGGCGCTGTGCCCGCTGCCGGAGTTCGAGGGCAACCGCACGGTGCTGGGCACCTGGGTGGTGGACGGGGAGGCCGCCGGCCTGGGCATCCGCGAGTCCGCGGGCCTCGTCACCGACGAGTACGCGCGGTTCGTGCCGCACGTCATCCGCTAGCCGCAGGTCCGTGACCGTCGGCCCGCCGCGGAGCGGCCGGTCCCGGTGCGCGCGGGGAGGCGGGCGCCGGGACCGGTCCGGGGGTCACTCCTCGGTGACGTGGATGGACTTCGTCGGGCAGCCGCGGGCCGCCCGGCGGACCTCCTCGTGCAGCCGCCCCTCCGGCGTCTCGTCCAGGACGACGACCAGGCCGTCCTCGTCCTGGTCGAAGACAGCGGGGAGCCGGTACACGCACAGGCTGCTGACCGCACAGGTCTCCGGATTCGCGGTCACGCGGAGCATGCTCACCACTCCACGGGGATCTCGGTGAAGCCCTCCATGAACCCGCCCAGCGCCCGCGGCAGCTCCTCGGCCGGGGCCGCGAGCCTGATGTCGGGGAAGCGCCGCAGCAGCGACTCGGTGGCCACCTGCAGCTCCATCCGCGCCAGTGCGGCGCCCACGCAGTAGTGGATGCCGGCGCCGAAGGTCATGTGGTGGTTCTCCTGGCGGCGGATGTCCAGCTCGAAGGGCTTGTCGAAGACCTCGGGGTCCATGTTGGCCCCCTCCTCCGACAGCAGCACGCTGGTGCCCTTCTTGATGACCGAACCGTCCGAGAGGGGAATGTCCTCGACGGCGTACCGCATGGTGCCCACCGAGGAGCCCATGATCTGGGTGCGCAGCAGCTCCTCCACCGTGGAGGGCACCAGCGACCAGTCCGCCTGGATCTCGCGCACCAGTTCCGGGTGGTGCAGCAGCACGGCCGTGCCGGTGCCGATCTGGCTGGCCGTGGTGACGTACCCGGCGATCAGCAGCCCCTGGCACCAGAAGTGCAGCTCGTGGTCGTTGAGCCGGTTGTCCTCCTCGTCGCGGACCCGGATCAGCTCGCTCACCAGGTCGTCACCGGGCTTCTCGCGCTTCGCGTCGATCAGGTCGCCAAGGTACTTCCACAGGTTCTGCCGGCACTGCCCGACCTCCTCGGGCGGCAGCTTGGTGACCGACAGGAAGCCGTCGACGTACTCGCGGAACTGGTCGCGGTCCTCGGCCGGCACGCCCAGCAGCTTGCAGATCACCATGATCGGCAGCGGGAACGCCAGCGCCTCGTTCAGCTCCACCGGGCGCGGCCCGGCCGCCATCTCGTCCAGCAGCTCGTCGGCGACGCGCTGCACATACGGCCGCAGCGCCTCGATCCGGCGGGCGGTGAACGCCTTGGTCACCAGCGAACGCACCTGGGTGTGCTTGGGCGGATCCGGGTCGATCTCCGGGTCCATGAACAGATCGTTGTCCGCGGAGATCCGCGCACAGTCGGGGCGCGCGATGTTGCGCGAGAGACGCTTGTCCGCGAACAGGGCGCGCACGTCCTTGTAGCGGGTCACCAGCGTCGCCACGTCCCCGCTCGGCAGCGTCACCTCCATCGCGGAGCTGTTGTGCACATGCCGCAGCGCTTCGGGCACCTGCATGGGCGGGGTCCAGGCGAACGGATACCTGGGCGGGGTCTGAGTGCTCACGGTTGTCCCTTCGGGTTGCGGTGATCAGGTGGGGGAGACGGAAGCGGGCCGGTCACACCGGCCACTCGGGGCGGTCCCAGGCGGCCTCGGCGAACGCCCACTCGTGCCGGATGCCGGTGCGGAAGTGCTCGACCAGCCGGTCGCGTCCGGCCGGCGACGACGTCTCGCCCAGCTCGTCGGCCAGCCCCAGGAAGGCCCGCACCGCGTAGCCGTATCCCGCGCCGGGGTGGTACGCCTCGATCCACTCCGCGTACCGGGATCCGGCGGTGTGCCGCTCCAGCAGGTCGTCGGAGACCCGGAAGTTGAACCACACCATCGGCAGCAGCGCCCCCACCCCGGCGGTGAAGGAGGCGGCGCTGGAGGCGTTGAAGAACGCGCAGTGCGCATGGGTGACCGGACTCGCCTGCGGCGTACCGGCCGCGGGCAGCCCCGCACCCGCCGCCCATTCGGCGTACTTCTGGCGCAGCCGGTCCCGCGCCTCCAGCGTCCCGGTGATCGAGCGGCCCAGCAGCGCGGTGTGCGCGTCCGCCTCGGCGGCGGCGGCGGTGCGCGCCAGCGCCCGTGCGTAGGCGGGCAGCAGGTGCCCGGTGTCCTGTTCGACGAAATACGCCAGTGACTCGCCCGGCAGGGAGCCGTCCCGCAGCCCCGACCAGAACGGGTGGGCCTGCACCTTCTCCAGCACCGGCGCGGCCAGCTCCTTGAGCTGATCGCTCAGCAGCATCGATTCTCGCCCCTCTCCGTTCGCTCTCACAGATCCAGCCGGACGCGGTAGTGGCGCAGCCACGCGTCGAGCTGGAGGACCATCTCGACGTTGCGGCGCTCGCCCCACCCGTCGACCGCGATCGGCCGGTCCTCGGCGGCCAGTTCCGCGCAGGCGGGGCCGTCCAGCAGCGGCCGCACCGGGCTGGCGGGGTCGGCGACGACCGCGTCGAAGCGCTGCCGCAGCACCTGCCCGTAGCGCGGGTCCTGGGTGATCGGGAAGGGACTCTTGCGGCGCTGGGTCACCGAGTCGGGCAGCAGATCGGCGACGGCCGAGCGCAGCACGCTCTTCTCACGGCCGTCGGCCGTCTTCATCGACCAGGGGATGTTGTAGACGTACTCGACCAGCCGGTGGTCGCAGTAGGGCACCCGCAGCTCCAGGCCGACCGCCATGCTCAGCCGGTCGTCGCGGGAGAGCAGCAGCGGCAGCCAGCGGGTGAGATGCGCGTGCCCGACCCGCCGCATCACCCGCTCGGTCTCCGACTCGCCCGGCACCGCGGGCACCTCGGCCACCGTCTCCGCCCAGCGCTGCGCCGAGTAGCCCGGCACGTCGATCTTGCGCAGCAGACCGGGGTCCAGCAGCCCGGTGCTCATCCCGTGCGGCGCCACCCGCAGACCCATCGTCACCCAGGGGAAGTTCGCGGTGTCCACCAGCGTCGGGTCGCGGAAGGACTGGTAGCCGCCGAACAGTTCGTCGGCGACCTCGCCCATCAGCGCCACCGTGGAGCGCTGCCGTACCGCCCGCAGCAGCAGATACAGCGAGCGGTCCATGTCCGGGATCGGCCGGGGCAGGTCCTGGGCCCGCAGCGCCGCCGCGTCGACGACCTGGTCGGCCAGGTCCGCGGTGCGCAGCACCACCGGTTCGTGGTCGGTGCCCACATGCCGGGCGACCTCGGCCGCGTAGGGCGCGTCCGGGTCCTCGTGCCAGAAGTCCTTGCGGAACCGCTCCGTGTGCCCTTCGAAGTCCACCGCGAAGGTGCGCGGCCGCCCGCCGCCGGCGCGGGCGGCGAACGCCGCCAGCGCGCTGGAGTCCACCCCGCCCGACAGCAGGGTGCACAGCGGGACGTCCGAGACCAGATGGCTGCCGACCGCGTCCTGCAGCAGTCCGCGCACCGTCTCGACGGTCCGCTCCAGCGTGTCGGGATGTTCGTGGTCGGGCAGCGACCAGTAGCGCGACTCGGTCAGCACCGCGCCGCCGGCGCCCTGCTTGAGGAGCGCCGTGTGCCCCGCGGGCAGCTCCCGGATCCCCCGGTAGACGGCGTGCCCCGGGGTCGCGATGTAGGCCAGCAGCTCGGCCAGCCCCTCCGCGTCCACCACGCACTCCAGCGACGGGTGGGCCAGCAGCGCCTTGGGCTCGGAGCCGAAGAGCAGACCGTCCGCGGTCCGCGCGTAGTACAGCGGCTTGATCCCCAGCCGGTCGCGGGCCAGCAGCAGCTGCCTGCTGCGCGGATCCCACACGGCGAATGCGAACATGCCGTCCAGCCGCTCCACGCACTCCGGACCCCACTCCAGGTAGGCGCGCAGCACCACCTCGGTGTCCCCGGCCGTGCGGAACCGGTGGCCCAGCGCCGTCAACCGGGAACGCAGCTCCCGGTAGTTGTAGATCTCGCCGTTGTGGACGAGCACGGCCAGGGTGCGCCCGTCGTGCTCCGCGGTCATCGGCTGGAGGGAGTCGTCCACGTCGATGACGGCGAGCCTGCGGTGTCCCAGCGCGGCGTCCGCGTCGGTCCACACCGCCTCGTCGTCCGGCCCGCGGTTGGCGAGGGTGGCAGCCATCGACCGTACGACGCTGCCCTCCTCGCGCATCTCCCGCGCGAAGTCGATCCAGCCCGCTATGCCGCACATGCGACCACCCGCTCCTCCAGCTCGCCGACCAGCGACGCGGGAGCGGGCTGCGCCAGCATCCCGTCCCGCAGCGCCCGTGCCGCCGCGCGCCGCTCCGCACCCCGCACGGGGTCCAGCAGCCCGGCCGCCGCGTCCCGCAGCCCCTCCGCGCCCGCCTCGTCCCGGGTGAGGACCTCACCCGCACCGGCCGCCAGCACCCGGGCGGCGTGCCCGGCGTGGTCCGGCAACTGCGGTACCAGCAGCAGCGGCAGGCCCGCGCGCAGCCCGGTCAGCACCGTCCCGGCCCCGCCGTGCGCCACCACCAGGTCCGCGCCGGCGAGCACCGTGTGCAGGGGCGCGTCGGTGACCACCCGCACACCGTCGGGAACCTCGCCCAGCAGCGGCCGCTGCGCCGCCGTGACCGCCAGCACGGTCTCGGTCCCCGGCAGCGCGGCGAGCGCCCGCGCGGCGTGCCCGGCCAGGAACAGCGCCGGGTCCAGCCGCGCCATCGTGTGCCCCCAGGTCACCACGGCCCGGCGGATCCCCGGCGCCGGTGGCGGCAGCGGCGGATCGGGCGGCGTGCCCGGACCGTTGAACGGCACGTACCGCATGGGCAGCCGCGGGTGCCCGGCCGGGTCCGGCGCCTGGAACCCCGGCGGACACGGGTCGATCGTGACCGCGCCGAACGGGTCGTAGCCGGCCGGGTCCACGCCCACCCGCTCGGCCAGCGGCGCCAGCGCCTCCGGCAGCAGCGGGCGGGCCCGCGCCATCAGATCGGCGCCGTACAGCAGCCGTACCGCGGGAATCCCGGCAGCGGCGGCGGCCAGCGGACCGGCCAGCGCGGTGGGTTCGGACACCACCACATCGGCCCGCCAGCGCCGGGCCGTCTCGGCGGTGCCCGCGACCATCGAGTCGGCGTGCGCGGTGAACATCCGCAGCGCCCGCGGCCCCTTCCCGGCGCGCGGTGCCCGCCGGTCGGCCGTGGGGTCGTCCTCGCTGGGCAGCACATAGCCGCGCACCATGCCGACCCCGTCGACGTCCTTGCCGACGGCGGCACCCGGCAGCCCGGTCCGCTCGATGAGCGGCAGCAGCTCCGGCTGGCTGACGACCAGCACCTCGTGCCCCGCGCTGCGGCAGGCCCAGGCCAGTGGCACCAGCGCGTACAGATGAGAGGGCCAGGCCCAGGTCGTGAACAGTACCCGCATCGCAGCCCCAACCCTTTCCGCCGCCAACCTTGACGCGGCCGACGGTGCCGGAGCGGGCTAGGGGGCGGGTCGCTGCTCGCTCGAGGCGCCGCCGCGGCAGGCGTACCGCGCGGACCCGGAGCCCGCGGGCGCCACGGTGCGCAGCGGGCGGGCAGCCGGAAGCCCCCCGGGGGTCGCCGCGCACACGGGCGGCCCCCGGGGGGCTTCCGGCCGGGAGCCGGCCGGGTGGAGCGGCACCGGGCCCGGGGCCCGGCGTCGGTCACACGATGCGGAAGTCCGCCATCATGGCCATGTCCTCGTGCTCCAGGTTGTGGCAGTGCAGCATGTACATCCCGCGGAACCCGGCGAACCGGATGAGGACGTCGACGACTTCGAACGGCCGCACGTCCACCGTGTCCTTCCAGCCCGCGTCCGAGTCCAGCGGCGCCTTTCCGCTGCGCGACAGCACCTGGAAGTGGGCCAGATGCACATGGACCGGATGGTGGAAGTCGCTGGTGAAGCGCCAGCGTTCCACCGAGTCCAGCCGGGGCGAGGCCAGCGGCGACCCGGGGTCGTACGGTTTCCCGTTGACCGTCCACATCCGCATGCCGTGCACCTGCTTCTGCCGGAAGTCGAACTGCCGGTCGACGACCGCCTGCCCGGCCTTCAGCCGGTCCACGTCCGCCAGCCGCCGCGGCACCCGGGGAGCGCCCGCGCCCCGCTTCGCCCGCCGCGTCACCCGGAACCGCATCACGTCGCGGGTGCGGCCGTGCCCCAGCGTGTTGACGAGCCGCACCTCCGACCCCACCGGGAACGCCGCGAAGTCGATGACGACGTCGAACCGTTCGGCGGGCGAGACCGGCAGCTCCTCGTGCTCGCGCGGCGCGCCCAGCAGCCCGCCGTCGCTGCCGACCTGGACGAACGCGGCGCCCTCCCGCGGTCCCGGATCCAGCGCGAGCCGGAAGCGGCGCGCGTTGGAGGCGTTGAGGACGCGGAAGCGGTACCGTTCGGCGCTGACCTCCAGCTCCGGCCAGGGCGCGCCGTTGACCAGGATGACATCGCCCGTCACCCCCTCCATGTACTGCGCGCGCACCCCGGGCTTCCCCGCGAGCGAGGGGTCGAGCGACGGATAGCGGAACGAGCCGTCCTCCTCGAAGGCCCGGTCGCAGATCATCAGCGGGATGTCCCGGGAGTCCTCGGGCAGCGGCAGCCCGCTCTCCTCGTCGTCGTGCACCAGGAACATCCCGGCCAGACCGCGCCACACCTGCGGGGCGCTGAAGTCCATCCGGTGGTCGTGGTACCACAGCGTGGTCGCACGCTGCTTCAGCGGATAGACGTACTCCTTGTGCCCGCGCGAGATCGTCCACTCCGACGGCTTCACCATCCCCGAGCCGCTGTACTCGCCCTTCCCGGCCTCCTCGGGGTGCCGCGGATCGGGGAAGCCGGAGGGCAGCACCAGATCCGTGGGATGCCCGTCGGACTCCGGCCGCTGCACGCCGCCGTGCAGATGGGTGGAGGTCGGCATCTCCAGCGCGTTGCGCACCCGCAGCCGCAGTTCGCGCTCCGACTCGCCGACGAAGGTGGGTCCGGGGAACCGGCCGTCGTAGCCCCACACCTCGGTCCTGAGGCCCGGCAGGATCTCCTGCTTGGCGGCGCGTTGCTCCACCTCGTACACCGCGGCACCGCCCCGGGTGCGCACCGGCTCGGCCACCGGCGGCACCGGCAGCGGCACCTGGAACGGCTCGGGCAGCCGTGCGGTGCTGCGCAGCAGTTCGCCGGAGATCCCGTCACCGGCCCGCGGTGCCCCGCAGCCCGCGGCCCCGCCCAGCGCCGCGGCGGCACCCGCTCCGCCGGCCAGGGCCAGCAGCCGCCGCCGCGCCGGACCGCGGCGCGGCGCGGACGGCCCGCCGCCGTCCTCGTACGGCGCGCTCATCCCCGCCTCCCGCGGCCCGGGCGGTACGCGTACGCCCAGTGGACGAGGGCGGTACCGGCGGAGACGAGGAACACGCCCATCGGGATGTGCAGTTCCAGCTCCCGCGCGTACCCCCAGCCCGCCTGCGTCGAGATGACGAAGCTCAGCAGCAGCGCCAGCACCGCGGGCCACAGCGGCCCGCGTCCGGGCCGCCACACCAGGACGGCCGCGAGCACCAGGACCCAGCCGGTGAAGGTGATGGTGTGGGAATTGATCTCGTGCAGTTCGAGCAGGTCCACGTCGCCGCTGATGAACATGCCCGCAAGTACCGGCTGCACCAGCAGCAGGAGCAGGAAGAGCGTCACCACCGCGCGCAGCAGCACGATCGGCCAGCGGCGCACCCGTGGCCCGGCGGCTCCGGCGGCGGTGCCGTCCGGCCCGGACGTGGGGGAGGGGGGCGGGGCCGGTCCCGGGGCGGGCCCGCGAGCAGCGTCCGGGGCGCCGTCGAGGCCCCCGTCGGGATTGTGTGCCATGGCGTGATCTCTCCGGGGTCGGGGTCTGGCCCGAGCGTAGGCAGACGCCGCTCGAGCAGGACTTGAGCCGTGGTCTCCCCGCGGCTGATGCACACCCGTCCGGGCTCCCGCGGGACGCGCCCGCCGGCCCCCGGCCGCGGCGGCACCGGGTGCCGGACCCCGGCCGGAGCGCGCCTCGATCGGATGTCGAGCGCGGGTGGTGACCGTGGGGGCCGTTCCCACGCATTGGAGGCGGACACCATGCAGGCTGATTCGCGGCCACCGTTCCGCGTCATGCTGCGGATGGAGATCCATCCCGGCAAGGAGCAGGAGTTCGAGGAGACCTGGCGCCAGGTGGCCACCGGTATCGCGCGCGAGCCCGCCAACCGGGGCCAGAAGCTGCTGCGTTCGGTCGAGGACCAGAGCGTCTACCACGTCCTCACCGACTGGACGGACGAGCCCTCCTTCCGCGCGTTCGAGCTGAGCGAGGCGCACGTCGAGAACCGGCGCAGGCTCCAGCCGTTCCGCAGGGGCGGGGAGATGGCCGTCACGGAGACCGTCCACGAGGTGCCGCCGGCATCCGGGCCGGCTCGGCAGGAGAGGCCCGCCGCCGCCGCCGCCGCCGGAGGAACCACCGCGACCGTGCCCGCCGCCGCCTCGGACGGCGCGCCGGCCTTCATCGGACTGGGCAACATGGGCGGCGGCATGGCCCGCCGCCTGCTGGACGCGGGATACTCCCTGACCGTCCACAACCGCACCGCGGCCAAGGCCGCCCCACTGGCCGAGGCGGGCGCCGCCGTCGCCGCGAGCCCCGCGGAGGCCGCGGCGGGCCGCTCCGTCGTACTGCTCAGCCTGGCCGACGAGGCGGCCGTCGAGGACGTGCTGTTCGGAAAGGTGGCCCCGGCGCTGGCACCGGGCGCCGTCGTCGTGGACACCTCGACCGTCTCCCCCGCCTACGCCCGCGAGTGCGCCCGGCGGCTGGCCGGACTCGGACTGCGCCGGGTGGAGGCGTGCGTCGTCGGCAACCCCTTCCAGGCCCGCGAGGGCAAGCTGCGGGTGTACACCAGCGGCGACGAGGCCGACATCGCCCGGGTCGGCGACCTCCTGGAGGCCCTCGGCAGCCAGGTCGTCCACCTCGGTGAACCCGGCACCGCCGCCACCCTCAAGCTGATCTTCAATCTGCTGCTCGGCGCGCAGGTGGCCTCCCTCACCGAGGCGGTCGCCTACGGCGTCGCCGCCGGGCTGGACCGCGACCAACTTCTCGCCTCCGTCGCGGAGAGCGGCTTCAGCTCGGTGGTGCTGCGCTTCCGCGCCGACCTGATGCGCAAGGGCGCCTACGAGCCCGCCTTCTTCCGGTCGACGCTGATGGAGAAGGACCTGCGTCTGGCCCTGGGCGACGCGGCGGAGGCCGGGGCGCCGCTGCCCGTCCTGGACGCGGTGCGCGAACGCTTCGCCGCCGTCAACGCCGCGGGCGACGGCGACAAGGACGCCTCCGTCCTGCTGGAGCACACCGTCCCGCAGGACGGCACCCGGGGCGCGTCGTGACCGCGCGCGAAACGGCCCCCACCGGCTCCGCGCTCTCGCCCGCACCGGCGGAACCGCCGACGTCCTGCCGCCCGAGGCGGCCGAGGCGCTGCTGGATCTGGTCTTCGAGTGCTTCCGTGCCCGGTTCGGCCCCCGGCGCGCCGCACTCGCCTCCGGGGTCTTCCACTACGAGATCGACACCCCGCACGGCGTCCGGCACCGCTACGTGGCCGTCGGCGGCGGAAGCTGTACCACCTCCGCCGCCCTCGACGGCCCCGCGGACGCCACCATCGGCGTGACGGTCGCGGACCTGGTGGCGCCGGCGGCGGGGGAGTCGAAGGGCACCGACGCCTTCGTCGGCGGCCGGCTGAAGATCTCGGGCGACGTGTTCTTCGCGATGAGCTGGATCGAGTGGTCCGGCGCCCGCAGCGGTTCCGCGTCCGGACCGGACGCGGAACCGGCGTGATCTCCCGTCAGGAAGCGAGGCGGGCGGGGAAGCCGCCCGTGGCGATCGGGCCCCAGCGCTGCGGCGTCACCCGGATCAGCGACTTGCCCTGCTTGACCATGGCCGCGCGGTACTCGCCCCAGTCCGGGTGCTCGCCCGAGACGGCGCGGAAGTACTCGACCAGCGGCTCCACCGCCTCCGGCACGTCCAGCACCTCGGCCGCGCCGTCGACCTGCACCCAGGGCCCGTTCCACTCCTCGGACAGCACCAGCACGCTCACCTCGGCGTCCCGGCGCGCGTTGTGCGTCTTGGCGCGCTCCGGGTAGGTCGCGACCACGATCCGGCCCGCGGAGTCGACCCCGCAGGTCAGCGGTGACGCCTGCGGAGTGCCGTCCGCGCGGCGGGTGAGCAGGATGGCCCGGTGCCGGGGCCGTACGAACTCCAGCAGCTCGTCGAGTCCGACCCGGGTGTTGGTAGCGATCGAGGGAGCCATACCCCCGAACCTACGCCATCGAAGCGCCCCCGGGAGCGCTCGGCGCCCCGCGGATCCGACGAGCGGATCCGACGAGCGGACCCGGCCAGGAGCGGGGCCCGGGTTCAGGTGTCGCAGGACCACACCGCGCCGCACAGCCGGCACCGGGCCCGCATCCGGCCGCGTACCGGAACCCGCAGCCGCACCCGGCAGGTGGGGCAGGGGAAGGACACCCGCGGCTCCTGCCCGTCGCCCGGCTCGAAGACGTACCCCGCGGAGCCGCCGCGGGCCGCGCCGTGCCGCCGGTCCCGCACGTAGCGGCGCCGCTCCACCCAGGGGGCCGCTGCCAGCGGCGGCATCTCCTCGTCCCGTTCCGCGACGCGACGGCCCCGTACGTAGGCCTCGTAGGCCTGCGGGCTGGTGAACTTCACCGCCGGGTCCTCGCCGCAGACCTGGGCGCGCTTGGCCAGTACGTAGCCGAACTCCTCGGGCGTGAGGTAGCCCAACTTCTGCGAGGTGAGGGCGTCCTGCCGGAAGGCGTCCAGCAGCAGCCAGCCCGAGCCCAGATAGGCGGCGGCCGTGTCGGTGAGGATCTCGTTGGCTCTGGTGCCCTCGAAGGCCAGCCCCAGGCGGTGCAGCCACACATGCGTCACCTCGTGCGCGAGGGCGGCCCCGATGTCGCGGCGGTGCTGCTTGAACCGGGCGTTCAGCTCGACGAAGTACTCCGGCCCGGCCTCCAGTTCGACGTTCGCGGCGTGGGTCATCCCCTCCCGGAAGCTGACGATCACCCGGGCCTCCGGCAACCGCAGATGCGCCACCATCACCCCCGCGATGCGCTGGGTGCCCGGGTACAGGTCATCGGCGTCGGCGAAGGCCACGTCGCCGGGTGCGACATCGGAGGCGAAGCCGCGTACCCCGTCCGCCGACAGCCTCCGGTAGAGGGCCGTGATCGCCTCGCGCACCGTCTCCAGATGCGGAAAACCCCGTTCCACGGGGTCGGTCGCCGGTCCGCCCATCTCCACACCCCCACAGCCCCCAGCACCCCAGCACACGGTCCACCGTCACCATAGCGCCGCACCGGGTGCCGGGCGGGGCAGCGACGGGCCCGGCGAGCGGGCCACACAGCCGGGTTTGCGGCCCGAGGTGTCGGTAATACGAGATGCCAAGTGCTTGGGAGGACAGGCACATCCGCGGGAGGTGGTCGCGCAGACCACCACGGGTGTGCCACCCGAGTCGCTTCCCGCGGTCGCCGGACAGCCACACCACGACTCGGAGGAGCGAGTACCCATGTGCGCAGCACCCCACCGCCACGTCCACGACCGTGTCCCGTACGCGCACCCGCACCCCGGCACGGGCGCGTTGCGCGAACAGCCGGTCGAGCTGCGCGACCGGGTGCGCGCCGCCGTCCTGGAGCTGACCGGTGCCCCGGGCACCGCCGCCACCGTGCAGCTGATCGCCCGGCACACCGGGCTGACCGGCGAGGAAGTCCGGGCCGGCCTGCAGGCCCTGCAAGGCCGCTGCGCCGTGGGGCGGCACCGGACAGCCGGGCACCGCACCGGTTCGCGGCCCCACGCGACCGGACGGGTCTCCACCGTCTGAGAGACTCCCGCTGCGGGGCGCCCACGGCCCGGCTCCCGCACGCCCCGCGGACCGCGCCGGGACGGGACGCGGCCGGCCGGAGGTCCGAAGTGCGCGTGGGGGTTCTCGACGTCGGCTCCAACACCGTGCGGCTGGAGATCGCCGACGCCGGAGGCGCGGTCCCGCTCCCCGTGCACACCGTCAAGTACCGGCTGCGGCTGGCCGACGACGTGGACAGCACCGGCCGGCTGCCCGAACCCGCCGTGCGGCGGCTCGCCGAGGCGGCCGCCGCCGCCCGGCAGGAGGCCGACGACTGGGGGGTGGTCCGGCTGACCGCCTTCGCCACGGCCATCGTGCGGGAGGCCCCCGACCGCGCCCGCATCCTCGCCGCCGTACGCGAACGCTCCGGGCTGGAACTGCGCCTGATGTCCGGCCGCCGGGAGGCGGAGCTGACCTTCCTCGCCGCGCGGCGCTGGATGGGATGGCGGGCCGGGCCCATGGTGCTCCTCGACATCGGCGGAGGTTCGGCCGAAGTGGCCTTCGGCCGCGCCGGAGTACCCGATCTGGCCTTCTCGTTCCCCCTGGGCGCCGGCCGGCTCACCCGCGAGTACCTCGGCACCGCCGACCCGCCCCCACCCGAACAGCTCCGGACGGTACGGCGGCTGGTGCGGCACGAGTTGCGCGATGTCGCCGCGCGCATCCGCTGGGAGCGGCCGCACACCGCCGTGGCCACCTCGCGCACCCTGCACCAGCTGGCCCGGCTGTGCGGAGCACCGCCCGGACGCGAAGGCCCCTTCACGCCCCGCTACCTGCACCGCGCCCGGCTCCGCAGCGAACTGCGCAGGCTGGCGCGGCTACCGGCGGCCGAACGCGCCGCACTGCCCGGCATCTCACCGTCCCGTGCGGGCCAGGCCCTGGCCGGAGCCGTCGTCGCGCACACCACCATGGCGCTGCTGGAGGTGCCGACACTGGAGCTGTGCCCCTGGGCGCTGCGCGAGGGCGTCCTGATCCACCAGCTCGAACGCGACGCGCTCCGCGGCCACCCGCCCGGTGCCGGCCACTCACCCGGCGCCGACCATCCGTCCCTGCCGGACCCGCCCGCCGTGGCGGGAAGTCCGACACCCCCGCACGCTCGTCCATAGGCAGCCGCCCCGGGCCCGGACCGCCGCTGGGGCCGGCGCCCGCCGCCGGTACCGACCGGCCGGGCCGCGCGATCCCGGGCGTCGCGTCCCGGTACCACGGCCCGGATCCGCCGCCGCGGAGGGATGCCGCGGACGGATAGGGTCGGGCGATGACCAGCAGCAGCAATCCCGGGCCCGACGAGGCCGTGCGCGCGGAGTTGACCGCGCTCCGCGACAGCATCGACAACATCGATGCCGCTGTGGTGCACATGCTCGCCGAGCGGTTCAAGTGCACCCAGCGGGTCGGCCGGCTCAAGGCCGACCACCGGCTGCCTCCCGCCGACCCGGCCCGCGAGGCACGGCAGATCGCCCGCCTGCGGGAACTCGCCCAGGACGCGAAGCTGGATCCGGCCTTCGCCGAGAAGCTGCTCAATTTCATCATTGCCGAGGTCATCCGCCACCACGAGCAGCTCGCGGGCGGTACGCAACAGCGGGCCGACTGACCGCTCAGCGGGCCGCCGACCGCTCAGCGAGCCGACCGACCGCTCAGCGGACCGGCGGGACCCGGGCGCCGCGGTCCGGCGGGCGTGCCGTGCCGGGCGCCCGCCGGGAACCGGCCCCGCCCGCGCCCGGCCGGGGCCGGACCCGCGGGCGCCGGACTCAGGAGTCCTCCTCGCCCAGCCGGTGCACGCGCACCAGGTTGGTCGAGCCGGGCACGCCGGGCGGCGAGCCGGCGGTGATGACCACCAGATCGCCCTGTTCGCAGCGGCCCAGCTTCAGCAGCATCTCGTCGACCTGGTCCACCATCTCGTCGGTGCTCGACACCATCGGACCGAGGAACGCCTCCACGCCCCAGGTGAGATTGAGCTGCGCGCGGGTGGCCGGGTCCGGGGTGAAGGCCAGCACGGGGATGGGGGAGCGGTAGCGTGACAGCCGCCGCACGGTGTCCCCCGACTGGGTGAAGGCCACCAGGTACTTGGCGCCCAGGAAGTCGCCCATCTCGGCGGCGGCCCGGGCCACCGCGCCGCCCTGCGTCCGGGGCTTGCCGCGCTCGGTCAGCGGCGGCAGCCCCTTGGCGAGAATGTCCTCCTCGGCCGCCTCGACGATCCGGCCCATCGTGCGCACGGTCTCGATCGGATACTTGCCCACACTCGTCTCGCCGGACAGCATCACCGCGTCGGTGCCGTCCAGCACCGCGTTCGCGACGTCCGAGGCCTCCGCCCGGGTGGGCCGGGACGCCTCGATCATCGAGTCCAGCATCTGGGTCGCCACGATCACCGGCTTGGCGTTCCTGCGGCACAGTTTGACGGCCCGCTTCTGCACCAGCGGCACCTGCTCCAGCGGCATCTCCACACCCAGGTCGCCGCGGGCGACCATGATCCCGTCGAAGGCGTCGACGATGGCCTCCAGGTTCGCCACCGCCTGCGGCTTCTCCAGCTTGGCGAGGACGGGCAGCCGGCGCCCCTCCTCCGCCATGACGCGGTGCACCTCCTTGACGTCGTGCCCGCTGCGGACGAAGGACAGCGCGATCAGGTCCGCGCCCGTGCGCAGCGCCCAGCGCAGGTCCTCGATGTCCTTCTCGGAGAGCGCGGGCACCGAGACGGCGACCCCCGGCAGGTTGAGGCCCTTGTGGTCGGAGACCATGCCGCCCTCGACGACCGTCGTGTGCACCACGGGTCCCTCGACCCGGGCCACCTCCAGGGTGACCCGGCCGTCGTCCACCAGGATGCGCTCGCCCGCCGTGACGTCGGCGGCCAGACCCGGATAGGTGGTGCCGCACATCGCGCGGTCACCCTCCATGACCTCGACCGTGATGGCGAACTCGTCGCCCCGTTCAAGGAATACAGGGCCTTCCTGAAAGCGGCCCAGCCGAATCTTCGGGCCTTGAAGGTCCGCCAGTACCCCTACGTTCCGCTTCGTCTCCTCCGAGGCGGCGCGCACCCGGTGGTAGCGCTCCTCGTGCTCGGCGTGCGTGCCGTGGCTCATGTTGAACCTGGCGACATCCATTCCCGCCTCCACGAGCGTCTTGATCTGCTCGTACGAGTCGGTGGACGGGCCCAGGGTGCTGACGATCTTTGCTCGGCGCATATCCCGAGCCTAAGACTTACCGACGCGTAAAGAACCGCCGCCGGAGAATTGTCCAACCGCCCTTTACCGAATAGCCATTGAATCCCGAGGACAACTAATAAAGTGGGCGCGCATTCGCTCTGATGAGCGTCCGCCCAGCCCTTCCGTCCCACCCGCCGAGACGGAACACCCCGGCGGAGCTCGCGCGCTCCTCGTGCCTCAGCCCAATCGCGGCGGGCTCATCACGAACCGCGCATTCACCTGCGCCGACACCGTCTGCACCTGCGGCTCCAGATCCAGCTCGGGCGGCGGACCCGCAGGCGCCCCGGCGAACCCCCGCATCCCGCCCGGCGCCGCCGGAAGCCGCGGCGGACCACTGCCCTCCGCGCCCAGATCGGCCAGCTCCACCAGCGCCACCAGGCTCGCGCCCAGCGCCTCCGCGTACTCCCGCGCCCGGGTCACCGCCTCCCGCACCGCCTGCTGCCGCGCCGAACGGTGCGCGGGCGAGTTCCGCCACAGCCCCCACCACGGCCCCTCGACCTGCGTCAGCTCCAGGTCGGCGAGCCGCGTCGTCAACTCGCCCAGCACCGTGAAATCCGTGACGGTGGCCTGCAGCCGCACCCGTCCGTGGTACGCGTGCACCCGCTCCCGCCGACTGCCGTCCACCATCTCGGGCTGCACGCTGAACGCCCCCGTCGACAGCTTCTCCACCGCGTCGCCATAGCTCTTGACCAACTCCAGCGCCTGCGCGTTCCGCCGGGTCAGATCCTCCAGCGCCCCGCGCCGGTCCCGGCCCCGCGCGGAGACCAGCACGCCGATCCGCGCGTACTCCGGGTCGAACTCCAGGCTCGCCTCCCCGCGCACCGCCACCCTCGGCGCCTCGGGAGTGCCGAACGGCGCCGCCCCCGCATCCCCCGACACCGGACCGAAACCCGCACCCGCCGCCGGGCCCTCGCCCGGACCGCCGGAGTCCGCACCGTACGGCGGCGGGGGCGGCGGCGGAGGGGGAAGCGGCGGAGTCCCGGGTATCTGCGTCATACGGACACTGTGGCAGACCGCCCCGCAGCGCCCGCGCCGCCGTCCGCCGCTGCCGGCCCTTCCCGCAGCCCGAACGTGGTGAAGGCCGTACGGCGCGGCAGCGGATAACTCTCCCGGCCCGTCACCGCGTTCAGGATCACCGCGCTGCGGTGCGCCGCCAGCCCCAGATCCGGCGCCCCCACCCCGTGCGTGTGCCGCTCCGCGTTCTGCACGAACACCGAACCGCCCACCGCGGGGTCCAGCACCAGCCGGTACTCCTCGTCCACCAGCGCCCGGCCCGAGCCGTCCCGGCGCACATACCCCTCCAACGCCGCCAGCAGCCCCTCCGCCGGACGCTCGGTGTAGCCCGTCGCCAGCACCACCGCGTCCGTCGTCAGCACACCCCGCTCCTGCTGCTCGCCATGCTCAAGATGCAGCTCCAGCCGCGACCCGCCGCCCCGCCCCGCCGCCCGCACCCGCACCCCGGGCGTCAGCACCACGTCCGGCCACCCGGCGGTCCCGCCGTCCCCGCCCCGGTCACCCGCGCCCCGGTCCAGCTCCAGCGTCCTGCGGTACAGCTCGTCGTGCACGGCCGCCAGCGTCCCGGCGTCCACCGCCTTGTGCAACTGCCCCTGCCGGGGCAGCAGCCCGTCCCGGGCCGGCTCGGACAACCCGTGGAAGTAGCGGGTGTAGTCCGGGGTGAAGTGCTCAAGCCCCAGCTTGCTGTACTCCATCGGCGCGAACGCCGGGCTGCGCGTCAGCCAGTGCAGCCGCTCCCGGCCCGCCGGACGCCCGCGCAGCAGATCCAGGAACACCTCCGCACCCGACTGTCCCGACCCGATCACCGTCACATGCCCGGCCGCCAGCAGTTCGGCGCGCCGGTCCAGATACTCCGATGAGTGGTACACCGGCACCGCCGGGTCCTGGGCCGACGGCCGCAGCGCCCGCGGCACGTGCGGCGCCGTACCGATCCCCAGCACCACGTTGCGCGCGTACGACCTTCCCAGCGTCAGCGCTTCGCCCAGCGCGTCCAGCCGGGTGAAGTCGACCTCGAACAGGTCCCGTTCGGCACTCCAGCGCACCGCGTCCACCTGGTGTCCGAAGCACAGCCCCGGCAGCCGCTCGCTCACCCAGCGGCAGTACGCGTCGTACTCCGCCCGCTCGATGTGGAACCGCTCCGCGAAGTAGAACGGGAACAGCCGCTCCCGCTCCCGCAGGAACCGCAGGAACGACCACGGGCTGGCCGGATCCGCCAGCGTCACCAGATCCGCCAGGAACGGTACCTGCAGCGTCGCCCCCTCGATCAGCAGCCCCGGGTGCCAGCGGAACTCCGGCCGCTGCTCGAAGAACGCGCCCCGCAGCCCGGCCACCCCGTCGCCCAGTGCCGCCAGCGAGAGGTTGAACGGACCGATTCCGACCCCCGCGAGATCCAGCGGCTCCACCGCCTCCCACCCCCCGCTGCTGTCTCGGCGGCCGTTCCCGCCGTCGTTCCCGTCGTCGGCCCGCCGTGCCCGCGCCACGCCCCTCACGCCTCCACTCCCTCGCCGGCCCCGTCCACCGGTTCCCCGTCCACCGGGTCCTGACCCCGGCCGCCGGAGTCCGCCTCCGCTGCCTCCGCCACCAGTTTCAGCAGCGCCGCCAGATCGCTGCCCCGCACCGCCGGATTGAGCACCGTCACCTTCCACCACAACCGCCCCTCCACAGCGGCCCGGCCCAGCACCACCTGCCCCCGCTCCAGCAACTGCCGCCGCACCCGCGCCACCAGCGCGTCATCCCCGCCGGCCGGACGGAACACCACGGTGGAGACCGCCGGCCGTGCATACAGCTCGAACCGCTCGTCCCCCGCCACCCGGTCCGCCAACTCCCGAGCCGCCGCACAGGTACGCTCCACCAGTCGGGCCATCCCCGCCCGCCCCAGCGCCCGCAGTGTCACCGCCACCTTCAGGACATCCGGACGCCGCGTGGTCCGCAGCGACCGCCCCAGCAGATCCGGCAGCCCCGCCTCCGTGTCATCGTCGGCGTTCAGATAGTCGGCCCGGTGGTCCAGCACGCGCAGCGCCGCCCGCTCCGGCACCGCCAGAAAACCCGCCGCCACCGGCTGCCACCCCAGCTTGTGCAGATCGAACGTCACACTGTCCGCTTCCGCCAGCCCCGCCAGCCGCTCCCGCAGCGCCGCACTGAACAGCAGCGGACCCCCGTACGCCGCGTCCACATGCAGCCAGGCACCATGCCGCCGCACCACCTCGGCCACCCGCGGCAGCGGATCGACCGCACCGGTGTCCGTCGTCCCCGCAGTGGCCACCACCAGCGCCCGCGCCCCCGCATCCGCCCGCGCCAGGCCACCCAACGCCGCCTCCAGAGCAGCCGGATCCAGCACGCCGCGCGGCGCCGGCACCACCAGCGGCGGCTCCAGCCCCAGCAGCCACGCCGAACGGTGCACACTGTGATGCGCGTTCGCACCGCACACCACCCGGGCCCGGCCCCCCGCGGCGGCCTGCCGCTCCCGGGCCAGCAGCAGCCCCAACTGGTTCGCCTCCGTACCGCCGGTCGTCACCAGGGCGTCCGGACCCGCCTCCGGGCACCCGGCATCCGGACCTGCGACCGGACCCGCGTCCGGGAAGACCAGCCGCGCCAGCTCCCGGCACACCAGCGCCTCCACCTCCGAAGCGGCCGGCGCCTGGTCCCACGAGTCCAGCGACGGATTCAGCGCACTCACCGCCAGATCAGCGGCCGCCGCCACCGCCAGCGGCGGGCAGTGCAGATGCGCCGCGCACAGCGGCTCCGCCGGATCGGCGGCATCCCGCGCCACCGCACCGACCAGCACCTCCAGCGCCTCCCGCGCGCCGACGCCCCGCTCCGGCAGCACCGCACCGACCGCAGCGCGCAGCCGCGCCGCGACCGCCCCGGGACCCCCCTCCGGCAGCGGTCCGCCCCGCTCCACCGCACCGCGCGACAACGCCCCCAGCACCGCGCCGAGCAGCGGGCGCAGCGCGGCCGGACCCGCCGCACCACCCGCCAGCGCACCGTCCCGCACCCCGGACTCCGGCTCCCGGTCCTGCCCCGGTTCCCCGCCCGGCTCCGGACCGGCCCGGCCCCCCGGAACGGGAAAGACACCCTGCAGGCCATCGACGGTGAACGCGGACACGGCGGCTCCTTCGGACACGGCGGACCGACACGACGGCGGCCACGGGTGGTTAGGGCGACCTAACTTAGGCGCCGCGCGCCCCGCTGCCCGACGATCCCCGCGCTACTTCGCCCGAACGAAGTAGCTCGCCCCGGACGACCCGGCAGATCTGATATGAGCCCACCCACCCGGGCCGGCCAGGACGGCCCGCCTCACGCCACCGCCGCCCGCACCCCCAACGCCCGCCGCAGATCATCCAACTGATCCTCCAGCCGACGCCGCAACGCGGGCACCGGCTCACCCGAGGTCAGACACTCCTCGCCACGCGCCAGCGTCTCCTCGTCCACGAACGCCGCAGGAAACGCATACCGGCCCGCCGCCTCCGCCATCGCCGCACCCCGCCGCTCGGCCAGCGGCACCACCTCGGCGAAGTACCGCTCCACATAACCCCGCAGCAGCTCCCCCTGCTCGGGCTGCCAGAAACCCTGTGCCGTCGCCGTGAACAGATAGTTCGACAACGCGTCCGCCGGACCGAACATCGCCTCCCAGGCAGCCTCCTTCGCCTCCGCACTCGGCAGCGCCGCCCGGCACCGGGCAGCGGCCTCCGCACCCCGCGCACTCGGATCCGCCGCACGCGCCTCCTCGATCTCCTCCACCCCCACCGCACCCAGCACCGACAACCGCAACAGCAGCCGCCACCGCAGCTCCGCGTCCAGCACCGGCCCGCCCCCAGGCACCTCACCCGCACTCCGCCACGCCAGCAGCTCGGCCGGATCGGTCGCACAGTCGATGAAATACCGGGCAGCCGTCAGCCGCACCCCCGACCCCGCAGCAGCCGCACCACCCCCGGCGCCCTCCCCGGCAGCACCACCGCCCCCCAGCAGCTCACCGCACACCTCACCCAGCAACCCCAGCGCCTCCCGCCGCTCCGCACCCACCAGGAACCGCTCCGCCGCCTGCCCCCGCGCGAACGCCAGCACCCCCTGCACCACCGCGTTGTCCACCTCACGCGGCAGATGCGCCCGCAGCGTACGCACATACTCCAGCGGCTCCAGCTCCCCCTCCCGCACCATGTCCCGCGCCGCGTTCCACACCACCGCACGCGACAACTGCCCCGGCACCCCCGACAGCGCCGCCCGCACCGTGCCCCACGAGACCGGATCCAGCCGCACCTTCGCGTACGTCCAGTCCAGATCGTTGACCAGCACCAGATCCGGCCGCGGCCCCTCCAACGTCACCGTCAGCCGTCCCCCGCCACCCGGCACGTCCCGCTCCAGCCGCTCCCGCAGCACCAGCCGCGACGCGTCCGCCGGAGCCCGGTCGTACAGCCCCAGTGCCAACCGGTGCGGACGCTCCCCCCGGTGCTCCACATCCACGTACCACTGCCGGGCCTCCGACTCGCCCACCCGCGGCACCAGCGTGTCCACACCCGTCGTCCGCAGCCAGCTCTCCGCCCAGCCCCGCACATCCCGGTCCGACGCACGCGCCAGCGAGTCCAGGAACTCCGCCAGCGTCGCGTTCCCGAACCGGTGCCGCGCGAAATGCTCGTTGATCCCCGCCAGGAAACTCTTCTCACCCAGCCACACCACCAGCTGACGCAGCGCCGAGGCACCCTTCGCGTACGAGATCCCGTCGAAATTGCCCCGCGCCGCCGCCGTGTCCGGCACCGCGTCCGGATCCGGCGCCACCGGATGCGTCGAGGGCCGCTCGTCCGCGTCGTACCCCCAGCTCTTGCGCGACACCGCGAAGTCCGTCCAGGTGTCCGTGAAGCGCGTCGCCTCGCCCAGCACCTGGTAGCCCATGTACTCCGCGAACGACTCGTTCAGCCAGATGTCGTCCCACCAGCGCAGCGTCACCAGATCGCCGAACCACATGTGCGCCATCTCGTGCGCCACGACCATCGCACGCGTCTGCCGCTCGGTGTCCGTGACCGCCGAACGGAAGACGAACTCGTCCCGGAACGTCACCAGACCCGGATTCTCCATCGCCCCCGAGTTGAACTCCGGCACGAACGCCTGGTCGTAGGAGTCGAACGGATACGGCTCGTCGAAGATCTCGTGATACCGGTCGAAGCAGCGCCGCGTCACCTCCAGCAGCTCCGCCGCGTCCGTCTCCAGATGCGGACCCAGCGACCGGCGCACATGCAGCCCGAACGGCAGCCCGGCGTGCTCGGTGCGCACCGAATGGAACGGCCCCGCCGCCACCGCCATCAGATACGTGCTGAGCGGCGGCGTCGTCGCACACTCCCACCGGCCGCGGTCCCCCTCCACCCGGGCCGCCACCCCGTTGCCCAGCACGGTCCACTCCCGCGGCGCCGTCACCGACACCGCGAACTCGGCCTTCAGATCGGGCTGGTCGAAGCAGGCGAACACCAGCGGCGCGTCCGCCATGCAGCACTGCGTGTACACATAGGCACACCCGTCCTCCGGATCGGTGAACCGGTGCATGCCCTCACCCATCCGCGAGTACGGCATCACCGCCTCGACCCGCAGCTCGTGCTCCCCGGCCGCCAGCCCCCGCAGCGGCAGCCGCCCCTCCCGCAGCGCACCCGGATCCAGCGCCGCACCGTCCAGCTCGGCCCGCAGCAGCTCCCGCGGCCGGACCTCCACGAAGGTGTCGGCGCCCGCCTCCAGCACGGTGAACCGCACCGCCGTCGTGGACCCGAACACCTCCTCGCCCCGCGTCAGGTCAAGATCCACGGCATACCGCCGCACCCGCACGACCCGAGCCCGTTCCTGCGCTTCCGCACGCGTCAACACGACCATGCGCGCCATAGTGCCCCACCCGGATGCGCCGGGCACCGGGACCTCAGTATTTCGGGCCGACATGCGCGTCCATCAGCGCCACGGAGGCGCGCCGGGCGACGGAGACGTTGCGGGCGCCCTGCGGATGCCGGGCGGCCGTCCACGCGACGCCGAGCGCGTCGAGCGTGCGGGTGTAGAGGTCGACGATGTCGGGGGACTTGTTGGTGAAGAAGTACCGCGGGTAGGTGTAGCGCTTCCGCCGGCCGCCCACCGTGCGTGTGGTCCAGTTCGCGATGCGGCAGCCGTCCGAGTGCACCAGGCCCCGGATCAGCTCCCAGCGGTGGGCGCCGGTGATCTGCTGCTGCCAGGGCACCAGCTCGATGCGGCGCTCGTGCTTCCTGCCCGGGCCGTGCTGGGGGAACAGGCAGGGCCAGTGATTGGAGTAGGAGGTCACGGCCACGCAGCCGGGCGCCTGGACGCGGTGGACGCTGTCGCCCGGGCGCACCGCGCGCATCGCGCCCTCGCAGGCGTCGATCAGTCCGGGCCAGGCGTCGGCGCAGGAGACCCGCAGCGTCCAGGAGCGCCCCGTCCTGCTGACGCAGCCGTCTCCCAGGTACAGGCCCAGCAGGTAGGCGTAGGAGGACGGGTCGTCCGGCGGGCGCGGCGGTGTCGCACAGCGCTCGCAGGTGGCTCCGGAGCGGGTCGCCGGGTGCAGGCGCTGCTGCCAGGTGCGCAGACACCACCGGGATATCCCCGTCTGCCTGCTCACCGCGTTCAGGCTTCGTCCTTGCGCGACGAGTGCGAGGGCCCGCTTGCGCGTTTCCAGGTCGTACACGGGTTCAGCATGCGCCGGCCTGTGCGAGCTGAGGGCCGTATGGCCTCCCTCTCACCTGAACCGGCGAAGCCGACGGCGAGGGGTTGCAATCTTGAAATCGAAGGTAGAGTGCCCCGGGTCGGACTCGAACCGACACTGTATGGGTTTTGAATCCACCATCTCTGCCAATTGGATTACCGGGGCCCTTCGAACTGAAGGATTGCGGTCACCCGCTGTGCCAACACTTTACAGGACCTGGGTAGGCTCGTGTCTCCCACCCGTGGCGGAAACGAGGAGCCAAGTGAGCGCGGCGGACTTCCCCGAGCCCGAGAGTGCCCAGAGTGCAGAGCCTGTCGAGGAACCGACCCCGGCGGGCGGGAGTGAGCATGTGCCTCCGGCGACGCGGCGGGTCGTGATCGCGGAGGACGAGGCCCTGATCCGGATGGATCTCAAGGAGATGCTGGAGGAGGAGGGCTACACCGTCGTCGGCGAGGCCGGCGACGGCGGGCGGGCCGTGGAGCTGGCCCGCGAGCACCGGCCCGATCTGTGCATCTTCGATGTGAAGATGCCGGTGCTCGACGGCATCTCCGCGGCCGAGAAGGTCGCGGAGGAGGGCATCGCTCCGGTGCTGATGCTCACCGCGTTCTCGCAGCGCGAGCTGGTGGAGCGTGCCCGGGACGCCGGGGCCATGGCCTATCTGGTCAAGCCGTTCAGCAAGACCGACGTGGTGCCGGCCATCGAGATGGCGGTCTCCCGGTTCACCGAGCTGAAGGCGCTGGAGAAGGAGGTCGCGGACCTCTCCCAGCGGCTGGAGACGCGGAAGCTGGTGGACCGGGCCAAGAGCGTGCTGCAGACCCAGTACGGGCTCTCGGAGCCGGCCGCCTTCCGCTGGATCCAGAAGACGTCGATGGACCGGCGGCTGTCGATGCAGCAGGTGGCGGAGGCGGTCATCGCGGACGCGGAGGAGCGCCGCAAGCAGCAGTGAGCACCGGGAGGGTGGCGGGTCCGGTCCGGACCCGCCACCCTCCGCTGTGCGCGGTCAGTCCTCGCCGAGGTACGCCTTGCGCACGGACTCGTCGTGCATCAGTTCCTCGCCGGTGCCCGAGAGGGTGATGGTGCCGGTCTCCATCACATGGCCGTGGTCGGCCAGCGAGAGGGCGGCCTGGGCGTTCTGTTCGACGAGGAGGATCGTCGTCCCCTGGGCCCTCAGTTCGCCGATGGTCGACATGATCTTCTGCATCATGATCGGGGAGAGGCCCATGGAGGGCTCGTCGAGCATGAGCAGTTTGGGGCGGGACATCAGGGCGCGGGCCATGGCGAGCATCTGCTGTTCGCCGCCGGAGAGGGTGCCGGCGGCCTGTCTGCGGCGTTCTCCCAGGATGGGGAAGCGTTCGTAGGCGCTGCCGATGTCGTCGGCGACCCCGGCGGGGTCCTTCCGGAGGAAGGCGCCGAGCCGCAGGTTCTCCTCGATGCTGAGGCGGGGGAAGATGCGGCGTCCTTCGGGTGAGTGGGCCAGCCCCATGGCGACGATCTTGTGGGCGCCGACGCCGTCGAGTGGCCGTCCGTCGAAGCTGATCTTCCCGGTCGCCGGTTTGAGCAGTCCGGAGAGGGTGCGCAGGGTGGTGGTCTTCCCGGCGCCGTTGGTGCCGATGAGGGTGACGACCTCGCCTGCCTCGACGGTGAACGAGATGCCTTTGACGGCTTCGATCTTGCCGTAGGCGACGCGCAGGTCCTCGACTTCGAGCAGGGCCATCAGTCCGTCCGTCCTTCCTGACGTCGGTCCGCCCGGTCCGGCTCCGCCGCGTCCGGGGCCGCATCCGCAGGGCGCGTGCCGGCCGGGTCCGTGGCCGTGTCCCGGTGGGCCGCGGCTTCGGCCTCCTCCGCGGCCTGCACCTCGGCCGCTTCCGCCTGGCCTGGTTCGCCCTCGAAGGGGGTGCCGAGGTAGGCGGCGACGACGCGCTCGTCGCGCTGCACGGTCTCGGGGGTGCCTTCGACGAGTTTCTCGCCCCGGACCAGGACGGCGACGCGGTCGCAGAGGTTGAAGATGAACCGCATGTCGTGCTCGATGACCAGTACGGCCGTGCCCTGTTCGCGGATGGCGAGGACGAGTTCGCGGGTGGCGGTGGTCTCGACGGCGGTCATGCCCGCGGTGGGCTCGTCCAGGAGCAGCAGTCCGGGTTCGCTGGCGAGGGCGCGGGCGATCTCCAGTTTGCGCTGTTCGCCGTAGGGGAGGTTGCGTGCGAGGTGTTCGCGTTTGGTCTCCAGTCCGGTGAAGCGCAGGAGGTCCATGGCGCGTTCCTCGGATTCCCGTTCGGCTCTGCGGAAGCGGGGTCCGCGGACGAGGGCGGAGAAGAGGCCCTCGTGGGTGCGGGTGTGCCGGCCGACGAGGACGTTCTCCAGGACGGTCATGTTGGCGAAGAGGCGGATGTTCTGGAAGGTGCGGGCGATGCCTGCCTGGGTGACCAGGTGGGAGCGGTGGGGCAGGACGGTGCCCCGGTAGCGGACGGTGCCTTCGGTGGGGATGTAGAGCCCGGTGAGGCAGTTGAAGAAGGTGGTCTTGCCGGCGCCGTTGGGCCCGATGAGGCCGACGATCTCCCCGGCGTGCACCTCGAGGTTCACGTCCCGTACGGCGGTGAGGCCGCCGAACCGCATGGTGACGCCGGAGGCGTCGAGCACGGCGCCGCCGCTGCCGGTGCCGGGGGGCGGGGCGCCGGGCGTGGTGGTCGTGGTGGTCATCTCGTCTCACGCCTCCGTCTTGCCGAGGCCAAGGGCCGCTGCCGTGGGGGTGCTGGGCTGTTCCGGCTCGTGGAACTCGAGCTGCTTGCGGCGGTCGGCGATCAGGCCCTCGGGCCGGAAGCGCATCAGCAGGACGAGTGCGATGCCGAAGAGCAGGAGCTGGTAGTCGGCCATGAACTGGAGTTTGGCCGGGATGAGGTAGAGGAGTGCCGCGCCGATGAGGGGGCCGCTGACGGTGCCCATACCGCCGAGGATGACGGCGATGAGGAGGAAGGCGGAGTTGGGTGGTGCGGTGTGCACGAACTTGTAGGACTCGGGGGTGACGGAGAACTCGACGTGGGCCAGGACCGTGCCGGCCATTCCGGCGAGGGTGGCGCCGAGGGCGAAGGCCATGAGTTTGAGCCGGAAGGCGTTGACGCCCATGGCGCGGGCCGCGGTCTCGTCCTCGCGGATGGCGATCCAGGCCCGTCCGATGCGGGAGTTGTCGGAGCGCCGGAAGACGGTCACGACGATCGCGGTGAACAGCAGCATCAGCAGGTAGTAGTTGCCGAAGCGGCCGAGTTCGAAGCCGAGGACGGTGTGCGGCTGTCCGAGGTCGAAGCCGAAGATCTTCAGGTCGGGGATGTTGGGGATGCCGTTGGGTCCGTTGGTGATGTTGGGGCCGGAGTCGCCGTCGAGGTTCTGTACGGAGATGCGGAAGATCTCTCCGAAGCCGAGGGTGACGATGGCGAGGTAGTCGCCGTGCAGGCGCAGTGAGGGGAAGCCGATGAGGAGGCCGAAGACGAGGGCGACGGCGGCCCCGATGAGGACGGCGGCCCAGAACGGTACGTGGATGCCGAGGGAGGAGGTCTCGGCTCCGGAGACCAGGGCCGCGGTGTAGGCGCCGACGCCGAGGAACGCGACGTAGCCCAGGTCGAGGATGCCGGCCAGGCCGACGACCATGTTCAGGCCGAGTGCGACGGTCGCGAAGATGAGCACGCTGACGGCGATGTTGGTGTATGCCTCGTTGCTCTGGGTGACGGGGAAGAGCAGCGCGGCGGCGAAGGTGGCGGCCAAGGTGACGGTGCGGTGCGCGACGGTCAGCGCGGAGAGCCGCCGGGGCAGCCCGGCTCGGGCGAGTGCGGGGAAGGCGAAGGCGGCCAGGATCAGGAAGCCGATGAAGGGCGGGCCGCCTTCGGCCTCGATGCCGTAGGCGAAGACGTAGAGGCCGGCGGCGCAGGCGGCGCAGATCACCAGGATCTCGGCCCAGCCGGGCAGGGACGCTGCCGGTCCCGGTGGGGGTGCGGCGACGGCCCGGCGCAGCCGCTGCCAGGGCGCGCCCTGCCGGGTGCCGGGCGCGGTGCGGTCCGCGTCGGCATCCGCGGGCAGGTCGGTGGGCAGGGCGAGAGCGCCGATGACGGCCAGCAGGGTGCCGGCGGCGCCGATCCACATGCCGGGTTCGAAGTTGACGACGCCGCCGAGTTCGACGGCGATGGCGGCGGCGGTGTACCAGGTGGCGGCGAGGTTGCCGAGGGTGAGCAGGAGCAGGGCGCTGTGTCTGCCGCCGGGGGTGAGCCAGCGCAGTCCGGGGACGCCCGCGGTGGCCAGGAGCATGGCCGCGGTGAGGACGGCCGCGGTGAGGGTGAGGAGCTGGAGGCCCGCCGGGTACAGGGCGATCGTCAGGTTGCCCGGGAACGCGGAGGTCCAGGTCCAGGGGAGCATGGTGCTCGCGAAGGCGGCGAGGGCTCCGGCGCCGACGAGGATGCGGCCCCGCGTGCGGCTGGTGTGCGGGTCGGGGCTGAGCGGCAGGGGCGGTGGGCCCGCGGTGGTGGTGGCGTTCGCCGCGTCGGGGGCCGGGGTCGTGGTGTGCTGTGTGGTCATGGGTATCACGCCCGATCCGCGAGGCGTTCGCCGAGGATTCCTTGGGGTCGTACGAGGAGGACGAGGATGAGCAGGATGAACGCCCATACGTCCTTCCAGGAGCCGCCGCCGAACTGTTCGAGTCCGGGGATGTCGCCGATGTAGGCGGTGGCCATGGCTTCGCCGACGCCGAGGACGAGGCCGCCGACCATGGCGCCGTAGATGTTGCCGATGCCGCCGAGGACGGCGGCGGTGAACGCCTTGAGTCCGGCGATGAAGCCCATCCGGAAGTTGACCTCCCCGGTCTTGAAGCCCTGGGCGATGGCGGCGACGGCGGCGAAGGCGGCTCCGATGGCGAAGGCCATCACGATGATGCGGTCGGTGTTGACGCCCATCAGTTTGGCGGTGTCGGGGTCCTGCGAGGTGGCCTGCATGGCGCGCCCGGTGCGGGTCTTGGCCACGAACAGTCCGAGCGCGAGCATGCACACGGGTGCGGAGACGAAGATGAACAGGTCTTCGCGGGAGAGGGCGACGAAGCCCAGGTCGAGGTCGCCGCCGCCGAGTTGCGGGAAGGGGCGGGCCTTCTTGGCCTCGGGGTAGAAGGCCCAGACGGCCTGCTGGAGTGCGAGGGACAGCCCGATCGCGGTGATCAGCGGCGAGAGCCGGGGTCCGCCGCGCAGCGGCCGGTAGGCGAAGCGTTCGGCGCCGATGGCGACGAGGACGGCGCACACGACGCCGAGGAGGATCATCAGGGGGAGGGCGACGGCCATGCCGGTGCCGGCGGGCAGCCACAGGTGGGCGGTCAGCGCGCCGAAGCCGCCGATCATGAATATCTCGCCGTGGGCGAAGTTGATGAGCTGGACGATGCCGTAGACCATCGTGTACCCGATCGCGATGAGGCCGTACAGCGCGCCGAGTGCGAGTCCGTTCGCCAGCTGATCCGGCAGATCTTGCACCGGGACTCCTTGAGGTGTCAGATACGGCTGCGCGGGGGCGCGTCGGGCGCCCCCGCGCAGCCGTGCGGTACCGACTGGGGCAGTGGTGTGCTGATCAGCCTTCGCCGAAGGTGCCGGTCCGCACCGGCTCGTGCTTGCCGCCCTTGACCTCGTAGACGGAGAGCTGCTTGTTGGTGGTGTCGCCGTACTCGTCGAAGGCGACGTCTCCGGTGACGCCCTTGAACTGGACGTCCTGCATGGCCTCGGTGATCTGCTTGCGGGTGTCGTCCATGGAGTCGGGCAGCTTGCCGTCGTTCTTCTCGGCCACGGCCTTGACCGCCTGGATGATCGCCCAGGTGCTGTCGTAGGCGTAGCCGCCGTATGCCTCGTAGGGCAGCTTGTAGTCGGCGGCCTGGTAGTTCTTCATGAACGTCTTGGCGGTGTCGAGGGTCTCCAGCGGTGCTCCGACGGAGGTGGCCAGGTCGCCGTCGACGTTCTTCTTGCCGAGCTTGATGTACTCCTCGCTGTAGAGCGCGTCACCGCCGACGACCAGCGCGTCGGAGCCGGCCTTGGTGATCTGCGCGCTGAGCGGGGCGCCTGCCGGGTACTCGCCGCCGTAGTAGACGAAGTCGGCCTTGGACTTGGCGACCTTGGTGGCGACGGCGGAGAAGTCCCGGTCGTCGGGGTTGATGTGGTCGGTGCCCACGACCTTGCCGCCGAGCTTCTTGAACTCGTCGGTGAAGGTGCCGGCCAGTCCGGCGCCGTAGGTCTTCTTGTCGTCGATGATGTACGCCTTCTTCAGCTTCCGCTTGTCGAACAGGTACTGGGCGGCGTACGGGCCCTGTACGGCGTCGGTGGTGGAGGTGCGGAAGTAGGTGTCGAACAGCCGCTTCTTGTCGCCCTTCTGCCAGTTGGGGCCCTGGCTGAGCTCGGGCGCTGTGTTGGCGGGGGAGACCTGCACCAGTCCGGCGTTGCCGAAGACCTTCTGCATGGACTGGCCGACGTGCGAGTTGAGGGGGCCGACCACCCCGACGACCTTGTCGTTGCCCACCAGTTTGGTGGCGTTCTGCTGGCCGGTTCCGGCCTGGGCCTGGTCGTCCAGCGCCTCCAGCTTGAAGGTGACGCCCTTGACCTCGTTGTTCTTGTTGGCGGTCTTGACCGCGAGGTCGCTGGAGTTCTTGATGCCCTGCCCCAGTGCGGACAGGTCGCCGGTGAGCGGGGCGTCGACGCCGATGACGACGGTGGTGCTGGAGCCGCTGTCGCTGCCTCCGCTCTTGTCGTCGCGCGAGCCGCACGCGGACAGGGTGAGGGCTCCCACCGTGGCGGTGGCGGTGAGTATGAGCAAGGAACGGTGACGCACGATCAGTCCTTTCCCCGAGGCGCGGCCCCCCATGGAGTGAGTGGCCGTATCGCGCGCCGGGCCGTACGAGTCGTACAGAACGGTGCTGTCGTGCGCCCGGCGGCGCGTGACTGGCGGTGACTCTATGGCGCTGCCGGTGCCGCCGGGCAGAGGGCGGATCCAGGATGTGACTTTCTTGTTATGACCGTCACGGAACCGGTCGACCGGTGGCCGCTCCTCCGCGGTCCGCCCGGTGTGACGGGCGGATGGCGGACATGTTGCGCGGCCGGAAGCCGCAGTTGGTCCGGCGCTTCGCCGGCCGGGATCGCGCGGCGGGTCCGGATACCGTACGGGCCGCGCGGGTGCGCGCCCGGGCGCGACGGCCTCGGGGGACGTGATGGGCCCTGCCGTGCCTGCTCGTCACGCAATGTGACGCCCGGGTGGCGCGGCCGCACCGGTGGCGGCGGGTTGCGGCCTTCTCCGGTGGGCTCCGGCGGGTGCCGATGCGGCGGCTGGCGGTACGGCGGGTGGCGGCGCGGCAGGTGGCGGTTCGGCGGCCCCGCCGTACCGGGGGGAGCGGATGCGGTCCCCCGGTGCCGGGTGCGGCGTGGTCCCTACGCGTCACGCAGCAGGCAGGTCAGGCGTGCCGAGCACACCCGCCGGTCCTGCTCGTCGGTGACGACGATCTCGTAGCTGGTCATCGTCCGCCCCCGGTGCGCCGGGGTGGCCACCCCGGTCACCAGGCCCGAGCGCGGCCCGCGGTGGTGGGTGCAGTTGAGGTCCACCCCGACGGCGGCCTTGCCGGGTCCACCGTGCAGCATCGCTCCCACCGAGCCGAGCGTCTCGGCGAGCACGGCCGAGGCACCGCCGTGCAGCAGCCCGTAGGGCTGGGTGTTGCCCTCGACCGGCAGCGTGCCCACCACCCGCTCGGGGGCCGCGTGCAGGATCCGCAGCCCCATCCGCTCGCCCAGCTTCCCGGCCGAGAACAGCGCGGGCAGGTCGACCCCCGATCCCTTCCACTGGTCCAGGATCTCCTGGGGGAACTCGGTGGTGGTCTGCTCGCCCATGTGCCGCTGCTCCGATCCTCCGTCGTCCGCCGGTGCTCCGTCTCCGACCGGCCGATCCGAGCTTATGCCCGCGCGGGCGTCAGTCGGCCGCCGAGGGAGTGAGCCTGATCACGATGGACTTGCTGGCGGGTGTGTTGCTGGTGTCGGCGGTGGCGTCGAGCGGCACCAGCACGTTGGTCTCCGGGTAGTACGCGGCGGCGCATCCGCGCGCTGTCGGATAGTGCACGACGCGGAATCCGCGGGCCACCCGCTCCCGCCCGTCGTCCCACTCGCCGGTCAGATCGGCGTAGCAGCCGTCCGCCAGTCCGAGCGCGGCCGCGTCCGCCGGGTGCACGAGTACCACGCGGCGGCCGTCGCGGATGCCCCGGTAGCGGTCGTCCAGCCCGTAGACGGTGGTGTTGTACTGGTCGTGGGAGCGCAGTGTCTGCAGCAGCAGCCGCCCCTCGGGCAGCCGCGGGTACTCCACAGGGGCTGCCGTGAAGTTCGCTTTCCCCGTCGCGGTGGGGAAGTGCCGCCGGTCGCGGGGCGCGTGCGGCAGCGTGAACCCTCCGGGGCGGGCCGCCTTGGCGTTGAAGTCCTCGAAACCGGGCACCACCCGCGCGATGCGGTCGCGGACGAGCCCGTAGTCGTCCGCCAGCTCCGCCCAGGGGACGGTGGACGACGTGCCCAGTACGGCCTGCGCCAGCCCGGCCACGATCGCGGGCTCGGACCGCAGCAGCGGGCTCGCCGGCTCCAGCCGCCCCCGCGAGGCGTGCACCATGCCCATGGAGTCCTCGACGGTGACGAACTGGTCGCCGCCGGGCCGGGTGTCGCGCTCGGTCCGCCCCAGGGTGGGCAGGATCAGCGCCCGGGCGCCCGTCACGCAGTGCGAGCGGTTCAGCTTCGTCGAGACGTGCACGGTCAGCCGGGCCCGGCGCATCGCGGCCTCGGTCACCCCGGTGTCCGGGGAGGCGGCCACGAAGTTGCCGCCCATCGCGAGGAAGACCTTCACCTCCCCGTCGCGCATGGCGCGGATCGCCCGGACGACGTCGTAGCCGTGGGCGCGCGGCGGCGCGAAGCCGAACTCCTGCTCCAGCGCGTCCAGGAAGGCGGGCGCGGGGCGCTCGAAGATGCCCATGGTGCGGTCGCCCTGCACGTTGCTGTGGCCGCGCACGGGGCAGACCCCGGCGCCCGGGCGTCCGATGTTCCCGCGCAGCAGCAGGAAGTTGACCACTTCGCGGATGGTGGGCACCGCGTGCTTGTGCTGGGTCAGCCCCATCGCCCAGCACACCACGGTGCGCTCCGAGGCCAGCACCAGTTCCGCGGCGCGCTCGATCTCGGCCTGCTCCAGCCCGGTGGCGGCCAGCGTCGAAGCCCAGTCGGTGGCCCGGGCGGCCTGCGCGAACTCCGCGAAGCCGTGGGTGTGCTCGCGGACGAACTCCTCGTCGACGGCGCCCTCCCGCTCCAGGACGATCCGGTTCAGCGCCCGGAAGAGCGCCTGGTCGCCGCCGAGCCGGATCTGCAGGAACAGATCGGTGAGCGCGGTGCCGCCCGCCGCCAGGCCCTTGGCGGTCTGCGGGTTCCTGAACCGCTCCATGCCCGCCTCGGGCAGCGGGTTGACGGTGATGATCCGTGCGCCGCCGGCCTTGGCCTTCTCCAGCGCGGAGAGCATCCGGGGGTGGTTGGTGCCCGGGTTCTGCCCCGCGACGATGATCAGGTCGGCCCGGTGGAGGTCCTCCAGCAGCACGCTGCCCTTGCCGACGCCGAGCGTCTCGGTCAGCGCGGAGCCGGACGACTCGTGGCACATGTTGGAGCAGTCCGGCAGGTTGTTGGTGCCGAACTCGCGGGCGAAGAGCTGGTAGAGGAAAGCGGCCTCGTTGCTGGTGCGGCCCGAGGTGTAGAAGACCGCCTCGTCGGGCGAGGCCAGGCCGCGCAGCTCCTCGGCGATCAGCGCGAAGGCCTCGTCCCAGCCGATCGGCTCGTAGTGCCCGCCGCCCTCGGGTAGGTACATCGGTTCGGTCAGCCGGCCCTGCTGGCCCAGCCAGTAGCCGGACCGCCCGGCGAGGTCGGCCACCGGGTGCGCGACGAAGAAGTCCCGGGTGACCCGGCGCGTGGTGGCCTCCTCGGCGACCGCCTTGGCCCCGTTCTCGCAGAACTCCGCGGTGTGCCGTCTCTCGCCCTCCGGCCAGGCGCAGCCCGGGCAGTCGAAGCCGTCCTTCTGGTTGACGCGCAGCAGCGTCAGTGCCGTGCGCTTCACGCCCATCTGCTGCTGTGCCATCCGCAGCGAGTGGCCCACGGCGGGCAGCCCCGCCGCGGCCCGCGCGGGCTCTCCCACCTGGGGTGCGTCCTGGACCGGGTCACTGGAGGGAGCCTTCCGAGTCATACCCCGGATGGTGCCACTCATCGGCCGCCGTGGGCAGCCCGGCGGCGCGTCGGCCGACCGGGAACCCGTGCCCCGGCGGTCCGGCCGCGCGGCCCCGGGTGCCCCGCGACGCCCCCGTCCCGCGGCGTCTCACGGCGCCGTGTCCGGCGATTGTCGGACCCGCATGGGAGGATCGGCACCGTGGCTAAGAAGGCATCGAAGACGGCACCAGAAGCAACCCCTCAGCAGAGCGGCGGGGACCAACCCCGCCTGATGCTCATGGACGGGCATTCCCTCGCGTATCGGGCGTTCTTCGCACTTCCGGCGGAGAACTTCAACACCACCTCGGGGCAGCCCACCAACGCGATCTACGGCTTCGTCTCGATGCTGGCCAACACCCTGCGTGACGAGGCGCCCACGCACTTCGCCGTCGCCTTCGACGTCTCCCGCAAGACCTGGCGCTCCGAGGAGTTCCCGGAGTACAAGGCGAACAGGTCCAAGAGCCCGGACGAGTTCAAGGGCCAGGTCGAGCTGATCGGCGAGCTGCTCGACACCATGCGGGTGCGCCGCTACGCGGTCGACGGCTTCGAGGCGGACGACGTCATCGCCACGCTCGCCACCCGGGCCGAGGCTGAGGGCTTCAAGGTGTCCATCGTCACCGGCGACCGGGACACCTTCCAGCTCGTCAGCGACGACGTCACGGTGCTCTATCCGACCAAGGGCGTCTCGGAGCTGACCCGCTACACCCCGGAGAAGGTGCAGGAGAAGTACGGCCTGTCCCCGGCGCAGTACCCGGACTTCGCCGCGCTGCGCGGCGACCCCTCGGACAACCTGCCGGGCATCCCCGGGGTCGGAGAGAAGACGGCCACCAAGTGGATCACCCAGTTCGGCTCGCTGGCCGAACTGGCCGAACGGGCGGGCGAGGTCAAGGGCAAGGCGGGCGAGAACCTGCGGTCCCACCTGGAGTCGGTGCTGCTCAACCGCAGGCTGACCGAACTGGTGCGGGACGTGGAGCTGCCCGACGCGCCGGAGGACCTGGCCCGCGCGCCCTACGACCGCGACGCACTCGCCGTCATCCTGGACACCCTGGAGTTCCGCCACCAGAACTTCCGGGACCGCCTCTTCGCGGTGGACCCGGCTGCCGCGCAGGCCGAGGAGCCCGCGCCCGCGGAGGGCGTCGAGGTGGAGGGAACGGTCGCCGAGGCAGGTGCGCTCGCCCCCTGGCTGGAGCAGCACGGCGCGGCCGCTCTCGGCGTCGCCACGGTCGACGTGTGGAAGCAGGGCACCGGCAGTGTCAGCGAGGTCGCGCTGGCCACCGGCACCGGTCCGGCCCTGTGGTTCGACCCGGCCGCACTGCCGGAGGGGGACGAGCGGGCGTTCGCCGACTGGCTGTCCGACCCGGACCGCCGCAAGATCATGCACGACGCCAAGGCGCTGATCCGGGTCTTCGCCGACCACGGCTGGCGGGTGGACGGCGTGTGGATGGACACCGCGCTCGCCGCCTACCTGGACAAACCGGGCCGCCGTTCCTTCGCGCTGGACGCGCTGTCGGTGGAGTATCTGGGCCGCGAGCTGGGTCCCGCGGCCGAGGCCGACGGGCAGCTCGCGCTCGGGATGGACGAGCAGGCCGAGGCGCAGGCCCTGATGGTCAAGGCCCGCACGGTGCACGACCTGGGCAGCGCTTTCGAGGAGCGGCTGGAGCAGGTGGGCGCCGCCGGCATGCTGCGGGAGCTGGAGCTGCCGACGTCCGAGCTGCTGGCCGGCATGGAGCGGGCCGGTATCGCGGCGAACCGGGAGTGGTTCACGGGCCTGGAGCAGCAGTTCGCCGGTGCCGTGCAGCAGGCCGTCGAGGAGGCGCACGCCTCGGTGGGCCACGAGTTCAACCTGGGCTCGCCCAAGCAGCTCCAGGAAGTCCTCTTCGGCGAGCTGGGTCTGCCCAAGACGAAGAAGACGAAGACGGGCTGGACCACCGACGCGGACGCGCTGGCCTGGCTGGCCACCCAGACCGAGCACGAGCTGCCGGTCATCATGCTGCGCTACCGCGAGCAGCAGAAGCTGCGCACCACGGTCGAGGGCCTGATCAAGACGATCGCGCCCGACGGCCGCATCCACACCACGTTCAACCAGACGGTCGCCGCCACCGGCCGGCTCTCCTCCACCGAACCGAACCTGCAGAACATCCCCGTCCGCACGGACGAGGGCCGCGCCATCCGCCGCGGCTTCCGCGTGGGCGAGGACTTCGAGTCGCTGATGACGGCCGACTACAGCCAGATCGAACTGCGGGTGATGGCCCATCTGTCGGAGGACGCCGGGCTGATCGAGGCGTTCACCTCCGGCGAGGACCTGCACACCACCGTCGCGGCGCAGGTGTTCGGCGTCGAGAAGAGCGGTGTCGACGCGGAGATGCGCCGCAAGATCAAGGCGATGTCCTACGGACTGGCGTACGGGCTGTCCGCCTTCGGGCTCTCGCAGCAGCTCGGCATCACCCCCGACGAGGCGCGGAAGCTGATGGACACCTACTTCGAACGCTTCGGGGGGGTGCGGGACTATCTCCACCGTACGGTCGAGGAGGCCCGCGCCACCGGCTACACCCACACGATCATGGGGCGCCGCCGCTATCTGCCCGACCTGACCAGCGACCACCGGCAGCGCCGCGAGATGGCCGAGCGGATGGCGCTCAACGCCCCGATCCAGGGCACGGCGGCCGACATCGTCAAGGTCGCCATGCTCAAGGTCGACGCGGCGCTGCGGGCGGCCGGGCTGCGCTCCCGGATGCTGCTCCAGGTGCACGACGAGATCGTGCTGGAGATCGCCCCGGGGGAGCGGGAGCGGGTCGAGGAACTGGTGCGCTCCGAGATGTCCACGGCGGTCTCCTTGCGGGCGCCGCTGGACGTGTCGGTGGGCGTCGGCCTGGACTGGGAGTCGGCGGCGCACTGAGCCGCGCCGGATTCCGGGCGGTCGCGCCGGGACCCGGGCGCTGGTGTGCGCGGGCCCCGGAGGCCGCGTCGCGGACGGCAGCCGGGGACGGCGGCACCCGCCGTCCCCGGCTGCCGTCCGCGTACCGGCTGCTGTGAAGGACATGGGGGAACAGTGGGGCGAACATCGGGAAAACCGGCGTCCGAAGCGGGTCATAAGCGCCAGAAGTCCCTCAGGGCTGCTGACTTGGGGCAGGCTCTGCCGTAAGGTCGCGGTGACTGCGTCCGATGGGGAGAGGACGGGACTGACCTATGGCGCGAATCCGGGGCCGGCACGCCGCACGGCGGGCGGTCACCACAGCGGCGGGACACCGGCGCCGCGGCGGGCTGCGCAGTGCCAGATACCGCAGGGGGCTGGGCGGCACGGCCGTCGCGGCCGTCGTCATGGCGGCGCTGACCGCCTCGCAGGCGCCCGGGATGGAACTCGCCGGCGACGGCGGTGCCGACCGGCCGGGCTCCGCGGGCGACCGCACGCCTGGCGACGACGACTACGCCACGGAACTGCCGCCGCTGGAGTCCCCGCATCCGCCCGGTACGTCCGAACCCGGCGGTTCCGAAGACACCTCCGGCATCCCCGCCTCGGTGCTGGCCGCCTACCAGAAGGCCGCCCGGTCGCTCGCCTCCCGCACCCCGGGCTGCGGGCTGCGCTGGGAACTCCTCGCGGGGATCGGCAAGGTGGAGTCCGGCCACGCCCGCGGGGGCGCCGTGGACGAGGACGGCACGACGCTGCGTCCGATCCTGGGTCCGGTGCTCAACGGCAAGGGTTTCGCCCACATCAGGGACACCGACGGCGGCCGCTGGGACAGCGACACCACCTACGACCGTGCGGTCGGTCCGCTGCAGTTCATCCCCTCCACCTGGGACCGCTGGGGCGCGGACGGCAACGGCGACGGCCGCAAGGACCCCAACAACATCCAGGACGCCGCACTCGCCGCGGGCGCCTATCTGTGCGCGGACGGGCGCGATCTGTCCTCCGGTGCCGGGCTGGACCGGGCCGTTCTCAGCTACAACAACTCCAGCGACTACCTGCGGACCGTCCTGGCCTGGTTCGAGTACTACCGCAAGGGCACCCACGCGGTGCCGGACCGCGACCTTTCCGTGCTGCCTACCACGCCCGGAGTCGGCGAGTCCGGGGGCGGTTCGAGCCCGGGCGCCGGGCGCGGCGGCACGGACCCCGCGGACGACAGGCCCGGCAAGCCGAACGGGCCCGGTAGGCCGAACGGGCCCGGCAAGCCGGACAAGCCCGGGAATCCGGGCGAGCCCGGTGGCGGCGGCAAGCCCGGCGACGGGGACGACGGCGGCGGCAAGCCCACCCCCGAACCGACCGGCCCGCACGCCATCGAGCGGGTCGGCGCCGGGAAGTTCACCGCGGTCGCCGGTGAGGACTTCGCCGGGCACCCCGTCGTCCGGGTGGAGACCGCCAAGGGCAAGGGCGTCAAGGGCGTCGAGGTCCGGTTCGAGGTCCGCGGCGCGACCGAAGCCGCCTTCGGGGGCGGTGCCAGGAGTGCGACGGTCACCACCGACGCGCAGGGCAACGCGACGGCGCCCGCGCTCGGCGCGGGCAGCCGGACCGGTGCCTTCACCGTGCGCGCGACGGTTCCCGGCAAGAAGCTGGGCAGCGTCGATTTCGCGGCCTCGGTCACGGCCCCGCGGGCCGACACCCTGGCGCGGACGAGCGATGTCGCGCTGGAGGCCGACAGGGGCGGAAAGTTCGCCCAGGTCGTGGAGGTCAAGGCCACCCGCAAGGGCAAGGCCGTCGCGAACACCACGTTGACGGCCTCGTTCGGCGACGACGCCGAGGAGGCCGGCCCGTACTTCGGCAAGGACGAGCAGGGCACCCCGGTCCGCCGGCTCGCGGACCTGAAGACCGGCGCCGACGGTGTCGTCGAGCTGCCCGAGCTGTTCGCCGGCGACCGGCCCGGCAGCTACACGCTGACGCTGACGGCCGAGGGCGGCGCCACCGTGCAGGTGAAGGTCGTCGTCAAGGGCTGAGCACGACGGCCTCCCGCCGCCCCCGGTGCCGAGCACCGGGGGCGGTCCGGTCTGCGGCCGTCCCCGGCCCGGCGTCAGCGGCGGGCGGGGCCCGCGGGGACCGGGGCGTCCACCGGGGCGTCTGCCGAGCGCCCGCCCCGGCCGCCGCCCGCCCGACGGGCTCACCCTGGCCGCCCGCGAGCCTTCGTACGGCCGGTGGGTTCGGCCGCGGCGGGGTCCTCCGGCCAGGGGTGCTTGGGATAGCGGCCGCGCAGCTCGGCCCGCACACTCCGGTAGCCCTCCGCCCAGAAGGACGCCAGATCGGCGGTGACGGCCGCGGGACGCCCGGCGGGGGAGAGCAGGTGGAGCAGCAGCGGCACCCGCCCGTCCGCCACCCGCGGAGTCTCCAGCGCCCCGAACATCTCCTGGAGCTTCACGGCCAGCACCGGCTGCTCCGGCGCGTAGTCGACCCGGATCCGCGACCCGGACGGCACCTCGACCCGCTCCGGCGCCAGCTCCTCCAGCCGCGCAGCCGCACCGGAGGTCCACGGCAGCATCCCCGACAGCACCTCACCCGCCTCGACACCGGCCAGGTCGGCGCGCGAGCGCACCTGTCCCAGCCAGCCCTCCGCCTGCGCCAGCAGCGCCTCCTCGGAGACGTCCGGCCAGGGCGCGCCCACCGCCCGGTGCAGGAAGGCCAGCCTGCGGCGCAGCGCCACAGCCCTCGGTGACCAGCGCAGCAGATCCGTTCCGTGCTGCCGCAGCCCCTGCAGCGCGGCCTCCCGCAGCGCCCCGGGCGGCGGGTGGGGCAGCGGGCGCACCGAGAGCCGCACCGCTCCCAGGGACTCCACCTGACGGGCCACCACGTCACCGGGCGCGTCCTGCGGACCCTGCCCGGGGTCCCAGCGCACCTCCTCGCGCACTCCGTACAGCGCGCCCGCCGCGGTCCGCGCCGTCGCCTCGTCGATCCCGGCCGCCATCCGCACCCGGGCCGAGGCGGCGCCCACCGGCCGGTCCGCGACGGCGACGGCCAGCCACCGGGCCCCGCGCAGCGCGCTGTCCGCCGCGAGCTCGGCCCGGGTGCCGCCGGCCATCAGATACGCGCCGCCGCTCTGCGCCCGCGCCACCCGCTCCGGCTGCGCGAGCGCCACCACCGTGCCCACGGCCTGCTCGTGGGTGAGCCCCTCCGGCGGCGCGGTACGCGCGCCCAGCAGCGACCGCAGCCGCCGCACCTCGGCCGCCCAGCGCGTCCCGTACGGGTCCTCGCGCGGGGCCGCGCGGGCCCGCCGCACGGCCTCGGCCGCGTCGTCCCCGTACGCCCGCGGGGGCTCCTCGGCCAGCAGCGCAACCGTCTCGCAGGCCGCCTCGCTGCCCGCGGCCGCGGCGCCGTCCAGCAGCGCGCGCGCCAGCCGCGGGTGCACACCCAGACCGGCCATCCGCTGCCCTCGCCGGGTCACCCGGTCCCGCTCGTCCAGTGCGCCGACCGTCCGCAGCGTCCGCCGCGCCGCCGCCATGGCGCCCTCCGGCGGCGCGTCCAGCAGCGCGAGCCGCGCCGCCCGCGGATCGCCCCAGCAGGCGGCCTGCAGCGCGAACGCCGTCAGATCGGCCACCGCGATCCCGGGGGACGGATCGCGCGGCCGCCCCGCCTCCTCGGCCTCCGCCCAGCACGCGTAGGCCACACCCGGCGCCTCCCGGCCGGCCCGGCCGCGGCGCTGCTCGGCCGCCGCGCGGGAGACCCGCACCGTGGTCAGTGAGCCGAGCCCCCGCGCGTGGTCCGTACGGGGCTCCCGGGCCAGCCCCGCGTCCACCACCACCCGCACCCCCGGCACCGTCAGACTCGACTCGGCCACCGCCGTGGAGAGGATCACCCGGCGCTCCCCGCGGGTCCCGCCGCCCAGCACCTCGTCCTGCACCCGCGCCGGTGCCCGGCCGTGCAGCGGGAGCACCCGCGCCGCCAGCCCCGACAGCAGGTCAGCCACCCGGGCGATCTCGCCGACACCGGGCAGGAAGCAGAGCACGTCGCCCTCCGGCTCGGCCGCCAGCGCCTGCCGGACGGTCGCCGCCACATGGCGCAGCAGTCCCGGATCGACGCGCATGCCGTGCGGCGGGCGCAGCCCGGCGGGCGGCGGCGCGTACCGCACCTCCACCGGATGGCTCGTACCCCGGCCGCGCACGACCCGCGCGGACAGCAGCCGCGCCCACGCCGCGCTGTCCTGGGTGGCGGACGCGGCGATCAGGTGCAGGTCGGGGCGGAGCGTCTCGCGCACGTCCAGCAGGAAGGCCAGCGCCGTGTCGGCGTCCAGATGGCGCTCGTGGCACTCGTCCATCAGGACGGTGTCCACACCGGGCAGCTCCTGGTCGCGTTGCAGGCGCTGGAGCAGCACGCCCGTGGTCACCACCTCCACCCGGGTGCCGGGCCCGGCCCGGCGCTCGCCCCGCACCGTGAAGCCGATGCTCCCGCCCGGCTGCTCGCCCAGCAGCCAGGCCATCCGGCGCGCCGCCGACCGCGCCGCCATCCGGCGCGGCTCGGCCACCAGGACGGTGCGGGCCGGTGCGCCGTCCGGCAGGAGCCCGGCCAGCGCGAGCGGCAGCAGTGTCGTCTTGCCGGTGCCCGGCGGAGCGTGCACGACGGCCGCTCCGCACCCGGCGAGCGCCTCGCGCACCCGGGGGACGGCCTCGGCTATGGGGAGCTGCTGCAACTGGTCGTCATGGCGCACCAGCCGATTGTGCCCGGCCGGCGCCCCCGGTGTGCCTCCCGGGGCGCGGGGGTGCGGGGCAGGGGGACACGGTGGCGCCGGATGTCGTGCGATGCGGGCCGCCGTGCGCGCCGTGCCCCGCGCGGACACGCGAGGTGCGGGGGCCCGCACGGCCGCCGCCGCGCCGCCGGGACGCTCAGGCGAGCGTGCACACGAAGACGGCCGTGCCCGGCACCAGCCGTCCGCGCAGCGGCGACCAGCCGCCCCATACCTGCTGGTTCCACTCCGGCCACTCCGGTTCGACCAGATCCTCCAGCCGGAACCCGGCCCCGACCAGCTCCCGCACCCGGTCCCCCAGGGTGCGGTGGTGCTCCGCGTACACCGTCCGCCCCGCGCCGTCCTCCTCCACGTAGGGCGTGCGGTCGAAGTAGGAGGCGAGGACGGTCAGCCCCGCGGGCCCCGGTTCGTCGGCCAGGGACCAGCGCAGCGGGTGGGTGAGGGAGAAGACCCAGCGGCCCCCGGGGCGCAGCACCCGGGCCACCTCGGCGAACACCCGCTCGGGGTCGGCCACGAACGGGATCGCGCCGAAGGCCGAGCAGGCCACGTCGAAGGACCCGTCCGCGAAGGGGAGTGCCCTGGCGTCGGCCTCGACCAGCGGGAACTCCGCCCGGCCCGGGTCCCCGCCGGCGATCCGCAGCGCGTGCTGGAGCTGCCGGTGGGAGAGGTCGAGTGCGACGGGCCGGGCGCCCTGCGCGGCCAGCCAGCGGGAGCACTGCGCGGCACCCGCCCCCACTTCCAGCACGTCCAGGCCGCGGAGCCGCTCCGCGGGGCCGAGCAGCTGCGCCTCGGCCTCGTCCAGGCCCTCGGGGCCCCAGACGAAGCGGGCGTCGCCGAGGAAGTCGCCGTGGTCGTTCTGGTACTCGTCCGCGTTCCGGTCCCACCAGTCGCGGTTGGCCCGACTGGTTTCCCGGCCCCCGGCCGGCCGCCGCACGGCCTCGGCGTCGTCGGTGTGCTGCCCGGCGTGCCCGGCGCCGTCCCGCGGGCCGGGCGCGCCGCCGGACCGGGCCGCGGGGTCACCCTGGGTCATGGGGTGGACACCCTCGCCGACCTCGTGCTTTTGTTCCATTGCGGCGCTCCCCGTACTCTCGGTTTCTCGGTGTCCCCGCGGCGCGTCCCGGGGTGCCTTCCGGGGCTCCGGCCGGGCGGCCGGGTCCGGCGGACCGGCTCCCAGCTGCGGCCATCCGGCCGTGCGGAGCAGCGAGTTCTGCCGGGTATGGGGTGTTGCATCCCAGGTGTGCTCTTTCGCGCATTGACCATGCCCAGCGGCCCCCGTATGCTACAAGTTGCGCTGCGGGCCTGCGTGCCTCGGACCGAGCAGGCCGCGCTCGCATCGACTGTATGTCCCCTCGGGTTCCGGGTTTTCCAGGCTGTCCGGCTGACTTGCATGTGGTGCGTTCGAAGGGTCCTCGGCGTAGCAGTACCTACGACTTCATGTCCGTACCGGAGACCCTTTTCCACATGACGAGCAGCACCGAGACTTCCGCCACCACTCCGCAGGTTGCGGTCAACGACATCGGTTCCGAGGAAGCCTTCCTCGCCGCGATCGACGAGACGATCAAGTACTTCAACGACGGCGACATCGTCGACGGCGTCATCGTGAAGGTCGACCGGGACGAGGTCCTGCTCGACATCGGTTACAAGACCGAAGGTGTCATCCCTTCCCGAGAGCTGTCGATCAAGCACGACGTCGACCCGAACGAGGTCGTCGCCGTCGGTGACGAGATCGAGGCCCTCGTCCTCCAGAAGGAGGACAAGGAGGGACGCCTGATCCTCTCGAAGAAGCGCGCCCAGTACGAGCGTGCCTGGGGCACCATCGAGAAGATCAAGGAAGAGGACGGCATCGTCACCGGTACCGTCATCGAGGTCGTCAAGGGTGGTCTCATCCTCGACATCGGCCTCCGCGGCTTCCTCCCCGCCTCCCTGGTCGAGATGCGCCGGGTGCGCGACCTCCAGCCGTACGTCGGCAAGGAGCTCGAAGCCAAGATCATCGAGCTGGACAAGAACCGCAACAACGTGGTCCTCTCCCGCCGCGCCTGGCTGGAGCAGACCCAGAGCGAGGTCCGCCAGACCTTCCTCACCACCCTCCAGAAGGGCCAGGTGCGCTCCGGCGTCGTCTCCTCCATCGTCAACTTCGGCGCCTTCGTGGACCTGGGCGGCGTCGACGGCCTGGTGCACGTCTCGGAGCTGTCCTGGAAGCACATCGACCACCCCTCCGAGGTCGTCGAGGTCGGCCAGGAGGTCACCGTCGAGGTGCTGGACGTCGACATGGACCGCGAGCGCGTGTCCCTGTCGCTCAAGGCCACCCAGGAAGACCCCTGGCAGCAGTTCGCCCGCACCCACCAGATCGGCCAGGTCGTTCCCGGCAAGGTCACCAAGCTGGTGCCGTTCGGTGCGTTCGTCCGCGTCGACGAGGGCATCGAGGGCCTGGTCCACATCTCCGAGCTGGCCGAGCGCCACGTGGAGATCCCGGAGCAGGTCGTCCAGGTCAACGACGAGATCTTCGTCAAGGTCATCGACATCGACCTGGAGCGCCGCCGCATCAGCCTCTCGCTGAAGCAGGCCAACGAGTCCTTCGGTGCGGACCCGACCGCGGTCGAGTTCGACCCGACGCTCTACGGCATGGCCGCGTCCTACGACGACCAGGGCAACTACATCTACCCCGAGGGCTTCGACCCGGAGGCCAACGACTGGCTGCCGGGCTACGAGAAGCAGCGCGAGGAGTGGGAGGGCCAGTACGCCCAGGCCCAGACCCGCTTCGAGCAGCACCAGGCGCAGGTCATCAAGTCCCGCGAGGCCGACGAGCAGGCCGCGGCCGAGGGCGCGACCGGCGGCGGCGCCGGTGCCCCGCAGGGCGGCGGTGCCGGCGGCGGCCAGGGCGGCGGCTCCTACTCGTCCGAGGGTTCGGACGAGGACTCGGGCGCGCTGGCCTCCGACGAGGCGCTTGCCGCGCTCCGCGAGAAGCTGGCCGGCGGCCAGAGCTGATCGCTCGCCGCGAGGCGAGGAGCACACGAGCGGAGCCCGAGGCCCGCACCCTTTCGGGGGTGCGGGCCTCGGCCCGTTCCGGCCCGCCGCCGACCACCGGCGGAGGGCGCCCGGTGGCGTGCCGGCTGTCCGGCCGCGGCCCCGGACGCCCGGAAGCGAAACGGCCGATCGTCCGGAAGGGGAATGCGGGCGCGGGGGTGGGGCGTTGGAAGGGGTATGGCACAGAAGCGGGAAGCGATGTACTCCTGGGACCAGGCGGGACTCGACGCGGTCGATGCGATCATCGCCGAGCCGGACAGCGCCGGGCTGGTGATGCTGTACCACCTCGAGGGCTTCATGGACGCTGGCGACACCGGCGAGCAGATCGTGGAGCGGCTGCTGGAGAGCCAGCCCGCCCGCACCGTCGCCCGTTTCGACGTCGACCGCCTGCTCGACTACCGGGCGCGCCGGCCGATGATGACCTTCCGCCGGGACCGCTGGGTGTCCTACGAGACGCCCCGGCTGGAGCTGCGGCTGCTGCGCGACGCCACGGACGCGCCGTTCCTGCTGCTGTCCGGCCCGGAGCCGGACAGCGAGTGGGAGGGCTTCACCGCGGCACTGCGCGAGATCGTGGAGCGGCTGCGGGTCCGGCTGTCGGTGACCTTCCACGGCATCCCGATGGGCGTCCCGCACACCCGTCCGGTCGGGCTCACCCCGCACGGGAACCGCACCGACCTGGTGCCCGGCCAGGGGTCCGCCTTCGACGAGGCCCAGGTCCCGGGCAGCGCGGCGGCGCTGACGGAGTTCAGGCTCGGGGACAGCGGACATGACGTGCTCGGTGTGGCCGCCCACGTTCCGCACTACATCGCCCGCTCGACCTATCCCGACGCCGCGCTCGTCGTGGCCGAGGCGATCACCTCGGCGACGGGTCTGGTCCTCCCGGAGGTGGCGCACGCGCTGCGGACGGAGGCGCTGCGCACCCAGAACGAGATCGAACGGCAGTTGGCCGAGGGGGACGAGGAACTGGTCTCGGTCGTCCGCGGCCTGGAGCAGCAGTACGACGCGGTGGCGGGTGCCGAGACCCGCGGCAATCTGGTGGCCGAGCCCGCCGAACTGCCCTCCGCCGAGGAGCTGGGGGCGGTCTTCGAGCAGTTCCTCGCCGACCGTGAAGGCCAGCAGGGCCCGGGTTCCGAGGGCGGACGGCAGGAGTGAGCCGGGCCGCTCCCGCGTGGGCCGCCCCGTCCGGTTCCGGGGGCCTGGCGGCACCCGGCGGAGACGGACTGCCGCCCCGGTGCGGTCACCGGATAGCGTGGGGCGCATGGTGAAGGTGGGTCTGACGGGCGGGATCGGCTCGGGCAAGAGCGAAGTCGCACGGCTGTTCGCCGAGTGCGGAGCGGTGGTCGTGGACGCGGACCGCGTCGCGCGGGAGGTCGTGGAGCCGGGCACCCCGGGCCTGGCGGCGATCGTCGACACATTCGGTGCGGAGGTCCTGACCCCGGAAGGACGCCTGGACCGGCCGCGGCTGGCTGCCCTCGTCTTCGCCGACCCGGAACGGCGCGCGGCGCTCAACGCGATCGTGCACCCCCTGGTGGGCGAGCGCTCCGCCGAACTGGAGCGTGCTGCGCGGGAGGCCGACCCGGACGCCGTCGTCGTCCACGACGTGCCGCTGCTGGTGGAGAACGGACTCGCGCCGCTCTACGACACGGTCGTCGTCGTGGACGCCGCCACCGAGACCCGGCTCGACCGCCTGGTGCGGCTGCGCGGCACGGACGAGGACGAGGCGCGCGCCCGGATGGCCGCGCAGGCGAGTCGTGAGGAGCGGCTGGCGGTCGCCGACATCGTGGTCGACAACAACGGGCCGCTGGCGGAGCTGGCGCCCCGGGTCCGCGAGATCTGGCACGAACTGCACGGCTGACCCGCTACCCCCCGTCCCCGCCCGCTGCCGGCCACCGGCCGTCGGCTGTCGGCCCAGTGAGTGGGGATCCGGAATCGCCACGACCGGTGGCACCGCGGCGGGCGCTTCCCCGTGAAGGGGCAGGCAGTATTCCGTTCGTCCTGCCCGGCCGAGGGGCATATGCTCCCCAGTCCCCGGCCGGAGGACCGCCGCGGGAATGGCCGCGCACGGTCCGGCGTTGTGCCGAGGCGTCAGCCGACGGAAGGGCAGTGCCGTGACGAGCCCCGAGACGAACCTCATCCAGTTCCGCGCGGCGGAGCAGCTGCTGGCAGCGCGCGACCCGCGCGGCGCGGTCGACCTGCTGGACAACGTGATCGACGAACACCCCGAGCACCGGGGTGCCCGGCTGCTGCGCGCCCGCGCGTACTTCCTGGAGGCCCGGCTGCACTCGGCCGAGCAGGAGTTCCAGTGGGTGCTGGAGCGGGAGCCGGACAACGCCTTCGCGCACTTCGCCCTGGCCCGTACGCTCCAGCGCGGCTCCCGGGACGAGGAGGCCCGCGCCCACTTCAAGCTCGCCGCCGCTCTCGACCCCCGGCCCGACTTCGTGGAGGCCGCCGGTTTCGAGAGCTTCGAGCCCCCCGCCCCCGGGACGACGGACCTGGGCAACTGACCCGCGGGCCGCGGCCCGGGGCCGGGGCGGTCAGCGCGGGGCGGGCATCGTCTCGGCGGCGGCCGCGACGGCCAGCAGTTCGGCCTCCCGGCCGTGTGCGGCCACAAGTTGCAGCCCGACCGGTTCACCGGCCCCGGTCCGACCGGCGGGCAGGCTGATCGCCGGGTGCCCGGTGATGTTGAAGGCCCAGGTGAGAGCGACACTCATGTCCCCTCCCGGTCCCTGGTGACCGTGCGGCGGGTTGGGTGTGGTCGGAGTGGCGAGCAGATCGACCGCGGCGAAGACCCGGTCCAGCTCGGTCGTGAGCTCCGCGCCCGTGCGGTCGGCCGCCGCGGCCGCTGCCGGATCGGCCGCTGGGCCGCCTTCCGGGCCGGCGGCCGTCCCCGGAGGGCGGCGGGCGCGGAGCGTGCGCCAGCATTCGGCGACATCCGGCAGCCGGACGGCTGCGGGCCGCGGGGCGACGGCGCCGGTCCGGGCCAGCTCGTCCAGGAAGGCACGCGCCGCCGCGGCAACCGGCTGCCGTGTGTCGGCGCAGCCCAGGGTGGCCGACCACGCCGTGCGCAGCGGGCGCTCCGGAGGCTCGGGCTCGTATGCACAGGCGCCGGTGAGGGCGGCGAAACAGGCGGCGGTGTCGGCCGCGGTGCGCGCCAGCGGTCCGGGCACGCTCCGCCGGGGGCGTCCCACCGGGCTGCCGGGCAGGGACAGCAGCCCGCCCGTCGGCTTCAGGCCGAGCACCGCGCACCACGCGGCCGGGATCCGTACGGAGCCCGCCCCGTCGCTCCCGGTGGCCAGCGGGACCATCCCAGCCGCGACGGCCGCGGCCGAACCGGCCGAGGACCCGCCCGGACTCAGATCGGGGCGCAGCGGGTTGAGGGTGCGGCCCCGGTCGGTCATCCCCCACGTCTGCCATGGGGTTCCCGGGCCGGGGGTCGCCGTGGCACCGACGGGCACACATCCGGCCGCGACCAGCCGGGCCACGGACGGTGCCGAGAGCCGCTGCGTGGCCTTGACCCCCAACGGCACTCCGGCCAGCGGCAGCCGCTCGCCGTCCCCGACGGCCCGGTCGACGGCCGCCGCGTACTCCAGCGCACGCGCGGGCCACACCGAGTCGAACGCTCTGACCGACGGGTCGGCTTCCGCGATGCGGGCCAGCGCCTCCCGCACCACCTCGCGCGCCGTGACACGTCCCGCGGTCACCTCGGCGGCGATCCCGGCCGCCGACAGCGGACCGCGGGCGGCGGGGCCCGGCGGGCGTGCCGGTGCGGCGGCTGCTGCCCGTGCGTTCTCGCCGCTCACGGGGAAACGGTACAACCGGGCACGGTCTGGCGGCTCCGTCCCCGGCCGAACTACGTTGGAATGCATGGAGGCTGCCACCGCGCTCCGCCTCGTCGGCACCGCCGCCGCTTCCGCCGCCTGTGGTGCTGCCGACGCGGCCGGGCAGTCCGCCTGGGAATCCCTGCTCTCGCTCGTGCGCAGGGTGGGCGGCCGACGCGGCGACCCCGGAGAGGGGCGGCTGCTCGCCGTCGCCCGCCGCCGACGGCGAGCAGGTCGGTGCGCTGACCTGCTGGCTGGACGAGCAGGCACGGGATGACGAGGAGTTCGCCGCCCTGCCGTGCGGCTGGGCCGCGCGGCACGCCCCCGCGCTGCGGGCCGAACGCTCCGAGGTCCGCAACACGGTCGCGGGCTCGGCGCGGGTGCGGGGCCGGTGATCCACGCCCGGGGCATCCACGGCGGCGTCGACCTGGGCTGAGCCCCCCGCTACCCGAAAGCGCCGCCGGGCACCGCCCGATCCGCGGCGTCCCTTGACCGTCGGCGACCTCGTCGGTGGCTGTCAGTGGCCGCTCCTAGACTCGTTCCACGAGTGCGGGCCAGGTGTGCGGCCCGCCGGCCTGCTGTCGGGCTGTGCGGTTGGGGAACGAGGGTGGAAGCGAGGCGCGGATGGGTCCGGGGAGCGGTGCGGGCCTCGTGAGGTGCGCCGCGGTGTTCCTGCCGGGCGGGGTGCCCCGGGAGGGGTGCGTGGCGTTCTGGCGGGACGACGGGGGTGAGCTGCCCGAGCTTGGGGAGCCGGGAGAGCTCGCGGTGGTGCGGCCGCACGGCGAGGGCGTGCGGCGGCGCGCGGTGCCGGCCCGCCGGCTGCCGGTCCGCGAGGCCCTGCCCGTGCTGATGCGGGCGCGTACGGAGAGCGGTGCACACCCCGCGGCCGCCTGCTGGGGCGCGGCGGCGCTGCACGGACTGCGGCTGGTGGCCCGCGGCCGGCTGGTGCCGGGCCTGGGCGAAGGGGACGCGGACGTGTGGCGGGCGGGCCCGCTGGACCCGGAGGACGTGGCGCAGCTGCGGGCGGTGGCCGCCGCGATGCCCCCGGAGGCGCACGCGGTGCCGGCCCCGCGGGATGCGGCGGACCCCGGAAGCCGGTCGGCTGACGCCCCGCTGCGGGTCCCGGACCCCGAGGCACTCGTGCGGGACTTCCTGGACGCGGTCGCCGATGTGCTGCCCCGCACCCCCGCCGGATCCGCGGTGGCGGGGCCGGCGTTCGCGGACCCGGGGCGGCGACGGCTCACCGAGCAGTATCCGCGGCTGCGGGAGTGGGCGGGTGAGGTGGCCGCGGGCACCGAGGCGGGTATCCACGTCTCCCTGCGGCTCGATCTGTCGGCGGACCGGGTCTTCGACGGCGGCCCCGAGCCGGCGGGCCCGCGGGACCACCGGCCGGTCGTCGGCCGGGAGGGTGCGGACGGGCGGACCGGCCCCGAGGAGTTCGACGAGCGGAGTGGCCGGGAGCGGACCGAACCGGAACCGGGCGACCCACCGCGGAGCGGCCCGGAGCGGCATGGCCCGCAGCGGACCGGCCCCGCGGCGGAGCCGTATGTCGCGGCGGCGGTCGTCCAGGCGGCCAGTGCCGCGGATCCGACACTGGTCGCGGACGTGGCCGCGCTGTGGCGGGGCGAGGCGGAGTACCTCGGGCCGCGGGCCCGGGTGGACACGGTGCTGGCGGTGCGGCGGGCCGCGCGGGCCTGGCCGCCGCTGGGACGGTTGCTGGAGCGGCCCGCTCCCGACGTGCTGCCGCTGACCGGGACGGAGCTGGACGACCTGCTGGGCCGGGCCTCCCGGGAACTCGCCGCGGCCGAGGTGGCCGTGCACTGGCCGCGTGCCCTGGCCCGGGAGCTGCTGAGCGCGACGGCGGTGGTGCGCCCGGGCCCGCAGTCGCCGGGTTCGGCGGCCGACGGGTTCGGCTTCTTCAAGGAGCAGCAGCTGCTGGAGTTCCGCTGGCAGCTGGCGCTGGACGGCGATCCGCTCACCGAGGCGGAGATGGACGAACTGGCGGAGGCCCACCGCCCGCTGGTGCGGCTGCGCGACCAGTGGGTGCAGGTCGATCCGGAGCTGGTGCGCAAGGCGCGCAAGCGGCACCTGGGGCTCCTTTCACCAGGTGACGCACTGGCCGCCGCCCTCTCCGGGGAGGCGGAGGTGGACGGAGAACGGGTGGAGGCGGTGCCGGTGGGCGCCCTCGCGGCGCTCCGGGACACCCTCCGTACCGCAACCGACCCGGACCGGGCCGCGGTGGCCGCCCCCGCCCGGCTGCACGCCCGGCTGCGCGGCTACCAGCGTCAGGGGCTCGGCTGGCTGGAGTCGATGACGTCGCTCGGACTGGGCGGCTGCCTCGCCGACGACATGGGGCTGGGCAAGACCGTCACCCTCATCGCGCTCCATCTGCGCCGCGCCGAGCGCGGCGCGACGGCGCCGACGCTGGTGGTCTGCCCCGCCTCGCTGCTGGGCAACTGGCAGCGGGAACTCGCCCGGTTCGCGCCCGATGTTCCGGTGCGCCGCTACCACGGTCCCGGACGCACCCTGGAGGGGCTGGAGCGCGGCGGCCCCGGAGCAGCCGGGGAACCGGAATCGGACGCGGGGTTCGTCCTGACGACGTACGGCACCCTGCGCGGCAGCGCGGAACAGCTCGCCGGACAGGCGTGGGGGCTGGTCGTCGCGGACGAGGCCCAGCACGTCAAGAACGCGGGCTCCGCGACGGCGCGCGCGCTGCGCACCCTTCCGGCCGCCGCCCGGATCGCTCTCACCGGCACCCCCGTGGAGAACAACCTCTCCGAGCTGTGGGCCCTGCTCGACTGGACCACGCCCGGACTGCTCGGCCCGCTCAAGACCTTCCGCGCCCGGCATGCCAGAGCCGTGGAGGGCGGTGAGGACCCGGAGGCGACGCAGCGGCTGGCCCGTTTGGTGCGGCCCTTCCTGCTGCGCCGCAGGAAGTCCGATCCGGGCATCGTCCCCGAGCTGCCGCCCAAGACGGCGACGGACCACACGGTCGAGCTCAGCCGGGAGCAGGCGTCCCTGTACGAGGCGGTGGTGCGCGAGACCCTGGCGCGGATCGCGGACGCGACGGGCATGGAGCGGCGTGGCCTGGTGATGAAGCTGCTGACCGCGCTCAAGCAGATCTGCAACCACCCGGCGCAGTATCTGCGGGAGGGAGCGGCCGGACGCCTCCCCGGCCGCTCCGGCAAGCTCGGGCTGCTGGACGAACTGCTGGGAACGATCCTGGCCGAGGGCGGTTCGGTGCTGGTGTTCACCCAGTACGTGGAGATGGCCCGGCTGCTCCGGGCGCATCTCGCCGAACGCCGCATCCCGGCCCAGCTCCTGCACGGCGGGACACCGGTGGGCCGCAGGGAGGAGCTGGTGGACGCCTTCCAGTCCGGTACGGTCCCCGTCTTCCTGCTGTCGCTCCGGGCGGCGGGCACCGGTCTCAACCTCACCCGCGCCGGACACGTCGTCCACTTCGACCGCTGGTGGAATCCGGCAGTCGAGGAGCAGGCGACCGACCGGGCCTACCGCATCGGCCAGACGCAGCCCGTACAGGTGCACCGGCTGCTGACCCGGGGCACGGTCGAGGACCGCATCGCCGGGCTGCTGACGGCCAAGCAGCAGTTGGCCGAGGCCGTGCTCAGCGGGGGAGAGGCCGCGCTGACGGAGCTGACCGACCGGGAACTGGCGGATCTGGTGGCGCTGCGGAGGCAGCCGTGAGCGGCACCGCACCGGGATCCGAGGCCGCCCCGGCGCCTGCGGCCGGGAGTTGGGGCGCTGCCTGGCTGCGGGCGATGGAGGGTGTGGCGCGGGACTCCGCCCGGTTGGCGCGCGGCCGGGCCTACGCGGATCCGAGCAGGGCCGGGGCCCGGGGCGCGGCAGGTGCCGGTGCGGTGTCCGCACCGCGGGTCGGGCCGGGGCGCGTCCTGGCGTATGTGCGCGGCAGCCGCGCGCGCCCCTACCGCACCGAATGGCGGCTGCCCGCGCTGTCCGAGGAGGAGTGGTCGGCCTTCCTGACGGCTGCCGCCGCCCGCCCGGTGCTGGCGGCGGCGCTGCTGGACGGCGAACTCCCCTACGCCGTGGTGCCCGTCGCGCAGACGGCGGGGGTCCGGCTGTTGCCCGGCGCCGGGGATCTGCTGCCCGCGTGCAGTTGCCCGGACCGCGGACACCCCTGCAAGCACGCGGCGGCGCTCGGCTACGAGACCGGGCGGCTGCTGGACGCCGACCCCTGGGCGCTGCTGCTGATGCGGGGCCGCAGCGCGGAGGCGGTGCGCGTGGACGTCGCGCGCCTGGGTGCTACTCGCGCCGACCTGTCCGCGGAGCGCCCCCGTACGCGCCGCGGCGGAGCGGCACAGCGCCGGTCCGGCGGGGATGCCGGCGGCCGGCCGGCCGACGGGCGGGGGCCGCGCGCCACGCGGCTCGCCACCGAGGTGTTCGCCGCCCCCGTGCGTCCTCCGCTCCCTGAGCCGCAGCCGCTGCCGGACGTCGCGAGCGAGCCGGGTGTCTATCCCGAGCTGCCCGGCGCACCCGACGCCGACGCTCTGGCCTTCCTGGCGGCCGACGCGGCGGTCCGGGCCCGGTGCGCGCTCTCCGCCGTGCCGGTGGAGCACGACGGCGCGGGGCCGCGTGGCGTGGGGGAGCACGGCCCGCTGCCCGACCTGTCGCGCTGGCACGACACCGTGCGCCTTGCCGCCACCCACCCGCAGTTGACCGGTCGCCACACCCTCTCCGCGCGCTTCGCCGGTCTGGCGCGGTCGGCCGGCCGGGACCCGCTGGAGCTGGCCCGGGCCGCGGCGGCCTGGCGGCAGGGCGGTCCGGCCGGGCTGGCCGTGCTGGAGGCCGCCTGGGATCCGCCGGCGGGCGACTTCGACCGCGGGCGCAGCGCCCTGGCGGGCCTGGGGATAGCGATGACCATCCACCGCAATCAGCTCACCCACACCACGCGTCCCGTCCAGCTCCGCTTCGGGAGCGACGGCCGCTGGTATCCCTACCGGGACGCTTCCGGGCGGGCGTCCGCGGACCGCGGCGGCTCCGCCCGGGACGGCCGCGGGGACGCCGCCGACTGGTGGCCCGAAGGCCCCTCCGCAGCCGACCCGGTGCAGGCCCTGACCGGGCTCGGGCAGCGGTGACCGTCGCGGCAGCCGGGAGCGCCGCGGTCCGCGGTCCGCCCGCGGAGCGCGCTCCGGGCCGCCGGTCCGCGGCCCCGGGAGGAGTGCTGTCACCCGGGGCGAGTACTCTGCGCCGAACGCAGAGACAGCGCCGTACCCGCGGCGAACGGAGCGAGGAGCGGTCCGATGGCCTTTCGCAAGGCGACGATGAAGAAGCAGGTGGCCGAGGCCATTGCCCAACAGGCTCCCGGAGACCGTCCGCTGGTGTCGGTCGGGGCCGTTGCGGGGCCCACCCCGTGGCTCAGCGTCGGATTTCTGGGCCTGATCGGCCAGTTCCTCATCAAGTATTACTTCATTACCGTGACCGAACAGGCCCTGCTGGTGCAGCGGATGTCCCGGTTCTCGCAGCGCCCGAAGGAAATCGTGCATGCGATCCCGCGGGACCAGGCCCGCTCGCTCTTCGGCGAGATCCAGCTCAACCCCCTGTGGAGCTTCTACCACATGGCGCTGCCGGGCGAGGCGAAGCCGGTACGCATCAACGTGCACCGCATCTGGCGCAACGAGCTGGAGGAACTGCTCGCGGTGGTCGGCGGCGGGCAGGGCGCCCCGCAGGGCTATCCTCCGCAGCAGTATGCCCCTCCGGCCCAGCTGCAGCAGGGCTATGCGCCGCAGCAGGGTTACGCGCCGCAGCCTCAGCAGGGCTACGGGCCGCAGCAGCCCCCGCAGGCCCACCCCCAGCCCGGCCCCTACTACGGCCGGCCCCAGGCCCCCGGAGCCCCGGCCCAGCAGCCCGGCCCGTACTACGGCAACCCCGGCCAGCAGCAGGGCGGTGCTCCCGCCGATCCCCGCGGCAACCCGTACGGCTGATTCCGCCCGCCGTTCCGGCGCCGCGGCACCACGCCTCTCCGCCACGGCGCCGCGCTCCCTCCGCGCGGCGCCGTGGCGGTGTGCGTACGGGGTCGGTCACCCGCGGCCGCGCACCGTCCCCGCAGCTCCACTCGCCGGGCCGGGCCGCCGAGGTCGACCCGCCGTCCGGCTGGAACCCTGGAGCCACCCGGAGTGCCGACAGCATCGGCCCCCCGGCGCCGGTCGGACCGCCGGCGGAGGTCAGCGGCGCGACGCGGAGGCGCCGGACCCGTGGAGACACGGCCGGTCACTGGGGAACAGGCGCCCGGGGAACGGGAGTTGCCATGGAGGAGCGGCGCCGACGGAGGCGCGGGTGACGAGAGGCGGAGCGGACATGACGGCCACAGCGCGAGGCGCCGAGGAGCAGGGGGCGCGAATGCGCCTGGCGGCGATGCCGGAGGACTGGACCCGGGCCCTGGCGGTCGTCGCGCATCCCGACGACATGGAGTACGGCGCCGCCGCGGCGGTCGCCGAGTGGACGGCGCAGGGCAAGGACGTCACCTATCTGCTCGCGACCCGGGGCGAGGCGGGTATCGAGACCATGGACCCGGCGGAGGCCGCCGGGGTCCGCGAGGCCGAACAGCGGGCCGGCTGCGCGCACGTGGGCGTGACCGAGGTGGAGTTCCTCGACCACCGGGACGGAGTGCTGAGGGAGGGCCCGGAGCTGCGGAGCGACATCGCGGCGGCGATCCGCAGACACCGCCCCGAGCTGGTCCTCACCCTCAACCACCACGACACCTGGGGCGGCGCCCCCGGCAGCCCGTGGAACACCCCCGACCACCGCGCGCTGGGCCGCTCGGTCCTGGACGCGGTGGGAGACGCCGGCAACCGGTGGATCTTCAGCGAACAGTTCGACGTGGAAGGGGTCCTGCCGTGGGACGGAGTGCGGTGGGTGGCGGTCTTCGCCTCACCGGCCGTCACGCACGCGGTGTCGGTGGGGGAGGAGGCGACCCGCAAGGGAGTCGCCTCGCTGCTGGAACACCGTGCCTATATCGAGGCGCTCACCGACGAGGCCCCCGAGACGTACGCGCGTTCGATCGTGCACGGGGGGCTGGATCTGCACGCCGACCGGAACGGTGGGCGACGCGCGGTGGCCTTCGAACTCCACGCGCGCTGATCCTCGGCGGACCGGCGGCGCGCCCGCCCGGCCCCGGATCCGCCCCCGCCGTGCGGCGACGGACCTGCCGTGCGGCCCCGCCCCCGGTCCGCGGCCGATGCCGCACGGCGGCCTTCCTCAGCGCCGTACCGCGACCGTCACCGTCAGCACCGTGACGGGGATCAGCAGCGCCGCTGCCAGCAGGTTGAGCCAGCCGTAGCCGGCCTGGGCGACCACCAGCCCGGAGAGCGCGCCGCCGACACCGGCGGCCGAGTTCATGATCAGGTCGGAGAAGCCCTGCACGGCGGCGCGGGCCCGCTGCGGTACCGAGTCGGTCAGCAGCGCGGACCCGGCGACCAGTCCCGCGGACCAGCCCAGTCCGAGCAGGAACAGCCCGACGGCGGACTGCGCGTGGTTCCCGTCCGCCGTCCCGGCCAGCGCGGTGGCGCACCCGAGCAGCGCCGCGCCCACCAGGATGACGCTGAACCTGCCGATCCGGTCCGCGAGCCAGCCCATCACGGGCGAGAAGGCGTACATCCCGGCGATGTGGCCGCTGAGCACGAGCCCGATCAGTTCCACCCCGGCGCCGTGCCCGCCCAGGTCCACCGGGGTCATCACCATCACCGAGACCATGACCGTGTGCGAGCCGGCTATCGCGGCCAGCGCGACCCGGGCGGGCGCCGAGGCCGTCACCGCGGCCAGACCGGCCCGCAGCGACCGGCCACCGCCGTCCTCGTCCGACTGCCGGCCGGCGTCCGCCCCGGGCTGCCCACCCCCTTCGTCCGGCCCGCCGCCGGCCGTCGCCTTCCGGGCCAGCGCGCGGGCCGTCAGCAGCGGGTCGGGCCGCAGCAGCACCTGCAGCAGCCCTCCGGCGATCAGGAAGACCACCGTGCCCCACAGGAAGGGGCCGGCCGTCTCCGGCACCCCGAGGCCGGCCACGCTCCTCCCGGCGGGCCCCGCGATGTTCGGGCCCAGGACCGCGCCGACCGTGGTCGCCCACACCACCGTGGAGATGGCCCGTGCCCGGTGCAGCGGCTCGGCCAGGTCGGCGGCGGCGAAGCGGGCCTGGAGATTGGCGGTGTTGCTCGCGCCGAAGGCGGCCATGCCCACCAGCAGCAGCGGGAAGTTGCGCAGCGCGGCTCCGGCCACCACGACGAGCCCGCCGACGGCCGCCACCGCGTAGGCGGACGTCAGCCCGACGCGCCTCCCGCGCCGCGCCATCAGCGCCGCGCACGGCAGGGACAGCAGTGCCGTCCCGATGACCGAGGATGTGGACGCCAGCCCCGCCACGGCCTCGGAGCCGCCGATGTCCTCGGCCAGTACGGCGGCCAGCGCGACCGCTGTGGAGACGCCCAGTCCGCCGAGGATCTGGCTGAGGGCCAGGGCCAGCCGCACCCGCCGCCGGACGGCCGGCAGGTCCATCCCGCCGTCCGCCGCCGGTTCCCCGGCCGGCTTCTGCGGGCCGCGCACGGCGAGTCCTCCGGGCCGGGCGCTGTGCTGTGAGTGCCCGCCGGGCCGTCCCCCGGGCGCGTCTCGCGGACCGTCGGCGCCGGTCCGCTCCGGCGCCGTGCCCACCGGTCCGTCTCCTGTGGCTTCCGGCGTGTCATCACCGTCGACCGTGTCGCGAATGTCAGTCACGCCGTGCAGTCTGGCACCCGGCGCCGTCCGCCACCACGGACTTACGGCCGGTCCGCACGGCTCAGAACAGCGGCTGCGGCAGCACGCCCTCCAGCGCGAGGAGCGCCCGCTTGGTCTCCAGCCCGCCCCCGAAGCCGCCGATCGCGCCCGAACTCTCCAGCACCCGGTGGCAGGGCACGACCACCGGCAGCGGATTGGCGCCCATGGCGGCGCCGACGGCGCGGGCCGCACCGGGGTCGCCCGCGCGCACGGCGAGGTCCTGGTAGCCGACCGTCGTCCCGTACAGCACTCCGGTCGCCAGCTCGCGCAGCACCCGCGCCGGGACACCCTCCGTCAGCGACCAGTCCAGCGGCACGGTGAAGGGCGCCGGGGAGCCCGCGAAGTAGTCGTCCAGCGCCGCCTCGGCCGCGCCGAGATGTTCGGCGGCGGGCGCCGGGGCCTGCGCCGCCGGCAGCGGTCCGGCGCCCAGCTGCGCGTGCAGCCGGGCGAGGGCCCGGTCGAGTGTGCGTCCCCGCGCGTGGAAGACGACGTTGGCCAGGCCCTCCGTGGTGGCCGCGAGCAGCAGCGGTCCGATGGGCGTCTCCCGCAGGCTCCAGGCCGCGGGCCGCACCGGGGTGTCAGTCATACCGGCACCCCGGGTCGTGTCTTCAAAGCCCCGCCCTCCGGGCGGACGGCCCTCCGTTGAGGACACTTATCGGAGGAGCCCACCGAAAGCCGCCGACGCCCGTCCGGACCGCACCGGCGGGCTGGTCAGCCGGTCGGCCCCGACCCCTGGACGGCGTCGCTGACCACGTCCGGCTTGTTCGAGATGATGCCGTCCACTCCCGCGTCGGCGACCTTGCGGGCGGTCTCGGCGTCGTTCACGGTCCAGGTGAAGATCTCCATTCGCTTGTGGTGCGGCCCCTTGAGGGCGTGGACGGCCTTCACGTAGTCGGCGGTGGCGTCGGCGTGGGTGGGGTTGATCTGGTCGGCGAACGCGGCGTAGTCCTTCAGCTCGGCTGCCTTGGGGGTGCCCAGGAAGCCGGTCTTCACCTCGGGGCGCTGCTGGTGCACCTTCTGCACCGCGCCCTTGTCGAAGCTCTGGACGATGAGCCTGCTCCTGGTGTGCCGGCGGTCCAGCCAGCCCTGCCGGTCGAGCTCGTCGAGGGTCTCGCGTTCGATGCCCGGGTAGAGCGCGGGAGACTTCAGCTCCAGCAGCAGGTCCTGCCCGTTCCTGGTGAGCCGGTCCAGGTACTCGCCCAGGGTGGGGATCCGCTCGCCGGCGAACTTGCTGTCCAGCCAGCTTCCGGCGTCCAGCGTCTTGATCTCCTTGAGGGTGAAGTCGGAGACCTTCCACGGGCTGCGGTCCGGGAAGCGCTGCTCGACGTCCGTGGTGCGGGAGAGCGTGGTGTCGTGGATGACCAGCAGCTTGCCGTCCTTGGTGCGCTGCACGTCGTTCTCGACCCAGTCGATGCCGAGATCGTGTGCCTTGTCGACCGCGGCCAGCGTGTTCTCCGGCGCGTAGGCGGACGCCCCGCGGTGGCCCACGGGGAGCGGGGAGCGGTGCGGCTTTCTGGAGTCGGAGGGGGGCTGCTGCAGCTCCGGGTCGGGGTCCTCGTCGTCGCCGAAGCCCGGGAAGCCGGAGAAGTCTACGACCGGATCCGGCGTCTGTCCCGCCGGGCGGGGTGAGGCCGCCGCAGAGGGCGTGGCGGTGAGGAAGAGCGCGCTCATACCCAGCAGCGCACCTGTGGCGGCAGCGGTCAGCGGGCGTATCGACATGCGGGACTCCTCGCTTGTACCTGCACGGACTGCCGAGACAGTTCCCGATGCGCAATACAACCAAGCCAGGACAAAGTGACGGGGTGCTGAACGGAGCGTGGTCAAGCCTCTGACCTGCGACGAAGGAAATTGGCAGCTATCTGCCAGTGGGGCGTAGTTTGCGCGCGGAACCCCGTTGTCAGTGCCGAGTCGTACCGTGGTGGACATGCGGCCCAACACCGAGATCGAACGCAAGGTGGCGCCCTTCGAGGTCGTCAGTCCGTATCAGCCCAGCGGCGACCAGCCGACCGCCATCGCGGAGCTCGCGCAGCGGGTCACCGCAGGTGAGAAGGACGTCGTGCTGCTGGGTGCCACGGGCACCGGCAAGTCGGCCACCACGGCGTGGATGATCGAGAAGCTGCAGCGCCCGACGCTGGTGATGGCGCCGAACAAGACCCTGGCCGCACAGCTCGCGAACGAGTTCCGGGAGCTGCTGCCGAACAACGCGGTCGAGTACTTCGTCTCGTACTACGACTACTACCAGCCGGAGGCGTACGTCCCGCAGACGGACACCTACATCGAGAAGGACTCCTCGATCAACGAGGAGGTCGAACGGCTGCGCCACAGTGCGACGAACTCGCTGCTCACCCGGCGTGACGTCGTGGTGGTCGCCTCCGTCTCCTGCATCTACGGCCTGGGCACCCCGCAGGAGTACGTCGACCGCATGGTGCCGCTGAGGGTCGGCGAGGAGATCGACCGGGACACGCTGCTGCGGCGCTTCGTGGACATCCAGTACCAGCGCAACGACATGTCGTTCACCAGGGGCACCTTCCGGGTCCGCGGCGACACCGTCGAGATCTTCCCGGTGTACGAGGAGCTCGCGGTCCGCATCGAGATGTTCGGGGACGAGATCGAGGCTCTCTCCACCCTCCACCCGATCACCGGCGAGGTGATCACCGAGGACCGGGAGCTGTACGTCTTCCCCGCCTCGCACTACGTGGCCGGTCCGGAACGGATGGAGCGCGCCATCGCGGCCATCGAGGCCGAGCTGGCCGCGACGCTGGAGTCGATGGAGAAGCAGGGCAAGCTCCTGGAGGCCCAGCGGCTGCGGATGCGGACGACGTACGACATCGAGATGATGCGGCAGATCGGCACCTGCTCGGGCATCGAGAACTACTCGCTGCACATCGACGGCCGCGACCCGGGCACGGCGCCGCACACCCTGCTGGACTACTTCCCCGAGGACTTCCTGCTGGTCATCGACGAGTCGCACCAGACGGTCCCGCAGATCGGCGCCATGTACGAGGGCGACGCCGCCCGCAAGCGCACGCTGATCGACCACGGCTTCCGCCTGCCCTCCGCGCTGGACAACCGCCCGCTGAAGTGGGAGGAGTTCCTGGAGCGCACCGACCAGACGGTCTATCTGTCGGCCACCCCCGGTCCCTACGAGCTGGCCCGCTCCGACGGCTATGTGGAGCAGGTCATCCGCCCCACCGGGCTGGTCGACCCGGAGGTGGTCGTCAAGCCCACCGACGGGCAGATCGACGACCTGGTCCACGAGATCCGGCTGCGCGAGGAGCGCGACGAGCGGGTGCTGGTCACCACCCTCACCAAGAAGATGGCCGAGGATCTGACGGACTACTTCGTCGAACTGGGCATCCGGGTCCGCTACCTGCACAGCGACGTGGACACCCTGCGCCGCATCGAACTGCTGCGGGAGCTGCGCTCCGGCGAGTACGACGTGCTGGTCGGCATCAACCTGCTGCGGGAGGGGCTCGACCTGCCCGAGGTCTCCCTGGTGGCGATCCTGGACGCCGACAAGGAGGGCTTCCTGCGCTCCGGCACCTCGCTGATCCAGACGATCGGGCGTGCGGCGCGCAACGTCTCCGGCCAGGTCCATATGTACGCGGACAAGGTCACCCCTGGTATGCAGCGGGCGATCGAGGAGACCAACCGGCGCCGCGAGAAGCAGATCGCCTACAACCAGGAGCGCGGCATCGATCCGGAGCCGCTGCGCAAGAAGATCGGGGACATCGTCGCGGACATCGCCCGCGAGGAGGTCGACACCGAGGCGCTGCTGGACACCGGCTACCGCCAGCGGGACGAGACGGGCAAGGCCGGCAAGGGGAAGGCCCCCACGCCCGCGCTGGGCAAGGGCAAGGGCGCCGGCTCCGGAGAGCTGACCGACCGGCCGGCCGCCGAACTCGCCCAGACCATCGAGGATCTGACCGAGCGGATGCGCGCTGCCGCCGCCGAGCTCCAGTTCGAGGTCGCCGCCCGGCTGCGCGACGAGGTCGGGGAACTCAAGAAGGAGCTGCGCCAGATGAAGGAAGCCGGGCTGAAGTAGCCGGGCACGGCGCCTGCCGCCGGGGCCGCCACGCGGAGTGTTGCAAGACCGACACAAGTCGCGGACGGCCTCCCGGGCGCTCCGCGCTCTTGCGTAGGGTGCTGAATCTGGTGGCCGTCGGCCTGTGGCGGCCCCGGTTCAGAGAGGGGACGCACGTGTCGGTCAACTTGTCCAAGGGCCAGGGCATCAGCCTGCAGAAGAGCGACGGGGCCAGCCTCACCGCGGTGCGCATGGGCCTGGGCTGGAAGGCCGCACCGCGGCGGGGCCTGTTCGGCAAGCGCACCAAGGAGATCGACCTGGACGCCTCGGCGGTGCTCTTCGCCGACAAGCAGCCCGTCGACGTCGTCTTCTTCCGCCATCTGGTGAGCGACGACGGCTCCGTCAAGCACACCGGTGACAACCTGGTGGGCGGCTCGGGCGAGGGCGGCGACGACGAGGCGATCCTGGTGGATCTGCAGCGCGTCCCGGTCCATATCGACCAGATCGTCTTCACGGTCAACTCGTTCACCGGCCAGACCTTCGCCGAGGTCGAGAACGCCTTCTGCCGCCTCGTCGACGAGACCACCGGCCAGGAGACGGCCCGCTACACGCTCACCGGCGGCGGCCAGTACACCGCGCAGATCATGGCCAAGGTCCACCGGCAGGGCGACGGCTGGCAGATGACCGCCATCGGCGAGCCCGCCAACGGCCGTACCTTCCAGGACCTGATGCCGACGATCCTGCCGAAGCTGTGAGCTGCGCGCTGCCGCCGAGGCCGTGACCCGTCCGGTCCACCCGGCGGGGTGGCCCGTCCGGTCCCGCCGACGCGGTGACCGTCCCGGACCGTCGATGCGACCGCCCCGGGCCCGCCCGAGCGGCAGCGGTCCCGGCCCGCGGGGGTCCCGGGCGGCCCCGTCCGCCGAGCACGAGAGCCGCAGGGGAGAGGCACGACGATGAGGGCCGAGCTGGTCCGGGGGCAGAACCACCCGCTGCCCGGCACCCGGATGGAGATCCGGGTGACGGCGGGTACCCCGGTCGTCGCCGGGGCGACGCTCAACGACGCGCAGGGGCGGATCCGCGGCGCCGAGTGGGCTGCCCACCCGGCAGCCCCGCGGCTGCCCGGGGTGGAGGTCTCCCGCCGGGCGGCGGCGGTGCACCACCTGGCCCTCGACCCGGGGGCGCTGCCCCAGGGCGTCGAGCGGGTGAGCATCCTCCTGGCCCTGCCCGCCGGGCCGGGCGCTCCCTCGGGGTTCGCCGGCCTCCCCGCGCCCTTCCTCGCCGTCACCGGCCCGGACGGCACGGAGATCGCCAGCTACACGGTGACGGGACTGGCCACCGAATCCGCCGTCGTCGCCCTGGAGCTCTATCTGCGCGGGGGCGCATGGAAGGTACGGGCTGTCGGACAGGGGTATGCGGACGGCCTCGCAGCCCTGTTCGCCGACCAGGGGCTGGCCGAGGCGCACACGCTGGCCGTCGCCGTCCAGGAGGCGGTCGGCGCCGAGGCGGACGACGCGGTCGCGCCCCCTCCGCAGGGGCGGGCCCGGCACGCCGCCGCGTCCCGCGGTGCGGTCGGCGGCGCCCCCGCCGGGGGCAGCGGCGCCTCCGCCGAGGGCCCGATCGACTATCGCCATCCGCGCCGCGCACCGGCGGCCACCGGCGCCGCGCAGGCCGGGGGCGGTTCTCCGTCGTCCGCGCCGCCCGTCCCTGGACCGGGGTCCGGGGAGGATGCGGGAGCCCAGCCGGTGGCGGGCGACGCCGCCGGCTGGTCGATGGAGGAGCGGCTCCACAACCAGGTGTGGGGCATCTTCGAGGACCTGGCCCGCAGCGTGGCGGCCTACCGCTCGGCCGTCGACTTCGCCGACGCGCGCAGGGAGCGTGAACTGGACGGGGTGCTCGCCGATCCGCAGGCCCGGGTCGGCGCCGCCGCGGCGGCGGCCCGTGCCCGGGCCGAGGCCAAGCACAGCACGCTGGTGGAGCAGGCCCGTGCCGTGCTGGAGCGGGACGCGGCGCAGCTCGAGGCCGAGGCGGAGGTGGTCGAGCCGGCTCTGCCGCCGGCGATGGCCCGCTGGGACAACCCGGTCTGGCACGCCTACCGGCCGCCCACTGAGCGTCCCCTCGCGCTCCGGGTGGGCGATCTGAGCCTTCCGGAGCGCGCCGGGCTGCGGGTTCCCCTGCTGGTGCGGCTGCCCCTGGAGCGGGGCCTGTGGATCGACAGCGGCCGCCCGCGGAGCCGCGAGGCGGGTGTGGCGGACGCGGACGAGCTGCGTCGCCTCGCGCAGACGACCGCCGCCGCACTGGCCGCCCGCGTCCTGGCCGTGCACCCGCCGGGCGAGGTGACCCTCCGGGTCCTCGACCCGGCGGGCGCGGCGGCCACCGCGCTCCTTCCGCTGGTGGAGTCGGGTGTGCTGGCGGACCCGCCCGCCGCGGGTGCCTCCGGTGTCGCCCGCACCCTGGAACGGCTGACGCAGCGTGTCGACCTCGTCCGGATGGCGGTGCGCAGCGGGGCGACCGACGCGCTTCCGCCGGACCTGGACCTGGCCGACCAGCTTCTGGTCGTCCACGACTTCCCGCACGGCTTCGACGACCGGGCCGTCAATCAGTTGCGCTACCTCGCGGACGAGGGTCCCGCGGTCGGCGTCAGCCTGCTGCTGGTGGCCGACCGGGACGAGGCGCGCGGCTTCGGGCCGCTGCTCGATCCGCTGTGGCGCTCGCTGCTGCGGCTGACCCCGGTCCCGGACGACCATCTGGCCGATCCGTGGGTGGGCCATGCCTGGACGTACGAGCCGCTGCGGGTGCCCGCGGGCAGCCAGGTCGTGCCGCAGGTGCTGCGGCATGCCGTAGCCGCGCGCCGCACGGCCGGCGGCTGAGAACCGCTCCCTCCGTTCCCCGAGGCCGGGGTGGAATCCTGCCGCCCGGAGGGCCGTGCCCGACCGCGCCCGACCCCGCCCGGCGGCCTTCGCGGGGGCGGGGCGCGAGGCCCGCGCGACCACGCTCTTTACCTTTACATGGTTTTACTTTACTCTCTCTTGTATCGGAGGGGAGTATTCCCAGCCATGCGGTGATCCCGTCAGTACGGGCCGGACAGGACGGCCCCGGGGCACCGGCCCGGCCCGCTGCGGGCGGCGGCCCCCGGGTGGAAGAGACCTCCGGCCCATGCTCGAATGCAAGCCGGAGGATCACGCATGGACATATCCATGACCACCTGGGCGCTGACCATCGTCGGTCTGTCCGCCCTCATCGCGGTCGACTTCTTCATCGGCGGCCGCAAGCCGCACGAGGTCTCCCTCAAGGAGGCGGGCATCTGGACGACCGTCTGGATCGTCCTCGCCGCGCTCTTCGGACTCGGCCTCTTCCTGTTCGGAAACGGCCAGGCGTCCGGCGAGTTCTTCGCGGGCTTCATCACCGAGAAATCCCTGAGCGTCGACAACCTCTTCGTCTTCGTGCTGATCATGGCGAAGTTCGCGGTGCCGTCGATCTACCAGCAGCGGGTGCTGATGGTCGGCGTGCTCATCGCGCTGGTGCTGCGCGGAGCTTTCATCGCCGCCGGGGCCGCGATCATCTCCACCTTCTCCTGGGTCTTCTTCCTCTTCGGCGCCTTCCTGATCTGGACGGCGTGGAAGCTCGTCCAGGAGGCCCGCTCCGGTGACGACGAGGAGGAGTTCGAGGAGAACCGGCTGCTCAAGGCCGTCGAGCGACGGTTCCCCTCGACGGACAAGTACCACGGCACCAAGCTGTTCGTCGTCGAGAACGGCAAACGGCTGATGACACCCATGCTGATCGTCATGCTGGCGATCGGCACCACCGACGTGCTGTTCGCGCTGGACTCCATCCCGGCGATCTTCGGCCTCACCCAGGACCCGTACATCGTCTTCACCGCCAACGCGTTCGCCCTGATGGGGCTGCGTCAGCTCTACTTCCTGATCGGCGGCCTGCTGCAGAAGCTGGTGCACCTCTCCTACGGGCTCTCGATCATCCTCGGCTTCATCGGCGTCAAGCTGGTGCTGCACGCGCTGCATGAGAGCGGAGTCCACGTTCCGGAGATCAGCATCCCGGTGTCGCTGGGCGTCATCTGCGCCGTGCTGGTCGTCACGACGATCACCTCGCTGGCGGCCTCCCGCAAGCAGGCACGGGCCGTGGCCCAGGCCGAGCGCGACGAGCGGACCCGTACGGGTTCCTGACCTCCGGCCCCTGACCGGCCACCGGACTCCGGCAGCGCCCGGAGCCCCCGTCCCCCGGCCCCGCCCCACCACTCCTTCCGGTAGGGGGCGGGGCCGGGACCGCGCCCGGCGGCCCGCCGCCCTGCCGGCTCAACGGCTGACCGTCACCCGCTGTGCCGCCCGCTCCCCGTTGACCAGCACCGCAAGGGTGACCGTGCCCGGTCTGCGCCCGGTCAGGGTGCCGTCCGCCGGATCGTAGGAGGCCACACAGCGTCCGCGGGGCACCGCGCCCTTCACGCACAGCCCCGGTGAGCCGGGCCAGTCCGCACTCACCGGCCAGCCGACCGGAACCCGGCGCGCTGCCGGGCCGCTGCCCTGCCGGACCGTCGCCGACGCGGTGGCCTGCCCGCCCACCGCGAGCCGCTCCGGCGCGTCCAGCAGCAGCGCGTCCACATGGGCGCGGGTCTGTACCGAGAGCCAGTCCCCGTCGCGTGGCCGCCCCTGGTCCACGCCCAGCAGCGACCAGCCGGTGAAGCCGCCCGCTGTCGGCGGAGCGGCCGGAGCCTTGGCCGAGTTCCCGTTCACCAGATACGGGACCCCGTTCACCCGGGAGGCGTCGAAGACGCCGACATGCCCCGCCACCAGGGCCGCGCCCTTGCCCGAACGGGACCGGAAGTCGGCCAGCCAGCTCTCCAGCAGATCGGCCTCCATCCGGTCCGTGAGCTGGCTGGCCCGCGCCGGGGTGGGGTCGCGCGGCGGTACGTGCTCGATGACGGCGACGGAGTCGATGCCGCGGTCCCGTGCGGCGGCGTCCAACTGCCGGCGCAGTTCCTGGAACTGGGCAAAGCCGCCGCCCCGCACCGTCAGCGACGAGGTGTCCAGGGTGATGAACCGGGTGCCGCGGTGGTCGAAGGTGCGCTGCGCGGGCCCGAACTCCTGGACGAAGTGGTCGATCGAACCGCCCATCACCTCGTGGTTGCCCGGCACGTAGTACCAGTCGACCGCGTCCCCCAACTCCTCCTCGAGTACCGTGCGCGCGAACGCCAGGTCCTCCGGGGTGCCCTCGTCCACCAGATCCCCGTCGACGATCAGGAAGTCGGGCCGGGCGGCGCGGATCTCGCGCAGGGTCCGGCGTGCCTGCCGCACGGCCTCGCTGTCCGGGTCGCGCGCGACGAACTGCGCGTCCGACAGCACCGCGAACCGCCAGTCGCGCCCGGCGGTGTCGGCGGCCGTGGAGATCAGCGGATCGGGCGGCCGCCCGGTCTCCGGCAGGTCGATGTCCGGCGGCGTCCTGGCGACCAGTTCGTCCAGCACCACCGAACCCTCGTACTGCGCGGCGGGCCGGGTCTCGGCCAGGTAGAAGCGGTGCAGCGTGAGCGGATACGCCACCCCTTCGGGGACCTCGAAGGTGACCTGGCGCCAGTCCCGCCACTCCACCAGCGGGCCGCGCAGCACCTGGTCGGTGCCCGCCGCGTCCTTGAGGTGCAGCGAGGGCCAGGCACCCGAGCCGTCCCCTCTGATCCACAGGGTGAAGCTGCGCGGCTGCCCGGGGATCTCCCGCTCGGCGGGCGGGTTCGCGTAGGCGGCACGAGTGGCCGTGGAGCGGGTGAAGTCGTAGCTGAGCTTGAGCCCGCCGCCGTCCTTGCCGTCCGGTTCGGGAGCCACCGAGCCGGTGGCGCGGGCCGCGCTGAACGTCCAGTCGGACGCGTCGCCGAAGTCGGCCACCGGCTGTTCGCGCAGCCCCACGGTGACGGCCACCCGGGTCGTGTGCCCCCGCACCGTCACGGTCACCGTGCCGGACGCGGACTCCTGCCCGGAGCGGGTCCTGACGGTGAACCTGCCGTCGGCGGCGTCCTCGTCCGCGGTGACCGAGAAGAGCGTGTGGTCGTAGGACAGATGCGCGTCCGCGGGCTCGACGGGTGCGCTGTTGCCCTCCGCGTCGTATCCGACCAGCCCGAACGACCCGTCGGCACCGCCGTCGGCCAGACCCACCCGGTCCGTGGTGGCGCGTACCCGGTCCAGCGGACCGAGGACCCGCAGCTTCGTGGCGCCCTCGGCGGCGCCGGCCCGAGCGGTGACCGCGGTGCTGCCCGTCCGGCGGGCCCGGAAGACGCCCTGCGCGTCCACCCGGCCGACGTCCGGCCGCGCGGTCCGCCACCGGGGGCGCGGCGCCCCCCGCGCCGGGCCGTAGGTCTCGTCGTACGGGGCGGCGGTCAGCGTCCGGGTCAGGCCGGGGAAGACGCGGTCGGGGTGGCCGCCCGGCATGGTGTCGGCCGTGGCCGCCTCGCGGGGGTCGAGGGCCGTCTCCACCCAGAAGCCGGACAGCCGTCCGGAACCCTTCGGCGCCGTCAGCGCCAGCGCGTCCGCGACCTCCCGCTGCTCGCCGTCGGAGGGCGCGTTCTCCAAGCGGAGAGCGGTGCCGCCCGGCTTCCGGGCCAGCAGCGTGGAGGAGCCGCCGCCGTCCAGGTTGAGGGCGTTGTAGGCGCCCAGCTTCTTCATCATCCGGGCGAGTTCGGTCAGCGTCACCCCGCCCGAGGCCGCCTGCCTGCCGTCCACCGTCAGCACGTGCATCGTGCCGCCGTCCTTGGAGAAGCCCACGGCGGTGCGCGGCGCCGCCGTGTTGTTCGGCCTGCCGTCCCAGTTCTGCGGGGTGCCGTCCTCGACCAGCACACCGCGTCCGCCGACCGCCGTGCGCGGCAGTGGGGAGCCGTCGTCGGTGCGCATCCGGTAGGCCACCTCGACCGGGTCGCCCGGGTGCAGCGCGGCGAGCCGCTCGGCGCCGTCGCCCCGGCCCAGCAGGATGTTCACCCCCGCCGGGATCTCGCCCTTGCCGGGTTTCCGGGCCACCGAGGTGACGTCGCCGTCCCGCACGGCCACCTCGGTGACCTCGGGATCCCGGTCGACCGTCAGCGCCCGGTCGGCGTCGCCCCAGTCCGCGTCGTACAGCCCGATGCCGTCCTCCGCGACATCGGCGGCGTCCCTCCCGGCGAGCGGTACGTCGCCTGCCGGGAGGGTGACCGTGCCCTCGAAGTACAGGTCCAGGATGCGGCCCGCCGCGTCCGGCCCGATGCCGACCGCCTCGGAGACCCCGGGCGCGGGGGAGTGGACGGGCTTGCCGTCGCGGACGCCGGGGCCGAGCGGGGCGCCGGTCTCGTTGATGTCGAAGAAGTCGGCGTTGAGCGCCGCGATGGTGCGGCGGCCCGGTCCGGGATCGTGCTCCGCGGCAAGGTCGCCGACCGTCCGGCGTTCGGTGACTTTGCCCGAGGAGAGGTAGTCGGCACTCGTACCCGTCCGGGCCCGGCCCAGGTCGAGGGTGAGCGCGTCCGCGCGCAGCCAGCTGTCCGGTTCGAGCCGGTCGAATGAGGTGAGCCGCGCACCCTGCGCGAGGGGCCGGGTGGTGCGGGAGAGTTCCATGCCGTCGCCGGCCGGCCCGGGGGCGGCCCGGTCTCCGGCGCTGCCGGCCGTGGCCGGCCGGGGCGTGTGCTGCTCCACCGCGGCCCGGGCCGTGCCGGCCGACAGCAGACCGGCCAGCAGCGCCGCGGCGGTCGCCACCGGGAGCAGCGGAGCGGTGAGTCTTGCGCGAGCGTGGACTTTTCTCACAACGTCCCCCACAAAGACCAGTGTTCTCGGCACTTTCTGCGCACAGTGCCGCACAGGGTCCCAAGGAGGACCGGTCCACACCAGAGGTGCGGAGCGAAGTCGGGGGAAACGCCGCGGATCTTCCACCGGTTGGCCGCAGGGTTCCGCGCCCGGGCGGGCCCGCTCGCGCTACGAGCGGCTCAGCCCGCGACGAGCTTGCCCTGCTCCACCTTCACCGGTACCGCAGGCAGCGCCTCGGTGGCGGGACCCTGCGCGACCTTCCCCGAGTCCACGTGGAAGCGGCTCCCGTGCAGCGGGCAGACCGCCACCTCGCCGTCGATCTCGCCCAGGACGCTGCCCTGGTGGGTGCAGATCGCGCTGAATCCTTTGAAGTCGCCCTTCTCCGGTTGGGCGACCAGTACCTTCTGCTCGGCGTACAGCTTCGCGCCACCCACCGGTACGGCTTCCGCTTCGCCGAGCTCGACCGGCTCGTCCGGGCCGGACCCCGACGTGCCCTTCCCGGAGTCACCGGCGCACCCGGCGGTGGTCAGTCCCAGCGCGGCCAGCGCGGCCCCGCACAGTACGGTGCGGCGCGTGGCCGGCGATTCCTTGCTCGTCGTCACGCGCCGCACTCTACGTCCGGCCCGCCGCTCCGCGCACCCGGCGGCCGGCGCCTCGCACGGCCGCACACCGGGTCAGGGCTTGCGGGCGGCCTTCCTGGTGGCGGTGGCCTTCTTCGCGGCCGGCTTCTTGGCGGCGGCCTTCTTCGCGGTGGCCTTCTTGGCGGCCGTCTTCTTCGCGGCTGCCTTCCCCGCCGCGGGCCTCGCCGGGACGGACGCGTCGCTGACGCGGTCGCCCAGCACATCGCGGAGGAACTTCCCGGTGTGGCTGGCGGGCTCTGCCGCGACCTGCTCCGGGGTGCCCTCGGCGACCACCAGGCCGCCGCCGTTGCCGCCCTCCGGGCCGAGGTCGACGACCCAGTCCGCGGTCTTGATGACATCGAGGTTGTGCTCGATCACCATGACCGAGTTGCCCTTGTCCACCAGGCCCTCCAGAACACCGATCAGCTTCCTGATGTCCTCGAAATGGAGGCCGGTCGTCGGCTCGTCCAGGACGTAGACGGTCCGTCCGGTGGAGCGCTTCTGCAGCTCGCTGGCCAGCTTCACCCGCTGCGCCTCACCGCCCGAGAGGGTCGGTGCGGACTGCCCGAGCCGCACGTAGCCCAGGCCGACGTCGTTGAGCGTCCGCAGATGGCGGGCGATGCCGGGCACCGCCTCGAAGAAGTCCAGGGCCTGCTCGATCGGCATGTCCAGGACCTCGGCGATGTTCTTGCCCTTGTAGTGCACCTCCAGGGTCTCCCGGTTGTAGCGCGCACCGTGGCAGACCTCGCAGGGGACGTAGACGTCCGGCAGGAAGTTCATCTCGATCTTGATGGTGCCGTCGCCGGCGCAGTTCTCGCAGCGGCCGCCCTTGACGTTGAAGGAGAACCGGCCCTGCTGGTAGCCGCGCACCTTCGCCTCGGTGGTCTCGGCGAACAGCTTGCGCACGTGGTCGAAGACGCCGGTGTAGGTGGCCGGGTTGGATCGCGGGGTACGGCCGATGGGCGACTGGTCGACGTGCACGACCTTGTCCACGAGGTCGTCGCCCTCGACCCGGGTGTGCCGGCCGGGAACCGCTTTGGCACCGTTCAGCTCGCGGGCGAGATGCGTGTAGAGGATGTCGTTGACCAGCGTCGACTTCCCGGAGCCCGACACGCCCGTGATGGCGGTCAGCACGCCGAGCGGGAAGGAGACGTCGACGTCGCGCAGGTTGTTCTCCCGCGCTCCGCGGACGGTCAACTGCCGTGCGGGGTCGGCGGGACGGCGCACCTCGGGAGTGGGGATCTCGCGTTTGCCGGTCAGATAGTCGCCGGTCACGGAGTCCTCGTTGGCCAGCAGTTCCTTCAACGGCCCGCTGTGCACCACCTTGCCGCCGTGCTCGCCCGCGCCCGGACCGATGTCCACCACCCAGTCGGCCGCCTTGATGGTGTCCTCGTCGTGTTCGACGACGATGAGGGTGTTGCCCAGGTCGCGCAGCCGCACCAGGGTCTCGATCAGCCGGTGGTTGTCGCGCTGGTGCAGCCCGATGGACGGCTCGTCCAGCACGTACAGCACCCCGACCAGCCCGGAGCCGATCTGGGTGGCGAGCCGGATGCGCTGCGCCTCCCCGCCGGAGAGGGTGCCGGCCGCCCGGTTGAGTGTCAGGTAGTCCAGGCCGACGTCCACCAGGAAGCGCAGCCGCTCGTTGACCTCCTTGAGCACCCGCTCGGCGATCTGCTTGTCGCGTCCGGTCAGCGTCAGCTCGCGCAGGAAGTCGGCGCACTCGGTGATCGACATCGCGGAGACCTCCGCGATGGACTTGTTCTGCACGGTGACGGCCAGCACCAGCGGCTTGAGCCGGGTGCCCTCGCAGGCGGGGCAGTTCACCTCGCGCATGTAGCCCTCGAAGCGCTCCCGGCTGCTGTCGGTCTCCGCCTCGGAGTGCCGCCGCTTCACGAACGGGACCACGCCCTCGAAGGCGGTCGTGTAGGCGCGCTCGCGGCCGTACCGGTTGCGGTACCGGACCTCGACCTGGGTCTTGTGACCGTGCAGCAGGGCCTTCTTGGCGCGGGCCGGGAGGCCCGCCCACGGGATGTCGGTGCGGAAGCCGAGCGCGTCGGCCAGCGCGCCGATCAGCCGGCCGAAGTACTCCTTGGTGTGGCCGTGCGACCACGGGTGCAGCGCGCCCTCGTCCAGCGACTTGTCCTCGTCGGGGACGATCAGCTCCGGGTCGACCTCCATCCGGGTGCCGATGCCGGTGCACACCTGGCAGGCGCCGAAGGGCGAGTTGAAGGAGAAGGACCGTGGCTCCAGCTCCTCGAAGGAGAGGTCGTCGTAGGGGCAGTACAGGTGCTCGGAGTACATCCGCTCGCGCTGCGGGTCGTCCGGCTCCAGGTCGACGAAGTCGAGAATGATCATGCCGCCGGAGAGGCCGAGCGCCGTCTCCACCGAATCGGTGAGCCGCCGCTTGGCGCTGCCCTTGACGGTCAGGCGGTCGACGACCACCTCGATCGTGTGCTTCTCCTGCTTCTTCAGCTTCGGCGGCTCGGAGAGCTGGACGGTCCGCCCGTCGACCCGGGCGCGGCTGTAGCCCTTGGTCTGGAGTTCGTTGAAGAGGTCGACGAACTCGCCCTTGCGCTCGCGCACCAGCGGCGAGAGCACCTGGAAGCGGCTGCCCTCCTCCAGGCCGAGCACCTTGTCCACGATGGCCTGCGGCGACTGGCGCGCGATCGGGCGGCCGCAGACGGGGCAGTGCGGCTTGCCGATTCGGGCGTAGAGCAGCCGCAGATAGTCGTAGACCTCGGTGATGGTGCCGACCGTCGACCGCGGGTTGCGCGAGGTCGACTTCTGGTCGATGGAGACGGCGGGGGAGAGCCCTTCGATGAAGTCCACGTCGGGCTTGTCCATCTGCCCGAGGAACTGCCGTGCGTAGGCGGAGAGCGACTCCACGTAGCGCCGCTGGCCCTCCGCGAAGATCGTGTCGAAGGCGAGCGAGGACTTGCCCGAGCCCGAGAGCCCCGTGAAGACGATGAGCGAGTCGCGGGGGAGGTCTATCGAGACGTTGCGGAGGTTGTGCTCGCGAGCGCCACGGACGAGAAGACGGTCGGCCACGCCTGTTGGCACCTTTCGTGTGGGAAGCGGGAGCCCGCGTCGAGCGGGAGCCCCCGACCAAGAGTAGGACGGCGCCGCCCGGAGTGTCGTTCGCCTCGGGTTCGGAAGCCGGGCTCGACCATATAGCACGTTCATTCGAATCACGGCGGATCCGGCAGTCTTCCCCTCGAACGAGGGACACCAGTAGCTTTGGATCATGACCTCGCCTGCGACCACGCCCGTCCACGACACCGAACTCCTGCGGAGCGCGACCGGTCACCTGCTCGCCGCTGCCGCCGGACTGACGGCGGCCGAGGCGGCCGAGCCCTCCCACCTCCCCGGCTGGACCCGCGCCCACGTGCTCACCCACCTCGCCCGCAACGCCGACGCGCTCGTCAACGTGCTCGCCGGTGAACCCATGTACGCCAGTGCCGAGGCCCGCGACGCGGACATCGCGGCCGGGGCCGGCCGCTCCCCGGAGGCGCTCGCCGACGACGTGCGCACCAGCGCGGCCTGCCTGGAGCGCGCCTTCGCGGCCCTGGGCGACGAGGAGTGGAACCGCACCGTCACCCTCCGCAACGGTGTGACGGACCTCGCCTCCTCGCTGCCCTTCCGCCGCTGGATCGAGGTCGAGCTGCACCACGTGGACCTCGGGATCGGCTACACGCTGGAGGACCTGCCGGGCGCCTTCGTGGACCGCGAGCTGGCCAACATGGCGCGCCGCTTCGCCGGGCACCCCGACATTCCCGTCGCCGTCGAGCTGCGCGCGGAGGACGGCAGGAGCTGGCGCACCGGCGCCGCGGAACCGGGCGCCGAGGGCCCCTTCGTCGTCGCCGGGAGCCCCGTCGCGCTGGTCGGCTGGCTGACCGGCCGGACGAACGGCAGCGGCCTCTCGGCGCGGGGTTCGCTGCCCGCACTGCCCGCGCTCTAGGGTTGGCGCATGCCTTACAGCGGAACGGTACAGGTCGGCGGCCCCGCGGACGTGCACGAGCTGCGAGACCTGATGATCTCCAAGGTCGCCGTCGGCCCCATGGACAACAACGCGTACCTGCTGCGCTGCCGGGCCACCGGCGAGCAGCTCCTGATCGACGCCGCCAACGACGCGGGCACCCTGCTGGAACTCGTCGGTGACGACGGCATCGCCTCCGTCGTCACCACGCACCGGCACGGCGACCACTGGCAGGCGCTCGCGGAGGTGGTGGAGGCCACCGGAGCCCGCACCTGCGCCGGACGGTACGACGCGGAGGGCATCCCGGTCCCCACGGACGTGCCGCTGGAGGACGGGGACACCCTGCGGGTGGGCGAGGTCGAGCTGACCGCGCGCCATCTGACCGGGCACACGCCCGGCTCGATCGCCCTGGTCTACGACGACCCGAGCGGCCACCCGCACCTGTTCACCGGCGACTGCCTCTTCCCCGGCGGGGTGGGCAACACCTTCGGCGACGCCGAGCACTTCGTCCGGCTCATCGACGACGTGGAGACCAAGCTGTTCGCCCAACTCCCCGACGAGACCTGGGTCTACCCCGGTCACGGCGGGGACACGACGCTGGGCGCCGAGCGCCCGCACCTGGCCGAGTGGCGCGAGCGCGGCTGGTAGCCCGCGCGGCGGTGCCGGGACGCGCGCCCGGCACCGCCGCCGCACGCCCCTCCCCGGCCGTCGCACGCTGATCGCTGTCACCCGGCGCCAGTAGGGTGGGTCACATGGCAGACCCCTCCACCTACCGTCCGAAACCGGGAGAGATCCCCGACTCGCCCGGGGTCTACCGCTTCCGCGACGAGCACCGCCGGGTGATCTACGTCGGCAAGGCCAAGAGCCTGCGCCAGCGGCTCAACAACTACTTCCAGGACCTCGCCGGACTGCACCCGCGCACCCGCACGATGGTCACGACGGCCGCCTCCGTCGAGTGGACGGTGGTCGGCACCGAGGTGGAGGCCCTCCAGCTCGAGTACACCTGGATCCAGGAGTTCGCCCCCCGGTTCAACGTCAAGTACCGCGACGACAAGAGCTATCCGTCGCTCGCGGTGACGATGAACGAGGAGTTCCCCCGCGTCCAGGTGATGCGCGGTCCCAAGAAGAAGGGCGTGCGCTACTTCGGCCCGTACGGGCAGGCCTGGGCCATCCGCGAGACGGTCGACCTGATGCTGCGGGTGTTCCCCGTGCGCACCTGTTCGGCGGGTGTCTTCAAGCGGTCGGCGCAGATCGGCCGGCCCTGCCTGCTCGGCTACATCGGCAAGTGCTCGGCGCCCTGCGTGGGCCGGGTCACCCCCGAGGAGCACCGCGAACTCGCCGAGGAGTTCTGCGACTTCATGGCCGGGCACACCGGGTCCCACCTGCGCCGGCTGGAGCGGGAGATGCAGCAGGCGGCCGAGGAGTTGGAGTACGAGCGGGCGGCGCGGCTGCGCGACGACATCGACGCGCTCAAGCGTGCCATGGAGAAGAACGCGGTCGTGCTCGCCGACGCCACCGACGCCGACCTGATCGCGGTGGCCGAGGACGAGCTGGAGGCGGCCGTCCAGATCTTCCACGTCCGCGGCGGCCGGGTGCGCGGCCAGCGTGGCTGGGTCACCGACAAGGTCGAGGCCGTCGGCACCGCCGAGCTGGTCGAACACGCGCTGCAGCAGCTCTACGGCGCCGAGCAGGGGGACGCGGCCACCGGCGGCGGCAGCGGTGGTGTGCCCAAGGAGGTGCTGGTCCCGGCGCTGCCCGAGCCGGCCGGACCGATAGCGCAGTGGCTCTCCGAGCGCCGGGGGGCGCAGGTGAGCCTGCGGGTGCCGCAGCGCGGCGACAAGCGGGCCCTGATGGAGACGGTCGACCGCAACGCGCAGCACGCCCTGGTGCTGCACAAGACCAAGCGCGCCTCGGACCTGACCACCCGCTCCCGGGCCCTGGAGGAGATCGCCGAGGCGCTCGACCTGGACTCGGCGCCGCTGCGCGTCGAGTGCTTCGACATCTCACACCTGCAGGGCGACGATGTGGTGGCCTCTATGGTGGTCTTCGAGGACGGGCTGGCGCGGAAGAGCGAGTACCGCCGCTTCCAGATCAAGTCCTTCGCGGGCCAGGACGACGTGCGCGCCATGCACGAGGTCGTCAGCCGCCGCTTCCGCCGCTACCTGGTGGAGAAGCAGCGGACCGGCGAGTGGCCGGACGAGGAGCTCGGCGGCGAGCTGGAGTCCGGGCCCGCCCCGGAGCCGTCCGGGGGCGACGCGGCCGTTCCCGGTCCGCCCGGGGAAGCGGAGCCGGCCGCCGCGCGGCAGCCGGCCCGGGCGGCCGGCCGGGACGAGGACGGCCGCCCCAAGAAGTTCGCCTACCCTCCGCAACTGATCGTGGTCGACGGTGGCCAACCGCAGGTGGCGGCCGCGCAGGCGGCTCTGGAGGAGCTCGGCATCGACGACGTCGCCGTCTGCGGCCTGGCCAAGCGGCTGGAGGAGGTCTGGCTGCCGGGCGAGAGCGACCCGGTGGTGCTGCCGCGCAGCAGCGAAGGCCTCTACCTGCTGCAGCGCGTCCGCGACGAGGCGCACCGCTTCGCGATCCGCTACCAGCGGGGCAAGCGCGGCAAGCGGCTGCGCGGCAGCCCGCTGGACGCCGTCCCCGGACTGGGTGAGACCCGCAAGAAGGCCCTGCTCAAGCACTTCGGCTCGGTCAAGAGGCTGCGGGCGGCCTCGGTGGAGGAGATCTCCCAGGTCCCTGGGGTGGGCCGGAAGACGGCGGAGACGGTGGCCGCGGCGCTCTCCGGCGCCGCGGCCGGCCCGGCGGTGAATACCGCGACCGGTGAGATCGTTGAAGATGAGTGAAATGTGGCGTCGAGACCGCCATCGATACGAAGACCGACACATCGGGGGATGACAGCATGAGCGCGGAACGCGAGCAGCGCGGAGACGGAGCAGTGGTGAGTACCCTCGACCCGGCCCAGTCGGAGGAGGCGGGCGCGACCATCCCGGAGCTGGTGATCATCTCCGGGATGTCGGGCGCCGGCCGCAGCACCGCAGCCAAATGCCTGGAGGATCTCGGCTGGTTCGTCGTCGACAACCTGCCGCCCGAGCTGATCCCCACGATGGTCGAGCTCGGGGCCCGCTCCCAGGGCAATGTGGCGCGGATCGCCGTCGTGGTCGACGTGCGCGGCCGCAACTTCTTCGACAATCTCAGGGGTGCCCTGGCCGACCTGGCGGCCTACCACGTCTCCCGGCGGGTCGTCTTCCTGGAGGCGTCGGACGAGGCCCTGGTGCGCCGCTTCGAGTCGGTGCGCCGCCCCCACCCCCTCCAGGGCGACGGGCGCATCGTGGACGGCATCGCGGCCGAGCGCGACCTGCTGCGCGAGCTGCGCGGCGACGCCGACCTGGTGATCGACACCTCCGGTCTGAACGTGCACGAGCTGCGTGCCAAGCTGGACGCGCGGTTCGCGGGCGAGGAGGAGCCCGAACTGCGTGCCACGGTCATGTCCTTCGGCTACAAGTACGGCCTGCCGGTGGACGCCGACCTGGTGGTCGACTGCCGCTTCCTGCCCAACCCGCACTGGGTCCCCGAGCTGCGCCCCTACACGGGCACCAGCGAGGAGGTCTCCAACTACGTCTTCAACCAGCCCGGTGCCAAGGAGTTCCTGGACCGCTACACCGAGTTGCTGCAGCTGATCGCGGCGGGCTACCGCAGGGAGGGCAAGCGGTACGTCACCGTGGCCGTCGGCTGCACCGGCGGCAAGCACCGCAGCGTCGCCATGTCCGAGAAGCTCGCCCGCAGACTCTCCGACGGGGGCGTGGAGACGGTGGTCGTCCACCGTGACATGGGGCGTGAGTGACGCCCATGGCCCGGAGGAGCCTGCGGCATCTGGTGGGGCGGCGTGCGACGCTGCGCGGCCTGAGTTCTCAGCAGCCCAAGGTGGTGGCGCTCGGCGGCGGCATGGGCCTGTCGGCCTCGCTGACGGCGCTGCGCCGGATCACCGGCGACCTCACGGCGGTGGTCACCGTCGCCGACGACGGCGGCTCCAGCGGGCGGCTCCGCGACGAGCTGGGGGTGCTGCCCCCTGGGGACCTGCGCAAGGCGCTCGCGGCGCTGTGCGGCGACGACGAGTGGGGCCGTACCTGGGCCCAGGTCGTCCAGCACCGCTTCGAGAGCCGCGGCGACCTGCACGAGCACGCGGTCGGCAATCTGCTGATCGTCGCGCTGTGGGAGCAGCTCGGCGATCATGTCCAGGCGCTCGACCTGGTCGGCAAGCTGCTGGGCGCGCACGGCCGGGTGCTGCCGATGTCCGCCGTGCCGCTGGAGTTGCGCGCCAGCGTGCGCGGCCATGACCCCGCGCGCCCCGACGAGCTGTCGATCGTCCGGGGCCAGGCCACCGTCGCGCTCACCCGCGGCGAGGTCCAGGAGGTGCATCTGGTCCCCAGCGACCCGCCGGCCGTGTCCGAGGCCGTCCGCGCGGTGCTGGACGCCGACTGGGTGGTCCTGGGGCCCGGCTCCTGGTTCTCCTCCGTCATCCCGCATCTGCTGGTGCCGGAGCTGCTGGAGGCACTGACCGAGACGAAGGCCCGAAAGGTCCTCTCGCTCAACCTCGCTCCGCAGCCGGGGGAAACGGATGGGTTTTCCCCGCAGCGTCATTTGGAGGTTTTGGGGCGACACGCCCCTAAACTCACCTTTGACGTGGTGCTGGCCGACCAGGATGCCGTGCCCGACCAGGACTCCCTGAGCGAGGCTGCCGATCAGCTCGGCGGGAGGGTCGAGCTGGCGCCCGTAGCGGCAGCCGGGGGCGCCGCCCGGACGGAGTCCGGGGAGGGGACTCCCCGGCACGACCCGGAGCTGCTGGCCGCCGCGTACGACCGTATTTTTCGGATGCATGGAAGGATCGGCCCATGGCGATGACGCCTGCGGTGAAGGACGAGATCTCCCGGCTCCCCGTCACCCGGACCTGCTGCCGGAAGTCAGAGGTCTCGTCGATCCTGCGCTTCGCGGGTGGGCTGCACCTGGTGAGCGGGCGGATCGTGATCGAGGCGGAGCTGGACACCGGGATCGCCGCCCGGCGGCTGCGCAAGGACATCCTGGAGATCTTCGGGCACTCCTCGGACCTGGTGGTGATGGCCCCCAGCGGGCTTCGGCGCAACAGCCGCTACGTCGTCCGGGTGGTTGCCGGCGGTGACCAGCTCGCCCGGCAGACCGGGCTCGTCGACAGCAGGGGGCGACCGATCAGAGGGCTGCCCCCGCAGGTGGTCTCGGGTGCCACCTGCGACGCGGAGGCCGCCTGGCGCGGCGCGTTCCTGGCGCACGGCTCGCTGACCGAGCCGGGGCGCAGCTCCTCGCTGGAGGTCACCTGCCCCGGTCCGGAGGCCGCGCTGGCCCTCGTCGGCGCGGCCCGCAGGCTGCAGATCGCCGCCAAGGCACGCGAGGTGCGCGGGGTGGACCGGGTGGTCGTCCGGGACGGTGATGCGATCGGCGCGCTGTTGACGCGACTCGGCGCGCATGAGTCGGTACTGGCGTGGGAGGAGCGGCGGATGCGCCGCGAGGTGCGGGCCACGGCGAACCGGCTCGCCAACTTCGACGACGCCAACCTGCGCCGCTCGGCGCGCGCCGCGGTCGCCGCGGGTGCCCGGGTGCAGCGGGCGCTGGAGATCCTCGGCGAAGAGGTCCCCGAGCACCTGGCCGCCGCGGGGCGGTTGCGGATGGAGCACAAGCAGGCGTCGCTGGAGGAGCTGGGCGCCCTCGCCGACCCTCCGCTGACCAAGGACGCGGTGGCCGGGCGGATCCGCCGGCTGCTGGCCATGGCGGACAAGCGTGCGCAGGATCTCGGAATTCCGGGAACGGAATCGAATCTGACCGAGGAAATGGTCGGCTGATGAGCGGGGAAATGCTCGTCTGAGTAGCGTGGAAAAACTCGTCCGACGAGCGGGAAAATGCTCGACTGAGCGGCGGGTTCTGGCGGTTTCCGGTCCGTGCGGCCGATGTGAGTTCCGCTCTGCCGGAGAGGTAGGGTCGGAGTCGGTCGGGGACATCCCAAACAGCCCTCGCCGGTTTCCTGACCGGCGTACCTAGCGAGGAGATCGGTTCGTGACGATCCGCGTAGGCATCAACGGCTTCGGCCGTATCGGTCGTAACTACTTCCGCGCCATGCTGGACCAGGGTGCGGACATCCAGATCGTCGGTGTCAACGACCTGACCGACAACGCCACACTGGTGCACCTGCTCAAGTACGACAGTGTTCTCGGTCGTCTGCCCTACGAGGTCAGCCACACCGAGGACACCATCACGGTCGGCGAGCAGACCTTCAAGACGATGGCGGAGAAGGACCCGGCCCACCTCCCGTGGGGCGAGCTGGGCGCCGACATCGTGATCGAGTCCACCGGTATCTTCACCAAGCGGGACGACGCCGCCAAGCACCTTTCCGCGGGTGCCAAGAAGGTCCTCATCTCGGCTCCGGCCAAGGAGGAGGACATCACCGTGGTGATGGGCGTCAACGAGGACAAGTACGACCCCGCCCGGCACGACGTGATCTCCAATGCCTCCTGCACCACCAACTGCGTGGCGCCGATGGCCAAGATCATGGACGAGAGCTTCGGCATCGAGCGCGGTCTGATGACCACGGTGCACGCCTACACCAACGACCAGCGCATCCTGGACTTCCCGCACAAGGATCTGCGCCGCGCGCGGGCCGCCGCGGAGAACATCATTCCGACCACCACCGGTGCCGCGAAGGCCACCGCGCTGGTCCTCCCGCACCTCAAGGGCCGGCTGGACGGCATCTCCATGCGGGTGCCGGTCCCCACCGGTTCGGTCATCGACCTGGTGCTCGACCTCAAGCGCGAGACCACCAAGGACGAGGTCAACGCCGCCTTCAAGAAGGCCGCCGACGGCCAGCTGCAGGGCATCGTCGACTACACCGAGGACCAGATCGTCTCCTCGGACATCGTCAACCAGCCGCCGTCCTGCACCTTCGACGCCTCGCTCACCATGGTCGACGGCAACCAGGCCAAGATCATCGGTTGGTACGACAACGAGTGGGGCTACTCCAACCGGCTGGTCGACCTCACCAGCTACGTCGGCTCCCAGCTCTGAACCCGGGCGGACCGAGGTGACGGACAGGGCTCGTGCGCTGTGCACGAGCCCTGTCCCATGCCTCGTGCGCAGTGCACTCCCGGGGCCGGTGCCCCGGGCCCACGACAGGAGCCATCCATGAAGACGATCGACGAACTCGTCGGCGAGGGCGTGTCCGGCAAGCGGGTCTTCGTCCGCGCCGACCTCAATGTCCCGCTCGACGGCGACACCATCACCGACGACGGCCGGATCCGGGCCGCCGTCCCCACGATCCGGAAGCTCACCGAGAGCGGTGCGCGCGTGGTCGTGGCCTCCCACCTGGGACGCCCCAAGGGCGCCCCGGATCCGCAGTTCTCGCTGGCGCCGGTCGCCGCGCGGCTCGGTGAACTCCTCGGCACCCGGGTCGCCTTCGCGACCGACACGGTGGGGGACAGCGCGAAGGCCACCGTCGGCGGGACCGCCGACGGCGGGGTCACGCTGCTGGAGAACCTCCGCTTCAACCCCGGCGAGACGAGCAAGGACGACACCGAGCGGGGTGCCTTCGCCGACGAGCTGTCCGCGCTCGCGGACGCGTACGTGGGAGACGGCTTCGGCGCCGTGCACCGCAAGCACGCCTCCGTCTACGACCTGCCGGCCCGCCTCCCGCACGCCGCCGGGTATCTGATCGCCACCGAGGTGGGGGTGCTGCGGAAGCTCACCCAGGACGTGGAGCGGCCCTACGCCGTGGTCCTGGGCGGTGCCAAGGTCTCCGACAAGCTCGGCGTCATCGACCATCTGCTGGGCAAGGCCGACCGGCTGCTGATCGGCGGCGGAATGGCCTACACCTTCCTGAAGGCCCAGGGCCACGAGGTCGGCAGGTCGCTGCTTCAGGAGGACCAGATCCCGGCGGTCAAGGGCTATCTGGAGCGTGCCGAGGAGCTGGGCGTGGAGTTCGTGCTGCCGGTGGACGTGCTGGCGGCCGCGGAGTTCCCCGACCTGAAGACCAAGGCGCCGGCCGACCCGGAAGTGGTCGCGGCGGACGCCATCCCGGCCGGGCTGGAGGGGCTGGACATCGGCCCGGAGAGCCGTAAGCTCTACGCCGCGAAGCTCGCCGACGCAGCCACCGTCTTCTGGAACGGTCCGATGGGTGTCTTCGAGCACCCGGACTTCGCCGAGGGCACCAAGGCCGTCGCGCAGGGCCTGCTCGACTCCCCGGCCTTCACCGTCGTCGGCGGCGGTGACAGTGCCGCCGCGGTGCGTCAGCTCGGCTTCGACGAGAATGCGTTCGGACACATCTCGACCGGCGGCGGCGCCAGCCTCGAGTACCTCGAGGGCAAGACGCTTCCCGGCCTGGCCGCACTGGAGGACTGACGCCGTGGGCGTCGCACGCGCGGCTGCCGGGCCGCGGGCAACTACGAGACTGGCACCGCGCCGCGCGAGCGGAGAAGCGAACATGGAAGGAAGGGCATGACGACACCGCCCACCCGCACCCCGCTGATGGCGGGCAACTGGAAGATGAACCTCAACCACCTCGAGGCCATCGCCCATGTGCAGAAGCTCGCCTTCGCGCTGACGGACAAGGACTACGAGGCCGTGGACGTCGCGGTCCTGCCGCCCTTCACCGACCTGAGGTCGGTGCAGACGCTGGTCGACGGCGACAAGCTGCGCATCCGGTACGGTGCGCAGGACCTGTCCGCGCACGACTCCGGGGCCTACACGGGTGAGATCTCCGGCCCGATGCTGGCGAAGCTGAACTGCACTTTCGTCACCATCGGCCACTCGGAGCGCCGCCAGTACCACGGTGAGGACGAGCCGCTGGTCAACGCCAAGGTGAAGGCCGCGCTCAAGCACGGGCTGACCCCGATCGTCTGCGTCGGCGAGGAGCTGGCCGTCCGCGAGGCGGGCGACCACGTCGCCCACACCCTCGGCCAGCTCGACGGCGCCCTCCAGGACGTCCCGGCCGAGGCCGCGGCCGGACTGGTCATCGCCTACGAACCGGTCTGGGCCATCGGCACCGGCAAGGTCTGCGGCGAGGAGGACGCCCAGGAGGTCTGCGGCGCGATCCGCGGCCGGCTCGCGGAGCTGTACGACGACGACGGGGCGACGGCCCAGCGGGTGCGCATCCAGTACGGCGGCTCCGTCAAGGCCGGCAACGTCGCCAAGATCATGGCGCAGCCCGACATCGACGGCGCGCTGGTCGGCGGGGCCTCGCTGGACACGGACGAGTTCGTCAAGATCGTCCGCTTCCGCGACCAGTGATCCGTCCGCGGGCGACCCGCGGCGTGTGACGCCGGGCCGTCGCCCGTCGTAGTCTTGCGGGGACCGGACCTGCGCTCCGGTCCCCGCAAGCGTTCGTAACGTCAAGTGTCCAGCCACGATCCGAGAGAGTTGGTCCAGCCGTGGTCATGGGGTTCTCAATCGCCCTCATCGTCTTCAGCGCCCTGCTGTTGCTGCTGGTGCTGATGCACAAGGGCAAGGGAGGCGGCCTCTCCGACATGTTCGGTGGCGGTATGCAGTCCTCCGTCGGCGGCTCGTCGGTCGCCGAGCGCAACCTCGACCGGATCACGGTCGTCGTCGGCCTGGTGTGGTTCGCCCTCATCGTCGTGCTCGGCCTGCTGATGAAGTTCAACAACTGAGCCGCCGCACGCCGCGGCACCGCCCCGGCCCCCGGCCCGCGATTCCCAGATGCCGCCTGCACAACGGCTGACAGGGTGTCGTACCCCCTGCCTATCATGAGGGCCCGCGTCCGGTACCGACGCAGTAACTCCGGTCCCCGGGCGCGCGTTGGGCCCTACGTACACTAGGGCGCCCGCAGCGGAGCGCGCAGTGCCGACGCTCCGTGGCACCGTGAGGCAGGGAGTTACGACCGTGGCAAGTGGCAACGCGATCCGGGGCAGCCGGGTCGGAGCGGGCCCCATGGGAGAGGCCGAGCGGGGCGATTCCGCGCCCCGCCTTCGCATCCCCTTCTGGTGCTCCAACGGGCACGAGACCCAGCCGAGCTTCGCCAGCGACGCGCAGATCCCGGAGACCTGGGACTGCCCCCGCTGCGGCTTCCCCGCCGGGAAGGACCCGGACAACCCCCCGGACCCGCCGCGCACCGAGCCGTACAAGACCCACCTCGCCTATGTCCGGGAGCGGCGCAGCGACGCGGACGGCGAGGCCATCCTGGCCGAGGCGCTCGCCAAGCTCAGGGGCGAGGTCTGACGGACCCGCCCCGGTGACTCGGGGAGGGGCGCGGGTCCTGTGACACCGCGGAGGCCGCCGCCGGCCGGGCGCCGGACGGCCGGGCCGACGCCGCCATGACACCGAACGACGGACGGCTCGGCAACGCACCGAGGGGCGGTGCGTTGCCGAGCCGTCCATCGTCTAGGTTGGGGGCGGCGGGGTTCGTGGCGAGAGGAGCGGAATGGGCCGGTTTCGCTCGTCCCCGGAGCGCGCCGCGGGTACGGCTCCCCACACCGGAGTGCGGCGGCCGTCCCTCCCGCCGGGTGCCGCGGCGCGCGCCCCGCTCGCGGGAGGCGAACCCGCCCCCGGCCCCGGACACTTCGTGGCCGCCGCCACCTGCCGCCGTCCCCGGCGCGCCCGCTGCCGGGGCCCGCACGCCGACTGCGGCGGCCGCCGTCCGCACGCCGACGCGGAGCGCGGGGCCGCCCGGCCCGGCGAGTCCCGGCGGCCGCGCCGCCGCCGGCCGGAGCCCGGCGCGGGGTGCCCGCGGAGGCCGGGCGGCCGCCACCTCGGACAACCGAACATGCCGGCTCCCGGCGCATCGCGGGCTGCGTGGCGGCACGGGTCACTCCGCCGGTGAACCGGTTCCCCGCCGCGCCGCTCCGGCCGGAGCCCGATCCTTCCCCGCTCCTGACGGGCGGGACGACCCAGAGGAGATGCGATGAACGCTGAAGGCCGCACCCGACCCGATCAGCTGCCCGAGTGGCAGGAGCTGTCCCGGCACCGCGACGCGTTCCGGGGCACACACCTGCGGCAGCTCTTCGAGGACGATCCGGAGCGTGCCGAGCGGTACGCCGTACGTGTCGGCGACCTGTCCATCGACTACTCCAAGCACCTGGTCACCGACGAGACGCTGCGGCTGCTGCGGCAGCTCGCCGAGGCCGCGGGCGTGACGCGGCTGCGGGACGCGATGTTCGAGGGCGAGAAGATCAACGTCACCGAGGACCGCGCCGTGCTGCACACGGCGCTGCGCACCCCGGAGTCGGCCACCGTCCGGGTGGACGGCGAGAACGTGATGGGCAAGGTGCACCAAGTCCTCATCAAGATGGGCACCTTCGCCAACAAGATTCGCGAGGGCCACTGGCGCGGCCACACCGGCGAGCGGATCGAGAACGTCGTCAACATCGGCATCGGCGGCTCCGACCTCGGCCCCAAGATGGCCTACGAGGCGCTGCGCCCCTACACCCGCCGCGACATGACCTTCCGCTTCGTCTCCAACGTGGACGGCGCGGACCTGCACGAGGCCGTCCGGGACCTGGACCCGGCCCGGACGCTCTTCGTCGTCGCCTCCAAGACCTTCACCACCGTGGAGACCATCACCAACGCCGAGGCGGCCCGGGAGTGGCTGCTGGCCGGTCTCGGAGGCGACCGCTCCGCCGTCGCACAGCACTTCGTGGCCGTCTCCACGAACGCCGAGAAGGTCGCCGAGTTCGGCATCAACACCGACAACATGTTCGAGTTCTGGGACTGGGTCGGCGGCCGCTACTCCTACGACTCGGCCATCGGCCTCTCCCTCATGGCGGCAATCGGGCCGGAGTGCTTCGGCGACATGCTGGCGGGCTTCCACCTCATGGACGAGCACTTCCGCTCGGCGCCCCTGGAGGCCAACGCGCCGGTGCTGCTCGGCCTGCTGGGCATCTGGTACGGCAACTTCCACGACGCCCAGTCGCACGCCGTACTGCCCTACAGCCACTACCTCTCCCAGTTCACCGCCTATCTCCAGCAGTTGGACATGGAGTCCAACGGCAAGTCGACCACCCGCGGTGGCCGGCCCGTCGACTGGCAGACCGGACCCGTGGTGTGGGGCACGCCCGGCACCAACGGCCAGCACGCCTATTACCAGCTCCTGCACCAGGGCACCAAGATGATCCCCGCCGACCTGCTGGGCTTCGCCGAGCCGGTGGCCGAGCTCGGCGGCCTGCGCGGCCAGCACGATCTGCTGATGGCGAACCTCTTCGCGCAGGGCCAGGCGCTGGCCTTCGGCAAGACAGCGGACGAGGTGCGCGCCGAAGGCGTGCCCGAGCACCAGGTCCCGCACCGCACGTTCCCCGGAAACCGGCCCACGACCACCGTTCTGGCCACCGCGCTGACCCCGTCCGTGCTCGGCCAGCTGATCGCGCTCTACGAGCACAAGGTCTTCGTCCAGGGCGCGATCTGGGACATCGACTCCTTCGACCAGTGGGGCGTCGAACTCGGCAAGGCGCTCGCCAAGCGCCTCGAACCCGCCCTGACCGAAGGTGCGCAGGTGCCGGGCCTGGACGCCTCCACCTCCGCGCTGGTCGCCCGCTACCGGTCGCTGCGGGGCCGCACCCCCTGAGCCGCGCGCCAGGGAGCGGCGCCGCAGTATGACGCCGCGGTGGAAGGCCCGGACACGCCGCAGGGGCCCGCCTCCGGGAGGCGGGCCCCTGCGGCGTCGGCGCGGCTAGGCCCCCGTCGCCGGGAGGCCGGCGGCCGCCGCCTCGTCCAGCAGCCACAGCGTCCGCGAGCGCCCGGACGCCGCGGCGGCCGGCGCCTGGAGCGGCCCGGGTTCCGCGGCGAGGGCGAGGGCGACCGCGTCGGCCTTGTCGTCGCCGGCCGCGAGCAGCCACACCTCCTCCGCCGAGCGGATCGCGGGCAGCGTCAGCGACAACCGGGTGGGCGGCGGCTTGGGTGCCCCGTGCACGCCCACGACGGTGCGCTCGGTCTCCCGCAGCGCGGGGTGCTCCGGGAAGAGCGAGGCGACGTGCGTGTCGGGCCCGACGCCCAGCAGCAGGACGTCGAACACCGGGACCCGCGCGGTCGGGTCGGCGCCCGCCGCGGCCGCGAGCTCGGTCGCGTACGCCTCTGCCGCCGCTTCGGCGTCGCCCGCGTACCGGCTGTCGGAGGGCGGCATCACATGCACCCGCGCCGGGTCCAGCGGCACCGCGTCCAGCAGTGCCTCCCGGGCCTGGGTGTGGTTGCGGTCCGGATGCCCCTCGGGCAGGAAGCGCTCGTCTCCCCACCACACGTCCAGCCGGGACCAGTCCAGCCGGGCGCGTGCCTCGGGCGAGTCGGCGAGTGCGGCCAGCAGCGCGTTGCCGTTCCGGCCCCCGGTCAGCACCACCGACGCGGTCCCGTGCGCGGCCTGCGCGTCGGCCAGCCGGCCGGCCAGCCGCGCGGCCGTCGACCGGGCCAGTTCGTCCTTGCCGGTGTGCACGACCACTTCGCGGGCGCCCGTCATGACTCCGCCTTCCCCGCGGACCGGGACGGGGCCGGCTGCGCCGCGGCGCTCCCGCGCTTGGCGCCGGCCGCCTTCCGGGCGCTCTTCCCCGCGGTGGCCGCGGAGCCCGCGGCGGCCGGCTTCGCCCGGGTCTCGGCCGGTGCGGGAGCCGGCGCGGAGGGGGTGGGATGCGCCGGGTCCGGGCCGGAGATCCGGTTGACGCCGAAGTGGATGGCTTCGGCGTATGCCTCGTCCGGGTCGAGCCGGCGCAGTTCCTCGGCGAGCAGCTCGGCCGTGCTGCGCCGCTGGAGGGCGACGTGCCGGTCGGGCTGGCCGGGGACGGCGAGCTCGGCGAGTGCGCCGTTGGCGCGGTCGAGGCAGATCTGGCCCTCGCCCGTCTCCAGCTGCACGCCCGTGATGCCGGGGCCCTCGGAGATCCGGCGCTCGACCGGGATCCGCAGCCGTTCGGCGAGCCAGAGGGCGAGCAGTTCGCTGGAGGGGTTGTACTCCTCGCCCTCGACGACGGCCGACTTGATGGTGAGCTGCTTCTGGTCCACCGAGGCGGCGAGCATGCTGCGCCAGGGGGTGATGCGGGTCCAGGACAGGTCGGTGTCGCCCGGCGCGTAGGTGCTGGCGCGCAGGCTGAGCGCGCCGACCGGGTCCTCGGTCGCGGCGGCGTCGGTGATGCGCCGCTGGGCCAGCTTGCCCAGCGGGTCCTCGGACGGGTTCTCGGGCGCGTCCTCGGGCCACCACACGACGACCGGGGCGTCCGGCAGCAGCAGCGGCAGCACCACGCTGTGGGCGTGCGAGGCCAGTTCGCCGTGCAGCCGCAGAATGATCGTTTCTCCGGAGCCCGCCTCGCGCGCGTCGCCGCCGACCCGGACCTCCGCGTCGAGCCGGTGCTGCGCCCGGTCGCGCGGGGAGCGGCCGGGGCGGCGGACGACGACGAGGATCCGCGAGGGGTGCTCCTTGGAGGCGCCGCTGGCAGCCTTGAGCGCGTCGTAGTGGTTCCCCTCGTCGGTGACGATGACGAGGGTCAGCACCATGCCCATGGCGGGCGAGCCGAGGGAGCGGCGCGCCTTGACCAGTTCGGCGTTGATGCGGCTGGACGTGGTGTCCGTCAGATCGATGTTCATGGCCGCCGCCAAATCCGTCCGTCGCGTGCGAGCATCTCGTCGGCGGCCTGGGGTCCCCAGGTGCCGGCGGGATACTGCTCGGGCTTGCCGTGTTTGTCCCAGTACTCCTCGACGGGGTCGAGGATCTCCCAGGAGCGTTCGACCTCCTGGTGCCGGGGGAAGAGGTTCGCGTCGCCCAGCAGGACGTCCAGGATGAGGCGTTCGTATGCCTCCGGGCTGGACTCGGTGAAGGACTCGCCGTAGGCGAAGTCCATGGTCACGTCCCGGATCTCCATCTGGGTGCCGGGCACCTTGGAGCCGAAGCGGATGGTCACGCCCTCGTCCGGCTGGACGCGGATGACCAGCGCGTTCTGGCCCAGTTCCTGGGTGTCGGTGGCGTCGAAGGGGGAGTGCGGGGCCCGCTGGAACATCACCGCGATCTCGGTGACGCGGCGGCCCAGGCGCTTGCCGGTGCGCAGATAGAACGGCACCCCGGCCCAGCGCCGGTTGTCGATCTCCAGCTTGATCGCCGCGTAGGTGTCGGTCTTCGAGTGCGGGTCGATCCCGTCCTCGTCGAGATAGCCGGGCACTTTCTCGCCGCCCTGCCAGCCCGCCGCGTACTGGCCGCGCACGGTGTGCTTGCCCAGGTCCTTCGGCAGCCGCACCGAGTTGAGCACCTTCAGCTTCTCGGTCAGCAGCGCCTTGGCGTCGAAGGAGGTGGGCTCCTCCATGGCGGTCAGGGCGAGCAGTTGCAGCAGGTGGTTCTGGATGACGTCCCGGGCCGAACCGATGCCGTCGTAGTAGCCGGCCCGGCCCCCGATCCCGATGTCCTCGGCCATCGTGATCTGCACATGGTCGACGTAGCTGCGGTTCCACAGCGGTTCGAACAGCGTGTTGGCGAAGCGCAGGGCCAGGATGTTCTGGACCGTCTCCTTGCCGAGATAGTGGTCGATCCGGAAGACCTCGCTGGCCCGGAAGACCTCGTGGATGACGGCGTTCAGCTCCTGCGCCGACTTCAGGTCGTGGCCGAAGGGCTTCTCGATGACGGCGCGCCGCCAGGAGTCGGGGCCGGCGTCCGAGAGGCCGTGCTTCTTGAGCTGGGAGACCACGGTGGGGAAGAACTTGGGCGGTACCGAGAGGTAGAAGGCGAAGTTGCCGCCGGTGCCCCGGGACTTGTCCAGCTCGTCGATCGTGGTCCGGAGGGTCTCGAACGCCTGGTCGTCGTGGAACTCGCCGGGGACGAACCGCATGCCCTGGGCCAGCTGCTGCCAGACCTCCTCCCGGAACGGGGTGCGGGAGTGCTCCTTGACGGCGTCGTGCACGACCTGCGCGAAGTCCTCGTCCTCCCAGTCGCGCCGGGCGAAACCGACGAGGGAGAAGCCCGGTGGGAGAAGCCCGCGGTTGGCGAGGTCGTACACCGCAGGCATCAGCTTTTTCCGTGACAAATCACCCGTGACGCCGAAGATGACCAGGCCCGACGGCCCCGCGATGCGCGGGAGCCGTCGGTCCTGAGCGTCACGCAGCGGGTTGGCTGTGCCGCTCGCGCTGCTCAATTCGGTTACGCCTCCTTCGGGGCCAGGCGCTGGAGCTCGGCTTCGGTGGACTCGAGCAGGTCGTTCCAGGAGTCCGCGAACTTCTGGACGCCCTCGTCCTCCAGGACCGCCACGACATCGTCGTAGGAGATGCCGAGCTTCGCGATGCCGTCGAGCACCGCCCGGGCCTCCTCGTAGGTGCCGCGGACCGCGTCGCCGCCGATCTCGCCGTGGTCGCCCACGGCCTGCAGGGTCGCCTCCGGCATGGTGTTGACGGTGTTCGGCGCGACCAGCTCGGTGACGTACAGCGTGTCCGGCAGCTCGGGGTCCTTCACGCCGGTCGACGCCCACAGCGGACGCTGCTGGTTGGCACCGGCCTTCTCCAGCGCCTGCCAGCGGTCGGAGGCGACGACCTCCTCGTACGCCTGGTAGGCCAGTCGCGCGTTGGCGATGGCCGCCTTGCTCTTCAGCGCCGCGGCCTCGTCCGTTCCCAGCGCCGCCAGCCGCTTGTCGACCTCGGTGTCCACGCGGGAGACGAAGAAGGAGGCCACGGAGTGGATCTGGGACAGGTCGATGCCCAGCGCCTTGGCCTTCTCCAGGCCCGCCATGTAGGCGTCCATGACCGCGCGGTAGCGCTCCAGCGAGAAGATCAGCGTGACGTTGACGCTGATGCCCTTGCCGATGGTCTCGGTGATGGCCGGGAGGCCGGCCTCGGTGGCCGGGATCTTGATGAACGTGTTCGGACGGTCCACCAGCCAGGCGAGCTGCCGGGCCTCGGCGATGGTGGCCCGGGTGTTGTGCGCCAGGCGCGGGTCGACCTCGATGGAGACCCGGCCGTCCTTGCCGCCGGTCGCCTCGTGGACCGGGCGGAGGATGTCGGCGGCGTCGCGGACGTCCGCAGTGGTGATCATCCGGACGGCCTCGTCGACCGAGACGCGGCGGGCGGCCAGGTCGGAGACCTGCTGCTGGTAGCCGTCGCCCGCCGAGATCGCCTTCTGGAAGATGGTCGGGTTGGTCGTCACACCGACCACATGCTGCTCGTCCTTCAGCTCGCCGAGGTTGCCCGACGTGATGCGCTTGCGCGACAGGTCGTCCAGCCAGATCGCGACGCCTTCGTCGGAGAGGCGCTTCAGTGCGTCTGTCATGGGATTCGCATCTCCTGTGCTTGTTGGCTTCTTGTGGTGCCGGGCCGCCGGGGCACCTCCCGGGCCGGAGCCGGGGAGGTGCCCCGCACGGTCAGCGTGCGGCCGCCTGCAGCGACTCCTTCGCCGCCAGGTGCACGGCCTCGGCGGTGAGGCCGAACTCCCGGAAGAGGACCTTGCCGTCCGCCGAGGCCCCGAAGTGCTCCAGCGACACGATCCGCCCGGCCTCGCCCACGTACCGGTGCCAGGTCAGGCCCACGCCCGCCTCGACGGCGACCCGCGCCTTGATGTCCGGGGGCAGCACGCTGTCCCGGTAGGACTGCTCCTGCTCCTCGAACCACTCCAGGCACGGCATCGAGACGACCCTGGTGGGCACCCCCTGCTCCTGGAGCCGCTCGCGCGCCTCGACGGCGAGCTGCACCTCCGAGCCGGTGCCGATCAGGACCACCTGCGGGTGGCCGCCCTCGGCCTCGAAGAGCACGTACCCGCCCTTGGCCGCGGCCGGGTCGGCCTCGTAGGTCGGTACGCCCTGCCGGGTGAGGGCCAGGCCGTGCGGCGCCGGCTTGCTGGTGTGGCGGCGCATGATCTCCGCCCACACCGCGGAGGTCTCGTTGGCGTCCGCCGGACGGACGACGTTGAGACCGGGGATGGCCCGCAGTGCCGCCAGGTGCTCGACCGGCTGGTGCGTCGGGCCGTCCTCGCCCAGACCGATGGAGTCGTGCGTCCACACGTAGGTGACCGGCGCCTTCAGCAGCGCGGCCAGCCGGACGGCGGGACGCATGTAGTCGGAGAAGACCAGGAACGTACCGCCGTAGATCCGGGTGTTCCCGTGCAGCGCGATGCCGTTCATCGTCGAACCCATCGCGTGCTCGCGGATGCCCCAGTGCACCGTACGCCCGTACGGGTCGGCGCCCGGCAGCGGGCCGCCCTCCGGCAGGAAGGAGGTGTCGGCGAACGTGGTGTTGTTCGACCCCGCCAGGTCGGCGGAGCCGCCCCACAGCTCGGGGACGACCGGGCCCAGCGCCTTGAGCACGCTGCCGGACGCCTTGCGGGTGGCCACCGACTCACCGGCGGGGAAGACGGGCAGCGCCTTCTCCCAGCCCTCCGGCAGCCGGCCCTCGCGGATCCGGTCGAACTCGGCGGCCCGCTGCGGGTTGGCGGTGCGCCAGGCGGCCATCCGCTTGTCCCACTCGGCCTGCATCGCGCGCCCGCGGTCGCTGGCCTCGCGGACGTGCGCGAGGACCTCGTCGGAGATGGCGAAGTGCTGGTCCGGGTCGAAGCCCAGAACCCGCTTGGTGGCCGCGACCTCCTCCTCGCCGAGCGCGGAGCCGTGCGCCGCCGCGGTGTTCTGCGCGTCGGGGGCCGGCCAGGCGATGATGGAGCGCATCGCGATGAAGGAAGGCCGCTCGGTCTCGGCCCGCGCCGCCTCCAGCGCCGCGTGCAGCGCCCTGGGATCAAGGTCCCCGTTCTCCTGCTGCTCCACCCGCTGCACGTGCCAGCCGTAGGCCTCGTACCGCTGCAGGGTGTCCTCGGAGAAGGCGGTCGCCGTGTCGCCCTCGATGGAGATGTGGTTGTCGTCCCACATGACGATCAGATTGCCGAGCCGCTGGTGGCCGGCGAGCGAGGACGCCTCGGCCGACACGCCCTCTTCCAGGTCGCCGTCGCTGGCGATGACCCAGACCGTGTGGTCGAAGGGGGAGTCGCCCCCGGCCGCCTCCGGGTCGAAGAGCCCCCGCTCGTAGCGGGCCGCCATCGCCATGCCGACCGCGTTGGCGACGCCCTGGCCCAGCGGGCCGGTCGTCGTCTCGACGCCCGCCGTGTGCCCGTGCTCGGGGTGCCCGGGGGTGCGGCTGCCCCAGGTGCGGAACGCCTTGAGGTCGTCCAGCTCCAGGCCGTATCCGGCCAGGAAGAGCTGGATGTACTGGGTCAGGCTGGAGTGGCCCGCGGAGAGGACGAAGCGGTCCCGGCCCGTCCAGTCCGGATCGGTCGGGTCGTGGCGCATCAGCTTCTGGTAGAGCAGGTACGCGACGGGCGCCAGGCTCATGGCCGTACCGGGATGGCCGTTACCGACCTTCTGCACGGCATCCATGGCCAGGACTCGAACCGTGTCCACGGCCTGCTGGTCCAGGTCGGTCCACTCAAAGTCTGTGGTGGTCGGCTTGGTGCTCACCCTGCGTCAGGGCTCCTCTCCACATGTTCGATGGCCGGTGTCTGTGCGCTCACCGGGCGGTGTCGAGCGTACCTCTGCCGGGACGTGCGACTTTTCGACAGTTCACTCTGTGGTCGTCACGGGTGGTCCCCCTCGCCGACGGCCGGGAGCCGGGCCCGGACAGCCGGCCGTCCTCCCGGTCCGCGGCGAGCGACGCCGGAACACCACTCCCAGGCTGACGTCTGTTCCCCCGATCCGCCCGTCGGACACGACCCGGTTGCCGCGGAAGCCGGGTCCGCCGGCGGGAGGCGGGCCCCTCCCGATCCGCCCGGAGAGATGCGGCCCGGCGGGAGCCGTCCGCCCCGCGGTGCCCGCCCGGCCGCCCGCCGCCGGGCCCGCGCGGACGCGCGGGCCCGGGCTCCGGAGCGGTGCCCGGGCCCCGGGGCCAACACGGTGACCCCCCATGACCGGCGAGGTATCGCCAACGTCTAAAGTGGCGTGGTACGCGCGAGCTTGACCCGGGCCTGCACCTTTCTTCTGTGCGCCGGTGCGGGCTCGCTGATTCCTTATGACGCGATCAGGGGTGTCCGTGACGGCCGTCGAATCCCGTCCTGCGGGGGCGCTGGAGCCCAGCGGTCACCGGCCGACCGGTGCCCGCGTCAAGGCGTTCATCGAGCTGACCAAGCCGCGGATCATCGAGCTGCTCCTCATGACCACCATCCCGGTCATGTTCCTCGCGGCCCAGGGTGTCCCCGACCTCTGGCTCGTGGTGATCACCTGCCTGGGCGGCTATCTGTCGGCCGGCGGCGCCAACGCGCTCAACATGTACATCGACCGGGACATCGACGCGCTGATGCACCGCACCGAGCGGCGCCCCCTCGTCACCGGCATGGTCAGCCCGCGCGAGTGCCTGGCGTTCGGCATCAGCCTGGCGGTGGTCTCCACCCTGATGTTCGGGCTGCTGGTCAACTGGCTCTCCGCCGCGCTGTCGTTGGGTGCGCTGCTCTTCTACGTCGTCGTCTACACGATGCTCCTCAAGCGGCGCACCTCGCAGAACATCGTGTGGGGCGGTATCGCCGGCTGCCTGCCGGTCTTCATCGGCTGGTCGGCGGTGACCAACGAGCTGAGCTGGGCCGCCGTCATTCTCTTCCTGGTGATGTTCTTCTGGACCCCGCCGCACTACTGGCCGCTGTCCATGAAGGTCACAGAGGACTACAAACGGGTCGGCGTGCCGATGCTCCCGGCCGTGGCGGGCAATGTCGTGGTGGCCAACCAGATCGTCGTCTACAGCTGGGTGATGGTCGTCGTCTCCCTGCTGCTGTGGCCCCTCGGCTACGTCGGCTGGTTCTACCCGCTCGTCGCGGTGCTGGCCGGCGGACTGTGGCTCTGGGAGGCCCACGCGCTGCGGGCCCGCGCCCGGGCCGGGCTGACCGGCTCCAAGCTCAAGGAGATGCGGCTCTTCCACTGGTCGATCACCTACGTCTCGCTGGTCTTCGCAGCGGTCGCCATCGACCCCTTCCTGCGCTGAGCGCCGCGCCTCTTCCCGCACCGAGCGCCGCGCGAACCCCGGCTCCACGAACGAGCCGCCCCCCGGCTGCGCTCCGCGCACCACGACGCACACAGGACCGGTCCCTCCCGGCGACGGGAGGGACCGGTCCTCGGCGTGTCGGCCCAGGCGGGGTACCGCTGCTAGCGGCCGCCGGGTGCGCCCAGTTGGATACCGGCCATGCGCTCCCACTCATAGGGCCCGGTGCGCATGTGCTCGGCCATCTCTCCGTCGAAGCCCTCCCGCAAGGTGACGCCCTCGGCCCGCACGGCCTCCTCGGCGGCCTCCTTGGAGGGGGCCATCAGGTCGCCCCAGGTGCCGTCCGCACCGACCAGGGAGATTCGGAAGCCGACCTGTCCCACGTAGGCGATCTGCGCCTCGGCGCTCCCGCCGTGCCGCTGCGCGAACGCGCCGGTCTGCTTGGCGAGGCGGGCCGCCCGCTTGCTGCTCTCTGCTGCCATGCCCCCGATGCTACCCGCGAGTAGTCGAGGCGGCGAGAGGTACCCGGGTGCGGGTCAGCGGCTCGGGGCCGGGGCCGGTTCCGGTACGGCGGCACTCGGCGCCCTGCTCAGGGAAGCACCGTCAGGGGCGGGGGCGGCGTCCCCGGCAGCCGCCGGGAGACCGCGCTCCCGGCTGGAGAGCACCACCCGCAGCACTCCGATCCACACCAGCGTCGAGCCCAGCAGATGCAGCCCGACCAGGACCTCGGGCAGGTCCGTCGCGTACTGCACATACCCGAGGGCGCCCTGCGCCAGCAGCACCAGGATCAGGTTCCGCACCGTCCTCCGGGGCCCGGCCGGCGCGTCCATCAGGCGCAGCCCGAGGGCGAGGACGAGGGCCAGCAGCACCACGATCCAGGCGAACGCGGCGTGGGTGCGGGTGGCCAGCTCCACGGCGACCGGCATCCGGTCCACCTCGCTGCTGTCACCCGCGTGCGGCCCCGCTCCGGTGACCACGGTGCCCGCGACGACCAGGCAGGCCGTGAAGCCGAGCAGTACCCGGGTGAGCCTGCGCGCCGGCCTGCCCACCAGCGGCCGGGGCGGCGCGTCGCCCTCCCGCGCGCGCAGCCAGGTGAGGGTGGTGACGGTCAGCAGCGCGGTCGCGGCCAGGAAGTGCCCGGCGACGACGAAGGGGTTCAGCTTCACCCACACGGTGATGCCGCCCACCACCCCGTTGCCCACCACGACCCAGAACTGCGCCCAGGCGAGCCGGCTCAGGCCCCTGCGGGCGGGTTTCGCCGCCCGTACGGCGATGATGGTCCAGCCGACCGCGGCCGAGACCACCCAGGTCATCATGCGGTTGCCGAACTCGATGGCCCCGTGCACCCCCATGGCGGAGGTGGCCGTGAGGCTGTCGTCGCTGCACTTGGGCCAGGTGTCGCAGCCCAGGCCCGAGCCGGTCAGCCGCACCGCGCCGCCGGTCACCACGATGACGATGCTCATCAGCAGCGCGGCCAGCGCGGCCCTCTCCACGGTGCGGGGAGAGGGGGTCCAGCGCGCGGCGATGTACGCGACGGGGTTACGTACGAGTTCGAGCAGTTTCGGCACGAAGCCATGGTAGAGGGCCGCTTGTGCGCGCATTCACGAGGGGCGCCCGGGGGAGGTCACTCCCACTTGAAGAACCGCGCGGCGGCGCCGAGGCCCAGTACCGCCCAGACCGCCAGCACCCCCAGATCGCCCCAGGGCATCCCGGTCCCGTGCCGGAGCACCTCGCGCAGCCCGTCGGAGAGGGCGGAGATGGGCAGCAGCCGCAGCACGCCCTGCGCGGCGTCCGGGAACCTCTCCAGCGGGACCACGACCCCGCCGCCCACCAGCAGCAGGATGAACACCAGATTGGCCGCCGCCAGCGTGGCCTCCGCCCGCAGGGTGCCGGCCATCAGCAGTCCGAGTCCGGAGAAGGCCGCCGTGCCCAGCAGCAGGAGGAGCAGCACCGCGGCAGGGTTGCCGTGCGGCGACCAGCCCAGCGCCAGCGCCACCACGCTCAGCAGCAGCACCTGCAGCGCCTCGATCACCAGCACCGAGCAGGTCTTCGCGGTCATCAGCCCCCACCGCGGCAGCGGCGAGGCGCCCAGCCGCTTGAGGACGCCGTAGCGGCGCTCGAATCCGGTGGCGATGGCCTGCCCGGTGAAGGCGGTGGAGAGCACCGCCAGCGCCAGGATGCCGGGCGCCAGGAAGTCGACCCGTGAGCCGCGGCCGGTGTCGACGATGTCGACGGCGCCGAAGAGCACCAGCAGCAGCGTCGGGATGACGACGGTCAGCAGCAGCTGCTCGCCGTTGCGCAGCTGGGTACGGGTCTCCAGCCACGCCTGCGCCCGCACCATGCGCGGCAGCGGCGCGGCTCCCGGCGCGGGCGCGTACCTGCCGCCGGCGGTACCGGTCCCGTTCACGAGCGCAGCTCCTTCCCCGTCAGTTCCAGGAAGACGTCCTCCAGTGTTCTGCGCTCCACCGAGATCCGGTCGGGCAGGACGCCGTTCTGCGCGCACCAGGACGTCACGGTGGCCAGGAGCTGCGGGTCGACCGTGCCGGTGAGCCGGTAGCTGCCGGGGCTGAGCTCGGCCGCGCCGGTCTGTGGTGGCAGCGCCTTGAGCAGCGACTTCAGGTCGAGCCCCGGGCGTCCGGTGAAGCGCAGGGTGTTCTCCGCGCCGCCCCGGCACAGCTCCGCGGGGGAGCCGTGGGCGATGACCCTGCCGCCGTCGACGATGGCGACGTCGTCGGACAGCTCCTCTGCTTCGTCCATGGCGTGGGTGGTCAGCAGCACCGTCACTCCGTCGGCGCGCAGCTCGCGCACCAGGTCCCAGGTGGCGTGCCGGGCCTGCGGGTCGAGCCCGGCGGTCGGCTCGTCCAGGAAGACCAGCTCGGGGCGGCCCACCAGGGCCAGCGCCAGACCGAGCCGCTGCTGCTGGCCGCCGGAGAGCCTGCGGTAGGGAGTGCGGCCGCAGCCGCCCAGGCCGAGGCGTTCGATCAGCGCGGGCACCTCCAGCGGGCGCGCGTGCAGTGCCGCCATGTGGCGGAGCGTCTCCTCGGCTCTGGCCGTGGGGTAGATCCCGCCGCTCTGGAGCATCACCCCGATCCGGGGCCGCAGCTCGGCACCCTGTGCGATCGGGTCGAGGCCGAGCACCCGCACGGTGCCGGAGTCCGGCCGGCGGTAGCCCTCGCAGGTCTCGACGGTGGTGGTCTTACCCGCTCCGTTGGGGCCGAGGAACGCGGTGACGGTGCCCCGCGCGACGGTCAGGTCGAGCCCGTCGACGGCGGTCCTGCTGCCGTACCGCTTCACCAGCCCGGCGACCTCCACAGCCGCTGAACTTCGCATGCAGGGCAGTCTAGGGAGCGGGCCGCGGCGCTCCTGCGGCGGGCTGCGACGGACGCGGGCCCGCCGGTTAGGTCAGCCTTACGTGATGTACTCCATCGGGGCTGGTCAGAGCTGTCGCTTGCCCGGGTCGGCGGAATTAAGCAACAATGACGTTGTGAAAAAGAGGGACGAGGCTCGGGAGCACCGACCGATGGCCGCACAGGCCACCGGTGGAGCCCCCTCGGGTCCCTCGGCGCAGGATGAACAGCACGGCACGCGGAACAAGGTCGCGCGCTCCGTCCTGGATCACGGCCCCTCCACCGCGGCCGAGCTGGCGTTGCGGCTGGAGCTGACCCAGGCGGCCGTCCGCCGTCATCTGGACGCGCTCGTGGCCGAGGGCGTCGTGGAGCCCCGCGACAAGCGGGTCTACGGCTCGCGCGGCCGGGGCCGCCCCGCCAAGGTCTTCGCCCTGACCGACTGCGGACGGGACGCCTTCGACCAGGCGTACGACGAGCTCGCCGCCGACGCCCTGCGCTGGATCGCCCGGACCGCCGGGGACGGCGAGGTCGGGGAGGCCGCGGTCGCGGCCTTCGCACGCGCCCGGGTGGAGGCGCAGGCGGAGAAGTACCAGGAGGCCCTGGAGCGGGTCGCGCCCGAGCACCGGGTGCGGGCCCTGGCGCAGGCGCTGACCGCGGACGGGTACGCTGCCACCGCGCGTGACGCGCCCGCGCAGGTCGGCGAGCAGCTCTGCCAGCACCACTGCCCGGTGGCCCACACGGCCGAGCAGTTCCCCCAGCTGTGCGAGGCGGAGACGGAGGTCTTCTCCCGGCTGCTGGGCACGCACGTCCAGCGGCTGGCGACCATCGCGCACGGCGACGGTGTGTGCACGACGTTCATCCCCAGGACACATCCGCACCCCGAGACCGCCGCGGCCGCGCCCCCGGCAGCCAGGAACCCCGCACGACCACCGAAGACCAGCAACGCCACCAACGTGAACGACGCCGGGAGGAACCCCGCATGACTGCTCCTACGGAGACTGCTCACCCTGAGCTCGAGGGGCTGGGCAAGTACGAGTACGGCTGGGCCGACTCCGACGCCGCGGGCGCAACCGCGAAGCGCGGCCTCTCCCAGGATGTCGTCCGCGACATCTCGGAGAAGAAGAACGAGCCCGAGTGGATGCTCAAGCTGCGCCTCAAGGGGCACAAGCTCTTCGAGAAGAAGCCGATGCCCAACTGGGGCTCGGACCTGTCGGGCATCGACTTCGACAACATCAAGTACTTCGTGCGGTCCACCGAGAAGCAGGCGCAGTCCTGGGAGGACCTGCCCGAGGACATCAAGAACACCTACGACAAGCTCGGCATCCCGGAGGCGGAGAAGCAGCGCCTGGTCGCCGGTGTCGCGGCCCAGTACGAGTCGGAGGTCGTCTACCACCAGATCCGCGAGGACCTGGAGAAGCAAGGCGTCCTCTTCCTGGACACGGACACGGCGCTGCGCGAGCACCCCGAGCTGTTCCAGGAGCACTTCGGCACCGTCATCCCGGCCGGCGACAACAAGTTCGCCGCGCTGAACACGGCGGTGTGGTCGGGCGGCTCCTTCATCTACGTGCCGCCGGGCGTGCACGTCGACATCCCGCTCCAGGCCTACTTCCGGATCAACACCGAGAACATGGGCCAGTTCGAGCGGACGCTGATCATCGTCGACGAGGACGCCTACGTGCACTACGTCGAGGGCTGCACGGCGCCGATCTACGACTCGGACTCGCTGCACTCGGCCGTCGTCGAGATCATCGTCAAGAAGGGCGGCCGCTGCCGCTACACGACCATCCAGAACTGGTCGAACAACGTCTACAACCTGGTCACCAAGCGCGCCGTGGCCTACGAGGGCGCGACCATGGAGTGGGTGGACGGCAACCTCGGCTCCAAGGTGACGATGAAGTACCCGGCGGTCTACCTCATGGGTGAGCACGCCAAGGGCGAGACGCTGTCCGTCGCCTTCGCGGGCGAGGGCCAGCACCAGGACGCGGGCGCCAAGATGGTCCACATGGCTCCCCGCACCTCCTCGAACATCGTCTCGAAGTCGGTGGCCCGCAGCGGCGGCCGGACCTCCTACCGGGGTCTCATCGAGATCGGTGAGGGTGCCGAGGGCTCCAAGTCCAACGTGCTGTGCGACGCGCTGCTGGTGGACACCGTCTCGCGCTCCGACACCTACCCCTACGTCGACGTCCGCGAGGACGACGTGACGATGGGCCACGAGGCGACCGTCTCCAAGGTCAGCGACGACCAGCTCTTCTACTTGATGAGCCGCGGTCTGTCCGAGGACGAGGCCATGGCGATGATCGTGCGCGGCTTCGTCGAGCCGATCGCCAAGGAGCTGCCCATGGAGTACGCGCTGGAGCTGAACCGGCTGATCGAGCTGCAGATGGAAGGAGCGGTCGGCTGACGCCGTCCGCCCCCGTTCCGAGTCATCCGTGACCCCTTCTCCGACCAGGTGAGCGAGCCGAAGGGGGCGCCGGTGCCGAAAGGGAGAACGCGCGCGGGTCCCGGATGACGAGGGAGCGAGCACGATCGAACGCCGGCACCGGGTCCGAGCCCCCGGAGGCAGGCGCACACAAAGAGGCAGAAAGCGAGCAACACGACAGCCATGGCTGAGGCCCAGAACATCCCCGTCGGTTCCAACACCACGGGATCCATCGCGGTGGCCGCAGAGTCCACCACCGCCACCAGGATGAGCGCCCCGCCGTCCTTCGACGTGGCGGACTTCCCGGTGCCGCACGGCCGCGAGGAGGAGTGGCGCTTCACTCCTCTGGACCGGCTGAAGGGCCTGCACGACGGTACGGCGCAGGCGACCGGCTCGGTCAAGACCGAGGTGTCCGCGCCCGACGGGGTCACCGTCGAGAAGGTGTCGCGGGACGACGCGCGCGTCGGCCGCGCCGGCAAGCCGGTGGACCGGGTGGCGGCGCAGGCGTTCTCCGCGTTCGAGAAGGCCAGTGTCATCTCGGTGCCCAAGGACGCGGTGCTGACCGAGCCGGTGCGGGTCTCCCTGCACGGCGAGGGCGGCGTGACCTACGGCCACACCGTCTTCGACGTCGGCGCCTTCGCGGAGGCCGTCATCGTCATCGACCACACCGGTGACGCGGTGCGCTCGGCCAACGTCGAGTTCGTGCTCGGTGACGGTGCCAAGGTGACCGTCGTCTCCGTGCAGGACTGGGACGACACCGCCGTGCACTGCTCGCAGCACAACGCGCTGGTGGGCCGGGACGCGACCTTCAAATCGGTCGTGGTCACCTTCGGCGGCGATCTGGTGCGGCTCAACCCCCGGGTCAGCTACGGCGGCCCGGGAGCCGAGGCCGAGCTGTACGGTCTGTACTTCACCGACGCCGGGCAGCACCAGGAGCACCGGCTGCTCGTCGACCACGACACCCCCAACTGCCGCAGCAACGTCGCCTACAAGGGCGCGCTCCAGGGCGACGACGCGCACGCGGTGTGGATCGGTGACGTGCTCATCCAGGCGGCGGCCACCGGCACCGACACCTACGAGCTGAACCGCAACCTGGTGCTCACGGACGGTTCGCGTGTCGACTCGGTGCCCAACCTGGAGATCGAGACCGGCGAGATCGTCGGCGCCGGGCACGCCTCGGCGACCGGCCGCTTCGAGGACGAGCAGCTCTTCTATCTGATGGCGCGCGGCATCTCGGAGCGCGAGGCGCGCCGGCTGGTGGTGCGCGGCTTCTTCGCCGAGCTCGTCCAGCAGGTCGGCATTCCGGACGTGGAGGAGCGCCTCATCGCCCGGATCGAGGCGGAGCTGGAGGCGTCGGTCTCATGAGCGAGAGCTTCGTCAGGGCCGCCTCGCTGGGCGACCTGGAGGAGGACACCCCGATGCGGGTGGAGCTGGACGGCGTTCCGGTCTCCCTCGTGCGCACCGAGGGTGAGGTGTTCGCCGTCAACGACATCTGCTCGCACGCCAATGTGTCGCTCTCGGAGGGCGACGTGGAGGACTGCACCATCGAGTGCTGGCTGCACGGCTCCCGCTTCGACCTGCGCACCGGCAAGCCCTCCGGGCTGCCCGCCACCCGCCCCGTCCCCGTGTACCCCGTCAAGATCGAAGGAGACGGCCCCGATGCGGCAGTGCTCGTCTCCGTCACACAGGAGTCCTGAAGTCCCCATGGCAACGCTTGAGATCAACGACCTGCACGTCTCCGTCGAAACCGAGGGCGGCCCCAACGAGATCCTGCGCGGTGTCGACCTGACCGTGAAGCAGGGCGAGACGCACGCGATCATGGGGCCGAACGGCTCCGGCAAGTCCACGCTGGCCTACTCGCTGGCGGGACACCCGAAGTACACCGTCACCAGCGGCTCCGTGAAGCTCGACGGCGAGGACGTCCTGGAGATGTCCGTCGACGAGCGCGCCCGCGCGGGTGTCTTCCTCGCCATGCAGTACCCGGTCGAGGTCCCGGGTGTCTCCGTCTCCAACTTCCTGCGCACCTCCGCCACCGCCGTCCGCGGCGAGGCCCCCAAGCTGCGTACCTGGGTCAAGGAGGTCAAGGAGGCCATGGAGCGCCTCTCGATCGACCCGAAGTTCGCCGAGCGCAACGTCAACGAGGGCTTCTCCGGCGGTGAGAAGAAGCGGCACGAGATCCTGCAGCTGGAGCTGCTGAAGCCGAAGATCGCGATCCTGGACGAGACCGACTCCGGCCTCGACGTGGACGCGCTGCGCGTCGTGTCCGAGGGCGTCAACCGGGTCCGGGAGACCGGTGAGGTGGGCACCCTGCTGATCACGCACTACACCCGCATCCTGCGCTACATCAAGCCCGACCACGTGCATGTCTTCGCCAACGGGCGGATCGCCGAGTCCGGCGGTGCCGAGCTGGCCGACAAGCTGGAGGAAGAGGGCTACGAGGAGTACGTGAAGGGTGGTGCCACTGCGTGACACAGCTCCCGGGTCTGCTGGACACCGAGGCGATCCGTAAGGACTTCCCGATCCTGGACCGCCTGGTGCACGACGGGCAGAAGATCGTCTACCTGGACAACGCCGCCACCTCGCAGAAGCCGACGCAGGTGCTCGACGCCCTCGCCGACTACTACGAGAAGCACAACGCCAACGTCCACCGCGGCGTGCATGTGCTGGCTGAGGAGGCCACGGCGCTGTACGAGGGCGCGCGCGACAAGGTCGCCGCGTTCATCAACGCGCCCAGCCGCGACGAGGTGATCTTCACCAAGAACGCCTCGGAGTCGCTCAACCTGGTGGCCAACATGCTCGGCTGGGCCGACGAGCCCTACCGCGTCGAGCGGGACACCGAGATCGTCATCACGGAGATGGAGCACCACTCCAACATCGTTCCGTGGCAGCTGCTCTCGCAGCGCACCGGCGCGAAGCTGAAGTGGTTCGGTCTCACCGACGAGGGCCGGCTGGACATGGCCGGGGTCGAGGAGCTGATCACGGAGCGCACCAAGGTGGTCGCGCTCACGCTCGTCTCCAACATCATGGGCACCTTCAACCCCGTCGAAGAGATCGTGCGACGGGCGCAGGAGGTCGGTGCGCTGGTCGTGGTGGACGCCTCGCAGGCGGCCCCGCACATGGTGCTGGACGTGCAGGCGCTCCAGGCCGACTTCGTGGCCTTCACCGGCCACAAGATGTGCGGCCCCACCGGCATCGGGGTGCTGTGGGGGCGCCAGGAGCTGCTCAACGACCTGCCGCCGTTCCTCGGCGGCGGGGAGATGATCGAGACCGTCACGATGCACTCGTCGACGTACGCTCCGGCGCCGCACAAGTTCGAGGCGGGCACCCCGCCGATCGCGCAGGCGGTCGGGCTCGGTGCCGCCGTCGACTACCTCAGCGCGATCGGTATGGACCGGATCCATCAGCACGAGCAGGCACTGACGGAGTACGCGGTGCGCAAGCTCCAGGAGATCCCGGACCTGCGGATCATCGGCCCCGCCACGGCCGAGGACCGCGGTGCCACGATCTCCTTCACGCTGGGCGACATTCATCCGCACGATGTCGGCCAGGTGCTGGACGAACAGGGCATCGCGGTGCGGGTGGGCCATCACTGCGCCCGCCCGGTCTGCCTGCGGTACGGAATTCCTGCCACCACGCGAGCGTCGTTCTATCTGTACTCCACGCCCGCCGAGGTGGACGCCCTGGCGGACGGGCTGGAACACGTACGGAATTTCTTCGCTTAGGGGCTGTCGGTGAAGCTGGACTCGATGTACCAGGAAGTCATCCTGGACCACTACAAGCATCCGCACGGGCGCGGGCTGCGCGACGGCGATGCCGAGGTGCACCACGTCAACCCGACGTGCGGTGACGAGATCACCTTGCGTGTGCGGTACGACGGCGACACCATCGAGGATGTGTCGTACGAGGGCCAGGGCTGTTCCATCAGCCAGGCCAGCGCCTCGGTGTTGAACGAGCTGCTGGTCGGCAAGGAACTGCCCGAGGCCCGCAGGATCCAGGAGACGTTCCTGGAGCTGATGCAGTCCAAGGGTCAGCTCGAGCCGGACGACAGCATGGAGGACCTGCTGGAGGACGCCGTGGCGTTCGCCGGGGTCTCGAAGTACCCGGCGCGGGTGAAGTGCGCGCTGCTGAGCTGGATGGCGTGGAAGGACGCGACATCGAAGGCCTTCAGCGGGGCGGACGCGAGCGCGCAGGAGCCGGGGGAAGCCGACTCGGCCAAGGAGAAGACGGCATGACCGAGATGACCACCAAGCCCGCGAGCGAGGAAGAGGTCCGCGAGGCGCTCATGGACGTCGTCGACCCGGAGCTGGGTATCGACGTCGTCAACCTCGGCCTGATCTACGGGATCCACGTCGACGACGCGAACATCGCCACCATCGACATGACGCTCACCTCGGCGGCCTGCCCGCTGACCGACGTCATCGAGGACCAGGCGCAGTCCGCGACGGAGGGCATCGTCAACGAGCTCAAGATCAACTGGGTCTGGATGCCCCCGTGGGGCCCCGACAAGATCACCGACGACGGGCGTGAGCAGCTCAGGGCGCTGGGCTTCAACGTCTGAGCGCTCCGGCAGCTGTTCCGCGTACGGCCGCGCACCCTCGGGGTGCGCGGCCGTTCGCATGGCCGGAACCTTCCTGTGTACGACCGTACGCAACGTTGTGTACGCTCGTACGCATGACATATGTGACGCTGGCGGCGGCGATCCTCGCGGAGGTACTGGGGACGACCGCGATGAAGTACAGCGAGGGCTTCAGCAGACTGGTGCCCTCGCTGCTGACGGCGGCCGGCTATCTGGTGGCGATCGTGCTCCTCGCGCATACCCTCAAGAGCATGTCCGTGGGGACCGCCTACGCCATCTGGTCCGGTGCGGGGACGGCGGCGATCGCGCTGATCGGCATGGTGTTCATCGGTGAGTCCGTCACCGCCGCGAAGATCCTCGGCCTGCTGCTGGTGATATGCGGAGTCGTGGTGCTCAACCTGGGAGGCGCGCACTGATGGGACGGCGATACGACCCCGAGCGGCGCCAGCGGATCATCGACGCCGCGATCCGGCTGGTGGAGCTGAAGGGCATCTCGGCACTCAGCCACCGCTCGGTCGCGGCCGAAGCGGACGTGCCGCTCGGCTCCACCACCTACCACTTCGGGAGTCTGGACGATCTCCTCGTCGCGGCGCTCCAGCAGGTCACCTGCGGGCCGCAGTCCGAGATCGAGACCTGGGACCGGGAACTGTCCGGCCAGGAATCCCTGCTGGACGTGATGACGCGCATCCTGGAGGAATACGCCTCGGGAGCGCACGGACGCATCCGGCTGGAGTACGAGCTCTACCTCGCCGCCCTGCGCCGCCCTCCGCTCCAGCCGGTCGCGGCGGCCTGGATCGACGACTGGGTCGAGGTCGTCGGCCGGCACACCGCGGACCCGGCCACGGCCCGGGCGCTGGCGGCGCTGATCGACGGACTGCTGCTGCAGATCCTGCTCACCGACCGCCCCTTCGACCGGACGGAGGTCCGCTCGGCGCTCGCCCGGGTGCTCGGCGACCCGGGCCCGGCCGCGGACGGTGACCGCCCTTAGCCCCGACCGGCCCGTGGACCGGTTCGTCATCGACCGCCGGATCCGGATAGCGTTCGAGGTATGACCGACGCACCCACTACCCGCACCACCGGCGCCGTCGCAGCCGGCCTCGCCACCGTCGCCGACGGCACGGTCCTGGACACCTGGTTCCCCAGCCCGGAGCTCGTCGCGGAGCCCGGCCCGGCGGGCAGCGAGCGGCTGAGCGCCGAGCGCGCCGCCGAGCTGCTCGGCGACGCCGCACCGCAGGCACTCGGGGAGGACCCGCGCCGCGGCGTCGAGATCGTCGCCGTCCGCACGGTCATCTCCTCCCTGGACGACAAGCCGCTGGACGCGCACGACGTGTATCTGCGCCTGCACCTGCTCAGCCACCGCCTGGTACGCCCGCACGGCCTCAGCCTCGAAGGGCAGTTCGCGCACCTGGCCAATGTCGCCTGGACCAACCTGGGTCCGGTGCCGGTGGACAAGGTCGAGGAGGCCCGGCTCGCCGCCCGTGCCTCCGGCGCGCACCTGGCGGTGACCAGCGTGGACAAGTTCCCGCGGATGACCGACTACGTGGTCCCCAAGGGCGTCCGGATCGGCGACGCCGACCGGGTCCGGCTGGGCGCGCACCTCGCCGAGGGCACCACCGTCATGCACGAGGGCTTCTGCAACTTCAACGCCGGCACCCTGGGCACCTCGATGGTCGAGGGCCGGATCAGCGCGGGCGTCGTCCTCGGCGACGGCACCGACCTGGGCGGCGGCGCCTCGATCATGGGCACCCTCTCCGGCGGCGGCAAGCAGGTCGTCTCCATCGGCGAGCGCTGCCTGATCGGTGCCGAAGCGGGCATCGGGATCTCGCTCGGCGACGACTCGGTCGTCGAGGCCGGCCTCTACGTCACGGCTGGTACCCGTGTCACCCTCCCGGACGGGAAGATCGTCAAGGCGCTGGAGCTGTCCGGCGCCGACAACCTGCTCTTCCGCCGCAACTCGGTCACCGGAGCCGTCGAGGCCCTGCAGCGCAGCGGCTCGTGGGGCGGCCTGAACGAGGCGCTGCACAGCCACAACTGAGCGGCCCCCGCGCCGCCACGCCACCGCTGGAGCGGGGCGCGGCGGCGCGGCGTCACAACTGCGCAACCGATCGGGAGGGCGGCGGGCGCACCCGTCCCGTCCCCGGGCCCGCAGGCCGTAGGCTTGCCATATGCATGATCTTGGGGCCGGGCTGCGGTACTTGGGGCGGGGACAGCGGTGGGTGCTCACCCACGGGCGGTGGTTCGGGTTCGGGCTGCTGCCCGCGCTGATCACGTTCGTCCTCTACGCGGCGGCCCTCGTCGCGCTCGGCTTCTACGCCGGCGACCTCGCCGCCTGGGCCACGCCCTTCGCCGATGACTGGGATGCCACCGGCCGCGCCCTGACCCGCGGTGTCTTCGCGGTCATGCTGTGGTGCGCCGTGCTGATGCTGGCCGTGGTGACGTTCGCGGCGGTCACCCTGCTGATCGGCGACCCCTTCTACGAGAAGCTCTCCGAACGGGTCGAGGAGAGCGAGGGCGGACTGCCCGAGCAGGTCGTCGACCAGCCGCTGTGGCGGGAGCTGTGGACCTCGCTGTGCGACAGCGCCTACGTGCTCTTCCGGACGCTGCTGTTCACGGTCCCGCTCTTCTTCCTCGGCTTCGTCCCGGTGCTCGGGCAGAGCGTCGTCCCGGCACTCGGCTTCTGCGTCGCGGGATTCCTCCTCACCCTGGAACTCGCCTCGGTCGCGCTGCAACGCCGGGGCGTCCCGGTACGGGAGCGGCTGGCGATGCTGCGCCGCCGCAAGGCCCTCGCGCTGGGCTTCGGAGTGCCGCTGGCGCTGGCCTTCCTGGTGCCGCTGCTCGCCGTCCCGCTGATGCCGGGTGCCGTCGCGGGCGCGACCCTGCTGGTGCGGGACCTGACCGGAACCCGGCCCGGCCCCGGCGCACCCGGAGCGGCGCCGGGTGCCGGAGGGGCACCGTCCCACGGCCCGGCCGGCCGTCCGGGCCCGGTCCCCGGAGCGCCGGGCTCGCCCCACGGCACCCTTCCGGCACCGCCCCACGGCGCCCCGGGGGCACCGCCCCACGGTTCGCCCGGAGCGCCCCCGTACGGTGGACAGCCCGCTGTTCCGCCGGCGTACGGGCCCCGAGGCGGCAAGCCGCCGCGGCGGGCCTGACCGTCCCGCCGGTGAGCGGCGGGACGGGGACGCCGGGCGCGCCGCCCCCGCAGCGGGCCGGGGCGGGGCGGCTTCGCCGCGCCGGCTCAGCGGCGCGTGATCCGGACCACCGACGGATCGTGGTCGCTGATCTGGTCGGCGAACTCCGCGTTGATGTGGACGATGTCGTACTCGGGCCGCCCGGCGCCCGGGCTGGTCAGCAGATGGTCCAGGGTCTGGGAGTTGCCGTTGTAGACGTAGCCGTAGCGCTCGTCGCGGGGCAGCCGGTCGAGCGGGCTGGTCAGCGCGTGGCCCGAGCGCAGTGTGCGCAGGGCGGGGGAGAAGGGGGAGTCGTTGAAGTCGCCGCCCGCCACGACGACGGCTTTCGGGTCGACGTCCCGGAGCGTGCGCACGAAGCCGTTGACGGCCTCGGCCTGTGCGACGCGCTGCTGTTCCGAGTGCCGGGCGGGCGGCTGGATGCGGCCCTCCATCGGCTGGTCGCCACCCTTGGAGCTGAAGTGGTTGGCGACCACGAAGACCGTGCGGCCCCGGAAGCGGAACTCACCCGCCAGCGGCTTGCGGCTGTCCTCCCAGGCGGCGTCCCGCGGTGCGATCCGGCCGGGTGAGGCGGACAGCGCGGGCTCGCCCTCCCGCTCCAGGACCCGCACCGGGGTCGTGGCGTCGCCGCCGGGCCGGTCGGTGAAGGAGACCCGGGCGGGGTTGTAGAGGAAGGCCACGCGGATGTTGCCGCCGGGCTGGCCGCCGTCCGCCTTGTCCTCCGGGTCGATCTGCCGCCACGCGTAGGAGGGTCCGCCCGCCTTCCGGATGGCCTCGGTCAGCTTCGTGAGCGTCCGGTCCGCGCCGACCGTGCCGTCGTCCCGCGGTCCCGAGTCGTCCTGCACCTCCTCGACGGTGACGATGTCGGGGGAGGAGAGGTTGGTGACCAGGCCCTCGGCCAGCCGCTCGAACTTGGCGGGCTCGGAGGCGGGGGAGAGGTTCTCGACGTTGTACGTCGCCACCGCCAGTTCGTTCCGGCGCTGCCTGCGGGTCCGCTCGCGCTCCAGGCCGTTGTCCCGGTGTTCGCCCAGTGCGGTGGCGCGCAGCGTGTAGCCGCCGTACTGCTCGTAGTCCAGCGGGCCTTCGGTGGTGCCGCGCAGCGTGTCGCCGACGTCGGCCTCCGGGAAGGGGTGCGTGTCGAGGGGGAGCAGCGAGGAGACCTTCAGCCGGGCGCCGTTGCGGTCCTCGTAGGAGCCGTAGAGGGTGCCGCCGCGCGGAGTCGGGTGCTGGGCCGGGTCGGTGGTCACCCACAGGTCGTGGTAGCGGCTGGTGGGACCGGTGACCCGCACGCCGCGCACGGAGACGCGCATGCCCTCCAGCGATTCGTAGTGGTCCAGCGCGTAACGGCGCGGGCGCAGCGGCCGGTTCTCGATACTGCCTCCCCCGAATCCTCCGGATCCGGGGGGACCCCCATCCGCGTCCGGCGCGTACGCCTCCGGTACCGACTGCGCGGTGAGCCGGACGGCCCTCGGCAGCCTTCCGTGCGGGCGGTGGCCGGTGGTCCGCCAGGTGGCACCGCTCAGTTCGGTGACCGACTGGTTGCCCGCCTCCTTGCCGCCCGGGTAGTACTCCTGCACCTTCCCGGTCACCCGCAGCGCGTCGCCGGTCTCGACCCCGGGGCTGGCTCCTCCGGTGTGGACGTAGATCCCCTCGCTGGTGGCCCGGTCGCGGTCGGGGTGCGGGTCCTGCAGCCAGAAGCCGCGCGCCGCACCGAAGTCGCGGACCCCGGTGACGACACCGGGTACCCCGGTGACCTCCCGGCCCGCGAACGGGGAGAGCCGGGTACGGCCCTGGATGTCGTGGATGCGCGGAGCGTGCGCGGAGCCGACGCCGGGCGCGTCGGCGGCCCCGGCGGACGAGGGCAGTACGAGCAGCCCGCAGCAGGCGGCGGCGACGGCGGCCGGTGCGGCCCGGAGCCGCCGGAGCGGTGTCCGGGGCCGGGGCGCGGAGCGGGGCGGCAGGAAGGGCGAGCGGAACGGCACCTGGGCCTCCGGGTGTAGGGGGAGCGCGTACGGCGGTACACGGGCATTCTCTACGCGCGTAAAGCATGGCGGGCCGACGTCGGTTGTCAAGGTCGTGACAGTTCGGCCCACTCCTTCGCCGCATCCCTTCGGGCTGGAGGAACGTCGGACCGCGGTGCACGCCGGCAGGTGATCCTGGTCCCTGTGCCGGGGATGTCGATGCCGGCGGCCGGCTCAGCCGGGCCGGGGTGGCGTTCCACGGGTCCGCCGCGCGCGAGCCGGGTGACCGGTCGGGGGAGCCCGGCCGGCCGTGCTGCTCGGTCCCGGCGCGTCCGGTCGGCCGCCTCGGACGGTCGGCGACCCGGGCAGCCGACTCGCACGGTGTCGGCTGCGACGGCTCCGCGCCCCCCCGGGGGCCGGATGTGGCGGCGGTTGATTTCTCGAACGCGCCGGTGAGGGGGCAGCTGCCGCCAAGTCGGTTGCAGGATCGGCACGCTGAGCGTGAATCACCCTGGAAATGTATCGCAAACTTATATAAGCTCGTGCTTGATCGCGTGCCGGAGCCTCGTCCGGGCACACGGCCTGCAGTGCACCTCGGCGCAACGGCGCGTCAAAGACTTCTAGAGCGCTAGGTGAGGAACAACGCCCATGACTGTGCGAATCGGCATCAACGGTTTCGGACGCATCGGTCGCAACGTCTTCCGTGCGGCGGCTGCGCGGGGCTCGGAGCTGGAGGTCGTCGCTGTCAACGACCTCGGTGACGTGCCCACGATGGCCCACCTGCTCGCTTACGACTCGATCCTGGGCCGCTTCCCCGAGGAGGTCACCGCCGAGTCGGGCGCCATCCGCGTGGGGGACCGGACGGTCAAGGTGCTCGCCGAGCGCGACCCGGGCAACCTGCCCTGGGGCGACCTCGGAGTGGACATCGTGATCGAGTCCACCGGCATCTTCACCGACGCCGCGAAGGCGCGTTCACATGTTGAAGGCGGCGCGAAGAAGGTCCTCATCGCCGCGCCGGCCAAGGACGAGGACATCACGGTGGTCCTGGGGGTCAACGACGGTGACTACGACCCCGAGCGGCACACCATCATCTCCAACGCCTCCTGCACCACCAACTGCCTGGGTGTGCTGGCCAAGGTGCTGCACGACGCCGTCGGCATCGACAGCGGCATGATGACCACGGCGCACGCCTACACACAGGACCAGAACCTTCAGGACGCCCCGCACAAGGACCTGCGCCGGGCCCGGGCCGCGGCCATGAACATCGTGCCCACCTCCAGCGGCGCCGCCAAGGCCATCGGCCTCGTCCTCCCGGAACTCGCCGGCCGGATGGACGCCTTCGCGCTGCGGGTGCCCGTGCCGACCGGCTCGGTCACCGACCTCACGGTCACCACCCGCCGCGGTACCACGGTGGACGAGGTGAAGGAGGCGTACGCGGCAGCGGCCTCGGGACCGTACAAGGGTGTGCTGTCCTACGCGGACGCGCCGTTGGTCAGCAGCGACATCGTGGGCGACCCGGCCTCCTGTGTGTTCGACGCCGGACTCACCCGGGTGTCCGGCCCGCAGGTCAAGGTCGTCGGCTGGTACGACAACGAGTGGGGCTACTCGAACCGCCTCATCGACCTGGCACTGCTCGTCGGATCGTCCCTGTAGTTACCAGCCCGACCCGGCACCCGCACCACCCGCACGTCAGCAATGATCGTCCGCCGGACCGGCGGCCGACATCTCCGCGCGCCCGTCGACCGGTGCGCGGCGCACCCGACGTCACCGATGCCGTCGGCGTGCCCGGATGTCCGACGAAGCCATGCCTGACTCATGAGGACGGGGGACATGGAGGAACTGCCGACACTACCGTTCGACAATCCGTCCGTGCTCGGTGTCGCGCCCCGGATGCGCGCGCTGCAGCACGAGGGGCCGATCACCCCGGTGCGGGCGGCCGGTGAGGACGCCTGGCTGGTCACCCGCTACGACGAGGTCCGGGCGCTGCTCGCCGACCGCCGGCTCGGTCTCAGCAACCCCTACCCGGCGCGGCAGGCCAAGACCACGGCCCGGAGCACCATGATGGCGCTGATGGCCGGGGACGACTACGAGACCGAGGCCGCCGACCATCCGCAGATGCGTGAGCTGCTCGTCCCCCGGTTCTCCACCCGCCGGATGCGCATGATGAAGTCCCGGATCGAGCAGCACGTGGACGAACTGCTCGACGAACTGGCCGCCGGCCCCCGGCCCGCCGACCTGCACCGTGCGCTGTCGTTTCCGCTGCCGACCATGGTGGTCTGCGACCTGCTCGGAGTGCCGTGGGCCGACCGGGAGCGGTTCGGCCAGTGGGCAAGAGGCACCTTCGACCAGAGCGACGACGGCCGGCACTCGGCGCACACCTTCCAGCAGGTCGTCGACTACACGACGGAACTGGTGGCGCGGAAGCGCACCGAGCCGGGCGACGACATCCTGTCCGAGCTGATCGCGGCCAAGGACGGTTCGCTGTCCGACGAGTACATCGCCCAGTTGGGCAACGCCGTGCTGCTCTTCGGCTACGAGACCACCATCGTCCGTATCGACCTGGGCACGCTGCTGATGCTGCGCAATCCGGAGCAGCGCGCCCTGCTGGCCGAGAAGCCCGAACTCGCCCCGGGCGCGGTCGAGGAGATCCTGCGCCTGGCCGTGGGCGGCAAGGGGTCCAACGCGCTCGTACCCCGCTACGCGCACAGCGACATCGCCGTCGGCGACACGGTGATCCGGACCGGGGAGGCAGTGCTGCTGGCCATCGGCGCGGCCAACATCGACGGCCACGCGTACCCCGACCCCGACCTGATGGACATCACCAGGGACAGGCCCAGACCGCATCTGTCGTTCGGGCACGGCACCCGGCACTGCATCGGCCGTGTGCTGGCCCGGATCGAGCTGACCGCGGTGTTCGAGCGGCTGTTCCGCAGACTGCCCGATCTGCGGCTCGCGGTACCCGAGGAGGAACTGCGCTGGCAGGAGCACCGGATCACCGGCGGGTTCGATGAAATCCCCGTTACCTTCTGACCGGCACCGCCCGAGCGACCGCACGGCCGTCCACCGTTCCGGGTCCGGACCGCGCAGACCGGGCCGGGGCCGCTCCCGCTCCGGAGCGGCGCCTCGCCGGCCGCGCGGACAGCGGCGCTCCGGTACCACCGGGCCGCTCCGCGCGTCGGGCGCCGGCGCCCGCGTGGCCCGGCACACACCCACTCCCGCTCACGGGGCCGTCCCCGCGGCCGGGCCGGCCTCGGACCCCTGGATGTCAGCACCGGCCGTTCCGGCGGTCGCCTCTCGTCGCCTCCGCCTCATCCGGCGCCCTCGAAGACGCCGGTCTGTTCGGAAGTTCAATGCTCCTTCCCCCATCACGAGGACAAGGAACCATGACGGACACATTCAGCGACTACGTCGACTGCACACCCCTTCTCGACGACCATCAGGCCCTCGAGCGGTTCTACGACGAGCACGGCTACGTCTGTCTGCGCGGCGCGCTGGACCCTGAACTCGTGCGGACCGCCGCCGAGCAGATGCTCGAGGGGCTGATCGCACTCGGCCACGCCGCACCCGGCACCACGCTCGAGAACCTCGCCATCGACTCCTTCGAGGCGGTCGACGAGGTCGCCATGCACGACTACGTCAAGTACGACGACCTGTGGAACCACCCCTCGACCGTCAAGGTCTGGGAGAAGGTCTTCGGGGAGCCCGTCTTCGTCTTCGAGTCCACGACGATCCGCTACTACCCGTCCGCCGCGGGTTCCGAGGAGCCGAGCTTCCTGACGCCGCTGCACCAGGACGGCTTCTACATAGGCCCGAACAAGGACTTCCGCACCGCCTGGATACCGCTGCTCCCGACGAGCCGGGACACCGGCGGCGTCGCCCTCGCCGACGGCAGCCACAAGAAGGGCCCCCGCGAGCACGTCGTCACCGAGAACTTCCGCCGGTTCGGCCACCCCGTGCGCGGTGTCCCGGCGGAGGAGTTCGGCGGGGACGAGCAGTTGCTGTTCTCCTCCATGGAGCCGGGCGACGTGCTCCTGTTCCACGCCTTCATGTGCCACAAGTCCATCCCGAACGTCTCGGCGAACCCGGCCCGCATGCGGATGTCGATGGACACCCGCGTCCAGCCCGCCTCCTCGCACCGCGGGTTCAACGCGCTGACGCCTTGGCCGGAGTCCGCGAAGGACGCCTCCAAGGGAATCTTCTCCAAGATCACCGGTACTCCCACCGCCGTCGAGTGACGTCGGCCCCGCACCCTCTCCCACCGTCCCCCACGCACCCCCGGGCAGGCAGCACATGACGCATCGCGAGGGACTCTCCCCGCCGAAGGACCCCGGGGCGACGCCGGCGTCCTCCGGCGGTCCGGAACCGGCCGCCGCGGGGCTCGGCGGTGTCGCCCTCGTGGTGGTCCTCATCGGGTACGCCCTGTCCATCGTGGACGCCTCCATCGTCAATGTGGCGCTGGACCCGATCGGTGAGGATCTCCACGGCGGCCCGGCAGCGCTGGAGCTGGTGGTGTCCGGGTACGGCCTCACCTACGCCCTCGGCCTGGTGCTGGGCGGACGGCTGGGCGACGCCTTCGGGAGGCGGGAACTCTATGCGTACGGGCTGGCGGCGTTCACCGTCACCTCGGCGCTGTGCGGACTCGCGCCGACCATCGAGTTCCTCGTCACGGCCCGGCTGCTCCAAGGGGCCGCCGCCGCCATGCTCGTACCGCAGGTGCTGGCGACGATCCAGGCTGTCAGCCAGGGCCGCGAGCGCGCCCGCGCGATCGCCATGTACGGCGTGACCGCGGCCCTGGGCATGGTCGTCGGGCAGATCCTGGGCGGTCTGCTGGTCTCGCTGGACGTGGCCGGGATCGGCTGGCGGTCGGTCTTCCTGATCAATGTGCCGGTCGGGGTGGCCGCACTGCTGGCGATCCGGCGGATCCCCGCGACCAGGGCCGGGACCAGGCCCGGGTTCGACCCGCTGGGCACCCTGCTGTTCGGTGCGACCATGGTCTGCGTCCTGGCCGTGGTCGTGGCGGGGCCCGACCTGGGCTGGCCGCTGTGGCTGTGGGCGCTGCTCGTGCTCGCCGCGGCGGGGCTGTCGGCGCTGGTGCGGGTCGAGCGCGGACTGGAGGCGCGGGGCGGCTCACCGTTGCTGTCCCCGTCGGTGCTGTCCCATCCGGGCACCCGCAGGGGGTTGGTGGCCGTGGTGCCGTTCCAGGCCGGCTTCGGTGCCTTCCTCTTCGTCTACGCGCTGATCGCTCAGGGACACTTCGGGTTCCACGGGCTGGCCTCCGGCGGGGGACTGGCGCCGTTCGCCGTGGCGTTCTTCGCGGTGGCCCGGTTCACCCCGAAGATCGTGGCGGCCCTGGGCGGCCGGATCGTCGCCCTGGGAGCCCTCGTCCAGGGCGCGGGTCTGGTGCTGCTGGCACTGGTGCTGGGGCTGGGCTGGCCGCATCCCTCCCTGACGCTCGTGCTCATCGGGATCGCCCTCTTCGGCGCCGGTGCGGCGCTGATCGGTCCCACGCTGTTCCGGATGATCCTCGCCGACGTGCCTCCCGCGCAGGCGGGCATGGGCAGCGGTGTGCTGGTGACCAGCCAGCAGATGGCGACCGCGCTGGGCACGACCGTCGGCGGAACCCTCTTCGTCTCCCTGGACGGCCCGTTCTCGACAGCGACGGCGGCCGTGCTCGTCCTCGCCCTGCTGACCTGCTTCGCGGCGACCGTCTTCGTGATCAGTCTGAAGCTCCCCGACCCCCGCTGACATCCTCCTTCCCGAACGGCGCCACCGGAACGGACCTTCTCGCGAGCAACAGCGCGCTGCCCTTCGCCGCACCCGCGCGCAGAGCGGAGAGAGAGCCCAGTGGACCTGCAGACCAGGACGGCCGTGGTGACCGGCGCCGCCAGCGGCATCGGCCTCGCCCTCGGCGCCCGCTTCACGCGGGCCGGCGTCAGCGTGCTCATGACGGACATCGACGAGGCGGTGCACCGCCGGGCAGCCGAACTCGCCGCACAGGGCGCCCAGGTCACGGCGGTGACGGCCGACCTGACCGATCCGCACGCCGTCGACCGGCTCGCGGAGACGGCGTTCGACCGGCTCGGCGGCATCGACGTGCTGTGCAACAACGCGGGGGTGCTCGGCCCCGTGGGGCAGCCGCTGTGGGAGGTTCCGCTGGAGCGGATGCGGCAGGTCTTCGAGGCCAACCACTGGGCGCACGTCCTGGTGGCCCGCGCCTTCGTCCCCCGGCTCCTGGAGCGCGGCCGCCCGGCCCATCTGATCCACACGGCGTCGATGTCCGCTTTCGTCGTCGGCGCCGGCAGCGCGGCCTACGCCGCCTCCAAACACGCCGACCTCGCGGTCGCCCGCAGTCTGCGGGCCGATCTGCGGGGCACCGGGATCCTGGTCTCGGTGCTGTGCCCCGGCCGGGTCGACACCCCCATGGTGCAGGGCCTGGCGGCCCCGCGCGGGGCCGGCGGTGACACGTCGGTCAGCGCCGAGGACGTCGCCTGGCTCGTCTGGGAAGCCCTCGGCACCGACCGGTTCTACCTGTTCAGCAACTCCGACGCCGCGCAGCGGCTGCGTGCCCAGTTCGACGAGGTGTGGCGTCATGTTCCCCTTCCGTCCCCTTCCCCCGAGGAGTAGCTGTGGCCCGCGCCGACAGCGACGACCGTAGCGACGAGACACCGGCCATCGACCTGGAAGCGGTGAGGGAGAAGTACCGGCAGGAACGCGACAAGCGCAGCGCCGGTCGCACGTACCAGTTCGCGCGCGGTGACTTCAGCCGCTATGCGCGCGACCCCTACACCGAGCGCAAGGAACGCGAGCCGCTCACCGACGAGGTGGACGTCGCCGTCGTCGGCGCGGGCATCGGCGGCCTGCTGACCGGCGCGCATCTGCGCAAGGAGACCGGCCTGGAGCGCATCCGGCTGATCGACGAGGCGGGCGATGTCGGCGGTACCTGGTACTGGAACCGCTTCCCCGGGGTCCGGTGCGACGTCGAGAGCTACATCTACATGCCGATACTCGAAGAGATCGGGACGATACCCACCGAGAAGTACTCCACCGGCCCCGAGATCTTCGCGCACCTCCAGCAGATCGCCCGCAGGTACGACCTCTACCGCGACGCCCTCTTCCAGACCACCGTCACCGAGCTGCGCTGGGACGAGGCCGCCGGGAAGTGGCTGGTGAGCACCGACCGCGGGGACGTCATCCGGGCCCGGTACGTGGCCATGTCGATCGGCCTGATGCACCGCCCGAAACTCCCCGGGCTGCCGGGTCTGGAGACGTTCGCCGGACACTCCTTCCACACCAGCCGCTGGGACTTCGACTACACCGGCGGCGACAGCACCGGCGGTCTGACCGGGCTGACGGACAAGACCGTCGGCGTCATCGGCACCGGCTCGACGACGGTCCAGATCGCCCCGCACCTCGCCGAGTGGGCCGAACAGCTCGTCGTCTTCCAGCGGACCCCGGCGGCGGTCGACGTCCGCGGCAACCGGCCCACCGAGCCGGACTGGGCGGACAGCCTCGAACCGGGCTGGCAGCAGCGCCGCATGGAGAACTTCCACGCGCTGACCTCCGGCATCCCGCAGGACGAGGACCTGGTCCAGGACCGCTGGACCCAGACCACGGCCAAGCTGGCCGCCGCGATCCTGCCCACCGGCGACACCGGGGGCGACCCGAAGGAGCGGGCGCTCGCGGCCGAACAGGCCGACTTCCGCAAGATGGAGGAACTGCGGGCCCGCATCGACAGCTTCGTCAGCGACCCGGCCACCGCCGCGGCCCTCAAGCCGTACTACCGCGTGTACTGCAAGCGGCCCTGTTTCCACGACAGCTACCTGCAGACCTTCAACCGGCCCAACGTGACCCTGGTCGACACCCAGGGGCAGGGCGTGGAGCGGCTCACCGCGGCCGGAGTGGTCGCCAACGGCCGGGAGTACCCGCTCGACTGCCTGGTCTTCGCCACCGGATACGAGCACGAGTTTGCCGTCCCGTACACCGACCGCGCCGGCTACGACATCGTCGGCCGCGACGGCCTGAGGCTGTCGCAGAAGTGGGCGAACGGCGCGCACACCCTGCACGGGTTGCAGGTGAACGGCTTCCCCAACTGCTTCATCCTGTCCAAGATCCAGGCCGGCCGGCACGTCAACATCGCCTACATGCTGGGCGAGCAGTCCCGGCACCTCGCGCACATCGTCAAGTGCGTGGAGGAGCGCGGCCACCGGGTCGTGGAGGCGTCCGGGACCGGCGAGAAGGAATGGGTCGAGGAGATCCTCCGGCTCGCCAGCAACGACATCGACTTCCTGGAGAACTGCACACCCGGTCTGTACAACAACGAGGGCGATCCGGGCGGGCTGCCGCTGCTCAACTCCAGTTACGGCGGCGGCTCCGTGGAGTTCGTGAACATCCTCCGGCGCTGGCGCGAGGCGGGTGACCTCGCCGGACTCGAACTGCGCTGACCATCCCACCGTTTCACGAAAGGCGGCAACGCCCATGGACGTCACGCCGATCCCCGGCGCCGCTCTCGGCGCCGTCGTGCACGGCTCCCCTGTCACCGGCGACCTCGGCAGCTCCCGGTGCGAGGAGATCTGGGCGGCGCTCGACGAGCATCTCGTACTCGTCTTCCGCGGCCACGAAACCCCCACCTACGAGGAGTTCCTGGCCTTCGGGAGCCGCTTCGGGTACATCCCGAAGACCGGCCTGACCAGCGGTGCCCACCCCGACCACAACGAGATCCTGATCGTCTCCAACCTGATGGAGGACGGCCGCAAGATCGGTGTCGGGGACGCCGCCTGGATGGCGTGGCACACCGACTACTCCTTCCGCCCCCGCGTCTCCCAGGTCGGCTTCCTGGAGGCCCTGGAGGTGCCGCCCTCCGGCGGCGGACAGACCCTCTTCACCGACATGTACGCCCTGTACGAGTCGCTGTCGCCCGAGGAGCGCCGGCGCCTGCACTCCTACCGGGTCCGGCACGGCCTGCGCACCGGGTACGAGGAGACCATCGAGGAAGAGCTGCAGGGCGAGGTGTCCCTCGGCGAGAGCGGCAGGCGGATCCAGCCCGAGGACGGCACCTCCACCGTCCATCCGCTGATCGCCCGCAATCCGCGGACCGGCCGCCAGTCGGTCTACGTCAGCACCCTGAACACCAAGCGGATCGTCGACCTCGCCCCCGACGAGAGCCGCAAGCTGCTCGACGAACTGCTCTCCCACGCGGGCAGGCCCGAGTACACCTACGCCCACACCTGGCAGCCGGGGGACATCGTCATGTGGGACCAGCTCGGCACCATCCACGCCAAGCAGCCCTTCGACCCGGCCGAGGGGCGCCTGATGCGTCAGGTCGTCAGCATCTTCGACGATCCGGCCGATCCCTGGCATGCGGAGGCCGCCGTATGAGCACCGCGCCCACGCGTCTCAGCCACAGCCGGGCCACCATCACACCGGCACTGCGCGCCGCCGTCGACCGGCTGGACCACCGCTCACGGCACCAGGCTGCCTATCACTTCGGATGGATCACCGCCGGCGGGGCGCCCACGAACGGCGACGCCGGCAAGGCCGTCCGGCCGGCGCTCGCACTGCTGTCCGCCGAGGCGGTCGGCGCCTCCCCGCAGGTCGCCCTGCCCGGCGCCGTCGCCGTGGAGCTGGTGCACAACTTCTCCCTGGTGCACGACGACCTGATGGACGGCGACGAGGAACGCCGCCACAAGCGCACCGTGTGGAAGCTGTGGGGCTCCTCCAGCGCGATCCTGACCGGTGACGCGATGCTGACGCTCGCCCAGGAGGTGCTGCTGGACGCGGGGACTCCGACGGCCGTGCCCGCCGCCCTGCTGCTGGCCCGCACCACCCGGCACCTCATCCGGGGGCAGGTCCAGGACCTGTCCTTCGAGCGGCGCCCGTACGTCTCGGTCGAGGAGTGCCTCGACATGGCCGCCGACAAGACCGGCGCGCTGCTGTCGGCGAGCTCCGCGATCGGCGCCGTCCTGGCCGGAGCACCGACGGCGACGGTGGACGCGCTGGCCCGCTACGGCGACGAGGTGGGCCGCGCTTTCCAGCTCACCGACGACGTCCTCGGCATCTGGGGCGACCCGGCCGTCACCGGCAAATCGGTCCACTCCGATCTGCGTGCCCGCAAGAAATCCCTGCCCGTCAGCTACGCGCTCCAGCAGGGCGGCACGCTCGGCGTCGAGCTGGCCACCTGGCTGTCCGCGCCCGGCGAGCCCGGCGAGGAGGAACTGCGGCGCGCGGCCGAACTGATCGACGGGGCCGGGGGCCGGGACTGGGCCCTGGCCGAGGCCGCCCGGCGGATGAAGCTGGCCGAGGACGCGCTGCTCGGCGTCGACCTGGACGCCGGTGCACGCGAGGAACTGCTCGCGCTCGGGCGCTTCGTCGTCGACCGGGACGGGTGAGGTCCCGGCCCGGACGTCCGTATCCGTACCGCCACCCCCGACATCCCTTTCCTGTTTCCCGCACGGCATCGAGCCCGTTCCCCCACGAGAAGGATTTCCCCATGCCGCAGGACATCGACATCCGAATACCCCTGCCGGGCCGGCAGAGCCCCGATCATGCCCGGGCCGAGGCGGAGCAGTTGGCGTGGCCGCGCTCGCTCGGTCTGATCAAGTCCGACATGGCGGCCGAACGCCATCTGCGGGGCAGCTACGCCGACCTGGCCTCCCGCTTCTACCCGCACGCCACCGGTACCGATCTCGACCTGGGCGTCGATCTGATGTCGTGGTTCTTCCTGTTCGACGACCTCTTCGACGGGCCGCGCGGCGAGGACCCCGAGCAGGCCGGGCAGCTGACCGGTGCGGTGGCGGCCGCGCTGGACGGTCCGCTGCCGGAGGAGGCGCCGCCGATCGCCCACGGCTTCGCCGACATCTGGCGGCGCACCCGCGAGGGCATGACCCCGGCCTGGTGCGCGCGCAGCGCCCGGCACTGGCGCAACTACTTCGACGGGTACATCGACGAGGCGGCGAGCCGCTTCTGGAACCGGCCGTGCGACTCGGCCGCGCAGTACCTGGGCATGCGGCGGCACACGATCGGCGTGCAGCCGACGGTGGACCTCGCGGAGCGCGCGGGCCGCTTCGAGGTGCCGCACCGGGTCTTCGACAGCACGCTGCTGTCCGCGATGCTCCAGGTCGCCGTCGACGTCAACCTGATGCTCAACGACATCGCCTCGCTGGAGAAGGAGGAGGCCCGCGGTGAGCAGAACAACCTCGTCCTGATCCTGCACCGGGAGCACGGCTGGTCCAGGAGCCGCAGCATCGCCCACCTCCAGGACGAGGTGCACGCCCGGCTGGAGCAGTTCCTGCTGCTCGAGTCCTGCCTGCCGCGGCTGGGCGAGATCTACCGGCTCGACCCGGACGAGCGGGAGGCGCTGGAGCGCTACCGCACGGACGCGATACGCCCGGTGATCCGCGGCTCCTACGACTGGCACCGCTCCTCGGGCCGTTACGACGCCGAGTTCGCACTCGCCGCCGGCTCCCGGGGCTACCTGGAGGAACTCGGCAGCACCGCCCGCTAGGTCGTGTCTTCGAAGCCCCGTCTGCCCGGCGGGCGGACGACGCTCCTTCGAAGACACTCCCCACTGCCCCCGCCCCCTCGCACCGCGCACCTCCGCCCGGCCGCCGTGGACAGCCGGCCTCCGGCCCGGACGGGCGAACAACCAACGGCCACACACGGGAAGTTGAGATTCGTATGACCGAGGAGAGCACCTTTTCAGCGGGAACGGCGCCCGGGGCCTTCCCCGTGGTGGGACACGCCCTCCAGATGATGCGGCACCCCGTGAACTTCATGACGTCGCTCTCGGCACACGGCGACCTGGTCGAGATCAAGATCGGCCCCACCAGGGCCTATGTACCGACCCACCCCGAGCTGCTGCGGCATGTCCTGACCAACGACCGCATCTTCGACAAGGGCGGCGTCTTCTACGACCGCGCCCGCGACATCGCCGGCAACGGCCTGGTCACCTGCCCGTTCGCCGACCACCGCCGGCAGCGCCGGCTGATGCAGTCCGCCTTCACCCGCGGCCAGCTCAAGCGCTACTCCGAGGCCATGCACGCCGAGATCGAGGCCACTGCCTCCCGGTGGCAGGACGGCATGGTCGTCGACGCCTTCCAGGAGATGTACGGCATGGCCCTGCGCACGGTCGGCCGCACCCTGTACTCCACACCCGTCAGTCCGGAGCTGGCGGCGCAGGTGGAACGTTCCTTCGATGTCGTGCTCAACGGCCTGTTCCGGCAGATGTTCCTGCCGGCCTCGGTCCGCCGCATGCCCCTGCCGTCCAACCGGCGCTACAAGAGCAACCTGGACTTCCTGCACGCGACCACCCAGCGGCTCATCGACGACTACCGTGCGGACGGGACCGAGCGCGACGACCTGCTCGCCGCCCTGCTCGCCTCCCGCGACGACGACGGCGGCCGGCTCGCGGACCGGGAGATCCACGACCAGGTCATCACCGTGATGGCGGCCGGCACCGAGACCGTCGCCGGTACCCTCACCTGGGTCTTCTACCTGCTCTCCCAGCACCCGGAGATCGAGGCCGCGCTGTACGAGGAGATGGACACCGTCCTGGAGGGGCGTGCCCCGCAGTGGGACGACCTGCCGAAGCTCTCCCTGACCGACCGGATCATCTCCGAGACGCTGCGCCTGCACCCGCCCGCCTGGCTGTTCACCCGGCTCACCGCCGCCCCGACCGAACTCGCCGGCCGCCGGCTGCCCACCGGCTCCACCGTCGTCTTCAGCCCCGCCGCGGTCGCCCAGTACGAGGACGCCTTCGACGATCCCGCGGCGTTCGACCCCGACCGCTGGCTCCCGGACCGCGTCGCGCCCGCCTCCCGGCATGCCTACGTGCCGTTCGGCACCGGCGCCCGCAAGTGCATCGGCGACCTCTACGCACGCACCGAGGCCGCCCTGGGGCTCGCCACCATCCTCGGCCGCTGGCGGGTCACCTGCGAGCCCGGCATGGACATCCGCCCGGTTCCGCTGGCCACCGTCTACCACCCGCGCCGACTGCGCCTGCGACTGGACGCGCGTACGCCGCGCCGGGCGGCCTCCGCCGTCCCCGCACCGGCCGGGGGTGATGCGACGTGAGTGCGGGGAACGTCGTCCTGGCCCAGCCGCGCGGCTTCTGCGCGGGGGTCCGGCGCGCCATCGGCATCGTCGAGCGGGCGCTGGACATGCACGGGCCGCCGGTGTACGTGCGCAAGGAGATCGTGCACAACCACCACATCGTCGCCGAGCTGGAGACGCGCGGCGCGGTCTTCGTCGACAGCGAGGAGGAGGTCCCGCACGGCGCGGTCTGTGTCTTCTCCGCGCACGGAGTCTCCCCCGGAGTGCGCGCCGCCGCCGCGGACCGGCAGCTCGACGTCATCGACGCCACCTGCCCGCTGGTCTCCAAGGTCCACCAGGAAGCGGTGCGCTTCGCCCGGGACGGCCGCACGATCCTCCTCGTCGGACACGAGGGCCACGAGGAGATCGAGGGCGTCCTCGGCGAGGCCCCCGACCGGATCGTCGTCGTCGAGACCGTGGACGACGTGCGACGCCTGGACCTGCCCGACGACGCCCCGGTCGCCGTGCTCACCCAGACCACCCTCTCGTTCGACGAGACCGGGCGCGTCGTCGAGGCCCTGCGCGCCCGCTTCACCGACCTGATCACCCCCGGCGACGACATCTGCTACGCCAGCCAGAACCGGCAGAACGCCGTCAAGGACCTGGCCCGCGACAACGACCTGGTCCTGATCGTCGGCTCGCGCAATTCCAGCAACTCGCTGCGCATGGTGGAGGTGGCCCGCGACCACGGCGCCGCCGCCCATCTGGTGCCCGATGCACAGCACCTGCAAGCGGCCTGGCTGGAGAACGTGTCCTCGGTCGGCATCAGTGCCGGGGCCAGCGCGCCGGAGATCCTCGTCGGCGGGCTCGTCACCCGGCTCGCCGCACTCGGATTCGACCAGGTCGAACTCCAGCGGGGCCGCGCCGAGGACGTCGTCTTCACGATGCCCGGCCGGCTCGCCGACCCGGTCACCGGCCGCGTCCCGCGGACACCGCTGGCCGACGAGCGCACGCCCGGGCCCGGCGGGGGATGAGCCCGCGGCCCCCAGCCAGCAGCCGTCACCCGGTCCGCCCGGACCGGCCGACCACCTTGGGGAACTGCCATGCCTGTCGCTCTCGGACTGCCCACGGTGCCGCCGAGGCCGGCTGGACGCCGTGCCAGCCGTCAGATCCAGGTGGGGGCCGTACCCGTGGGCGGCGACGCCCCGGTCTCGGTCCAGTCCATGACCACGACCCGCACCTCCGACATCGGCGCGACCCTCCAGCAGATCGCCGAACTGACCGCGTCCGGCTGCCAGATCGTCCGCGTCGCCTGTCCCACCCAGGACGACGCCGACGCGCTGCCCACGATCGCGCGCAAGTCCCGGATCCCCGTGATCGCGGACATCCACTTCCAGCCGAAGTACGTGTTCGCCGCCATCGAGGCCGGTTGCGCGGCCGTGCGCGTCAACCCGGGCAACATCAGACAGTTCGACGACAAGGTCCGCGAGATCGCGCGTGCCGCCGAGGACCACGGCACCCCCGTCCGGATCGGGGTCAACGCGGGGTCCCTCGACCGCCGTCTGCTGCAGAAGCACGGCAAGGCCACCCCGGAGGCGCTGGTCGAGAGCGCACTGTGGGAGGCCTCGCTGTTCGAGGAGCACGGCTTCCGGGACATCAAGATCTCCGTCAAGCACAACGACCCCGTCGTCATGGTCGAGGCGTACCGGCAGCTCGCGGCGGCGTGCGACTATCCGCTGCACCTCGGCGTGACGGAGGCGGGCCCGGCCTTCCAGGGCACGGTCAAGTCGGCTGTCGCGTTCGGCGCGCTGCTGTCCCAGGGCATCGGCGACACCCTCCGGGTGTCCTTGAGCGCGCCGCCCGCCGAGGAGGTGAAGGTCGGCCTCCAGATCCTGGAGTCCCTGAACCTCAAGCAGCGCGGACTGGAGATCGTGTCCTGCCCGTCCTGCGGGCGGGCCCAGGTCGATGTCTACAAGCTGGCCGACGAGGTCACGGCCGGGCTCGCGGACATGGACATTCCGCTGCGCGTGGCCGTCATGGGGTGCGTGGTGAACGGCCCGGGAGAGGCCAGGGAAGCGGACCTCGGCGTCGCCTCCGGCAACGGCAAGGGACAGATCTTCGTCCGGGGCGAGGTCGTCAGGACCGTACCCGAATCGAAGATCGTCGAGACGCTCATCGAGGAGGCGCACCGACTCGCGGAGCTGCTGCCGCAGGACTCCTCCGAGGACGCCCCCTCCGAGGTCGCCTCCTCCACCGGGCAGGGGAGCCTGGGCGGATGATCACCGGTTCGACGGCCTGCGCCTGGCTCCGGCGCCGCCAGGTCGTGGCCCACGGCGGCGGCCGGCCCGGGCGTCCGGCCGGACACCCGGGCCGGCCGACCGGACCCGGCCCGCTTCCGGGCCCCGTCGGACGGCCGTGACCTGGCCGGAGCGGTACGTCATCGGCGACCACACGCGGTGAGCAGCGGGCCCGGCTCCGCCGGGAACCGGCCACAGCCGAACAGGCGAACCACCGGTGCCAGGTCCGTCTCCGTCCTTGTTACGTGCCTGCTGCACGATTCGGGCACCCGCGGACAGAACCCTTCTATGCTGGGTCCCCGCACCGTCCGGCAACCTGTAGCACCTGTAGGAGATGAACCCGCACATGACCGGTGACGACCGTCCCACCCTGCCGCCCGTCCGGCTGCCCTCCGATGCCGAACTGGCGCGGGACGCACTGGCCGCACCGCTCCTGGCGCGCGCTGTGGAACTCACCCGCTGGGCGCGCGCCGGCGGTCCCGCGGGTGCGGGCATTCCGGTGGGTGCCGGAGGCGAACTGCTGGCCGAGCAGCTCAAGCAGGCCGCCGCACACCTGGGCCTGTCGGGAGACGAGGAGGCTCCCGCACTCGCCGCCGACGCCTGGAACTTCGCCGTGGACACCGGACTGCTGGCGGTCGAGGAATTCGAGGAGACCGAGGAGGCCGGGGGAGCCGGAGAGGGTGCGGAGGCCGCCGACGGGCCGGGCAGCGACGATCCGGTCGGCACGGCCGCGCCGGAGCCGGAGCTGGGCGGGCTGACCGGCGCCCCGGGCGCTTCCGCGCCCGCTCCCGAGGAGATCCTCGGGCTGTGGCGCAGCGGCCTGGAGACGGTGCTCGCGGACGCCGCGACACCCAGCTTCGAGGAACTGCTGGACGGTATCGAGGGCGCCGTCAGTCCGGACGGCGAGATCGACCCGAACACCATCGACCTCGACGCGCTGGACTGGAACCCGGAGGAGGAGGCCGAGGCCCTGGACAGCGCCCTGGGCAACCTCTACCTGCTCACGGCCACCGACCCTGCCGTCGCGGCCGGGTCGATGGTGCCGCTGCCGGTGCTGGCCGCCTCGATGACCGTGCCCGAGGGCATGGACGAGCCCACCGACGACGTGCTCGAAGAGGTCTCCAGCACGATGATGCGGTTGGACGAGCAGTTCCGGATGCTGGAGCCGACCGGGCTGGTCGTCCACCAGCCGGTGGACGAGGCCCTCACCCGCGAGGACGAGGGCGAAGAGCCCTACGACGCGGCGGAGTCGGGCGCCGAGCCGGACGAGGAGGACGTCTCCCGCTACGGCATGGTGCGGCTCACCCCGCTCGGCCTGTACGGGGTGCGCGAGAGGATGCGCGAGGCCGGTCTGGACGTTCCGGCGGTCGGCGACCTCGCGCACGCCGGAGCGGACGCGCTGCTGGCCGCGCTCCCGGTCTACACGGAGGAGAACGCGCGCAGCGAGATCCAGGGGTGGTTCGCCGCCCGGAACGCCGGCGGACCCACCGGCGGCGACGGCACGCCGGCGGCCGCGCGGGAACTGCTCGCGGCGGCACGCGGCGGCGACGAGGCCGCCCCCGTCCGGCGGCTCGCCTGCCAGCAGGCGCTCTCGCTCGCCGGGCCCGGGGCCGAGCCCGCGCTGCGCGAGGTGCTGGAGGACCGGCAGTTGGGCGGGCTCGCCCGGGTCTGGCTCGCCGAGCGTGGCGCCGGGGACGTGCCGCAGCCCGACGAGGAAATGGTCTTCTGGCTGACGATCGACACCATCGCAGCCCAGGTGGCGACCGCCGGTGAACCGGATGAACTGCGCGACCTGGTACGGGATCTGGTCGACCAGCACACCGGCTTCTTCGACAAGGCGTGGCGAGTCGAGCACCCGTCGACCGGGGACGTGCTGGAGACGATGGGGCGGGTGCACCCGGACAAGCGGATCGCCAAAGACGCCCGCAAGGCCGCGTTCAAGGCCCGCTCCCGCTGACCGCCCACGGATCCCGCCCGGTCGGGATCCGCTCCCACTCACCTCCACACAGGGCGGCCGGCCGTCCGTCCCTGCCTCCGCCGCGCGGGCGTTCCGTACCGACCACTGACGTGACCAGCCGCACCCACCGCCGGGGTGCCGTACGGGACCGCCCGGCGGTGCGGGCGCGGTCCGACCGCGGACGGTGTGTGAGGTGCGGCGAGTCCGGCAACCCGCTCCCGGGATCCGCTCCCGCAGTTCCGTACGATCGAGCAGATCGGGCCTTTTCGGCTATTCGGAGCAAAGGGTGTGAGCAACGACGTGACAGAGAGCCCCAAGCGGCAGTCCGGGGGCGCAGCGGCGGCCCGGCAGGTACCGCAGGCGGTGGCCGCGCTGCCCCAACAGGTACGCGACGAACTGGTCTCCAGACTGCGCCGCGCGGGCCGCCCGTTCACCAAGGACGATGTGCAGGTCGTCCAGGAACCCATGCTCAAGCGGGCGGTCAGCGCCTCCGCACTCGGCAACTGCATGGAGTGGTTCGACTTCGGCGTCTACAGCTATCTGGCCGCCACCATCGGAAAGGTCTTCTATCCGGGCGCCTCCGACGCGGCGCAACTCCTGGCCTCGTTCGCGACGTTCGCCGCGGCCTTCGTCGTCCGCCCGCTGGGCGGCCTCTTCTTCGGGCCGCTCGGCGACAAGCTGGGCCGGCAGAAGGTGCTCGCCGCGACCATGGTCCTGATGGCCTTCGGGACCTTCCTGATCGGGTTCATCCCCGACTACGGCACGATCGGCATCGCGGCCCCGATCCTGCTGCTCCTCGCGCGGATGCTGCAGGGGTTCTCCACGGGCGGCGAGTACGGCGGCGCCACCACCTTCATCGCGGAGTTCTCGCCCGACCGCAGGCGCGGATTCCTCGGCAGCTGGCTCGACTTCGGCACGTTCATCGGCTACGCCCTCGGCTCGGTCCTGGTCACCGTGCTCAACATCGCGCTGACCGACAGCCAGATGCTCTCCTGGGGCTGGCGCATCCCGTTCCTGATCGCCGGACCGCTGGGACTGATCGGCCTGTACATGCGGCTGAAGCTGGAGGAGTCCCCCGCCTTCCAGCAGCAGTTGGACGAGCACGACCAGGCCGTCGCCGAGCGCGAGCAGAAGCACGAGTTCCGCACCATCCTGCGCCGGTACTGGGAGCCGCTGCTGGTCTGCATCGGCCTGGTGCTGCTCTACAACGTCACCAACTACATGGTGACCGGCTATCTGCCGACCTATCAGACCGAGGTGCTGGGCCGGGACGGCACCACCTCCGATGTGCTGGTGCTGGTCGGCATGGTGTGGGTGGTGGTGCTCATCACCTTCGTCGGCCGGCTCAGCGACCGGATCGGGCGGCGCCCCGTCTACCGCTGGGCCGCCGTCGGCCAGATCGTGCTGGCCGTCCCCGCCTTCCTGCTGCTGCGCTCGGACGGCTGGCTGCTGCCCGGGCTCGGTGTGCTCGTCCTGGCCACCCTGCTGGCCGGGTTCGCCGCACCGTCGGCCGCCACGCTGCCCGCGCTCTTCCCCACGAGCGTGCGCTACGCCGCGATGGGGATCGGCTTCAACTTCTCGGTGGCCGCCTTCGGCGGAACCACCCCGCTGGTCACCGAGGGCCTGGTCAGCGCGACGGGCAGCAACCTGGTGCCCGGCTGCTATCTGGTGGTCAGCGGCCTCGTCGGCCTGCTCGCCGTGCGCTTCATGCCGGAGACCGCGGGGGTGCCGCTGCACGGCTCGCAGCCGATGGTCAGCACGGAGCAGGAGGCCAAGGAACTGATCTCCGCCAGCCGCGACCTCCGGGCCCTGCAACTGCGGACGGCGGAAGGGGTTGCCGGTCCCGGATAGCCGGGACCGGGCCGGACGGTCACTCCGCGCCGGGCTCCGTCGCCCGGGCGTCGCCCGGCCGGCGGTCCCGGAAGGCCGCCGCCAGAACGGCGGCGGTGCCGAGCGCCGAGGGCAGCAGGGCGAGCAGCAGCGTCCCGGTGCGCGGCTCGCCCTCGGCCGGCGGTTCGACGGCCCACATCAGGCTGCAGGCCACGGCGACGGTCACCCCGAGGCAGCAGCCGAGGAAGAGTTGCGCCCGGGCCAGGCCCAGCGCACCCTGTGCCGTCTGCGGCCGGTTGACCAGACTCGACGTCCGCCGCCCCGGCGGCAGGTCGCGGACCGGGGTGATGCGCAGGGTGGCGAAGGCCGTCCCGGTCAGCAGCGCGAGCGCGCCCGCGTGGACGAGGACGGGGAGGAAGACGGCGCCCACCGATTTGTCCGCGTACCGGTCCACGCCGTCGCTGCCGAAGTGCTGCGGCACCTGCTGCGGAAGCCGGGGATAGACCACGATCCCCCACACCAGGAGCCCCACCACCAGCAGCACTCCGGGCACCAGCCACCCCCACGGGAACGCGGCACCGCCGCGCACGTCCCCGCTCCGGCCCGCTCGCTGTCGCGGTCCCTCTGTTCCCGGCACGCCCCGCCCTCCCGTCGTCCCTCCCCGTCAGCCCCCGCCTGCCCCGCGGAGCGCGATCTCATTCCGCCGCGCGCCCCCATACCAGGTGGTTGCCGCCCTGCCACTCGATGACCGATTCGTCGTACAGATCGACCGTGGCGATGTCCAGACCGGCGCGGGCGAGGAACTCGATCAGATCGGTCAGGCCGTGGGCGGTGCCCAGCGTCTCGCCGTGCACACTGACGCGGCGACCGCCGCCGGGCGCGGGCGGATGGACGACGACGAACGCACTCATGCCTCCAGGCTGCGCCCGCGGCCGCCGCGATGCACCTCGGAACGCGGGGCGCCGCGCCGACCGCGGTGGCGCTGCCGATCCGCCCGACGGAGCCGGAGGCTCCGTCCCGGCGCGGCCTCAGTGCCCTGCCGGCCCGGCCGCCCCACCGGCCCCCGGCCCGGGGAGCGCCTCCCGGAGGGCCAGCTCGGCCAGGGCGCGCGCAGTGCCGACCGGGTCGTCCACGAGTTCCAGGCCGCGCATGACCACGGCGCCCTCGTGCAGCACGGCCAGCCGGTCGGCCAGCCGCCCCGGCTCCCGCGCACCGGCCGCGACCGCGAGCTCGCGGAGATAGCCGTGCATCCAGTGCTTCTGCTCGGTGATCACACGGCGCCCCGGGTGCGCGGGGTCGGGCAGCTCCGCCGCGGCGTTGACGAAGCCGCAGCCACGTGGATTGTGCTGCCTCGTCCACTCCGCGAGCGCGTCGAAGGTGGCCAGCAGCTGCGCGGAGGCCCCGGTGTCCGCGGCGTGCGCCGCCACCCACGAGGTCAGCCAGGAGCGCCAGCGCCGGTCCCGCTCGCGCAGATACGCGGCGATCAGCGCGTCCTTGCCACCGAACCGGTCGTAGAGGGTCTTCTTGGTGGTGCCGGCCTCCTTGGCGATCAGATCGACGCCGACGGCCGTGATGCCGCGCTCGTAGAAGAGGGCGCTCGCCGCGTCCAGAATCCGCCGGGCGCCGGGCGTCAGCTCCTCCGGGGCCGCCGGCCGCGCCGCCGCCGATTCCGTTGTCCCCGTCCCCACTGCTCGCAGCTCCCTCCGTCGACGCCCCGCCGTGTCCTGCCTTGCCCGCACGGCGGTAAACAGGTCTGTCTATGTCACTGTACTCCGGGGAGGACGGGGTGAGCGGCCGTGCGCCGGCGTCGCATGCTGTCTCGCTCCGGGTCCCGTCGCCTCCTGCCGCAGTGCAGCGCAGCCGGCCGGACCCGGGCGGCCCTCGCCCGCCTGACTCGCGGGGCGCGGCCCGGGGGCGGGTACACCTCGGTCACTGCAAAGGAACCGCAAAGCCCGGCCGGTCGTTACCCCGGCATGACGGCAATGACTCCCGGCTCCAACCTTCCGCTGACCGCGCAGCGCGTCGCGGTGGAGGTAACCGCACCCAGCAAGCTCGACGTCTCGGCACTGCTGCTGAGCCCGGAGGGCAAGGTCCGCTCGGACGAGGACTTCGTCTTCTACAACCAGCCGACCGCTCCCGGCGTGACCCACACCGGCGGCGCCACCGACACCATCACCGTCGAGACCGGCGCGGTGCCCGCCGGGATCGACAAGGTCACCGTCCTCGCGAGTCCGGACGCCCCCGGCGCCACCTTCGCGGGTACCGAGCCCACCGCCACCGTCCGGGACGCGGCCACCGGCGCCGTGCTGGCCACTTTCACCCCACCGCAGCTCGGGGCCGAGACGGCGCTGCTGGTGGTGGAGGTCTACCGCAGGAACGGTGCCTGGAAGGTGCGCGCCGTCGGCCAGGGGTACGCCAACGGGCTGGGCGGAATCGCCTCGGACTTCGGCGTCCAGGTGGAGGAGCCCGCCGCCCCGCCCGCGGCCGCCCCCGCGGCACCCGCCGCCCCGCCGGTCGCCGCTCCCGCCCCGCCCGCGGCGGCACCCGCCCCCGCTGCCCCGGCAGCTCCTGCCGGGACGGGGAAGATCAACCTGGACAAGGGGCGGGTGAGCCTGCAGAAGAACCAGACGGTGTCGCTGGTCAAGGGAGGCAGGCCGCTGCTCACCTCGGTGCGGATGGGGCTCGGCTGGGAGCCGGTCTTCCGTGCCGGGAGGCGGGCGAAGGAGATCGACCTCGACGCCTCGGTCATCGCCTACGACGCCAACCGCAAGAAGGTCGACGCCTGTTACTTCGGCAAGCTGGCCATTCTGGGCGGTGTCATCCAGCACTCCGGCGACAACCTCACGGGCGAGGGCGACGGGGACGACGAGGTGATCACCGTCCACCTCGGCGACATCCCACCCCAGGTGACGGGGCTGGTCTTCACCGTCAACTCCTTCTCCGGTCAGAAGTTCACGGACGTCGCCAAGGCGTACTGCCGGCTGCTCGACGGCGGTGGCGGGGAGTTGGTCCGGTTCGACCTGACCCAGTCCGAGCCGCGGACGGGTGTCCTGATGGCGAAGTTCATCCGCCAGTTCTCCGGCGAGTGGGAGATGACGGCGCTGGGCGAGTACGTCGACTCGCGCACGGTACGCGGCATGGTGAAGCCCGGCGCCGCCGCGCTGTAGCACCACCGTGCCGCGCCGCGTCCGGCCGGGAGTGCGGAGTCGGGAGCGGGGCGGGCCCGTGGAGTGCGAGCTCCGGCGGCCCGCCGCGGCCCGCGCCGCAGTGAGCTCCGCCGCGGCGTGGGGCGGCCCGATCGGGCGTGGTGCGGGCGGCACGGCCGCACGGCGGGGTCCGGCCCTGCCGGCCGGCTCGCCGGGACCGGGTCAGAAGTCGAAGACGGGACCCGTCGCCTGATGCATCACGCAGGCGTTCGGGAACGTCTTCTTCCAGTTCACGGCCTGTCCCCGGTGGCTGCCGCGGGCGGTGACGGTCACCGGGTCGTACTGCATGGTGCACCGGCCGCTGCCGACGGGCAGCGCGTCGAGATCGCCGTGTGCCGCGTCCAGGGCCGCGCAGGTCTCCACGGCCCTGGGGTGGTGTCCGTGCGGCGTCGGCTCGCAGTGCAGCACGACGCCCCGGATCCAGGTGTCGCCGGAGCCGGAGATGCTCAGGAAGACGCCCTGGTCACCGCCGTCGGAGCCAGGTCCGGTGCGCGGGCTGCCGGGCGTGGAGCCGGCGGGGCCGCTCGCGGTGTCGGCGGCGGGGGCCGGCTGCGAGGTCAGCAGGGGTACCGCCAGCGCGGCCGCGGCCACGGCGGTACGGACGAGATACCGGGCGGAGGTTCGAGTACTCACGGCCTTCTAACGAGACCGGCCGCGGGGAGGATACGGGGCCGCAGCTCCCGGGCGGCGGCCACCGGGCGGGCTCCCCGCGTGCCGGTGCGGCACGCGGGGAGCCGCACTCAGGACTGCGGACGGCGGCCGTGGTTGGCCGCGTTGCCGCGGCGGGCCTTCTTCTTGCGCCGACGCTTGGACGACATGGCGTCTCCTTTCACACGAGGGATGTATACCTCCGCGTTTCTACCACCCACCCGCTTCCGGTTCCGAACCACCCGGACCCCGGGAGCCCGGAAGGCGTCTGCCGGCAGGCCGTCCGTGCCCCCTGTGCGGGAGCGGGCGCCGGCCCGCACGGTGCCGCGGCCGTCAGCGGCGGTCGCGGGAGTGGCCGAAGAGCAGCCGGTAGACGATCAGCAGCACGAGAGCCCCGGCGACGGCGGCGATCCAGAGGCTGGGATCCACCACGTTGTTGGCTATCGGACGGTCCAGGAAGGTGGCGGAGAGCCAGCCCCCGATGAACGCCCCGGCGACACCGATGAGCACGGTGCCCACGAGGCCGCCCGGATCGCGGCCGGGCAGCAGGATCTTGGCCACCGTGCCCGCGACCAGGCCGAGGACGATCCAGCTCAGCACGCCCGAGTGCGTGAGGTCGGAGAGCAGGTCCGAACCCGTGTCCTGTGCGTCGGCGAGCTGGGTGAGCGGTGTGGCGAGCATCTCAGGGGCCTCCCCGTGGCTGGTCGGTTGCTGATCCATCATGCCTGCCCCGCCCGTCGCCGCGTCCGCCCCCGGCCGGCCCCCCGTGCGGCGCGACTCAGCGCGGCCACCTCGGCGGACGGGTGCAGAACTCGCCTCCCAGATGTGCCTGATCGGGGTCCCGGGTGTCCAATTCCCCGTAGCGTGCGAGGAGTTCCTCGGCATAGAGCTCCGAGTCGTCGCGCGGCGCGTAGCCCAGGGCGCGGGCCGGGGCGAGGTCCCACCAGATCCGGGTGTTGGCGGAGGAGCCGTGGACGACCGTGTGGCCGACGTCCGGCGCGGTCAGCGCCGCGTGCAGGAGCCGGGCGCAGTCGCCGAAGCTGAGCCAGGTCGACAACTCCCGTACGGAGGTCGGTGCCGCCTGGCAGGAGCCGATCCGGATGGAGACGGTCTCGATGCCGTGCCGGTCCCGGTAGAGCTGCGCCAGGTCCTCGCCGAAGGATTTGGAGAGGCCGTAGAAGGTGTCGGGGCGGTGCGGGGTGTGCGGCGGGATCAGTGCCGCGCCGTCCGCCGGGACGGGGGTGAAGCCGACCGCGTGGTTTGAGGAGGCGAAGACGACGCGGCGCACGCCCTCGGCGCGGGCGGCTTCGTAGAGTGCGTACGTGCCCCGGATGTTGGCGGCGAGGATCTTCTCGAACGTGGACTCCAAGGAGATCCCCGCCAGGTGCACGATCGCCTCCACGCCCCGGACCGCGGTGCGCAGCGCGTCGGTGTCCGCGGCCCCCAGGTCCAGTACGTGCGCGTCGGGTGCGTCCTCGACCGGGCGCATGTCCAGCAGCCGCAGGGTCCAGCCGTAACCGGGCAGCAGCTCCCGCATCCGGGTGCCGAGGCCCCCGGCGGCGCCGGTCAGCAGCACGGTGCGGGGCGCGGACCCGGCCGCGGGACTCTCGGGCACGTGCGGTCTCCATCCGGTCGTCCGGCGGCGCTTCGGCTCCGGGCGCCGATGCGGGCGCGCCTGGGCGGCCACCAGGGGGAAGGCGACGCTACGAAGGGCCGCACCGCCCGTCAAGACGCCGCCCCGCCGCTGTTGCGGTCCGGCGCGCCCCCCCCGGGGCCGCGCGGACCGGGTCACCGCAGAGCCGCCTCCATCATCCTCCGGGCGACGGGGGCCGCCAGCCCGTTGCCGCTGACCTCGGCGCGGGCCGCGTCCGAGTCCTCCACGAGCACGGCCACCGCGACCTTCCGGCCGGAGTCCGTCTCGCCGAAGGAGGTGAACCAGGCGTAAGGCGTACCGCTGTTGTCGACCCCGTGCTGGGCCGTGCCGGTCTTGCCGCCCACCGTGACGCCGTCGATCTTCGCATTGCTGCCGGTGCCCTTCTCCACCACCGTGCCCATCGCCGATCTGAGTTGCCCGGCGGTGCGTTCGCTCATCACCCGGTGGGTGTCCGGGTCCTCGTAGGACCGGAGCGTGTGCCCGCTGCCGTCCTGCACCCGGGAGACCATGTGCGGGTCGACGAGCTCGCCGCCCTGCGCCACGGCCTGCGAGACCATCGCCATCTGCAGCGGGGTCGCGGTGACCTCGAACTGCCCGATCCCGGAGAGACCCGTCTGCGCCGCGTCCGTCCGGGCGGGGAAGTTGCTCCGCGCCGCGCGGACCGGCACATCCCGCTTCGCGTCGTCGAAGCCGAACCTCTCGGCCTGTTCCCGCAGCTTCGCGGCGCCCAGATCGGTAGCGAGCGCGGCGAAGACGTTGTTGCAGGAGTAGCGCAGCGCCGTCCGCAGGGAGGCGTCCTCGCAGGGGGCCGCGGCGTTCTCGTTCTTCAGCACCGTCGAGGTGCCCTCCAGGGTGTAGGGGTCGGGACTGTCGGTCCGCTCGTCCACCGACGAGTAGAGCCCGTTCTCCAGCGCGGCGGCGGCCACCACCAGCTTGAACGTCGAGCCCGGCGGCACGGCCTGGCGCAGCGCGCGGTTCAGGGTCGGCCGGTCGTCGGCCCGGTCGGTGCCGCTGCGGGCGGTCAGCTTCCGCCACGCCGCTGCGTCCTCCGGGGTGCTGCCGCTGACCGACGACGGGTCGAACGACGGGGTGCTGACAGCGCCCAGGATCTCGCCGCTGTCCGGGTCGATCGCCACCGCGCCGCCCTTCTTGCCGCCCAGCGCCCGGTACCCGGCCCGCTGCACGTCCGGGTCGATGGTGGTGAGCACGTTGCCCGGCCGGGCGCGCTCGCCGGTCAGCAGCTCCAGCGGGTCCTTGAGCCGGTCGTCGGTGCCGTCGAGCACGTCCCGGTAGATGCCCTCGAGCTGGGTCGTACCGCGCACCTGCGAGGCGAAACCGGTGACCGGCGCGTAGAGCGGTCCGTCGGTGTACGTCCGCCGGTAGCGCAGGTCGCCGCCGTCCCCGGCGCGCTCGGAGCCGGTGACCGGCTCGCCGCCCACATAGATGTCGCCGAACGGATGCGCGTACCGCTCGATGGCGTTCCGCCGGTTGTCCTCGTTGTCCGCGAGGGCTTGGCCGTCCACCGTCTGCAGCCAGGTCAGCCGCATCAGCAGCGCCATCACCAGCAGCAGCGTGACGGTGCCCGCACGCCTGATCGTCCTGTTCATCTCTGCACGGGAACGCACTCCGGGACGGTGCGGGTTCCGACCGAGGCGGACTTCTCAGGACATTCTCATCTCTCCGCCCGGGGTGCCTCTCCGCCCGGAGTGACCACACCGTGCTCGGAGGCCAGGACGACCGCGTGGGTGCGGTCCCGCGCCCCGAGCTTGGCCGGCACCCCGGCCACGTGCGTCTTGACGGTGGCGGCCGACCGCGAGCCGCACGGCGATCTCCGCGTTGGTCAGCCCCCGGGCCGTCAGCCCGAGCACGACGGCCTCGCGTGCGGTCAGCCGCGCGGTGAGCGCCGCCGTCCGGCCCCGGTGGGCGTGGTGGGCCGCCAGCCCGCGGGCGGCGACGGGGAAGAGCAGCGACTCGCCGCGCGCGACCAGCCGGATCCCGGCCACCAGGTCCTCGGCGGTCGTCCGTTTGAGCAGAAAGCCGTGTGCCCCGGCGCGCAGTGCGTCGTACACGTGGCTGTCGTTCTCGGAGGGTCAGGACCAGGATCCGCGGCGCCCCCCCGCCCAGGGTCCGCACCAGCTGCTCGGTGGCGCGGATCCCGTCGACCCGCGGCATTCGCACATCCATCAGCACCACGTCGGGGCCCCACCAGGACGGGTAGTGCCGCCGCCACGGCCGCCGCGAACAGGTGTGTGCTCCGCGGGCCGCCGGACCGCCCGCCGCGCACCCGCCGGTGCAGCGGGGAGCGCAGCAGTGCGCCCCAGCGGTCGCGCGCATGGCAGGCGAACAGCCTTCCCAGGGCGAGCGCCTGGACCACGAAGCCGGAGTGGACGACTGTCCGCACCCAGCTCTCCAGAGTCGCGTCGGCCCCGTCGGTGTCACTGCCGCCGGTGCCGCCGTCGTGCAGCGGGCTGCCTTCCGGGATGCCGGTTCGGCCGCCAGCCAGCCAGCCAGCTCAGCTTCAGTGTCAGACAGGGCAGGCAGGCGGACACAGCGGCGGTGGCGAGGACGGGTCTGGTGTGCGTCATGGCCGCCACGATTCCGGGTACGGCGCCGGCCGGGCATCCGTCCGGGCGGCGGGGGGGGGGCCCCCCCCCCGGGGGGGGCGCCGCCGGGGCGGGGGGGGGGGGGCGCGCGGGGGGGGGGGGCGGGGGGCGGCCGCGCCGCGGGGCGCGGGTGGGGCG
>NZ_JBIAFT010000003.1:0-69183 GCF_042869455.1 Streptomyces sp. NPDC007025 | reverse complement strand
GGGGCCGCCGGGCGCCCCGCGCGGGGGGGCCGCGGCCGGGTGGGGTGGGGGGCGGGGCCCCCCCGTGCGGGGGGCGGGCCCCGGCGGGGCCCCCGGCGGGGGGGGGGGCCGGCCCCCCCGGGGGGGGGCGCCGCCCCGCCGCGGAGGGGGAGACCGGAGTCCGGGTGAGCCGCCTGGCGGACCGGCAGGCAGCCCGTCAGAGGGTGCGGGTGGCGTACACCAGCCGGTCGCGCGCGTCGAACAGCGCGTGTTTGACCGTCTGTTCGTGCTCGGGCGTCAGCCGGGCCACCGGCACCGAGCAGCTGATGGCGTCCCGGGCCGGCGTGCGGTAGGGGATGGCGACGCCGTAGCAGCGCAGCCCCAGCGTGTTCTCCTCGCGGTCCAGCGCGTACCCCTGTTCGCGCACCAGCCGCAGTTCCTCCAGCAGTTGTGCGCGGTCGGTGCGGGTGTGCTCGGTGAGCCGCTCCAGCGTCTCCGGGAGCATGGCGCGCACCTGTTCGTCCGAGTGCGTCGCCAGCAGCGCCTTGCCCAGCGCGGTCGAGTGCGCGGGCAGCCGGCGGCCGACGCGGGCGACCGGGCGCAGATGGTGCGGGGACTGCCGGACGGCGAGGTGTACGACGTCGGTGCCGTCCAGCCGGGCCAGGTGGACGGTCTCGGTGGTGTCGGCCAGGAGGTGGTCGAGCGCGGGTTTGGCCGCGGCCACCGCCTCGTCGCCGTCGATGTACGACGTCCCCACCAGCAGCGCCCGCACCCCGATGCCGTACCGGGTACCGGTGGCGTCCGTCTCGACCCAGCCGAGGTCGGCCAGGGTGCGCAGCAGCATGTAGAGGCTCGACTTGGGGTAGCCGACCGCGGCCTGGACGGCGGCGAGGGTGTGCATCCCCGGCCGCTCCGCGAAGAACTCCAGGAGTTCCACGGTCCGTACGGCCGACTTGACCTGCGATCCCCCCGCCTCGGTACCCGGCATCGACCTTGACCCCTCTGTTCGCGCAGCTCTACAGTCCGGAAGGAATTCATCCACAGGGATGTCGTTCAGCATACCGAACACACTCTGCGGGCCCCGGACATCTGCCGGGCCCGCGGGGGAGCCGATCCGCCAGACCAGGAGGACCCCGGTGGCAGCAGCACCAGTGTGGAGCGTCGACCCCCGTACCGGAAAGCAGCGCGAACGGGTCGCCGACGAGGCCACGGCGGCCGACGTGGACGCGGCCGTGCAAGCCGCGCACCGGGCGCTCCCGGCGCTGGCCGACCGGGCCGCCCGGGCGGCTTTCCTGCGCGCCGCGGCGCAGCGCCTGGAGGCCGACGGCGAGCGGATCGTCGCCGCCGCGGACGCCGAGAGCGCCCTGGGCCTGCCCCGGCTGACCGGCGAACTGGGCCGTACCACAGGACAGTTGCGCTCCTTCGCCGACGAGGTCGAGGACGGCGGACACCTCGACGTCATCATCGACCGTGCCGATCCCGCACGCACCCCGCCCCGCCCCGATCTGCGCCGCTACAAGCTGCCGATCGGCGTCGTCGCGGTCTACGCCGCCTCCAACTTCCCGCTGGCCTTCTCCGTCCCCGGTGGCGACACCGCCAGCGCCCTGGCCGCCGGCTGTCCCGTCGTGGTCAAGGCGCACCCCGACCACCCGGCCACCTCCCAGCTGTGCGCGGCGGCACTGCGTGCCGCCGCCGCCGACACCCGGCTGCCCGAGGACGTCGTCTCCGTCGTGCACGGTTTCGAGGCAGGCGTCGAACTGGTGCGGCACCCGCGGGTGTCGGCCGCCGGGTTCACCGGCTCGGTCAAGGGCGGCCGTGCCCTCTTCGACGCGGCTGCCGCCCGGCCCCGCCCGATCCCCTTCCACGGCGAACTCGGCTCGCTCAACCCCGTCGTGGTCACCCCCGCCGCGGCCGCCGAGCGCGCCGAGCGGATCGGCGAAGGGCTCGGCGGCTCCATGACCCTGGGCACCGGCCAGTTCTGCGTCAAGCCCGGCCTGGTGCTGGTTCCCGAGGGCGCCGACGGCGACCGGCTGCTGGCGGCGCTCTCCGGTGCGCTGCGGGCCACCGCGCCCGGCCATCTGCTCGACGACCGGATGCGGGAGGCGTTCCTGGCGGGCACCGCCGGACGGGCCCGCCTCGCCTCCGTCGCGACCCCGGTCGCCGCCGGGGCCGGCGAGGACGAGCGGACCGTGCGGCCCGGGCTGTTCGCCGTCGCCGCCGCCGACCTGGGTGCGGAGCACGAGCTGCTGTTCGAGGAGTGCTTCGGTCCGGTGACCGTCGCCGTCCGGTACGCGGACGAGGCCGAGGCCGAGGCCGTGCTCGGGCGGATCGAGGGGAGTCTGACCGCCACCGTGCACCTCGGCGCCGAGGAGGCCGCCGGCGGCGGCGGTGCCGGCCGGCTGGTCGCGCGGCTCACCGCGCTGGCCGGACGCGTGTTGGTGAACGGGTGGCCCACCGGTGTCGCCGTCGCACCCGCGCAGCACCACGGGGGTCCGTACCCCGCCACCACCTCGACCTCGACCTCGGTGGGGGCCACCGCGCTGGAGCGCTGGCTGCGGCCGGTCGTCTTCCAGGACACGCCCGAGGCACTGCTCCCGCCCGAGCTGCGCGACGCCAATCCGCTGGGACTGCCCCGCCGGATCGACGGCGTACGGGAGCAGCCGGCGGCGGACGGGGCCGTGCGCGGGCCCGCCGCCGGGTAACCGGTGGACCCCGGCCACCGGGCCCGGGACACTGGGCGGATGGACCAACGTGTGCTCGCCGCCGAGTTCCAGCCCGAGGTCACCTACTGCAACACCGCGTCCCAGGGCCTCCTCCCCACCCGTACCGCAGCCGCGCTCACGACGGCCACCGCCGACATGGCGGCCGGGCGGATCGACCATGCCGCCTATTACGCCGCGGCCGACGCGGCGCGGGCCGCCTTCGCGCGGATCGCCGGGACGACCCCGGACCGCGTCGCGGCCGGCAGCGCGGTCTCCACCCACACCGGGCTGGTGGCCGCCTCGCTCCCCGCCGGTGCGGAAGTGCTCGCCCCGGAGGGCGACTTCAGCTCCGTCGTCAACCCGTTCACGGTGCGGGACGACGTGACGCTGCGCACCGTGCCCCTGGCGGAACTGCCCGAGGCGGTGGCCGCCTCCACCACACTGGTGGCCCTCAGCGCCGTGCAGTCGGCGGACGGCCGGATCGCCGACCTGCCCGCCGTCCGGGCCGCCGCCCGCGCACACGGCGCCCGGGTGCTGCTGGACGCCACGCAGGCCGCGGGCTGGTTCCCCGTCGAGGCCGACGAGTACGACTACGTCGTGTGCAACGCCTACAAGTGGCTGCTGTGCCCGCGGGGCGCGTCCTTCCTGGTCGTCTCCGCGCAGGCGCAGGAGGAAGGAGCGCTGCTGCCGCTGCACGCGGGCTGGGTGGCGGGAGCCTCACCGTGGGACGACTGCTACGGTCCGATCGCCCGGCTGGCCCCGGACGCCCGGGCGTACACGGAGTCGATCGCCTTTCTGCCGTACCTCGGTGCGGTGCCCTCGCTCGCCCTCGTCGAGGAGCTGGGCGGCCCGGAGGCGATCGGCGCGCACGACCGGGCGCTCGCCACCCGGTTCCGTGCGGGGGTCGCCGAACTGCCCGGTGGATACGAACCGGTGCCGGGGGACTCGGCGATCGTCGCGGTACCCGGTCTCGGGCACGCCGTCGAGAAGCTGGCCGCGGCCGGGGTGGCGGTCGCGGCCCGGGACGGCAATCTGCGCGCCAGTTTCCATCTGCACAACACCGACGCGGATGTGGAGCGGCTGCTCGACCTGCTGGCCGGCTGATCCGGGGCCGGTGTCCGGAGGTCCCCGCCGTCCCGGCCGGTCCAGGGCCCGGCCGGTCGTAGGGTCCGGGCCGCAGCCGGCCCGTCCCCGCATGATGCGGGGGAGGGACCCGCGGGTCCCTCCCCCGCACCATCAGGGCACCGGCCGTGTCACTTCACCGGGGTGAAGTCCCGCGCCCCGATGAACTCGGGGCGGCGGACGGGCGCGGCGAACGGCTCCACTGCCTCGTTCTCGACGCTGTTGAAGACGATGAACACATTGCTCCGCGGGTAGGGAGTGATGTTGTCACCGCTGCCGTGCATGCAGTTGCAGTCGAACCAGGTCGCCGAGCCGGGCTTGCCCGTGAACAGCTTGATGCTGTGCGCCTCGGCGAACTTGGTCAGGGACTCGTCGGAGGGCGTCCCCGCGTCCTGCATCTGCAGCGACTTCTTGTAGTTGTCCTTCGGCGTCTCGCCCGAGCAGCCGAGGAAGGTCTTGTGCGACCCCGGCATGATCATCAGACCGCCGTTGGTGTCGTAGTTCTCCGTCAGCGCGATCGAGACCGACACGGCCCGCATGTGCGGCATGCCGTCCTCCGCGTGCCAGGTCTCGAAGTCGGAGTGCCAGTAGAATCCCGTGGCGCCGAAGCCCGGCTTGACGTTGATCCGGGACTGGTGGACGTAGACGTCCGAGCCCAGGATCTGCCGTGCCCTGCCCACGACTCGCGGGTCCCGCACCAGTCGGGCGAAGACCTCACTGATTTTGTGCACCTCGAACACGGTCCGGATCTCGTTCGACTTCGGCTCCACGATGGAGCGTTCGTCGGTACGCATCTCCGGATCCGAGGTGAGCCGTTCCAGTTCCCCGCGCAACACGTCGACCTCGTCAGGGCCGACGAGCTGATCGTCGGCGAGGAACCCGTCCCGCTCGAAGCACGCCAGCTCCGCGGCCTCGATCGGCCCCGGAGTACCCGGTTCGGACCACACGACGGGGTCCATCCGCGGGATGGCCACCTCGGTGGTTCCACGGGTCGGGTACAGGTCGGCGATGCGCTCGGGTGCGGTGGTCATGGTTGTGCCTTCCTCTCCTCTCGTACGGCCCTGTTCACATGGCGAAACGGCCGGGACGGCCGAAGTGGACCGGCGAACGGTCCCCCAGCACGGTGGGGCTGAGCCTCAGCGTGTCAGTACGGCGGAGCAGATGCCCCGCCGTACTGCGGCGCGTCGCCGCTCTGCCCCGGGGTCAGCCCTCGTCGGGCTCGGTGAGCAGCGGGTAGACGCCGTTCTCGTCGTGGTCCTCACGACCGGTGACCGGCGGGTTGAAGACGCACACGCACCGGAAGTCGGTCTTCGGGCGCATCGTGTGCTTCTCGTGCCCGTTCAGCAGGTACATCGTGCCGGGGCTGATCCAGTGCTTCTCGCCGGTCTCGTCGTTGGTCAGTTCCGCCTCACCCTCGACGCAGAGCACGGCCTCGATGTGGTTGGCGTACCACATCGAGGTCTCGGTGCCCGCGTAGAGCACGGTCTCGTGCAGGGAGAAGCCCACCTTCTCCTTGGCGAGCACGATGCGCTTGCTCTCCCAGGTGCCTGACGCCGCCTTGACGTGTCGGTCGGTGTTCTCGATGTCTTTGAAGGAACGAATGATCACGGCGTGATGGTGCCTTTCTCTGTGTGCATGACGGAAGAGCGTCCCCCTGTCCATTCCGGCGGAGCGCTCTCCCGGCGGTGTCCACTACGGAAGAGGCCCGTCCCGGCGGGTAGCCGGGACGGGCCGATCCATGCGGGTCAGGCGGTTTCGCGAACTGCCCGGGCCAGGATACGCAGCCCTTCGTCCAGTTCGTCGGGGCTGATGGTCAGCGACGGCAGGAGCTTGACCACCTCGCTCTGCGGCCCCGAGGTCTCGATGAGCAGCCCCAGGTCGAAGGCCCGCTTGGCCACCGCGTTGGCGCGGCTCTTGTTGTGGAACTCCAGGCCCCACACCAGGCCGCGGCCGCGGTAGTCGGCCACCTCCGCGGGGTGCTCCTCGGCGATGGCCTTCAGCTGCGCTTCGACCTGCTCGCCGCGGGAGAGCGTCTGCTTCTCCATCTGGCCGTCCGCCCAGTAGGTCTGCAGGGCGGCGGTCGAGGTCACGAAGGCCGGGTTGTTGCCGCGGAAGGTGCCGTTGTGCTCGCCCGGCTCCCAGATGTCCAGCTCCGGCTTGAACAGGGTGAGCGCCAGCGGCATGCCGTAGCCGCCGATGGACTTCGACAGGGTGATGATGTCCGGCTTGATGCCCGCCTCCTCGAAGGAGAAGAAGGCACCGGTGCGGCCGCAGCCCATCTGGATGTCGTCCAGGATCAGCAGCATGTCGTGCCGCTCGCACAGCTCGGACAGGGCCCGCAGCCACTCCGCGCGGGCGACGTTGATGCCGCCCTCGCCCTGCACCGACTCGACGATCACGGCGGCGGGCTTGTTCAGACCGGAACCCTGGTCCTCCAGCAGCCGCTCGAACCAGACGAAGTCCTCGGTGGTGCCGTTGAGGTAGTCGTCGAACGGCATCGGGGTGCCGTGCACCAGCGGGATGCCGGCGCCCGCGCGCTTGAACGCGTTGCCGGTGACGGCGAGCGAGCCCAGCGACATGCCGTGGAAGGCGTTGGTGAAGGAGACGATCGACTCGCGGCCCTTCACCTTGCGGGCCAGCTTCAGCGCCGCCTCCACGGCGTTGGTGCCGGTCGGGCCGGGGAACATCACCTTGTGGTCCATGCCGCGCGGCTTGAGGATCAGTTCCTGGAAGGTCTCCAGGAACGCACGCTTGGCGCTGGTGGACATGTCCAGCCCGTGCACCACGCCGTCGCGCTCGAGGTAGTCCAGCAGCGCCCGTTTGAGGACCGGGTTGTTGTGGCCGTAGTTGAGGGTGCCCGCTCCGGCGAAGAAGTCCAGGTAGGTGTGGCCGTCCTCGTCGTACATGTGCGCGCCCTGCGCGCGGTCGAAGACGGTCGGCCAGCCACGGCAGTAGCTGCGCACCTCCGACTCCACGGTTTCGAAGACGCTCAGGTCGGGCGGGGTGATGGTCACAGCTTGCTCCAGGGAGTGAGTCGTGTGCGAAGAAAGTCTTGTTATGGGCGGTCGGCGACGGTGCCTACCCGCCGGGGTGCGGCCGTATACGTCAGCGCTTCGATGCGCCGGGAAACACGACCGGACCGATCCGGTACAGCACTTCCGGCAGGTGGCCGTCCTCCGGGAAGAGGGCGGCGTCGAACAGCACGTCCTTGGCGACCGCGGCCGAGTGGCGCTGTGCGTAGGAGGTGAACAGCCGGTTGGAGGGGGTGTTGTCCGGGGTGACCGTGGTCTCGACGGTGTCGATGCCGAGCTCCTCGGCGACGCGGAGCGTCAGTCCGTCCAGCATCGCGGCGGCGAGTCCGCGGCCGCGGGCGGCCTCGTCGACGGCGACCTGCCAGACGAGGAGGGTGCGCGGCTGCTGGGGGCGCACGTAGCCGGTGATGAAACCGACCGGCTCACCCGCGTCGTCGCGGGCGACCACCGAGGTGGCGGCGAAGTCGCGGCACCACAACAGGTAGCTGTACGAGGAGTTCAGGTCGAGGGTCTTCGAGTCGCGGGCGATGCGCCAGATCGCGGCTCCGTCGTCCACACGGGGTGTGTCGAGCTTCAGTCCCTCCGGCATTTCGAGAAAGTCTCTGTGGGCACCTGCATGGTCTGCTTGTGCGGCGGTCATGTGAATTCAATTTACCCAGCAGAATCTGAAACTGCACGGGGGAGAGGGGTTACGCGGAAGGGGGGTCATGTGTTATCGCGCACGGGCGTGCGGGCGCGCAGACCCGCCGGGATCGGCCCGGATTTAAGCGGATGTGTCCGTGTATAGCAGTCGACCTGTGGAGTACATCACAGTGCTATAACGTCGTCGGCGCCGGCCCCGGATTAGCGAGTCGCAGGTAACAAAATCTTAGCGTTTGAGCTTGCGGAAAGCGGGCAGAAGAATAAGGACGGCTGCACCGGAAAAGTGACCCGGATTGCATCGTAAAGCTGGAGACCGCGACGTGTCTGCCCTTTCGGCGGATCCGTTGCTCGATTCTTCGCTTTCGGATCCGCCGATGTTCACGTCCCCGTCCCCCGCCGGACCGCTCCCACCGCGGGCGCTCTGGACGCCGCGACGCCCCGCACTCGTACAGTGCGGGCATGAGCGAGCGCGCGAGTCTGCATATCAAGGGGCGGGTGCTGGTCGGGCCCGAGGACGTACGGGACGAGCTGTGGGTGGTGGACGGGCACGTCACCTACCGGCGGCCCGCCGCGTCCGGCGGCACCGGGCCCGAAGTGCTGACCGGCTGGGTGCTCCCGGGGCTGGTGGACGCGCACTGCCACGTCGGGCTGGACGCGCACGGCCCGGTGGACGACTCGACCAGTGAGAAGCAGGCACTCACCGACCGGGAGGCGGGCGCGCTGCTGCTGCGCGACGCCGGATCGCCCTCCGACACCCGCTGGATCGACGACCGCGACGAGCTGCCCCGCATCATCCGCGCGGGCCGCCACATCGCCCGTACCCGCCGCTACATCCGCAACTACGCGCACGAGATCGAGCCGGGCGACCTGGCGGCGTACGTGCGCCGTGAGGCGCGGCGCGGCGACGGCTGGGTCAAGCTCGTCGGCGACTGGATCGACCGGGACGAGGGGGATCTGAGCCCCTGCTGGCCGCGCTGGGCCGTCGAGGAGGCCATCGCGGCCGCGCACCAGGAGGGCGCCCGGGTCACCGCGCACTGCTTCGCCGAGGACTCGCTGCGCGACCTGGTGGAGGCCGGGATCGACTGCATCGAGCACGCCACCGGGCTGACCGAGGAGACCATCCCGCTCTTCGCCGAGCGCGGCGTCGCCATCGTGCCCACCCTGGTCAACATCGCCACCTTCCCGGCCCTCGCCGCGGGCGGCGAGGCCAAGTTCCCCCGCTGGGCCGCCCATATGCGCTCCCTGCACGCCCGCCGCCACGACACCGTACGGGCCGCCTGGGACGCGGGTCTCCCCGTCTTCACCGGCACCGACGCGGGCGGCTCGCTGGCGCACGGGCTGGTCGGCCAGGAGGTCGCCGAACTGGTGACGGCGGGCATACCGGCGCTGGACGCGCTCGCCGCGAGCACCTGGGCCGCCCGGGACTGGCTGGGCCGACCGGGCCTCACCGAGGGCGCGCCCGCCGACTTCGTCCTCTACGAGGCGGACCCGCGCGCCGACGTCCGCGTCCTGCAAGCCCCGAGCCACGTGGTGCTGCGGGGGCGTGTGGTGCGCTGACCAGGGGCGGTGCGGGTCGCCGGAGGGGGCGCTTCGGGACGCGGGCCGGCGGGACGCAGGCCGTCGGGATGCGGGCGGAACGCGAAGGGCGCGCACCCCGGAACCGGGCCGGTGGCCCGGCAGGCCCCGCTGACAGACGGGCGTGCGTACCCCAGCCTGGACCCATGAGCCCCACCGGACCCAGGACCAGTGCGCGTACGCTGCTCGCCCGGCTGGCGACCGGCTTCCGCGAGTACCACCCCGGCGGCGCCGGGCCCGGCCCGTCCCCGGCCGACGGCCCGCTGGGCTGGCCCGGGTACGACGCAATGCGCGCGCGGGCGCACGAGCGCACCGGGGAGCACGAGTCGGTGGTGTGCGGCAACGGGCGGATCGGCGGGCGGGACGCCGTACTGCTCTGCTTCGAGTTCGGCTACCTCGGGGGCTCCCTGGGGGAGCGCACGGGCGACCGGATCGAGGCGGCCCACACCCGGGCGCGCGAGCTGCGGCTGCCGCTCGTCACGCTGGTCGCCACCGGCGGCAGCCGGATGCAGGAGGGGATGCGGGCCCTCGTCCAGCTCCAGCGGGTGGCCCGGCAGAGCGCGCTGACCCGCGCGGCCGGACTGCCGCAGCTCGCGGTCGTCCGCGACCCGACCACCGGCGGCGGCTGGGCCACGCTGGCCGCGGGCGCCGACGTGGTGCTCGCACTGCCCGGAGCGCAGGCCGCGTTCGCGGGCTCCCGGGTACGGCCCGGCGGAGCCGATCCCGCCGCCTACACCGCGGAGGCCCAGCACGCGGCCGGGCACCTCGACCGGATCGTGCCCGAGGTGGAGCTCGGCGGGGCGCTCACCCGCTGGCTCACCCTGCTCACCCCGGCGTCCGGCGGCCGGGCGCGGCCCGAGCCCGTCCCGGTGCCGGACGCGCTGCCCGGACCGTCCGGCGGCGGACGGCTGCCGGCAACCGGTGCCGAAGCCGTCGCACGCGCCCGTGCGGCGGACCGCCCCCGCGCCGCCGCCTATCTGGACGCCTGCCTCGCCGGCCGCGAGGAGATCAGCGGTGACCGCTGCGGCGGTACCGATCCGGGAGTGCTGTGCGGATTCGGGCGACGCGCGGGCCGCACGGTGGCCTACGCGGCGCAGTGCGGCACCCCCACCGGTCCGGCCGGCTACCGCACCGCGGCCCGGCTGATCAGACTGGCCGACCGGCTGCGCATCCCCGTCCTGACGCTGATCGACACCCCCGGTGCCGCCAACGGGCCGGAGGACGAGCGCGCCGGTGCGGGCCCCGCCATCGCCGAGGTGTTCGCCGCCGTCGCCGAGGCCACCGTCCCCCTCACCTCCCTCCTGATCGGCGAGGGCGGCTCGGGCGGCGCCCTCGCCCTGGCCGCGCCCGGCAATCTGTGGGCCACGCCCGACAGCTACTTCTCGGTCATCGCCCCGGAATCGGCCGCCGCCATCCTCAAACGCGGCCCCGGCCAGGTCCGGCGGACCGCCGAGGAGCTGCGGCTGCGCCCGCAGGACGCCGTCGAACTGGGCGCGGTCCGCGGTGTGGTGGGCCCGGCGCCCGGTGCGGCGGCGCCTCGGGGCGAGCCCCGAGGCGCCGCGCGCGGGGACCGGGGAGCGGGGGAGTAGCTGCCCGTTGCCGCGTCCGGTCCAGGGGGCCGATGGCCGAGCAGTAAGGGTAGGCTAACCTTTGTCAGGTGAATGCCGGTGAAGAGACCCCGAAGGCGCGGCGCCCCTGCGGTCATGAGCTGTCCGCCACGGACGTCACCGTGGCCTACGACGGCGTCGACGTCGTCCATGACGCCTCGTTGACGCTGCACCCCGGCGTGGTGACCGTCCTGGTGGGCCCGAACGGCAGCGGGAAGTCGACGCTGCTGCGCACCCTCGCCCGGCTGCAGCGGCCCCGGAGCGCGACGCTCACCCTCGACGGCGAGACCGACGGCCTGGCCCTGTCCCCGCGCGCATTCTCCCGGCGTGTCACGCTGCTGCCCCAGGGACGGCCCACCCCCAGCGGGCTGACCGTGCGGGACGTCGTCGAGTTCGGCCGCTATCCGTACCGCGGCCGCTGGGGCAAGGCGGATCCGGACGGCCGGGCCGCCGTGGACCGCGCGCTGGCCCTGACGGGCCTCGCGGACCTGTCCGAACGGGGCGCCGAGCACCTCTCCGGAGGCCAGCTCCAACGGGTGTGGCTCGCGAGCTGCCTCGCCCAGGACACCGGACTGCTGCTCCTCGACGAGCCGACCACCTATCTCGACCTGCGGTACCAGGTCGAACTCCTCGACCTCGTCCGGGACCTGGCGGACGAGCACGGCGCCGCCGTCGGCGCCGTGCTGCACGATCTCGACCAGGCCGCGGCCGTCGCCGACCGGATCGTCCTGCTGGACGCGGGGCGGATCGTCGCCGACGGCGTCCCCGAGGACGTGCTGACGCCCCAGCGGCTCACCGACACCTACGGCATCCGCATCGACGTGGACACCGATCCCCGCACCGGTCGGCCGCGCACCCGCGCGATCGGCCGGCACCATTCGCGAAACGAGAGGCTCCGCACCGCATGAGACACCTCCTCCTGGGCGCCGCGGCCGTCGCCGCGGCACTCACCCTGACCGCCTGCGGCACCACCGAGCCCGCGGCCGACGACGCCGGGAAGAAGAGCGACCCCGTCACCCTCACCGGCGCCTCCGGCAAGAAGGTCGAACTGGACGCGCCCGCCAAGCGGGTCGTCGGAACCGAGTGGCACGAGGTCGAACTCCTGGTGTCCCTCGGCGTCGACCCGGTCGGCGTCGCCGACGTCAAGGGCTACCGGACCTGGGACACCGCGGTTCCGCTGAAGAACGAGCCCAGGGACATCGGCACCCGCGGCGAGCCCAGCATGGACACCGTCGCCGCGCTGAAGCCGGACCTCGTCATCGCCAGCACCGACCTGCCGCCGAAGGCGGTGAAGCAGCTGCGCAGGATCGCCCCGGTGCTGGAGGTGCAGTCCGCCGACGCCTCCGACCCGATCGGGCACATGAAGGACAACCTCGACCTGGTCGCCAAGGCCACCGGCACCACGAAGCGGGCCGAGAAGCTCGAGAAGGACTTCGACGCGCACCTCGCCGACGGCAGGAAGACCCTCGCCGACGCCGGTCTGGAGGGCGCCGATTACGCCTTCGCCGACGGCTACGTCAACTCCAACCAGGTCTCCATCAGGCCTTTCACCAGCGGCTCGCTCACCGGAGCCGTCAACGAGAAGCTCGGCCTGAAGAACGCCTGGAAGGTCAAGGGCGACAAGGCCTACGGCCTCGGCAGCACCGACGTCGAGGGCCTCACCGAGCTCGACGACGACGTCCACTTCGCCTACATCGGCAACGACGGCGACAAGAGCAGCACGCCGTTCACCGGCGCCCTGGCCGACGACTCCGTGTGGAAGTCGCTGCCGTTCGTCAAGAAGGGCAACGTCCACCGGCTGCCCGACGGCATCTGGATGTTCGGCGGTCCCGAGTCGATGAACCAGTACATCGACGCGGTCGTCGAGGCCCTGGCGGAGTAGCCGCATGGCCGTCACCGCGACCCCCTCCGGCCCCGCTCCGCCGGCCGCGCCCCGCGAGGCCGGAACCCGGCAGGGCCCCGCCCGCAAGGGCGCGGCCTCGGTGGCGGCCGCTCTGCTGCTGCTCGTGGCGGGACTCGCGCTCGTCGACATCACGCAGGGCACCGCCTCGGTCGGCGCCCCCGAGGTCTGGAAGGCGCTCACCGGCCGGGCCGACCCCTCCGACGCGTCCGTCGTGATCGCCTCCCGGCTGCCGAGGATGACCGCCGGGCTGCTCGTCGGCGCGGTACTGGGCGCTGCGGGTGCCGCCCTGCAGGCGGTCAGCCGCAACGTGCTCAGCTCCCCCGACACCCTCGCCGTGAACGCGGGTTCCTACCTGGCGCTCGGGCTGGCCGCCGTCACCGGAGTCTCGCTGCCGCTGTTCGCCTCCTCCGGGATCGCGTTCGCCGGGGGCCTCGCGGCGGCCGCCGTCGTGCTCGGACTGTCCGGCCTGGGCGCGGGCACCGTGCGGCTCGTGCTCGCCGGAAGCGCCCTGACCCTCGGCCTCACCGCCGTCACCCAGGCGCTGCTGCTGCTCTACCCCGAGGAGACCCACGGCCTCTACCAGTGGAAGCAGGGCAGCATCGCGCAGCACGGGTTCGACGGCGTGCTGCAGCTGGCGCCCATCGGCCTGGTCGCCTTCCTCGGGCTGCTGCTGACCGCGCGCCGGGTCGACGCCCTGGCCCTCGGGGACGATGCGGCCCGCGGCCTCGGCGTCCCCGTCCGCGCCACCCGCGTCACGGGCGTCGTCCTCGCGACGCTGCTGTCCGCCGCGGCCGTCACCCTCGCGGGGCCGATCGGCTTCGTCGGGCTGTGCGCGCCCGCCCTCGTCCGCCCCCTCGCCCGCCGGTACCGCGTCTTCACCCGGGCGCGGGCCCGCATCCCCGCGGCGGGGCTGGCCGGAGCGGCGCTGGTACTCGGCTCGGACGTGCTGCTGCGCGCCCTCGTGCCCGCGGACACCGCGGTCGCCGTGCCGACCGGCGTCGTCACCAGCCTCGTCGGCGCTGTCTTCCTGATCGCGATGGCCACCCGGGTGCGGGACACCGCCGGAGCGGCAGCGCAGGACCGGCTGCGCCTCCGCAGCCGGGCCGCCTTCCTCACCACCGCGGCCGTCCTGGTGGCCGCTCTCGTCGCGGTGGCCGTCGCCGCCGTCCTGCTGGGGGACGCCAAGCTGCTGCTGGGCGACGTGCTCAACTGGGCCCAGGGCAGGGCGGGCCGGACCGTGTCGTTCGTGCTGGACACCCGGGTGCCCCGGGCCCTCTGCGCGCTCCTCACCGGTGCGGCGCTCGCGCTGGCCGGGACGCTCGTCCAGGCCGTGACCCGCAACCCCCTCGCCGAGCCGTACGTCCTGGGTGTCTCCGGCGGCGCCGCATTGGGCGCCGTGGCCCTGGTGACGACGGTGCCGCTGGCCGGATCGTGGAGCGTGGCCGGTGCGGCGTTCGCGGGCGCCGCGCTCACCGCCGTGCTCGTCTTCGGACTCGCCGCCCGGGGCGGCTTCCGGCAGAACCGGCTGGTCCTCGTCGGATTCGGCTTCGCCACCGGGACCGCCGCGCTGATCAGCCTGCTCATCATCCTCACCGACCCGTTCAACGCCATCAAGGCCCTCACCTGGCTGTCGGGTTCCACCTACGGGCGGACCCTGGCCGACGCGGTACCGCTCGCCGCGGTGCTCGCCGTCGGCGTCGCCGTCGCGGTCGCCCGGCGCAGGGAACTCGACCTGGTGTCGCTCGACGAGGACACCCCGCGGCTCCTCGGGCTGAACCTGGGGCGTGCCCGGCTCGGCTTCCTCGTCCTGAGCGTGGTGCTCAGCGCCTCCGCGGTGGCGGCCGCCGGTGCCATCGGCTTCGTCGGGCTCGTCGCGCCGCACGCGGCCCGCGCCCTGGTGGGCAGGCAGCACCACCGGGTGATCCCGGTCGCGGTGCTGCTCGGCGCCATTCTGGTCGGCTCCGCCGACCTGCTGGGCCGCACCGTGATCGCCCCTGCCCAGCTGGGTGCCGGACTGGTGACCGCCGTGATCGGTACGCCGTACTTCCTGCACCTCCTGGCCCGCAGCCGCCGGTAGCGCACCGGACCGGGCGCGTTCCCGCCGTGCGGCAGCGGCGGGACGGCGCGGCCGCACGGTGTCCGCACCCCGCCACCGGGCCGCCCCGGAGGGCCGGTTGCCGACGCGGTGTGCCAGCCGTCTGTCCGCCCGCGCCTCCGCCTGGGACAATGGGAGCGACGCCCGCCACGGCGACCGTCGGCAGCGACCACCGACGGCGAACCCGAAGCGAAGGATGCGCCATGACGGAACGCAAGCCACCCGGAATCAGCTTCGAGAGCTGGGCCGACCGGCAGATCAGGGAGGCCCAGGAGCGCGGCGATTTCGCGGACCTGCCCGGCACCGGGAAGCCGCTGCCCGGCCTGGACAAGCCGTACACCGAACAGTGGTGGGTCGAGCGCAAGATGCGCGACGAGAACCTCTCCTACCTGCCGCCGTCCCTCGCGCTCCGCAAGGAGGCGCAGGAGGCCCGGGAGCAGGCGGCGCGGGCGCGCTCGGAGGCGGAGGTGCGGCGGATCCTCACCGAGATCAACGAGAAGATCGACGAGGCAGTCCGCCACCCCCCGGAAGGCCCGCCGCACCGGCTGGTCCCGTTCGACGTGGAGAGCGCGGTGCGCGAGTGGCGCTCGGCCCGCCGCACCGAGGGCCGCTGACACACCCGACGGGCACCCGGGCCGGCCGGCCCGGTTCGCGGTGCCTCACACCTCGCCGCGGGCCATCGCCACCAGGCGCTCCAGCACCGTGCCCTCGCTGACCCGCAGCCCGTCGTGCTCCCACTCGTCGGTCACCCAGGTGCGCACCCGGGCCACGGCGCGCGCGGTGGCCAGCGAGTCGTCGCGGTCGACGTACATGTCGTCGTGGTAGACGGCGGCGTACACCGGCACCTCGTTGCGGGCCAGCCGCCGCGTGTCGTACAGGTCCGGCCAGTCGCCCCGCTCCGCCAGCAGCCGCGCCGCCTCGCGCAGCGGTACCAGCGCCGGGTCGAGGTCGAACATCCACGGATAGATCATCTCCCCGGTGAAGAGCACCGGCCCGTCCGCGGACAGCGCCCGCCCCGCGTCGAACTCCGGGAACTCCGCACGCACCCGCTGCGCGGCCCACCGGGTACCGCCGGTGCTCACCGAGCGCTGCGCCCAGATCGGTTCGTGCAGCGCGGCGAAGAGCGGGTTGGCCGCCAGCGAGACCTGGGCCCGCACGCCCTCCAGGAAGCCGTCCGACAGTTCGGGCCCCGCCGCGCCCCCGATCCAGGCGTCCTCCAGCAGGTAGTGCAGCCGGTGCGATCCCGAGCCCTCGCCCAGCAGCATCCCGAGGTACTGGAACCGCTCCACCGTCAGCGGGCTCCCGTCCGGGAGCCGCACCTCGTGCTCCGCCAGGTGGGCCGCGATCCGCCGCACCGCCGCCACGTCCTGCGGGTAGCGCGCGTAGTGCGCCGCGTTCTTGGCGGCCACCCGCGGGTAGGCCGCGCGGTAGGCGTCCTCGGGGCCGGTGCACAGCCCCGGCAGACCGCCGGTCACGAACGCCTCCCGGATCCCCTCGGGCGCGAACGAGAGATAGGTGAGCGTGCAGAAGCCCCCGAAGCTCTGTCCGAGCGTCGACCACGGCACGTCCTCCCCCAGCAGCCGCTTCCTGATCAGCTCCGCGTCCCGGACGATCGAGTCGGCCCGGAAGTGCGCCAGATGGTCGGCCTGCTGCCGCGCGGTGCCGCGTGCGGCGAGGGACTGCCGGTTGGCGGGGGAGGAACGCCCGGTGCCGCGCTGGTCGAGCAGCAGCACCCGGTAGTGCCGCAGTGCGGCCCGGAGCCAGTCGGCCCGGCCGACGGGACGCGGTGCACCGTTGCCGGGCCCGCCCTGGAGGAACAGCAGCCAGGGCAGTTCTTCGTCCTGGCGGCCCGCGGCGGCCACCTCGCGGGCGAACACCTCGATCTGCTCGCCGTCCGGCCGCGCGTGGTCCAGCGGAACGGCGAAGACGTGGTCCCGCAACACGGTGCCGGGGTGCCGCAGCACGGTGGGCATGGCGTTCCTCCTTCGGTCTGTTCCGGATGCGGGGCGGCTCAGCGCGCGCCCGCGGCGTCCAGTGTCTCCAGCGCGCGCTCCAGCGCCGTCGCGAACCGGCCGGTCGTCGCCGGGTCGCGCACCGCCACCCGGAACCACTCCGGGCCGAGGCCGGGGAAGGTGTCCCCGCGCCGCACGGCGAACCCCAGCTCCCGCAGCCGGTCGCGCAGCGCGGCGGCGCGGGGGTGCCGTACCAGCAGGAACGGGCCCTGCGGTGCCGGGGTCGCCTCCCGCACCCCGGCCGCGGCGAGCGGCGCCAGCCGCTTGCGCAGCCGGTCGCGGTCCGCCGCGAACCGGAGGGCCGCCGTCTGCGCCTCGGCCAGCGCCTCGGGGGCGGTGCACGCCTGCGCCGCGACCAGGGCCGGGGTGGAGACGGGCCACAGCGGCTGCTGACGGGCCAGGGCGCCCACGGTCGCCGGGTCGCCGAGCACATAGCCGACCCGCAGCCCGGCCAGCCCCCACGTCTTGGTCAGGCTGCGCAGCACGACCGTCCGCCCGGGCAGCCGGGCGAGCAGCGGCACCAGCGACTCCCGCTCCCCGGGTACCGCGTCCATGAACGCCTCGTCGACGATCAGCGTGCGCCCCTCGCGGGCGAGTCGCGCCAGCTCCGCGGCGGGGTGCAGCACGGACGTCGGGTTGGTCGGGTTGCCGACCACCACCAGATCGGCCTCGTCCGGCACGGTGCCCGCCGCCAGCCGGAACCCGTCCTCCGGCCGCAGCAGCACCCGCTCCACCCGGTGGCCCGCGTCCCGCAGGGCCGCCTCCGGCTCGGTGAACTGCGGATGCACCACGACCGGGCGGCGGGCCGGAAGGGCCCGGGCGAGCAGCACGAACGCCTCCGCGGCTCCCGCCGTCAGCAGCACCCGCTCCGCGGGCAGTCCGTGCCGCTCGGCCACCGCGGCGCGCGCCGGCCCGCCGTCGGGGTAGGCGGCCAGCGTCGCCAGCGAGGCCGCCAGCCGCTCCCGCAGCCACGCCGGGGGCGTGCCGGTGCGCACGTTGACGGCCAGGTCGGTCAACCCGGCTCCGTCGCCGCGCACTTCCGCGTCCCCGTGGTGCCGCAGTCCGTCCGCGGTCGCCGGTGCGTCCCCGGACGTGCCGGGCCCGTGCCCGTTCACCGCTCCCGCCCCGGGACGGCGAGGGCGGCGACGGCGGCGGTGGCGCGCACCGGGGCTCCCGCCGCCGGACGCGACTTCGTCTTCGGGACCAGCAGCACCGGGGCGCCGCCCCGCACGGTCGTCCCGCCGCCGCCCCCGCAGGCCAGCAGCGCCGCCGCCTCGGCGACCGAGGGCGTGCCCACGGCCGCACGGGAGAAGTCCGAGGGGTGCGGTACCCGCACCCGGGCCAGCGTCCGCGCGTCGTAGGCGATCAGCGGCAGGTCCAGCCGCCGGGCCGCCGCCAGCAGCCCGGGTTCGGCGGCCCGCGCCTGGACGGTCGCGAGTGCCGTCGCGCCGCCGGAGGCGGCCCCGTCCGCCGGGAACGGCGCACGGACGCCGGGCCCGGCGTCCGTGCGCACGGCCGCCAGCACACTCATCACCACGTCCAGCACCTCCTCTGTGTGCACGCCCGCGCAGGTGCCCACGCCGACGGTGACGAGCCGCGGCCCGGCGCCCGTGCCCAGAGCGCTCATACGGCGCTGCCCGCTGGGCTCCCGGCCTCCCACCGCGCCGCGCAGCGCGCCGCGAACCGGGCCGCCATCCGCGGCGCGGCGGCCCAGTGCACATGCAGGTAGGAGGCGTGCACGTTGCCCTGGACGAAGCCCTCGGTGCGGCGTTCGGGCCGCACCAGCCCCCAGGCGGGCACCTGCCCGGCGCCCGGCAGCAGTTCGGTGCGGTGGAACTCGTGCCCGCGTACCCGGGTGCCCGCCTCGGCCAGGGCGCTGTCGGCCACGGCGACCGCCTCGCGGTAGCCCAGTGTCAGCCGCTCGGCCATCCGGCCGCGCGCGTCGAGCACCCCGCACATCGGCTTGCCGTCCAGCTCCCGCGCCAGGTAGAGGAGCCCGGCGCACTCGGCCGCCATCGGTCCGCGGAAGGCCGCGATCTGCTCCCGCAGGGGGCGGTTTTCGGCCAACTCCGGTGCGTACATCTCGGGGAAGCCGCCGCCGACGACCAGCCCCGCGGTGCCGTGCGGCAGCGCCCGGTCCCGCAGCGGGTCGAAGGGGACGACCTCGGCACCCGCGGCCCGCAGCAGCTCGCCGTGCTCGGCGTAGGAGAAGGTGAACGCCTCGCCGCCGGCCACCGCCACCCGCGGTGCCCGGGCCACCGGCCGTGCCTCCAGCTCGGCGGCCGGGTCCCACGCCTCCTCGGGCAGCGGCGGCGCCTGCCGCGCGAGCGCCAGCAGCGCGTCCAGATCGCAGCCGGTGCGCACCTGCTCCGCGAGGGCCGCCACCGACTCCACTGCTTCCGCGCGCCGCTCCGCGACCGGCACCAGCCCCAGGTGCCGGGAGGGCGCACGCACCGCCTTGGCGCGGCGCAGCACCCCCAGCACCGGCACGCCCGAACCCTCCAGGGCCTCCCGCAGCAGCTCCTCGTGCCGGTCCGAGCCCACCTTGTTGAGCACCACCCCGGCGACCCGCACCTGCGGGTCCCAGGAGGCGAAGCCGTGCACCAGCGCGGCCACCGAACGCGATTGCGAGGAGCCGTCCACCACCAGCACCACCGGGGCCCGCAGCAGCTTGGCGACATGCGCGGTCGACGCCAGTTCGCCCTGTCCGGCGGCACCGTCGTACAGCCCCATCACGCCCTCGACGACCGCGAGGTCCGCGCCGGCGGCGGCATGGCCCAGCAGCGGGGCGATCCGATCCGGGCCGCACAGATAGGCGTCCAGGTTGCGGCCGGGGCGGCCGGTCGCCAGCGCGTGGTAGCCGGGGTCGATGTAGTCGGGTCCCACCTTGTGCGGCGAGACGGCCAGCCCTCGCGCGGTGAACGCCGCCATCAGCCCGGTGGCCACGGTCGTCTTCCCGCTGCCGGAGGACGGTGCGGCGATCACCAGGCGCGGGGTGCGGATCACGCGGCGGCTCCCGGCCGCCCGGCAGCGCCGCCGCTCACCACTCGATGCCCCTCTGCCCCTTCTGGCCCGCGTCCATCGGGTGTTTGACCTTCGACATGTCGGTGACCAGGTCGGCCGCGTCGATCAGCTGCTGCGGCGCGTTCCGGCCGGTGATCACCACGTGCTGGTTGCCGGGGCGGTCCCGCAGCACGGCCGCGACCTCCGCCGGGTCCACCCAGCCCCAGTGCATCGGGTAGGCGAACTCGTCCAGCACCAGCAGCCGGTAGGTCTCGGCCGCCAGATCCCGCTTGACCTGCTCCCAGCCCTCCCGGGCCGCCGCCTCGCTGCCCATCTCGCCGTCCTGGACGTTGCGCTGGATCCAGGACCAGCCCTCGCCCATCTTGTGCCAGGTCACGCTGCCGCCCTCGCCCGAGTCGCCGAGCACCTTCAGGGCGCGTTCCTCGCCGACCCGCCACTTCGCGGACTTGACGAACTGGAACACCCCGATCGGCCACCCCTGGTTCCAGGCGCGCAGCGCCAGCCCGAAGGCGGCCGTCGACTTGCCCTTGCCGACGCCGGTGTGAACCGCCACCAGCGGCCTGTTGCGCCGCTGGCGGGTGGTGAGACCGTCCTGGGGCACGACCTCCGGCTGTCCCTTCGGCACTATGCGGCCCTCCCTGTGTGCTTGCCTGCCTGCCGTGCGCCGCGTGCGTCCGTCGAGTGCCGGACCAGGTCCGTCACCGCGTCCGCCCGCAGCTCCTCCAACGTGACCGCCTCGCCGCCCAGTTCGGCGGCCAGCTCGCGGGCCAGCCCCAGCCGCACGTGCCCCGCCTCGCAGTCCACGACCACCGAGGCGGTGCCGTCCGCCGCCAGCAGCCGCGCCGCCTGCCGGGCCCGCACCAGCGGCTCCGGGCCGCCCGTCGCGCGGCCGTCCGTGACGGTGACCAGCAGCGGCCGCCGCGCCGGGTCCCGCAGCCGCTCGACCCGCAGCACCTCCCGCGCCCGCAGCAGCCCGGCAGCCAGCGGGGTGCGCCCACCGGTCGGCAGCGACTCCAGCCGCGCCGCCGCCGCGTCCACCGATGAGGTGGGCGGCAGCGCCACCTCGGCCGCACCGCGCCGGAACGTCACCAGACCCACCTTGTCCCGCCGCTGGTAGGCGTCCAGCAGCAGCGACAGCACCGCGCCCTTGACCGCGCCCATCCGCTGCCGGGCCGCCATCGAGCCGGAGGCGTCCACCACGAACAGCACCAGATTGCCCTCGCGGCCCTCCCGCACGGCCTCCCGCAGATCGTCCCGGCGCAGTACGAGTCCGCTGCCGCGGCGGCCGCGGACGTGCTGGTGCGGGGCTGCCGCCTGCACGGTGGCGGCCAGATGCAGCTTGCCGAGCGTTCCCTGCGGGCGGCGCGACCCCGTGGTGCGGCCGTGCGAGGTCCGGGCCCGCGAACGCCGGCCCGCCGCGCCCTCGCCGAGCCCCGGGACGGTCAGGGTGCGCGCCGCGAACGGCTCGCCGGACGCCGCGGTGCCCTGGGGCGCCGCGGGCGCGTCGGGGTCGGGTACGCCCTGCCCGGAGTCGGGTGCCTGCGCCGAGGCCCCGGGGGAGGGCTGCGGGCCGGACTGCTCGGTGGTCCGCTCGGCGGGGTCCGGCTGCGGCTGCTCGGGGACGGACGGCTCGCCGCCCGCGGCGTTCCGCGACTCCTCCCGCGGCGGCGCCGCGCCACCGCCGCCGCCGTCCGGCCCGCCGCCGTCGGGACCACCGTCCTCGGGGCCGTCCGGTCCGCCGGGTTCTTCCGGACCGTCCGGCCCGGGACCGCCGTCGGGCTCGCTGTTCTCCTCCAGCGTGCGGTCCAGCTTGTCCTCGTCGAGGCCCGGGGCGTCGAACGGGTTGCGCCTGCGCCGGTGCGGCAGCGCCAGCAGCGCCGCCTGCCGGACATCCGCGGACTCGACCCGCGTCCGGCCCGCCCAGGCGGCGAGCGCCACCGCCGTGCGCGCCATCACGATGTCCGCCCGCATGCCGTCCACCTCGAACGCGGCGCAGACGGCGGCGATCTGCCGCAGCGCCACGTCGTCGAGTTCCACGGCGGGCAGCAGCGCCCGGGCCGCCGCGACGCGCTCGCGCAACTCCCGCTCGTCGTCCGCCCAGCGCGCCGCGAAGCCAGCCGGGTCGTCGTCGTGGGCGAGCCGCCGCCGCACCACCTCCACCCGCTCCTCCGGATCCCGGGAGGCCGCCACCTCGACCGTCAGCCCGAACCTGTCGAGCAACTGGGGGCGCAGCTCGCCCTCTTCCGGGTTCATGGTGCCGACCAGCAGGAACCGCGAGGCGTGCCGGACGGAGACGCCCTCGCGCTCCACGTAGGAGGCGCCCATGGCGGCGGCGTCCAGCAGGACGTCGATCAGGTGGTCGTGGAGCAGGTTGACCTCGTCCACGTACAGGATGCCGCGATGCGCGTCCGCCAGCAGCCCCGGCTCGAACGCCTTCACGCCCTCCGCGAGCGCGCGCTCGATGTCCAGCGCGCCCACCAGCCGGTCCTCCGAGGCGCCGACGGGCAACTCGACCATGCGCGCCGCGCGGGCCTGCGCGGCGGCCGTCTCGTGCGGCCCGTCCGGGCACTCCGGGTCGGGCGCCGCGGGATCGCAGCTGAACCGGCAGCCCGCCACCACGGGCACCTCCGGCAGCAGGTCCGCCAGGGCCCGGACAGCGGTGCTCTTGGCGGTGCCCTTCTCACCGCGCACCAGCACACCGCCCACCGCCGGGCTGACGGCGTTGAGCAGCAGGGCCAGCCGCAGGTCGGCCATGCCGACGACCGCGGTGAACGGATACCGGGCGCTCATGCGCTGATCACTCCTTCGAGTGGCGTTCGTGCTGTGCTGGTCGGGTTGGCCGGGCCGGCCGGGCCGAGTCGAACTGGTCCCGGGGGTCCCGCTGGTCCTGCCGCCGGTCGTGTCCGGCGCGTCGGCCGCGCCGCGCCGTGCCGGTGCCGCGCCTGCTGTGCCGCGCGCCGCGCCGTGCCGCCCGGACCCGGGCTTCTCACGGCGCCCCCGGCGGTACGAACGGCAGCCCCTCCGGCACACCGTGTTCGATGAGCCGCAGCAGCGCGTCCGTGTCCGCGTGCTCCTCGATCAGGTCGCCGAGCCGGTCGAGCTGCTCCTCGCGCAGCGCCGCGAACCGGGTGTCCGGCACCGGTTCGAACGCGCGGCCCGCGTCGGCGGCGACCCGCCGCAGGAAGGCGCGGCGGAAACCGTCCGACTCCAGCGAGCCGTGCCAGTGGGTGCCCCACACGGTGCCGACCCGGCAGCCGTCCGCGGGAATCCCCCCAGCGTCGTCAGCGGCGAGCAGAAACGGCTCGCCGCCCAGCACCTCGGCCACCCCGTGGTGGATCTCGTACCCTTCCACCGGCTCGCCCAGCGCCAGCCCGTGCGGACGGGCCAGCGTCTTGTCGAGCGCGAACCGCACCCGTACCGGAAGCAGTCCGAGCCCCTCGACCTCGCCGGCCCGCGACTCGACATCGTCCTCGATGCGCTCGCCCAGCAGCTGGTAGCCGCCGCAGATCCCCAGCACGGGCCGCCCCTCGGCCGCGCGCCGCGCCAGCGCCGCCGCCAGCCCCCGCTCCCGTACCCACTCCAGGGCCCTGACCGTCCCGCGGGTGCCCGGCACCACCACCAGGTCCGCGTCGGCCAGCTCCTCGGGGCGGTCGCTGAACCGCACCACCACCCCGGGCTCGGCCGCCAGCGCGTCCACATCCGTGAAGTTGGACATCAGCGGCACCGGCAGCACCGCCACCCGCAGCACGTCCGCGCCGTACGGGCCCGCGACGGCGGACTCGCGCACGGTCCCGCGCAGCGACACCCGCAGCCCGTCCTCCTCGTCGATGCCCAGCCCGTGCCGGTAGGGCAGCACACCGAGCGTGGGGCGCCCGGTCAGCTTCCGAAGCATCTCCAGGCCGGGCTCCAGCAGCGAGCCGTCGCCGCGGAACTTGTTGACCAGATAGCCCGCGAGCAGCGCCTGGTCCTCCGGTGCCAGCAGCGCCGTCGTACCGAAGAGCGAGGCGAACACCCCGCCCCGGTCGATGTCGCCGACCACCAGCACCGGCAGCCGGCAGGCCCGGGCCAGCCCCATGTTGACGATGTCGCTGCGCCGCAGGTTGATCTCGGCCGGGCTGCCCGCGCCCTCGCAGACGACCGCGTCGTGGGTGCGCCGCAGCTCCTCCAGACAGCCCGCGACCGTCTCCAGCAGTTCCGCGCGCCCCGCGGGCGGCGCCCCCTCGCCGTCCGCCCCGCCCCCGGCGGGCTCCCCGCCGCCCGGGTGCCGCCCGAAGTAGCCCCGCGCCGACATCTCGCCGACCGCCTTGCCCAGCAGGACGACCTGGCTGGTGCGGTCGCCGCCCGGCTTCAGCAGCACCGGGTTCATCAGCGCGCTCGGCTCCACCCGCGCCGCGGCCGCCTGCATCGCCTGGGCGCGGCCGATCTCCGCCCCGTCGGAGGTGACAAAGGAGTTGAGCGACATGTTCTGCGCCTTGAACGGCGCGACGCGTATCCCCTTGCGGGCCAGCCAGCGGCAGATGCCCGCCGTCACCACGCTCTTGCCCGCGTCGGAGGTCGTCCCCGCGACCAGCAGCCCGCCCGTTCCGCGCCCGCTCACCGTGCTCCTCCCGCCGCGCGGGTCCGCCGCAGGCGGCGCACCGCCGCTCCCGTCAGACAGCTCGTCACCAGGGCCAGTTGCCCCACCCGGCGCGACAGCCGCACGGCCCGCTCGATGTCGGCGGTGCGCACGGCGCGACCGGAAGCATTGAGGACGGGCCGGTGCTCGACCCGGCCGCCGTAGGCGAGCGTGCCGCCCAGCCGCACCCCGAGGGCGCCCGCGAACGACGCCTCCACCGGGCCCGCGTTGGGGCTGGGGTGGCGGTGCGCGTCGGCCCGCCAGGAGCGCAGGGCACCGCGCGGATCGGGTCCGGCGAGCGCGGCCAGCACGGCGGTCAGCCGCGCCCCCGGGCCGCCCGCCACGTCGTCCAGCCGCGCAGCGGCCCAGCCGAAGCGGCGGTGCCGCGGGGAGCGGTGACCGACCATCGCGTCCAGCGTGTTGACGGCGCGGAAGCCCACCAGACCGGGGACACCGGCCAACGCGCCCCAGACCAGAGCCCCCACCACGGCGTCCGAGGTGTTCTCCGCGACCGACTCGACCACCGCACGGGCCGCTTCCGGTGCCTCCAGCCGCTGCGGGTCGCGCCCGCACAGCGCGGGCAGCCGCTCGCGGGCCAGTTCCAGGTCCCCGGCCTCCAGCGCGCCGCACACGGCTCGCGCCTCCCTGGTCAGCGACGTCCCGCCGAGAACGGCCCAGGTCGCGGCCGCCGTCAGGACGAGTTCGGGGAGCGGTGCAGCCGGCCCGCCGCGGGCGGCACGGCGCGCGGCACCGGCCGCGGCGACGGCGCCGCCCGCGGCGAGGAGCGTGTGCAGCGCGCCCGCACCACGGTGGTCGCGCCACAGGCGGCGCTCCAGCGCTCCGGCGGCCCGGCCGAAGACGGCCACCGGGTGGCCGCGCCGCGGGTCGCCCAGCAGCGCGTCGGCGGCGAACCCCAGCAGGATCCCGCGCACCCGGACGTCAGCGGAGCCCATCAGCGGACGGGTCCGGCGCACTCACCCACGGCAGCGGTTCCCGCGACGGTGTTCCCCGCGGCGGCGGGCACGTCGGCGGCGGATATGGCGGCACAGCCACGCATCTCGGCGTCCTCACTCAGGGTCCTCGCCCTGGCTCGACTCGACCGGCGGCGAGAGTCTCCTGGCTCCCGGATCCACGCCGCCCCCGGCCTTCCAGCCCGTGCGGGCCGTGGCTTCGTCGGGGGGTGGCGCTCCCCGGTGACAGTGGCGGGACCGCGCCGGATTCACACCGGCTTCCTCTCCATGCCGCCGTTTGGCACGGGAAGTCCACCACGCCGGTCCGGCCCCGTCAACTCGCCCTTGACCTGCGACGGGGCTGCGAGCAGTAACGTCGGTGAGGGGGCACGGGATGCTCCCGTGCCCCCTCACCGACGTCGCCCGCCCGGCCGCGGCTGCCCTGCCGGGGCCGTGGCCGGACGGGTGCGGGCTCAGCCCGCGATCAGATAGATCCCGTACGCCACCGCCGCCAGGCACAGCCCGTAACAGGCGTAGGCGCCGGTGCGGGCCAGTGCCGAGGGAGCGGCGCCGGCGGTGCGCGGCGAGCCGGCGACGATGCCGAGGGTGAAGATGCCGACGAGTCCCACCGTCGCCACCAGGCTGACGCCGAAGACCTGGCCGAGCGCGGCCCAGTCGATGTGCATGCGGTCGTCCCTTCTGCCTAGCTGAGGCTGCTCGCCGACGCGGGGCGGCCGGTCGGTTGCGGGGTCTCGGAGGCCGCTGCCTCCTCGGCGGAGCCGACCGCCACTCCCGCGGGCGGCGGGGGCGGGGCGACGGCACGGACGGCGGTGGTGACCACGCCGGCGGGTACGGACACGGGTGCGGGCTCCGCGGCCGGTTCGACGGCCGGGCCGGGGATCCCGGTGGGCTCCACGGTGGTGGGGGAGTCGCCGTTGACGTTGGTGTGGTCCACCGGCGCGCGCCGCGAGCGGACCCAGATGGCGCCGCAGAGTGCGAGAGTGAGGACGGCGACCGTCGTCACGCCCCAGTCGCCCTGCTCGGCCAGGAGCGCGGCGCCCGCCGCGATCCCGCCGGCGGCGGGGAGGGTCAGTGCCCAGCCGACGACCATCCGGCCGGCGGTTCCCCACCGCACCACGCCGCCCTTGCGGCCGAGGCCGGAGCCCATCACGGCGCCCGAGCACACGTGGGTGGTGGAGAGGGAGAAGCCGATGTGCGAGGAGGCCAGGATGGTGGCCGCCGCGCTGGTCTGGGCGGCGAAGCCCTGCGGCGGCTGGATGTCGGTGATGCCCTTGCCCATGGTGCGGATGATGCGCCAGCCGCCCAGGTAGGTGCCCAGCGCGATGGCGAGCCCCGCCGAGGCGATGACCCACACCGGCGGGTCGGAGCCGGGCGCCAGCGCGCCGCCGGTGACCAGCGCCAGGGTGATGACGCCCATGGTCTTCTGCGCGTCGTTCGTGCCGTGGGCGAGGGAGACCAGTGCGGCCGAGGTGATCTGCCCGGCGCGGTAGCCCTTGGCGGTCCGCTCCTCGTCCGCGTGCCGGGCGACCCGGTAGGTCAGCCGGGTGGCGCACAGGGAGGCCAGGCCCGCCACCACGGGCGCGGCCAGCGCCGGGATGAGGACCTTCATGACGACGACGTCACCGTTGACCGCGCCGGTGCCGACTGCGGCGAGCGTCGCGCCGATCAGTCCGCCCATCAGGGCGTGCGAGGAGCTGGAGGGCAGCCCCGCGAGCCAGGTCAGCAGGTTCCAGATGATCGCGCCCACCAGCCCCGCGAAGATCACTTCGGGCCGGATGCCGGAACCTTCGTCGATGATTCCCGAGGAAATGGTCTTGGCCACCTCGATGGACAGGAAGGCGCCGAGGAGGTTGAGGACCGCCGACATGGCGACCGCCGCCCGCGGGGCCAGTGCCCCGGTGGAGATGGTCGTGGCCATGGCGTTGGCCGTGTCGTGGAAGCCGTTCGTGAAGTCGAACACCAAGGCCGTGACGATCACGATCCCGATGAGAAGCGTGATGTGTTCCATTCACCAGGCACAATCAGTTCGAGGGGCATTGACGTCGTGAACGTAAAGACGGCGAGTGAACGGAAGGTGAACTGGGGCGGGCATTCAAGTGTCGCCCCCTGACGCCTGTTGTGTGGGCCAGGTCACACCGTAGTCAGCGGGCCCCGCGGAGCCAACGCGACGCGACCGCCCGCCGGCCAACACCCCGGCGTGCGCTGCCGCTTCCCTCCCGGTTCCCCCGGCCGGGTGTCACCCTCCCGGCCCGCCCGGCTGGTTTCCCGCCTCCGATCGCGTCAACACTGTGGAGGATGCGCCTGCGAACCGCGGCCCTGGCCGCCACCACCGTGCTCGGTACCGGCGTGGCCACCCTGGCGGCCGGACGGTACGCGGCCGACGCCGCGCTGCGCCCCCCGCGGCCCCGGGGCGACGTCGGCAGCGGGCCCACCGCGGGGTTCGAGGGCACCCGGCTGACGGTGCACTCGCACGACGACGGCAAGGTCGCCGTCACCCGCTCCCTGGCCGCCCAGCTGCCCGGCGTCTATGGCCTGACCGGGCGCGGGGTGCACGCCGTCGTCGGCCCGGTGCTGGCGGACGCGACCGCGGCGCGGCCCCGCCCGCACGCCGTCGTAAGGGAGCTGCGCCGCGTGGACCGGGGTCGGCTGAGCGCCGGCACCACCGTCCGCCTCACCCCGCAGGTGTACGTCGGGGACCCCGGCGAGGCACTCGGGACGGCGTACGCGGACGTCGAGATCCCCGGTGAACTCGGCCCGCTGCCCGCCTGGTTCGTCCCCGGCGACCGCGGCGTCTGGGTGATCGCCGTGCACGGGCTCGGTGCCACCCGTGCGCACCCCCTGGCGCTCGTCCCCTTCTACCGGCGGTTCAGCGTCCCGGTGCTCGACATCGCCTACCGCGGGGACCCCGGCGCGCCCCCGTACCCCGACGGCATCGGGCACCTGGGCAACTCCGAGTGGCGCGACCTGGACGCCGCCCTCCGCTACGCGGTGCAGCACGGCGCCCGGCGGGTGATCCTGCACGGCTGGTCCAGCGGTGCCACGATGGCGCTGCACACCGCCGCGAACTCTCCGCTGCGGGACCGGGTGGCCGGCCTGGTGCTGGACTCGCCCGTACTGGACTGGCCGGCCACCGTGCGCGCGCTGGCCACCTCCCGGGGCACCCCGCGCGCGCTGCTGCCGCTCGTCGTGCGCGCCGTACAGGGCCGCGCCGGTCTGCCCGAGGGACGGGACGTCGCGGTGGTGGACTCCGCGAAGCTCGCCGTGCCCGCCCTGGTGCTGCACGGGCCCGACGACACCGTCGCGTCCGTGGGCAGCTCCCGGGCGCTGGCCGCACGCCGCCCCCGGCTGATCTCCCTGCGCGAGGTCCCGGACGCCCCGCACGCCGCCATGTGGAACGCCGACCCGCCCGGCTACGAGGAGGCGCTGCGCCGCTTCATCACCCCGCTGATCTGAGGTCCCGCCGCTCCGGGATCCCGCCGTCCCGAGGCCCCGCGGGTCCGGAGGCTGCCGATCCGAGGGCCTGCCGGTCCGGTGCCCCGCAGCTCCGGGGCCGCGCCGCCCGGGTGAGGCCGCGTCACCCTGAGTCCTCCTCAGCCGCTCCCGGACGGCTCGCCGGAGGGGATGAACGACCGGAATCGGCACCCCAGGTTTGGGTTTCCACGGCACAGCGTGAAGACTGCTCCTGTGACGACGTCCCGTACCCCGGGGGACAACCGGCTCCGGCTCGTTCCCCGACAACCCGTCGCCGCCGCCCGGCGCACTGTGACGACCAGGCGCTCCGCCAGGACGCCACCGCCCCCGGACGGTGTGCTGCCCCGCGACCAGCTCGCCCGGTATGCCCGCGCCTGCCTCGCCGAGGCCGTGCGCGTGGCCCGCTGGGCCGCCGGGACCGGCCGCTCGCCGCAGTCCGGCACCGAGACCGAACGCGCGGCCGAAGCGCTGCGGTTGACGGTCCCGGTGCTGCGCGCCCACTGGGACCGGGCCAAGCTGGCCGGCCTCATCGAACTCCACGGGGAGACCGCCCGCGCCGGATGGCGGCTGCGGGCCTGGGACCACGACGACAGCGCCGTGCTGCGCGGCTGGGTCGCCCTCTTCGATGCCTGGTCGCTCGCGCACCCCGCCCCGCTGCCGCACGAGCAGAGCCTGGTCGCGGAGATCGTCGAGGCGGTGCCGCAGTTCCTGTCGGTGATGCACCTCTCCGGCGGCCCCGTCACCTTCGACCTGCTGCACGACCTGCTCGCCCAGCGCATCGCCGAGCTGCGGGCCGAACGCGACCAGGAGCCGAACCGCGCGACGGTCGGCGTCGCCCTGCCCGGGCTCCTGGACTGGGCGCTGGACGGGCTCTGCGCCGTCGGTGCGCTGACCCGCTGCGCGGACGAGGAACCCGCTCCGGAGACCGGTGTGCGGCAGGGCTCCGCCGTCCTCACCCCGCTCGGCAACTGGGCGGTGTGGACCAAGCTGGAGCAGATCTGCGTGGCCGCGCAGAGCCCGGCCGGGAACATCGAGCAGTCCGCCGGCGAGATGCTGCGCGGCTGCGCCCGGATGACCCCGGGCCCGGCCCGGGACGAGTACCGCGCCTGGCTCGCCGCGCGCCCCACCTCACCGGCCGTCACCGAGTTGCTGGAGGCCGCCCGGGGCGAGGACGCGCTCATCCGGGGGCTGGCCTTCGAGGCGCTGCGCGTGGTGGGGGCGCCCGCCGAGGAGGCGGTGCAGGAGGCCGCGGAGGAGCCCACCCTGCGCCCCTACGCGCTGCTGTGGCTGGCCGAGCAGGCGGGCACCGATCCGGAGGACCTCTCGGGCGGCGCACCCGGTGTGCTCACCAGGCAGGAGGCGACCTGGCTGTGGGTGGACACCGCGGCCGCCGTCACCGACCACGGTGAGGAGCGCTTGCTGGTCGACCATCTGGGCACCGCCGTACAGGCCTCGGTGCCCAAGCTGCTGGAGGAGGTCCGCGCGACGGGCCACCCGCGCACGGTGCAGGTCCTGGTCGCGCTCGCCGCCGCGCATCCGGACCCCGCACTGGCCAAGGCCGTGCGCCGGGCCGCCTTCCAGGTGCACACCGGAGGGGAGTGACGCGGGGCACGTCCGCTCTCCTGCCGGCCCCGGCCGCACCCGGTGGGCCGCGGTGTGCGGCAGTGCGCCGGAAATGCGTTTGCCTTCCGCCGGTAGACTGGCCCGCATGCCTCATCTCCTCGTGCATTAGGCGTGCGTACGCCGCTTCCGCACTTCTTCCGTACGCACGTCCACAGTCCTGCCTTGGAGTCTTCCAGTGATCACCGCAACCGGTCTTGAGCTGCGCGCCGGAGCACGCGTCCTCATCGAGTCGGCCACCTTCCGGATCGCCAAGGGCGACCGCATCGGCCTGGTGGGGCGCAACGGCGCGGGCAAGACCACGCTCACCAAGTGCCTGGCGGGTGAGGGCACGCCCGCCGCCGGCTCCGTCACCAGCAGCGGCGAGGTCGGCTACCTCCCGCAGGACCCGCGCACCGGAGACCTCGACGTGCTCGCGCGCGACCGCATCCTCTCCGCCCGCGGCCTGGACGTGGTGCTGCGCAAGATGCAGGAGAACGAGGAGCGCATCGCCGCGGGCAAGGGCGCCACACGCGAGAAGGCGATGAAGAAGTACGAGCGCCTGGAGACCGAGTTCCTCACCAAGGGCGGCTACGCCGCCGAGGCGGAGGCGGCGACCATCGCCGCCAGCCTCGGCCTGCCCGACCGGGTGCTGGGCCAGCCGCTGCACACCCTCTCCGGCGGTCAGCGGCGCCGCGTCGAGCTGGCCCGCATCCTCTTCTCGGACGCCGACATCCTGCTGCTGGACGAGCCGACCAACCACCTGGACGCCGACTCGATCGTCTGGCTGCGCGACTTCCTCAAGACCTACCGCGGCGGCCTCATCGTCATCTCCCACGATGTCGACCTGGTGGAGACGGTGGTCAACAAGGTCTTCTACCTGGACGCCAACCGGTCGGCCATCGACATCTACAACATGAGCTGGAAGCAGTACCTCACCCAGCGTGAGGACGACGAGAAGCGCCGCCGCCGGGAGCGGGCCAACGCGGAGAAGAAGGCGGCGGCCCTCAATTCCCAGGCCGACAAGATGCGGGCCAAGGCCACCAAGGCCGTGGCCGCCAAGAACATGGCGCGCCGTGCCGAGAAGCTGTTGTCCGGGCTGGAGGGCGAGCGGCAGAGCGACAAGGTGGCCAAGCTGCGCTTCCCCGATCCGGCGCCCTGCGGCAAGACCCCGCTGATGGCCGAGGACCTCTCGAAGTCCTACGGTTCGCTGGAGATCTTCACCGGCGTCGACCTGGCCGTCGACCGGGGTTCCCGCGTCGTCATCCTCGGCCTCAACGGTGCGGGCAAGACGACGCTGCTGCGGCTGCTGGCCGGGGTCGAGGAGCCGGACACCGGCAAGGTGGTCCCCGGCCACGGGCTGAAGCTCGGCTACTACGCGCAGGAGCACGAGACGCTGGATCCCGAGCGCACGGTTCTGGAGAACATGCGCTCGGCGGCGCCGGACATGGACCTGGTCGAGATCCGCAAGACGCTGGGCTCCTTCCTCTTCTCCGGCGACGACGTGGACAAGCCCGCGGGGGTGCTCTCCGGCGGGGAGAAGACCCGGTTGGCCCTGGCCACGCTGGTCGTCTCCTCGGCCAATGTGCTGCTGCTGGACGAGCCGACCAACAACCTCGACCCGGCCAGCCGGGAGGAGATCCTGGGCGCCCTGCACACCTTCACCGGGGCCGTCGTGCTGGTCACCCACGACGAGGGCGCAGTCGAGGCACTGGAGCCGGAGCGGATCATCATGCTGCCGGACGGGGTCGAGGACCTGTGGGGCCAGGAGTACGCGGACCTCGTCGCCCTTGCTTGATCCATCCGGGATGGATCATTCGGCCGACGGTTGATCCTTCATCTGAGTGAGTGCGGCTGGTACCCCGGCGCGGCCCGACGGCCGCGCCGGATTCGCGTGGCAGAGGTCGGGAGCCGACCACACACACCGCATCGTCACCTCGCTCACCTGCGTTTTTCTCCACCATCCCGACTCGGAACGAGTCGTGCACGTGCATCTGCATGAGGGGCGAGGTGCGTGTTCACGGGTGCTTCCGGCGTGCACAAGTTCCCGAGCCGCCCATGAAGACCTTGCCGAATGGGTGGCCAGATGTGCAGGGAGGGGTGATCATGAGAAGCACAGAGCGTACAGAGCGCACTTCCCATGAGGAGGCACGGGTGGCCGAGACTCTGAAGAAGGGCAGCCGGGTTACCGGCGCCGCGCGCGAGAAGCTCGCGGCAGACCTGAAGAAGAAGTACGACTCCGGGGCGAGCATCAGGGCGCTGGCCGAAGAGACCGGCCGTTCCTACGGGTTTGTGCACCGGATGCTCAGCGAGTCGGGTGTGACCCTGCGCGGACGCGGCGGAGCGACCCGAGGCAAGAAGTCGAGCTCCTCCTGAGGAGGCTTTCGAGCGGACCCTCCGGTAGTTACTCTTCAGTTGGCAATACTGCTGGGTAACCACCGGAGGACCTCGATGACCCTGCTCAACCAGGACGGCGTACACGTCGCCGCCGACGGCGAGGTGGCCACGGTCACCCTCACCAACCCGGCCAAGCGCAACGCGCAGACGCCCGCCACCTGGCGGGCACTGGCCGAGGCGGGGCGCGTGCTGCCGGGCACGGTCCGGGTCGTCGTGCTGCGCGGCGAGGGCAAGTCCTTCTCCGCCGGGCTCGACCGGCAGGCATTCGAGCCCGAGGGCTTCGACGGCGAACCGTCGTTCCTGGACCTCGCGCGTGGCGGCGACGAGGAACTGGACGCCGCCATCGCGGAGTACCAGGAGGCGTTCACCTGGTGGCGCCGCTCCGACCTGATCAGCGTCGCGGCGGTCCAAGGGCACGCCATCGGCGCCGGGTTCCAGCTCGCGCTCGCCTGCGACCTGCGGGTCTGCGCGCGGGACGTGCAGTTCGCCATGCGCGAGACCAGCCTCGGGCTGGTACCCGACCTGACCGGGACGCACCCGCTGGTGCACCTGGTCGGTCCGGCGCGCGCCCTGGAGATCTGCGCCACCGGCCGCTTCGTCCACGCCGAGGAGGCCGAGCGCGTCGGGCTCGCCAACCTGGTGGTCCCCGCCGACGAGCTGGACGGCGCCGTCACCGACCTGGCCGCCGCGCTGCTGGCCGCACCGCGGGGAGCCGTCGTCGAGACCAAGGCGCTGCTCGCCGGTGCCGGTACGCGCGGCTACGACGAGCAGCGCGCCGCCGAGCGCGCCGCCCAGGCACGCCGCCTCCGCGACCTCGCCGGGCTCGGCGACTAGCCGCACGCATCCGTCCGGCGGCTCACCTCAGGTCGACGGCGGCCACCAGGACAGCCGCGGTCACCCCACCGGACGTCCCGAGCGCCCCGCGCGCCGCGGCACCCGCGGCGCGCGCGGTGTCCAGGACGCGCCGGGCGGGCGAGACGGCCACCCTGAGCAGCACATGGCAGGGGCCCGCCGCCGGGTCGCCCTCGATCCGGACGGCACTGAACCGCGGCCCCACGGCGACATGCGAGAAGGCCGTCCCCTGCGTGGGGGCGAGCCGGACCACGCCCTCCACCGCGAGCACGGCCCGGGCGACGCGGTCGGCGGCCTCCTCCCGCTCCGTCTCCGCGGCCGCCGTCCGCCCGTCCGGCCCGGCGCCACGCGTCGCGGGCTCCCGCCCGGAATCCGGGGCCTCCGCGCTCTCCCGCGGGCCGAACTCCTGTCGGCCGTGAACGCGTCCCGCGCCGCCCGCCTCCACCAGCTCGGTCACCCGCAGGTCCACATACTCCAGCGGCAGACCCAGCTCACCCTCGGCCGCCGCCAGCAGGGTGCGCCGCACCTCCTCGGCCGCGGCCGGAACCGGCCGGTCGGCGTACACGGCAAGATTCGCGGTCAGCGTCAGCGGACCCGGCGGCAGGGCACCGGCGGGTGCGGGTACGGCGGACTCGGCGGCGGCGCGCGGGCCGGAGGGGTCCAGCCGCACCGCGCTCAGCCGGGCGCCGGGCACCGACCGGTGCAGCACCGCCAATGCCGCTTCCTCCGCCACCCAGGCGCCGTCCGCCGCCTCGCCCAGCGGCAGGATCCGCCCCAGCCCGAGCTGCTGCCGTACCTCCGTGGTCGCCCGTTCCGCCGCCATGGCGCGCACTTCCCTTCCGTGTCCGCCGCCGTTCCCGTCGCCGTGAGAGAACCTTCCGCGCCGCCGGCGCGCCCGTGCGGACCGCACGGCGTACGGGCGGCAAGGGTCACCCGCATGGAGGAGTGCGCCGGAGCTGCGCGCGCGCCGGCGGCCGGGTTGTGCCTACTGTGAGTGCCGGAGCGGCAGGCCGCTTCGAACCTCCGAGAGGGGCGCAGAGATGTCCGAGACCAGCACGTCCAACCGCTCCGAAAACCGCAGCGGGCCGGGGGCGGCCGGTACCCGGGGCCGCACCACCATCGCCGACGGCGTGGTCGAGAAGATCGCGGGCATGGCGGCCCGCGACGTGGTCGGCGTCCACGCGATGGGTGGCGGCATGGCCCGGACCTTCGGCGCCGTCCGCGACCGGGTCCCCGGCGGCGGCAAGTCGGTCAGCCGGGGCGTCAAGGCCGAGGTCGGCGAGGTGCAGACGGCGCTCGACCTGGAGATCGTCGTCGACTACGGCGTGTCGATCGCGGACGTGGCCCGCGCGGTGCGGGAGAACGTCGTCTCGTCCGTCGAGCGGATGACCGGCCTCGAGGTGGTCGAGGTCAACATCGCGGTGAGCGACGTCAAGCTGCCCGACGAGGAGGACGACGAGGACGAGGACTCCGACCGCAGCCGCGTGCAGTGAGCCGCCGCGACACACCGGGGAAAGTGCTCATGCGCCGCGTGCCCCGCCCCGGCGCCGACCGAAGGAGCGCAGGATGAGTATGGCCTTTGCCGGCCTGATCGCCGGACTGGCACTGGGCTTCGCCGGATACTTCGGCGGGTTCGGAGCCTTTGTGCTGGTCGCGGCGCTGGGGGCCGTCGGCTTCCTGGTGGGCCGGTTCGCGGACGGAGACCTGGAGGCGGGGGACTTCTTCCGCGGCCGGGACGGCGAGCGCCGCAGGTGACTCCGTGACGGATGCCCAGATCTCCGCCGGTGAGCGGGGGGCGACCCGGATCGCCGACCGGGTGGTCGCCAAAGTCGCCGCACAGGCCGCGCGCGAGGCGCTGCGCCAGACCCGGGCCGGGGCGGACCCGTCCGCCGCCGGGCCCTCGGTGGGGCGGTCGGTGCGTCGCACCGCGGTCACCGTGCGGGAGCGGACCGCGCGGGTACGTCTCGGACTGGAGCTCGGCTACCCCTCGGATCTCGGCGCGCAGTGCGGGGCCGTACGCCGCCGGGTCATCGCGCGGGTGGGCGAGCTCGTCGGCATGGACGTGCCGGACGTGGCACTGGACATCGAGCGGCTGGCCTCGGCGCAGTTGCGGGGCGAACGCTCCGGGAGGGTGCAGTGACCCCAGCAGGCGACACGGGCGCTCCGCACCCGGCCGGGTCCGGCCGGCGTGGAGCGGGCGCCACGTCCGGGAAGACCCCGCAGGCCCCAGGGGCCCCCGGATCCCCCGAGGGCTCTGAGACCCCCGAGGCCCCCGACACCCCGGAGGGCCCTTCGGGTCCGGAGATCCCCGGGCCGGATTCGCCCGCCGCGTCGGGGCCGTCCGGCTCCGGCGCCGCTCCTCCCCAGGAGGCGGGCGGTCCCGGAGCGGGCGAAGGGAAGGCAGGCCGGTTCTGGTCGGTGCGCAGGGTGCCGGCCGCCGTCGTCGCGCTGCTGCTGTTCGCCGGCACCGGGATCCTGCTCTACGACGCGGCCTCCGTGCGGGCCGGACGCACGGGTATGGCCTGGCGCCGGACGCTCACCGACGAACTGGCCTCCCGCCGCCTCGACGACGTCTACATGCTGGCGGGTGCCGCCGTGCTCGCCGCACTCGGAGTGTGGCTGCTGGTACTGGCACTCACTCCCGGCAAGCGGTCGCTGCTGACGATGCGGCCGGACGTCCCCCGGGTGCGCGCCGGACTCGAACGCGCCGCGGCGGCACTGGTGCTGCGGGACCGGGCCATGGAGGTCTCGGGAGTGCAGGCGGTGCGGGTCACCGTATCCCGTCGCAGGGTCCGGGCCCGGGCGACGGCGCACTTCCGCGACCTGGATCGGGTGCGCGGCGACCTGGACGGCGCGCTGCGGGCCGGCATCGCGGAGCTGGGCCTGGCCAGACGACCGGGACTGGCCGTCCGGGTGCGGCGGCCGGCGAAACGACGGTGAGGCGAGGAACGATGCTGCGGACTGTTGACCGGGTGCTGCTCGCGCTGGTCGGGCTGGTGCTGCTCGCGCTCGGCCTGGCGGTGCTCTTCGCGGGCTTCGACCTGCCCCGCCGATGGGGGGTCAGCATGCCCGCTGACTGGCCCTGGAGCCGTCCCGAGGACGTGGTGCTGAGCGACGCCGAGCGCACCCGGTGGACCGACGAGGGCTGGTGGTGGCCGGTGGCGCTCGCCGTCCTGGCCGTGCTGTTCCTGCTGTTCCTGTGGTGGCTGCTGGCACAGTTGCGGTGGCAGCGGCTGGACGGAGTCGAGATCGACAGCGGGGACGGCGAGGGCGCCGTTCTCCGCGGGCGGGCCCTGGAGGACGCCGTCGCCGCGGAGGCCGAGTCCCAGCCGGGCATCGACCGGGCGCGTGTCGTCCTGACGGGGAAGCGCGGCCACCCGCGGGCCCGCGTCGGGCTGGTGCTGACCGCGCACGCCAAGCCGGGCCCCGCGGTGCACCGGCTCCACCGCGAGGCACTGGCCCACGCGGTGACCTCGGCCGGGCTCCGCGAGCTGCCGGCCGAGGTCAGGATGCGGGCCGCCCGGCACCGTGCGGAACGCGTGAGCTGATCCCCCAGGCGGTCCGGTTCCGGCCGGCACCCGGTACTCAGAACCCGTGCAGCGCCCCGCCGTCCACCGGCAGCATCACCCCGGTCAGATACGAGGCGGCGGGAGAGAGGACGAACGCAGCCGTCCGGCCGAACTCCTCCGGTGTGCCGTAGCGGCGCAGCGGGATGCCCGAGCAGTTGCGCTCGCGGGCGGCATCCCCGTCCCCGGAGAGGGAGTCCAGGTACTGCATCCGTTCGGTGCCGATCCGGCCGGGCATCAGCCCCAGCACCCGGATGCCGCGCGGGCCCAGCTCGTTCGCGAGGCTCTTGGCGAACCCCGCCAGTCCCGGGCGCAGCCCGTTGGAGAGGGTCAGCCCTGGGATCGGCTCGCGCACGGACCCGGACAGCACGAAGCCGACCACTCCGCCCTCGCCCAGCTCACCGGCCGCCGTGCGGGCCAGCCGCACGGCGCCGAGGAAGACGTCGTCGAAGGCCGTCCGCCACTGCTCGTCGGTGAGCTTGTCGGCGGGTACGCCCGCCTGGGGGCCGCCGACGCTGACGAGGAGGCCGTCGAACCGCCCGAACCGCTCCCGGGCGGCGGCGATCACCCGCGCCGGGGTCTCGGGGTCGGCGTTGTCGGCGCCGATGCCCAGCGCCCGGCCCTCGGCGCCCGACGCCTCCACCCCGAGCTGCGCCGCCGCCTCCTCGGCCGACTTCTCCGAGCGGCCGGTGACGACGACGCGCGCCCCTTCGGCGAGCAGTTGTGCGGCGGTGGCGAACCCGAGCCCGCGGGTGCCCCCGGTGATGACGTAGACGCGCTCTGAAAGTCCAAGGTCCATGGGGAGCAGTCTGCCTGACCGCGCTGTGGCTCCCGAGGGTGCGGTGCCCCGGATTCCCGCCGGTCTCAGACGGGCTCGGTCACCGGCCCCGTCCGCTCGGGGGCTTCGGCCGCCGCGCGCCGCTCCTTGACCTCGCGGCGCACCAGGACGACCCAGCCGACCGGTACCGCGGTGGTGAACAGCCACCACTGCACGGCGTAGGCCATGTGCGGGCCGATCCCGCTGTGGTCGGGCTCGGGCAGGACCTCCGGCTGCTGTCCGCCGGGCCGGGGCGAGGTCTTCGTCAGCTGGATGTAGCCCCCCAGCAGGGGGTGGTCCACCTCCGGGGCCTGCTTCCGGCTGTTGATCAGCATGACCTGGCGGTCGGGCAGCCCCTGGGTGTCCTTGATCCCGCTGGCCTCGGTGGTCTCGTCCGGCATCATCCGTCCGACGACGCCGACCCGGCCCCGCGGCGGCTTCGGCACCTCGGGGAAGGCCGTCAGGTCGCGGTCCGCGCGGATCCAGCCGCGGTTGACCAGGACCGCCGAACCGTCGTCGAGGACGAGCGGGGTGACGACGAAATAGCCGATGGTGTCGCGGTCCGGGCCGGTGCGGTGCCGGACGACGACCTCGTGCGCGGTGTCGTAGGTACCGTGCGCGGTGACCGTGCGGAACTTGTCGCGGTCGGCGGGCCGACGGCCCTTCCCGGTCAGCTCGGTGACCGGAACGGTGGGCGCCGCCAGGCTCGCGGCCACCTCCTCGTTGCGCGCGACCCGGCTCTCGTGCCGGTGCAGCTGCCAGAAGCCCAGCTTGATCATCGCGGGGATCAGCACGAGGCCGAGCAGGGTGAGGATCACCCATTGCCGGGACAGCAGGAAGCGGTACACGTCTACCGACGGTACCCCCCGGCGGTTCACCCCTCCGGTGCGGGGGCCACGTCCTGCAGGAGCTGGGTGAAGGCGGCCTCGTCGACGACGGGCGTGCCGTGGCTGCGGGCCTTCACCACCTTCGAGGTGGGCGAGTCCGGGTCGTTGGTGACCAGGAGGCTGGTGAGCCGGGAGACGCTGGTGGCGATGTGGAGGCCCGCCTCGATGGCCCGGTCCTCCAGCAGGTCCCGGTCCACGGAGGTGTCCCCGGAGATGGCCACCCGCATCCCCTGCACCAGGCGCCCCTCCGGTTCGTAGCGTCCCGGGTTGGGGTACGGGCAGGCCGGGCGCTTGCGCGCGGGCCGCCAGGTGCCGTACCCGCGGCCGGAGGCGCGGTACCCGGCACCCGTCCCGCCGCCCGGGCGGCGCGGGACCACCGCGTCCGACCACTCGGTCAGCTGCTGGCACGCCAGCAGCGGCAGCCGCACCCGCTGCCGCGCCGCCAGATGCAGGCTGGGGCGGAACGCCTCGGCCAGCACCCGCGCGTCGTCCAGCGCGTGGTGCGCCCGCTGCTGGACCACGCCGTAGTGCGCTGCCAGGGATTCCAGCTTGTGATTGGGCAGCGGCAGCGACAGCTCCTTGGACAGCGCGATGGTGCACAGCCGCTGGCGGACCGGTGCCTCGCGTTCGGCACGCGCGTACTCCCGCGCGATCATCGACCAGTCGAAGATGGCGTTGTGCGCGACCAGTACGCGGCCCGCCAGCCGGGTGGCGAACTCCTCGGCGATCTCCCCGAAGAGCGGCGCGTCGGCCAGCGCCTCGGCGGTCAGTCCGTGGATCCAGGTGGGGCCGGGGTCGCGCTGCGGATTGACCGGCGTGTACCAGCGGTCCTCGACCTCGCCGCGTGCATCGAGACGGTAGACGGCCGCGGACACTATCCGGTCGTCCCGCGCGAGGCCCGTGGTCTCCACGTCCACCACCGCGTAGCCGTCCGGATATCCGGTGGGCCAGTCGGAGGGCGGCTGGGAGTCGGCGGCGGGCTGCGCGGGGATGCGCGGGGAGGTCCCGTCCGTGCGTGCCGTCTGGTCTTCGAGCATGGTCACAGAGAATACGGGTCGCTACTGACAGCGCCGCACGCCGTGTCCGCGCGCGCCCCCGCGCCCGGGCCGGCGGAGTCCGGCGGTGCCCTCGAAGCGCTCAACTCCCGTACGGCACGGCCGACGAGGGGCCCCGGTGCCTCCGCGGCGGCGGCCGGGCGGAGCGGACGGGGGCGGGGCCGGGACCCGGCCGGCACTCCTCCGCTCGGCACCCGCTCCGGGAGGGGAGGGGCGGGAGTGGTGTGGCCGGGATTCCATACCAAGCGGTAACAACCTCTGGCGCGGGGCTTCCGGCGGCCTTACCTTGCTGACATGCCGTCTAGCCTGCCCGATGTTGTCCTCTGGTCCATCCCCGCGTTCGTCCTGCTCACCGTCGTCGAAATGGTGAGCTACCGCCTGCATCCGGACGAGGACGCCGCCGGATACGCCGCGAAGGACGCCGCGACGAGCATCACCATGGGGCTCGGCAGCCTGGTGTTCGACGCGCTGTGGAAGATCCCGATCGTCGCCCTGTACGCGGCGGTCTACGAACTCACCCCGCTCCGCGTGCCGATCCTCTGGTGGACCCTGCCCCTGATGCTGCTCGCGCAGGACTTCTTCTACTACTGGTCGCACCGTGGCCACCACGTGATCCGCATCCTGTGGGCCTGCCACGTCGTGCACCACTCCAGCAGGAAGTTCAACCTCACCACGGCGCTCCGCCAGCCCTGGACGACCTGGACCGTGTGGCCGTTCTACATACCGATGATCGCCTGCGGCGTCCACCCGGCGGCCCTCGCGTTCTGCTCCGCCACCAACCTCGTCTACCAGTTCTGGATCCACACCGAGCGGATCGGGAAGCTCCCGCGCCCCGTCGAGTTCGTCTTCAACACGCCCTCGCACCACCGGGTGCACCACGCGTCCCAGGGCAGCTACCTGGACCGCAACTTCGGCGGCATCCTGATCGTCTGGGACCGGCTCTTCGGCTCGTTCGTGCCGGAGACCGACCCCTGCGTCTTCGGCCTGACCAAGAACGTCAACTCCTACAATCCGCTGCGCGTCGCCACACACGAGTACGCGGCCATCGCCCGTGACGTGCGCGCGGCGCGCAGCTGGCGGGAGCGCGGCGGCCGGATCTTCCGCGGCCCCGGCTGGCAGCCCGCGGAGGAGCCCGCCGAGCCGCCCCGGCCCGCCGCGGAACTCGCCGCCGACCGGTAGCCGGGCCGCCGAAGCGGATGACGGGAAAGGGGCCGGACCGCTGGATGCGCGGTCCGGCCCCTCGTGCCGACCGCCCGGGCCGTCGTGCGGCGGGCGGGCGTCACTCCGTCACGGAGTCACGGCGTCACTTGGTGACGGCCGCCAGCGCGTCCACGAGCCCGTGGCCGTAGAAGCTGTTGTTCCCCCGCACACCCGTGCAGGTGGCGGCGTAGGTGCCGCGGTTGCCCGGGTCGTAGCTCTCCGGGCAGGGCAGGGTCTGGGCCTGCGCCTTCAGCAGCCAGGAGACCTCCTGTGCACTGGACTTGGGGTGGGTGCTCTTGATCAGCGCCGCCACACCCGCGACCTGCGGGCCGGCCATCGAGGTGCCCTGGAGGTAGGCGTACTCGCCGTTCGGCATGGTGGACAGCACGCCGCCGTCCTTGGCGGGCTCCTCCGGAGTCTGGAACGCGCGGTCACCGCCGGGCGCCGTCACGTCGATCTCGTACCGGCCGTAGTTGGAGTAGTACGACTTCAGGTTCTCCGGGCCGGTCGCCGAGACGGAGGTGGTGCCCTCCAGCATCGCCGGCACGTCCTTGCAGTGGTCCGGGTCGATGGTCCGCTCGACCGGGGTGCTGTCGTCCGGGCTGCTGTCGTCCTTGATCTCGTCCGCGGCCAGGTCGTTGGACGAGTTGCCCGCCGAGGTGACCGTGGTGACGCCCTTGTGCTGCGCGTACCGGACGGCGCGCTGCACCGACTCCATGATGGCCTTCTGGTCGACCTGGTCGTCGCAGTTGTAGAGCCACGGGTCGACGTAGTAGCTGTTGTTGGTGACCTCGATGCCGTGGTCGGCCGCGAACACCATGGCGCAGACCACGGCCTCGCTGTAGAACAGCGCCGTGTCGGGCTCGCTCACCTTGAGGGAGGCGACCTTCACGTTGGGCGCGGTGCCCGCGATGCCGACACCGTTGCGAGGCGCGGCGATGATGCCCGCCACGTGGGTGCCGTGGTAGTCCTCGCTCGGGTCGTACGGACGCCAGGCGCCGGGCGAGGTGTCGGCCTTGCCGCCGACGCAGTTCGCGGACTGCCTCTTGGAGAAGTTGGCCTTCAGGTCCGGGTGGGTGTCGTCCACGCCGGTGTCGATGACGCCGACGGTGACCTTCCTGCTGCCCTCGTTGACCTTGGCGGCCTTGTCGGCCTTGATGGCCCGCTTGTCCCACTGCAGGGACTCCAGCGGCTCCTGGTCCTTGGCCCGCGCCGCGGTCAGCGACGACTTGGCCTTGGGCTCCTTGACGAAGTGCGGCTTGCCCACCTCGGTGGTGCTCGCCGCCTTGAGCGGAGCGGTGCGGGTGGCGCCCGCCGAGTCGACACCGTCGACGTTGCGCAGGGTCTCGCCGAACTCCGGGTTGCTGGAGTGCGCGACGATGACGCCTATTTTCCGGTAAGTGGCTATGACCTTGCCGTCAGCCTCGCGTATTTCCTTCTTGACACGTTTGACGGTACGGCCACTGGTTTCGGTGTTGACGATGTAGCTGAGCTTCTCGCCGGCCTTCGCCTTGGGTGTCGCGGCCTCGGCCGCGGCCCGCTCGGTGGTCTGCGCGTTCGCGGAGGCCGCGCCCGCCAGGCCGAGGGTGGCGGTCAACACCAGTCCCAGCGGCACCGCCACAGCACGCCGCCGCCTGGATGGTCTCACATGCATGGGGTCTCCATGTCGTCTGAAGTTGTCCACAGACGACGGAAGTTATCTCTGGGAGCCAGGTAACTGCAATGGATTGATGGAGAAAGTCCGAAGGCTGTACACAACCGTGATCGGTCTTATCTGTTTCAACTACCGACCCCTGTTGCGGGCGCGACGCACGATCTACGATGCGCGCACTGCTCATCATTGAGACGTGGGTCACACCCTTTCGAACGCTCCGTCCCCCCTCACGTTCCGTCAGGAGTCACTGTGGACACCGCCCCAGAGCACGCGCACCACGGCCCACCGGGCCCCCGCGACTACACGGACGTCCAGCACAGTGCCGAGTTCGGTGAACTCCGGCGCGGCTACCGCTCGTTCGTCTTCCCGCTCACCGTCGGGTTCATCGTCTGGTACCTGCTCTACGTCCTGCTCTCCAACTACGCGGGCGGGTTCATGGGCACCGAGGTCGTCGGGAACATCAACGTCGCCCTCGTCTTCGGACTGGCGCAGTTCGTGACGACCTTCCTGATCGCCTGGTGGTACTCGCGGTTCGCCGCAGTGAAGCTCGACCCCAAGGCGGAAGCACTCAAGACGCGGCTGGAGGCGGAGAACCTGCAGCGGGCCACCGGGGCCGAAATCGGCCACCAGGCCGCACCCCGGGACGAGGACAAAGGCCAGCTCGCCGGTCAGGAGGACGACGCATGAGTCTCACCCAGCAACTCGCTGCCCCCGCCGCCCAACTGGCCGCCGAGGGCGCAGGCGAGCACCGCACGCTGATCATCACCCTCTTCTCCGTCTTCGTCGCCATCACCCTCGGCGTCACCGTCTGGGCGGGACGCCGGACCAAGGACGCCACCGACTTCTACGCGGGCGGACGCCAGTTCAGCGGTTTCCAGAACGGCCTGGCCATCTCCGGCGACTACATGTCCGCCGCGTCCTTTCTCGGCATCGCCGGAGCCATCGCACTCTCCGGGTACGACGGATTCCTCTACTCCATCGGCTTCCTCGTCGCCTGGCTCGTCGCGCTGCTGCTGGTCGCCGAACCGCTGCGGAACTCCGGGCGCTACACGATGGGCGACGTACTGGCCTACCGGATGCGGCAGCGCCCCGTACGGACCGCGGCGGGCGTCTCCACCATCATCGTCTCGATCTTCTATCTGCTCGCCCAGATGGTCGGCGCCGGCGCCCTCGTCGCACTGCTGCTGGGCATCACCGGCGAGGCAGGCAAGAACCTGATCGTCGTCTTCGTCGGCATCGTCATGATCCTCTATGTGACCGTCGGCGGCATGAAGGGCACCACCTGGGTGCAGATGATCAAGGCGTGCCTGCTGATCGGCGGCACCGTCGTGATCACCGTGCTGGTGTTCCACAAGTTCAACTACAACCTCTCCGCCCTGCTCGGCGCCGCCGCCGAGAACAGCGGCAAGGGCGCGTCGTTCCTGGAACCCGGACTCAAGTACGGCGTCTCGACGACCTCCCGGATCGACTTCATCTCCCTGGGCATCGCCCTCGTGCTCGGCACCGCCGGACTGCCGCACATCCTCATCCGCTTCTACACCGTGCCCACCGCCAAAGCCGCCCGGAAGTCCGTCAACTGGGCCATCGGCATCATCGGCGTCTTCTACCTGATGACCATCGCGCTCGGCTTCGGTGCCGCCGCGCTGCTCAGCCCCAAGACCATCACCGACTCGAACGCCGCGGGCAACACCGCGGCGCCGCTGCTAGCCCAGGAGATCGGCGGCGGAGCGGACTCCACCGGCGGCGCCGTCCTGCTGGCGATGATCTCCGCAGTCGCCTTCGCCACCATCCTCGCCGTCGTCGCCGGACTCACCCTCGCCTCCTCGTCCTCGTTCGCGCACGACCTGTACGCCAACGTCATCCGCAGGGGCAAAGCCACCGAGAAGGAAGAGGTCAAGGCCGCGCGGGTCTCGGCGGTCATCATCGGCGGCGTCGCCATCGGCCTGGGAATCTTCGCCGGCAAGCTCAACGTCGCCGGTCTCGTCGCCCTCGCCTTCGCGGTCGCCGCCTCCGCGAACCTGCCCACGCTCCTCTACAGCCTCTTCTGGAAGCGCTTCACCACCACGGGTGCGCTGTGGTCGATCTACGGTGGACTCGTCTCCTCCGTGGTCCTCGTGTTCTTCTCGCCGGTGGTCACCGGCAAGGAGACCTCCATGTTCCCCGAAGCCGACTTCGCCTGGTTCCCGCTGCAGAATCCTGGCCTCATCTCCATTCCGCTGGGCTTCCTGCTCGGGTGGATCGGCTCCCTCCTCTCCAAGGACGAGGGCGCCGGAGGCGCCAAGTACGCGGAGCTCGAGGTCCGCTCCATGACAGGAGTAGGCGCCCACTGACGCCGGGCGCCCCCTTCGCGGGGGCGCCGTCTCCCTTCGCGGGGTGCGTCCCCCCGTCCGTGTTCGCCGGGTGCGGCTTCGTCGTCGGGGCTTCGCCCCCGAGCCCCCGTTGTCCTCGCCGGACGGGCGTCGGGGCAGCTCCCCCCCGACACGACCGCTCGGCGGCAGCCGAAAACGCTAGGGGGCGTGCCCCCACGAAGCTCGGCCACCCGAGGAGAAGAGGCCCGCGAAAGAGGACGGGCTCCGCGGAGGGGTGCCCCCGGGAGGACGCGCGAAGCGCGGATGGCGGATGCGGCGGACGGCGCGGCAGCGCCCTCGCAGGTGCGACCTCGCAACAGCGGAAGCTGTCGGATGTCACATACGTGACTTACGCTGCGAAGCAGATCACGCATTTGGGAGGGCCGTCAGCATGCTGCTCGACACCTATGGGCGGGTCGCCACCGACCTGCGCGTCTCGCTGACCGACCGCTGCAATCTGCGCTGCACGTACTGCATGCCGGAAGAGGGGCTGCAGTGGCTCGCCAAGCCCGAGCTGCTGACCGACGACGAGATCGTCCGGCTGGTCCGGATCGCCACCGCGGAGCTCGGCGTCACCGAGGTCCGCTTCACCGGCGGCGAGCCGCTGCTGCGTCCGGGGCTCGCCGGTATCGTGGCGCGCTGCGCCGAGCTGCCGGCCCGTCCCAGGATGTCGCTGACCACCAACGGCATCGGGCTGGAGCGCACCGCGCAGGCATTGCGCGAGGCCGGGCTGGACCGGGTCAACGTCTCGCTGGACACGCTCGACCCGGAGACGTTCCGGCGGATGACCCGTCGCAAGCGGCACGCGGATGTGCTGCGCGGGCTGGCCGCCGCGCGGGCGGCGGGGCTGACACCGGTGAAGGTCAACGCGGTGCTGATGCCGGGGATGAACGACCGGGAGGCTCCCGAGCTGCTGGCCTGGGCCCTGGAGGAGGGCTATGAGTTGCGTTTCATCGAGCAGATGCCGCTGGACGCGCAGCACGGCTGGCAGCGCGAGGGCATGATCACCGCCGGGGACATCCTGGCGTCGCTGCGTACCCGCTTCACGCTGACTCCGGAGCAGCAGGAGGAGCGCGGCTCCGCGCCGGCGGAGCGCTGGCTGGTGGACGGTGGCCCGCAGCGGGTTGGGGTGATCGCCTCGGTCACCCGTCCCTTCTGCCGGGCCTGTGACCGCACCCGGCTGACCGCGGACGGGCAGGTGCGCACCTGCCTGTTCGCCACCGAGGAGTCCGATCTGCGGGGTGCGCTGCGCGGCGGCGCTTCGGACGCGGAGGTCGCGGCGCTGTGGCGGCAGGCGATGTGGGGCAAGAAGGCGGGTGCCGGGATCGACGACCCGTCGTTCGTCCAGCCGCAGCGCCCGATGTCGGCCATCGGGGGCTGACCGGGGCAGGCCCGGCGCTCGCCGGGTTCAGTCGCCGTCCGGTGCGTGCCATTCGGTGAGCGGCACGGTGTCCTTCAGGAAGCCGCGTGCGCCCAGGAACTTCGACAGGTGTTCGCGGTGTTCCTCGCAGGCCAGCCAGGTCTTGCGGCGGTCGGGGGTGTGCAGCTTGGGGTTGTTCCAGGCGAGCACCCACACGGCCGGCTCGCGGCAGCCCTTGGCGGAGCAGATCGGGGTCTCGGGACCCTCATCGGAGGGGGAGGCGGAGGGGATCACCGCTTCATCCTGCCTCACGGTCCGGACATTAAGCGACGCCGGGCAGCCACGGGGGGAGCCGCCCGGCGTCGGTCCATCGCTCCGACGGGGGATGCGGAGCGCAACTGAAGTATGGCATGCGGGAGCGGTCGTGGTGCACCGGAACCGCAGGATTGATCTGAGGTTTTCTTGAGGTTTGTGCGAAGAACCAGATCAACTGCGGTCGCTCGCGGTCTCGTTCGAGGCCCGATCCGCGTCGTCCGGTGTGGTTCTGTCGCCCGCTTTCGTCACCCGGGAGCCCTCCAGTGCCCGCTGCTCAGGTTCCGGCGGAGGAGCGGCCGGGGGAGCCGAAGGTGCGTTCTCGCGGCCCGCATTGGCGATCACCACGGCGATGTAGGGCAGGGTCAGTCCGATCACCAACGTGGCCACCGCCAGCGGGCGCTCCACGTTCCACAGCACCACGGTGAGGATGACGGCGAGGGTGCGGACCAGCATGGAGATCACATAGCGCCGCTGCCTTCCGCGCACATCCTCCTGCAGGCCCTGCCGGGCCCCGGTGATCCGGAAAACCTCGTGCTGATGCTGCTTCCGCGTCACTCTCCACCACCTGCTCGCCCGCCGTTCCCCGCGCCGTGCGCGGAGATCCGGACTCTTTCCACGGTACGCCTCGGAGGCGTCCGCCACGAGACCGGGCGCCGCGTGGGCCGGTTCGGTCACAGCCCGCGGATCTCGGCCACCTTGCGGCCCGCCTTCAGGTACAGCGCGTCGGCGAGCCCGTCGGCCTGCGCGGCGACCGCCTCCCGGGCGACCTCCGCGAGCGGGCGCAGCGCCTCCGTCTCGGAGAGCACCACGGACTGCTGCTTCCGGCCCTCCTTCTCGACGATCAGCCGCAGCCCGTTCTGCTTCGCGATGCGGCGGGCGGCCGACGCGCTCGGGGTGAACTCCAGGACCTTGGTCAGCACCGCGGCGACGCCCTCCTCGCCGTGCTCGTCCAGCGCGACGCCGGGGAGCGTCTCCAGGTCGGAGAAGGACTTCTTGGAGAACTGGGCCACGAAGTGGGCGCGGGCCGCCATCGCCGACGGCACCCCGTGCAGCGCCGCGACGACCTCGCCGGCCAGCACCTTCTTCAGGTCCATGGGGTGCAGTGCGCCCGCGTCGATGCGGGCCGTCACCTGGTCGATCTCGGCGTCGGTCCACTCCGTCCAGGCACGCAGGTAGGGGGCCATCAGCCGGTCCGGAATCGACATGATCTTGCCGAAGACCTCGTCGGGAGCGCTGCCGAGCCCCACGTAGTTGCCCTTGGACTTGGACATCTTGGCGCCCGAGCCGTCCGTGCCCTCGACCAGCGGCATGGTGACCACGAGCTGCGGCTGCTGCCCGCGCACCTCCATCATCCGGCGGCCCATCTGGAGGTTGAGCAGCTGGTCGACGCCGCCCAGCTCGACGTCGCAGTCCAGTTCGACCGAGTCGAGGGCCTGGGCGACGGGGTAGAGCAGCTCGGACATCGTCAGGCCGGAGCCCTCCGAGAGCCGGTTGCGGAAGTCCTCCCGCTGGAGCAGTGCGGAGACCGGCACCTGCGTCAGCAGCCCCAGCAGTTCCGGCAGCGTGAAGGGGGCCAGCCAGTCGCTGTTGCGCGCGAAGCGCACCTTCTCGAAGTCGAAGAACGGCCGCACCTGCTCCTGGTATCCGGAGAGGTTCCGCGCGATGTCCTCGTCGGTCAGCGGGGGGCGCTCGGCGGTGCGGCCCGAGGGGTCGCCGATCTTGGCGGTGAAGTCGCCGATGATCAGTGTGACGTCGTGGCCCATCCGCTGGAAGCGGCTGAGCACGATGACCGGCACCGCGTGTCCCAGGTGCACGTCCGCCGCCGTCGGGTCGATCCCCAGCTTGATGTGCAGGCCCTTGCCCTGGGCCGCACGCTCCTCGATCCGCTCGGCCAGCTTCTCCGCCGACGGCAGCAGATCGACCGACCGCGCCCCGATCAGCTCGGCCTGCTCCTCGGCGGGCAGGTCGCTCAGGTCCAGCGAGCGCCGCGCCCCGGTCTCCGCGAGCAGCCGCTCGACGTTCGTGTCGGAGGAGAGGTCCTGGGCCAGCAGCTCGCTGGCGCGCTGTACGGAGTCGCCGAGGCGTGTCACGTCACTGTCCTGGTGTGGTGGGTGCTCGATACGGTCACGGGAGAGTCTATGCGCCCGTACCCGCGCCGGAGGCCGGGGCGGTTCACCCTCGCCGGGGAACGGGCGTTTCTGTAGGGACCCCACAGGAGGCCGCGGATGCCCCTGTCCGTGCCCGAGTGCTCGCGGCCCGGTGGCGCCGGATAGGTTCTGTTTGCGACAGACCGCGACGGCAGTCTGTTTGCGACAGACCGCGACAGCAGAAGCAGGAAGGGTGGGCGCACAGTGAGCCGCTCAGTGCTCGTGACCGGAGGGAACCGCGGCATCGGCCTCGCCATCGCCCGTGCCTTCGCCGAGGCAGGCGACAAGGTCGCCGTCACCTACCGCTCCGGGGAGCTGCCCGAGGGGTTCCTCGGCGTCAAGTGCGACATCACCGAGCCGGAGCAGGTGGAGCAGGCGTACAAGGAGATCGAGGAGAAGCAGGGCCCGGTCGAGGTGCTCGTCGCCAACGCGGGCGTCACCCGTGACCAGCTCCTGCTGCGGATGTCGGAGGAGGACTTCACCTCGGTCGTCGACACCAACCTCACCGGCACCTACCGGGTGGTCAAGCGCGCTTCCCGCGCCATGCTGCGTGCCCGCAAGGGCCGTATCGTGCTGATCTCCTCGGTCGTCGGGCTGATGGGCCAGGCCGGGCAGGCCAACTACGCGGCCTCCAAGGCCGGACTCGTCGGTTTCGCCCGCTCGCTCTCCCGCGAGCTCGGCTCCCGCAACATCACCTGCAACGTCGTCGCGCCCGGCTTCGTCGACACCGACATGACCCGCGCGCTCACCGACGAGCAGCGCGCCGACATCGTCAAACAGGTACCGCTGGGCCGCTACGCGGCCGCGGAGGAGGTCGCCTCCTCGGTCCGCTTCCTGGCGTCCGACGAGGCCGCGTACATCACCGGAGCCGTCATTCCCGTGGACGGCGGATTGGGCATGGGTCACTGAACATGAGCGGAATCCTCGCTGGAAAGCGCGTCCTGGTCACGGGCGTCATCACCGACGGGTCGATCGCCTTCCACGCGGCGAAGGTCGCACAGGAGCAGGGTGCCGAGGTCATCCTCACCGGCTTCGGCCGGCTCTCCCTGGTCGAGCGCATCGCCAAGCGGCTGCCCGAGGCCGTGCCCGTCATCGAGCTGGACGTCAGCAACCAGGAGCACCTGGACGGGCTCGCCGACCGGATCCGCGAGCACTGGGGCCCGGACGCGCGGGTGGACGGGATCGTCCACTCGATCGCCTTCGGGCCGCAGGGCGCCTTCGACTTCCTCGGCGCGGCCTGGGAGGACGTGAGCACCGCCGTGCACGTCTCGGCCTACTCACTCAAGTCGCTCACCATGGCCTGCCTGCCGCTGCTGCACGAGGGAAGCTCGGTCGTCGGCCTCACCTTCGACGCGCAGATCGCCTGGCCGAAGTACGACTGGATGGGCGTGGCCAAGGCGGCCCTGGAGTCCACCAGCCGCTACCTGGCGCGGGACCTGGGCCCGAAGGGCATCCGCTGCAACCTGGTCTCGGCCGGGCCCATCAAGTCCATGGCCGCCAAGTCCATCCCGGGCTTCGAGGAGCTGGCCGACGTGTGGAACCACCGTGCCCCGATCGGCTGGGAGCTGACCGACCCGGAGCCGGCCGGCCGCGGTGTCGTCGCCCTGCTGTCGGACTTCTTCCCCCGCACCACGGGCGAGATCGTGCACGTCGACGGCGGCGTGCACATGATGGGGGCCTGACCCCGCCGGGGCGCGGCCGGGGCCGGTACCGGTCGGCGGTACGGCGGCCCCGTCCCGCGGCTCGCCCCTGCCCTGCGGCGGCTCGGCCCCGCGGCGGGCCCCGGCTGCTGTACGGCTCCGCCCCGCGGTAAGGCCCCCGGCCCGCGGCGGGGCGGTCCGCTACAGCGCCCCGTGTCCCCACTCCGCCGTGTGCGAGGCCGCCTCCTGGGAGGCGGCTTCCGCGTCCTGCGCCCGGATGGCGTCCAGCAGCCGGGTGTGGTCCATGTGGTTCTCCGGGCGCAGCTCCTCGCCCACGTCCTGCCGCAGATAGGCCCGCAGCACCTCGCCGAGGTCGGCGTACACCCCGGTCAGCACCTCGTTGTGGGAGGCGGAGAGCACGCCCATGTGCAGACTCCGGTCGGCGTCGATGAAGCGTTCGACATCGCCGGAGTCCCACGCCGCCTCCCGGCGTTCCAGCATGCCGTCGAGTTCCCGCAGGTCCGCTTCCGTGCGCCGGCGTGCCGCCAGCCGGGCGCCCGCGGTCTCCAGCGCGGACCGCAGTTCTGCCACGTGCCGCAGCTCGGCGCCGGCGAACCGGCGGTGCATCACTCCGGCCAGCTCGCTGGTGGCCAGCACATAGGTGCCCGAGCCCTGCCGGATGTCCAGCAGCCCGTTGTGCGCGAGGGCCCGCACGGCCTCGCGCACCGTGTTCCGGGCCACCCCGAGCTGTTCGACCAGTTCCGGTTCGGTGGGGATACGGCTGCCCACCGGCCACCGGCCCGAGCTGATCTGCTGGCGCAGCGTCGCGATCACCTGGGCGGCCAGGGGAGCGCGCTGGGGCGCCGAGAGCGGGGGCTGCGGGGGAGGGGCAAACGGTTGGGCAGCATTCATCCCATGATTCTATGATGGGCCGCATGGCATCGGCAGACGACGACAGCAGGAACTCCGCAACCACCACCGATCCGGTGACCCGCACCGGCCCCGTGCGCTCCGTCGGCACCCCGGCCGCCCGGTCCGAACCCGGTACCGCCCCGCCCGCGGTCTCCCGCCGACTGCTCGGTCTCGTCGTCGCCGGACTCGTCGTCGCGGCCCTGAACCTGCGCCCCGCCATATCGGGACTCGGCCCGCTGCTGGAGGAGGTGCGGCGCGGGCTGCACATGAACGGCACCGTGGCCGGGCTGCTGACCTCGGTACCGCCGCTGTGCTTCGCCGTCTTCGGCAGCCTCGCCCCGCGGCTGGCCCGGCGCCGCGGCCCCGCGCCCGTCGTGCTGGCCGGCATGGCCGCCATCGCCCTCGGGCTCGCGCTGCGGCCGCTGGCCGGCGGCACGGGCACCTTCCTCGCCGCCACCGCGCTGGCCCTGGCCGGGATCGCGGTGAGCAATGTGCTGATGCCCGTCATCGTCAAGCACTGGTTCCCCGACCGGGTCGGCTCCATGACCGGGCTGTACTCGATGGCGCTCGCCCTGGGCACGGCGGGCGCCGCCGCCGTCACCGTGCCGCTGACCGACGCGCTCGGCGGCGGCTGGCGAGCCGGGCTGGGCGCATGGGCGGTACTGGCAGCGGTGGCCCTCGTCCCGTGGGTGGCGATCTCCCGGGACCGCTCGGCCCGCGCGCCCGAGCCGCGGGCCGCGGCAGAGGCCGTCCCCGCACGCACCGCCGACGGTGAGACGGCGGGGCAGCCCCGCGACGGGGGCCGCACCGAGCCGACCGGTGCGGCGCGCGGCCCGGCTGCTCCCTCGGAGGCCGCGCCGGGGCTGCGGATCGCCGCGTCGCCCACGGCGTGGGCCCTCGCCGTCTTCTTCGGCCTCCAGGCGTCCGCCGCCTACATCACCATGGGCTGGCTCCCGCAGATCTTCCGCGACGCCGGGGTCTCCGCCTCGGCGGCCGGTGTGCTGCTCGCGGTGACCATGGGCATGGGGGTGCCGCTCTCCTTCGTCCTGCCCAAGCTGGCCGCCCGGATGCGGCACCAGGGGCCGCTGGTGGTCGCGCTGGGCCTGTGCGGGCTGGTGGGCTACGCGGGGCTGTGGCTGGCCCCTGCCGCGGGCGCCTGGGCGTGGGCCCTGGTGCTGGGCGTCTCCAACTGCGCCTTCCCGCTGGCCCTCACCATGATCGGGATGCGTTCCCGGTCCCACTCCGGCGTGGTCAAGCTCTCCGCCTTCGCGCAGAGCACCGGCTATCTGCTCTCCATCCCCGGCCCGCTGCTGGTCGGCTCGCTGCACGACCTCAGCGGCGGCTGGCACGCTCCGCTGCTGCTGATGGCCGCGCTGATGCTGGCCCAGATGGCGACGGGCCTGCTGGCGGGCAGGGACCGGGTCATCGAGGAGGGGCGCTGAGTGGGAGACTGGCCCACATGCCAGTGCTCGAACCGAATCCCCCGGAACCGCGGAAGAAGCTGCTGCTGATCTTCGGCGCCATGATGGCGGTCACCGTCGTCATCGGCGTGATCGCCAGCATCGCCGCCGGCTGACCTCCCCACCTCCGCGGCGCACCCGGCCGCGGAGGGTGGTGCCAGCACCACCATCCCCTAGGGGCCCTGCGTCAGGGGCGAGTGGGGGGCTTGCCGGATGGGCCGGGGGTCGCGTGCTCCGTAGTGTCGGAGGCCAGGAGAAGGAAGGCCGAAGCACCCCGGAGGCGAGCCCCATGACGGCCCCCGCGCACCCCATGCCGGACCGGAGCAGGAACCACCGCCCGGCCCAGGGCACCGAACTCCCGCGCCGCGCGCGCGACGCGTCGCAGACCCGGCTGCCCTGGTGGGGCGCGCTGCTGCCGGTCCTCGGCTTCGCGCTGCTGCTGGTCCTCCTGGTGGGCGGGGGGCAGGCGGACGCCGCCCAGCGCGCCGCCGACAGTCCGCTGCTGTCCTTCCTCACCCATCTGTGGGGTTCCGTCCTGGGATGAGCCGCCGCGCGGGGCCGGGCGGCCGGTGTGCGGCGGGTCACCGTCCGTCGACCCTGCCGGACCGACCGGTCAACACCCCGCGACCCGCAGCGCGTTTCGTGCGAAGCTGGGACACATGAGCGTCGATGTGCCCCGCAGTATCGTCCTTCTCCGGCACGCCAAGGCGGATTGGCCGCAGGTGGCGGATCACGAGCGGCCCCTCGCGGAGCGCGGCCGCCTGGACGCCCCGGCGGCGGGCGAATGGCTCGCCGGCCAGGGCATCACTCCGCAACTCACCCTCTGCTCGACCGCCACCCGCACCCGCGACACCTGGAAGCTGGCCGTCTCGCATCTTCCGCAGCGTCCCAAGACGGTGTACGAGGAGCGCCTCTACGAGGCGCCGCCCGGTGCGATCATCGAGGTCATCAACGAAGTCCCCGACGACGTGCACGACTTGCTGGTCGTCGGCCACAACCCCGGCATGCAGTCGGTCGCCGAGGTGCTCGCCGGGGAAGCCGACCGGGAGGCCCAGGAGCGGCTGGCCCGCGGGTTCCCCACGGCGGCCGTCGCCGTCCTGCGGTACACCGGTTCCTGGAAGTCGGTGGAGCCCGGGTGCGCGGAGCTGACCCACTTCTGGGCGCCCCACGAGTGAGGGGAGCCCTCCGTGTGCGGCGCGCCCCGTGGACCCGTCGCGGTCAGAGTGCCTCGGGCCGGCCGGCGCCGGTTCCGTCCGCGGCCTCCACCTCTTCGCGCGTGATGCCCAGCAGATAGAGCACGGTGTCCAGGAACGGCACGTTCACCGCCGCGTGCGCGGCCTCCCGGACCAGGGGCTTGGCGTTGAAGGCGACGCCGAGCCCCGCCGTGTTCAGCATGTCCAGGTCGTTGGCGCCGTCGCCGATGGCCACGGTCTGCGCGAGCGGCACGCCCGCCTCGTCGGCGAACCGGCGCAGCAGCCGCGCCTTGCCCGCCCGGTCGACGATCTCGCCGGTGACCCGTCCGGTCAGCTTGCCGTCGACGATCTCCAGCGTGTTGGCGGAGGCGAAGTCCAGCCCCAGTTCCTCCTGCAGCGCGTCGGTGACCTGCGTGAAGCCGCCGGAGACGACACCGACCTGGTAGCCGAGCCGCTTGAGGGTGCGGATCAGTGTGCGGGCCCCGGGGGTGAGCTGCACCGCCTCGCGCACCCGGTCGACGACCGAGGCGTCGAGCCCGGCCAGGAGCTCGACCCGGGCGTGCAGTGACTGCTCGAAATCCAGCTCGCCGCGCATCGCGCGCGCCGTCACCTCGGCGACCTGCTCCTCACAGCCCGCGTGGGCGGCGAACAGCTCGATCACCTCGTCCTGGATGAGGGTGGAGTCCACGTCCATCACCACCAGCCGCTGTGCCCGCCGCTGGAGCCCCGAGGCGACGACGGCGACGTCGATGCCGTATTTCGCCGCCTCCAGCGCCAGCGAGGTGCGCAGCAGCGCCGTCTCGGTGCCCGAGACGTCGAACTCGACGGCCAGCACCGGGTACTTGGCGAGCCGGAAGATGCGGTCGATGTTCCCGCCGGTGGAGGTGATGCTGGCCGCTATGGCGGCGGTCGACTCCGCGGTGAGCGGATGCCCCAGCACGGTGACGTGCGAACGTCCGGTGCCGCGGGGGCGGTTGTCGCCCGTGCCGGAGATGATCTCGGCGATCATGCCCATCGACTCGGCCCAACTGTGCACGGTCGCGCGCAGCTCGCCCTCGGAGCCGGTGCCGGTGGTGGGCGCGGTGACCAGGGCGCACAGCGTGATGCGGCCGCGGGTGACCAGTTGCTCGATGTCGACGACCTCGACGGCGAAGGCCGCGAGGGTGTCGAAGAGGCCGGCGGTGATGCCGGGCCGGTCCTTGCCGAAGATCTTGACCAGCAGGGTCGGGGTGTCGGCGTACGACGGAGGCTGGGCCACAGGTGTGCTCATGGTCCTCACACATTACCGCCGCGCGGCTGCGGAACCCTGCCGGGGCGGTGCGAGTGCGGCCGGACGCCACGAAGAGTACCGCTTCCGCCCCTCTCGTCATGATCGGTCGGGATCGGTCATGATCGGCTCCGGTCCGTGCGCACATTCGCATCGGAAGCCCTTTCCTGCGACTTCCCGTCGTTCCCTCCCGTCCCCCTCGCCGTGTGCCTGCACGGGTTCCCCGGTGTTCCCCGACGGAACGGTCACAGCCTGGTCCCTACCGCTGGCCCGGCTTCCTGTCGGGCGGCCGAGCCTGAAATAGTTCCTCACGATGTTCGCCATCCCTAGACTCCCTCGCTGCAGGGGGTACCTCGGGGGACAACTTTGTGGGGCATGGAGTGCCGGAACTCGTACTGGAATTGAACGGACAGACCTGGACGCTCGATCCGTCCAGGGCCTACACCCTCGGCCGCGACCCCCAGGGGGACGTGGCGATCGAGGACGCCAGGGTCTCCTGGCGGCACGCCACGGTGCGCTGGGGAGGGCGCGCCTGGGTCATCGAGGACCACGGCAGTACCAACGGCACGTATGTGCAGGGACGGCGGATCCAGCAGTTGGAGCTGGCGCCCGGCATGAGCGTCCATCTGGGCAACGCCACCGACGGCCCGCGGCTCGGCTTCTCGGGCGGGGCGCCCGGCGGGCAGGCTCCGGCGGGCGGGATGTACGGCGGACAGACCGCGCCCCAGCAGCAGGGGCAGCCTCAGCAGGCTGCGCAGGCCGCGGCCCAGTACAGTGCCCCGACTCAGCAGCCGCAGGCCGGGGGAGCGCCCGGCTGGGGCCAGCAGCCCCAACAGCCCCAGCAGCCGCACCCCGGCTGGCAGCAGCAGGCTCCGCAGATGCCGCAGCAGATGCAGCACGCGGCCCCGCCGCAGTACGCGCAGCAACCGCCCCAGCAGCAGATGCCGCAGCAGCACATGCAGCCGCAGGGCGGCCCCGGAACACACGGCATGGGCGGCCCCGCACCGGGGACGGGCGCTCCCGGCGCCGGTGGCCAGGGCGGAGCGCCGCCGCAGGGTGCGGGCGACCGCAGCCCGACCACCTTCCACCAGCTCTCCCTCGGCCGGGTGATGCGCATCGGCCGTGCGCTGGAGAACGAGCTGGTCGTCTCCGACCTCCAGGTCTCACGGCACCACGCGGAGTTCCACTCCTCGCCCGACGGCCGGTGCGAGATCCACGACCTGGGCAGCCACAACGGCACCTACGTCAACGGCCAGCCGATACCGCGCTCCGGCACGGTCGCCATCTCCCCGCAGGACATCGTCGGCATCGGCCACTCCACCTTCCGGCTGGTCGGGGACCGGCTGGAGGAGTTCGTCGACACCGGCGACGTGTCCTTCTCGGCCCGCCACCTGACCGTCAAGGTCGACGGCGGCAAGGTCATCCTCAACAACGTCACCTTCGGCGTCCCCGAGAAGTCGCTGATCGGCGTGATCGGCCCGTCCGGCTCCGGCAAGTCCACGCTGCTGCGGGCGCTGACCGGCTACCGCCCCGCTGACGTCGGCGAGGTCCTCTACGACAACCGGAACCTCTACAAGCAGTTCGCCGAGCTGCGGCAGCGCATCGGCCTCGTCCCGCAGGACGACATCCTGCACAAGGAGCTGAAGGTCCGCACCGCGCTGCGCTACGCGGCCAAGCTCCGCTTCCCCGGCGATGTCGCGGAGGCCGAGCGCAACGCCCGGGTCGAGGAGGTGCTCGCCGAGCTCAAGCTCGACATCCACGCGGACAAGCGCGTCACCTCCCTCTCCGGCGGCCAGCGCAAGCGCGTCTCCGTCGCCCTGGAGCTGCTCACCAAGCCCTCGCTGATCTTCCTGGACGAGCCCACCTCGGGCCTCGACCCGGGCATGGACCGCGACGTGATGCAGCTGCTGCGCGGCATGGCCGACGACGGGCGCACCGTGCTGGTCGTCACCCACTCGGTCGCCGAGCTCGGGTTGTGCGACAAGCTCCTGGTGATGGCGCCGGGCGGCGGCGTGGCCTACTTCGGTCCGCCCGAGGAGGCGCTGAACTTCTTCGGCTACGACTCGTGGGCGGACGTCTTCTCCGCCTTCGAGAACTACCGCGACTACGACTGGATGGGCCGCTGGCAGGGCTCGCAGCACTACCAGATGTACGCGGCCGACATCGACGCCCAGCACCCGCAGCAGGACCCGTACGCGGCCCAGCAGCAGGCCATGCAGCCGACGCGGCTGCAGAAGCCGCAGAGCTGGGGCAGCCAGCTGTGGACGCTGATGAGACGCTACCTCTCGGTGATCTCCGCGGACCGCTCCTTCCTGGTGCTGTCCTTCGTCACCCCGCTGCTCCTCGGCCTGGTCAGCACCCTGATGCCGTCCGACTACGGACTGACGGCGCCGCCGGGCAAGACCAACGGCGACGCGGGCCCCATCCTGCTGATCCTCGCCATCGGCGCCTGCTTCTCGGGCGCGGCCAACTCGGTCCGAGAACTGATCAAGGAACGGGTCATCTACGAACGGGAACGGGCCACCGGCCTCTCCCGGTCGGCCTATCTGATGTCCAAGGTGATCGTGCTGGGTCTGGTCGCGGCCGTACAGGGCCTCCTGATGTGCATCGTCGGCTTCTACCCGCGCGACCTTCCCGAGGAGGGCCTGCTCGCCGCCAACCCGGCCATCGAGATGACGTTGGTGGCCATCGCGCTCGGCGGCACCTCGATGATGTTCGGCCTGATCATCTCCTCCCTGGTGAAGACCTCGGAGAAGACGATGATCCTGCTCGTGCTCTTCGCCGTCGTACAGGTCGTCTTCACCGGTGTGCTCTTCAAGCTCTTCGACAGCCCCGGCGTGGAGCAGTTCGCCTGGCTGATGCCGTCCCGGTGGGCGATGGCGGCCCTCGGCGCGACCGTCGAGCTCGGCCGGCTGATGCCCCAGGACAAGAAGGACCCGACCAACACCGACCCGCTGTGGGACCACTCGCTGGACCAGTGGGTGATGGACGTCGGCGTCCTCGCCCTGATGGGTGTCCTGTGCTACTTCGTCATCATCCGGCTGCTGCGCCGCCACGAGCCGGAGATCATGCGCAAGTGAGCGCCTGACCACGCGGTCCGCACGGAGAAGGGGGCCCCTCGCCCGGGGCCCCTTTTTCGTGTCTCCACTCCTCCGGCCCCGTGCGTCGCCGGACCTAGGACCTCCGGCCCGTCCCGCCCCTGGCCCGGGTCCGATCCGGGCCCCGGTGCCGCCGGGTACCGTGATCGGCATGGTCCCCCGCACAGGGCTCGCCGCGGTCAGCGCGGCACTGCTCGCCATGAACCGCCGGCTCGAGGTGCGTGACGTCCTCCAGACGATCGTCGCCTCGGCCCGCGATCTGCTCGACGCCGAGTACGCGGCGCTGGGCGTCCCCGACGACCAGGGCGGCTTCGCGCAGTTCGTCGTCGCCGGAGTGAGCGACGAGCAGTGGAAGGCCATCGGCCCGCTGCCGCGGCAGCACGGCATCCTCGCCGCGATGCTGCAGGACGCCACTCCCCAGCGGCTCGCCGACGTCCGCAAGGACTCCCGGTTCGGCGGCTGGCCCTCCGCGCACCCCATGATGGCCGACTTCCTCGGCATGCCCATCGCCGACGGCGAGCAGGTGCTGGGCGCGCTCTTCCTCGCCAACAAGCGCTGCGCGCCCCCGCGGGAGCGGAGCCGTCCGGCATCCCGGGAGCGGAACTGCGCCTTCACCGAGGACGACGAGGAACTGCTGCGCCTGCTCGCGCAGCACGCCGCCATCGCGCTGACCAACGCGCGGCTCTACGAGCGCAGCCGCGAGCTGACCATCGCCGAGGAGCGCACCCGGATCGGCCACGAGCTGCACGACGCGGTGGCCCAGAAGCTCTTCTCGCTGCGTCTGACGGCCCAGGCGGCGACGGCCCTCGTCGACCGCGACCCCGCGCGGGCGAAGGCCGAACTGCACGAGGTGGCCCGGCTCTCCGGCGAGGCCGCCGACGAGCTGCGGGCTGCCGTCGTCGAACTGCGCCCCGCGGCGTTGGACGAGGACGGCCTGGTCGCCACGCTGCGTACCCAGGCCCAGGTCCTGGACCGCGCGCACAGCGCCGAGGTGGACTTCGTGTGCGAGGGTGTGCGCGCCCTCCCCGCGGCCCAGGAGGAGGCCCTGCTGCGGGTCGCGCAGGAGGCCCTGCACAACGCGCTGCGGCACGCGGACGCGGGCCGCGTCCGGGTGTCCCTGGTGCGCCGCGGCCCGTCCGCCGTCCTCACCGTCACCGACGACGGCAAGGGTTTCGACCCCGGCGCCGTGCGCTCGGCCGGCCGCCATCTGGGCCTCGTCTCGATGCGCGACCGGGCCTCCGGCGTCGGGGGCACGTTGACTGTCCGCTCGGAGCCCGGCAAGGGCACCGCTGTCGCTCTGGAGGTGCCCGGTGGCTGAGCCGATCCGTGTGCTGCTCGTCGACGACCACCAGGTCGTACGGCGCGGGCTGCGCACATTCCTGGAGGTGCAGGACGACATCGAGGTCGTGGGGGAGGCCGCGGACGGCTCCGAGGGGGTGGCACGCGCCGAGGAGCTGCGGCCGGATGTCGTCCTGATGGACGTCAAGATGCCCGGGACCGACGGTGTCGAGGCGCTGCGCACGCTCCGTGAGCGGGGCATCCCGGCGAGAGTGCTGATCGTCACCAGCTTCACCGAGCAGCGCACCGTCGTCCCGGCCCTGCGTGCGGGTGCCGCGGGGTACGTCTACAAGGACGTCGATCCCGAGGCGCTGGCCGGTGCCATCCGCTCCGTGCACGCGGGCCATGTGCTGCTGCAGCCGGAGGTCGCCGGGGCGCTGCTCACCGACGACCAGAGCCCGTCCGCCGGCCGCGGCCCCGCGCTGACCGAGCGGGAGCGCGAGGTGCTCGGACTGATAGCGGACGGCCGCTCCAACCGCGAGATCGCCCGTTCGCTCGTGCTGTCGGAGAAGACGGTCAAGACGCACGTCTCCAACATCCTGATGAAGCTCGACCTGGCCGACCGGACCCAGGCGGCCCTGTGGGCGGTCCGCCACGGGGTGACGGGGTGACGGGTGGCGACCCAGGTTCCCGCCTCTCGTCGGCCGCCGGGAATCGGTCATCCGTTCCCAACGGGTCGAATTTCATACTGTCGTGTGGTCGTCATCTTTTCGGCGCACCCTCCCGGCTGATGCCCCGTTCTCCATGGCGTGCCCGCGGCGGTCGGCCGCGGCACGGTTCCGCAGACGCACAGGGAGAACACCCCATGATCACTGCCAAGAAGGCCGCCCTCGTCCTCGCCGCCGCCGGCGTCGCCGCCGGGGCCTCCGCCGGCTCCGCGTTCGCCCAGAGCGACGCGCAGGGCCAGGCCGCCAACTCGCCGGGCGTCGGCTCGGGCAACCTCGTGCAGGCCCCGGTCCACGTGCCCGCGAACGTGACGGGCAACTCCGTCAACGTGGTCGGCGTCCTCAACCCCGCCTTCGGCAACCTCACGCACAACAGCTGAGGCACGCGGCCCGGACGCCGGGAGGCGGGCGGCGCCGGTCAGGCCCGTCCGCCCTCCCGGCGCCGCTCCAGCTCCTCCGCGTAGGCGTTGTAGGCCGCCACCTGCGCACGGCGGGCCGTGCGCTCCACCGGGCGCAGCGCCTCGGCGCGGGACGCCATCTCCGCGGCGCTCACCGCGCCGCCGTGCTCCCGCCCGTCACCCCCGCCGTCCCCGTAGGCGATGGAGACCAGTGCCGCGACCCGCTGTCCGAGCTCCAGCACCCGCACGGCGCGCGGCGGATAGCCCGGAGCCAGCAGCTGCCTGCCCGCCTCCATCCGCGCCCGGTACGCCTCCAGGGCCGCGTCGGCCACCGGCCCCGAGCCCGCGACGTCGAGCCGCGTCAGTACCTCGGTCGCCTCCCGCATGGCCTCCGCCAGCTCCCGCTCGGCCTCCGCCAGCGAGGGCACATCGGCCGGCGGAGCCTCCCGCACCGGCAGGCACTCCCACCGCACCTCCGTGTGCACGTCCTCCGGGGCGCCGTCCGCGGGCCCCGCCGCGTGCACCTCCGGCACCAGGCCCAGCGCCGTCCCGTGCACCAGCACGGCCTCCTCGGCCTCCATCGCCCGCGCGTTGAACTCCGGCGGCCCGCTCAGCCCCAGCGGATGCCCCGGCACCGGCAGCGCCACCCGCAGCCCCGCGGCACCCAGCGACCGCAGCTTCCCCAGCGCCAGCGTCAGCCCGACCGGGTCGCCGTCGTCCCCGGGCAGCGCGACGCGATGCCGGGTGTCCTCGGCCACGATGCGCCCGGCCGCCTCGTCGGGTGCGACGAGTCCGGCGAGCAGTGCGTTTCCCCAGGCGGCCAGCCGCCCCGAACGAGGTTCTGTGAGCATGGACCAAGCCTAGGGAACGGGCTTCGCACACGGTGGCGTAGGTTTTCCCCTGGGGAATGTGCCCATAGGCACCTCAACGCGACTGCAATAGGAGACAACGCGCTCATGAGCGAAGTACTGGAGCTGGTGGACGTATCCGTGGTCCGCGACGGACGTGCTCTGGTGGAAGATGTCTCCTGGTCGGTCAAGGAGGGCGAACGCTGGGTCATCCTCGGCCCCAACGGTGCGGGCAAGACCACATTGCTCAACCTCGCCTCCAGCTACCTCTTCCCGACTTCCGGCACCGTCGGCGTGCTGGGCGAACGCCTCGGCAGCGTCGACGTGTTCGAGCTGCGCCCCCGCGTGGGGATGGCCAGCATCGCGATGGCCGAGAAGCTGCCGCGCCGCCAGACCGTGCTGGAGACCGTGCTCACCGCCGCCTACGGCATGACGGCGCACTGGCAGGAGAGCTACGACAAGGTCGACGAGGACCGCGCCCGGGCGTTCCTCGACAGGCTCGGCATGTCCGACTACCTGGACCGCAGGTTCGGTACCCTCTCCGAGGGCGAGCGCAAGCGCACCATGATCGCGCGTGCCATGATGACCGACCCCGAACTGCTCCTGCTGGACGAGCCCGCGGCCGGACTCGACCTGGGCGGCCGCGAGGACCTCGTCCGGCGCCTCGGCCGGCTCGCCCGCGACCCGTACGCCCCCTCCATGCTGATGGTCACCCACCACGTCGAGGAGATCCCGCCGGGCTTCACCCACGTCCTGATGATCCGCCAGGGCCAGGTGCTGGCCGCCGGACCGCTGGAGACCGAGCTGACCTCCCGGAACCTCTCCCTGTGCTTCGGCCTGCCGCTGGTCGTCGAGGCGCAGAACGGGCGCTGGACCGCACAGGGCCTGCCACTGCGCTGAGCGGGCGCCTACCATGGCCGTGTGGACGCATGGGTCTGGTGGCTCGTAGCCGCCGCAGCGCTGGGTATCCCGCTCATCATCACGGCCATGCCGGAGTTCGGCATGCTGGCGGTGGGCGCGGTGGCGGCCGCCGGAGCGGCGGGGATCGGCGGGGGGCCGGTGGCCCAGGTCGTCGTCTTCGCCCTCGTCTCCACGGCGCTGATCCTGGTCGTGCGGCCGGTCGCACGCCGGATGCGCACCGAACGCCCCGCGCTGGCGAGCGGCGTCGACGCCCTCAAGGGACGGCGGGCCGTGGTGCTGGAGCGGGTCGACGGGGACAACGGCCGCATCAAGCTCGCCGGGGAGGTCTGGTCCGCGCGGGCACTGGACACCGACACCGCCTTCGAGCCCGGCAGCCAGGTGGACGTGGTCGAGATCGACGGAGCCACGGCTGTCGTGATGTGATGGCTATGAGCAGCCGAACACGGGCAGTGATTCTTCAGTCAGCGACTTCTGAGATCATGCAGGGGGCAAGGCCATGGACGCCATCATCATCGTCCTGATCATCCTGGTGGTGCTTGTCTTCATCGCACTCATCAAGACGATCCAGGTCATTCCGCAGGCCAGTGCGGCGATCGTGGAGCGCTTCGGCCGGTACACCCGCACCCTCAACGCGGGTCTGAACATCGTCGTCCCGTTCATCGACACCGTCCGCAACCGTGTCGACCTCCGGGAGCAGGTCGTCCCCTTCCCCCCGCAGCCGGTGATCACGCAGGACAACCTGGTGGTGAACATCGACACCGTCATCTACTACCAGGTGACGGACGCCCGGGCCGCCACCTACGAGGTCGCCAGCTACATCCAGGCGATCGAACAGCTCACCGTCACCACGCTGCGCAACATCATCGGCGGGATGGACCTGGAGCGCACCCTCACCTCCCGCGAGGAGATCAACGCGGCGCTGCGCGGAGTACTGGACGAGGCGACCGGCAAGTGGGGCATCCGCGTCAACCGCGTCGAACTCAAGGCCATCGAGCCGCCGACCTCCATCCAGGACTCGATGGAGAAGCAGATGCGCGCCGACCGCGACAAGCGCGCCGCCATCCTCCAGGCAGAGGGCGTCCGCCAGTCGCAGATCCTCACCGCCGAGGGCGAGAAGCAGTCGGCCATCCTGCGCGCCGAGGGCGAGTCGCGCTCCGCGGCCCTGCGCGCCGAAGGTGAGGCCCAGGCCATCCGCACCGTCTTCGAGTCGATCCATGCCGGCGACCCGGACCAGAAGCTGCTCTCCTACCAGTACCTCCAGATGCTCCCGAAGATCGCCGAGGGCGACGCCAACAAGCTCTGGATCGTCCCCAGCGAGATCGGCGACGCGCTCAAGGGCCTCGGCGGTGCTCTGGACACCTTCCGCCCCGACTCCGGCGGCAACGGCGGCGGCACCCCCGCTCCGCCCAGCGTCGCCAAGCCCCCCCGGCCCCCGCGCGAGCAGCCCCCGCTGGACTCCTGACCCCGTCCGCCGTCCGGTCCGCGAAACCCGGACGGTGCCGTCCAGCAGCCGGACCCCCGTACCCAGCCGCAGCCTCTTCGGGCATGATCGGTTCCACTGGAACCGAACACCGGAGGGGCTGACGCGTGACCATATGGGAAGCCGTGGCCGTCTGCGCGGCAGGCGTCGGCGCCGGAGGCATCAACACCGTCGTCGGTTCCGGCACGCTCCTGACCTTCCCCGTGCTGCTCGCCGTCGGCCTGCCCCCGGTGACCGCCAACGTCTCCAACTCGCTGGGGCTGGTCCCCGGCTCGGTCAGCGGAGCGATCGGCTACCGCCGGGAGCTGCGCGGCCAGGGGCGCCGCGTCCTGCGGCTCGGCCTCGTCGCCCTCCTCGGAGGGCTGGCGGGCGCCGTCCTGCTGCTCACCCTGCCCTCCAGCGCCTTCGACACGATCGTCCCGGTACTGATCGCGCTCGCCCTGGTCCTCGTCGTCCTCCAGCCCCGGCTGGCCGCGGCCGTCCGCCGGCGCCGCGAACGGGACAGCAGCAGCGGCCACCCGCACGGCGGTGTGCCGCTCCAGGGCGGAATCCTGTTCGCCAGCGCCTACGGCGGCTACTTCGGCGCGGCCCAGGGCGTCATCTACCTGGCCCTGATGGGGCTGCTCATCCCCGACGACCTGCAACGCATCAACGCGGTGAAGAACGTCCTGGGCGCCGTGGTCAACGGCACGGCCGCCGTGTTCTTCCTCTTCGTCGCCGACTTCGACTGGACAGCGGTGCTGCTGATCGCCCTCGGCTCGGCCGCCGGGGGCCAGCTCGGCGCCAGGGTCGGGCGCAAGCTGGCCCCCGGCGTGCTCCGGGGCGTCATCGTGGTCGTCGGCCTCGCCGCGATCGCGCAGCTCCTGCTGCGGTGATGCGGGCGGGCCCGCCGCCTTCTCTCAGGCCGTCGCCGGCAGCGTCAGCCACTCCGGGAGCGACTCCCCCTCCGCGAGCCCCAGCGCCAGCAGCAGCGCGTCGGCCGGTGTCGGCTCGAACGGCTTGACCAGCAGCTTCATCCCCGCCTCGCCCGGTGTCCTGGCGGCCTTGCGGTGGTTGTCCGCCGCGCACGCCGCGACCGTGTTCAGCCAGGTGTCCCCGCCGCCGTGCGACCGCGGGACGATGTGGTCCACCGTGGTCGCCCGGCGTCCGCAGTACGCGCACCGGTGCCGGTCCCGCACCAGGACGCCCCGCCGCGACCACGGTGCCCGTTGTCGGAACGGCACCCGGACGTACCGGCGGAGCCTGATCACCTGCGGCACCGGCAGCTCCACCTGCGCCGCACGCACCCGCAGCCCGGAATGCGCCTGCTCGACGACGGCCTTGTCCCGCATCACGAGCACCACCGCACGCCGCAGCGACACCGTCGACAGCGGCTCGAAGCTCGCGTTCAGTACCAGCGTCTCCCGCATCCCGACCGCCTCCCCTTCTCCCGTACCCGCCGCTTCGCGCCGGGTGGCACCCACTGTGCCGCTGTCCACCGGGGCCGACAACGCAATTTCGCCGGGGAGTACGGCAGGTGAAGGCGCCGGGAACGGCAGGTCGCGGCGGGGCGTCGCAGGCTGGTCCCGGGCTCGGAGGCTCCGGGGTTCCGGGCTTTCGGGCGAGGAGCCGCCGGGGTCGGCCACGGGAGCCCGCGCTGCGGCCGACGGCTCGGGGAGCCCGCGAAGAAAGAGCGGAACGGCCACCCGGGACGGACGGAGGAAGCAGGCAGTCGGCGCGGTCGTCCGGCCCCCGGCCGGACTCCGGCGGACGGCAGCACTCGTCGGTGCCCGCCGTCCCCGCTCGCGGTGATGGACCGCGCCGCGGTGCCGACTGCCCCGTACACGGTGCGCCGCGCACACGGCGCGGCGCAACGGAATTTTCCGGCCGGACCGGGACCCGGCAGCGGGAACCGGGCTCCGGGGCGCCGACACCCGTGTCGGGGCCCCGGAGCGGCATCCCGGACCGCGGTGGGCTCAGCCCTCGGCCGGGATCTCGTACTCGCTGATGAGCCGGCCCCGCGCCAGGGTGTGGAAGCGCAGATTGAACCCGACGACCGCGGGGGAGGCGTCGGCGTCCGGGCCCAGCTTCTCGGTGTCCACGGCGTACACCGTGAACACATAACGGTGCGGGCCGTCGCCGGGCGGCGGCGCCGCCCCGCCGAAGTCGCGCGTCCCGAAGTCGTTGCGCACGTGCACGGCCCCTTCGGGGAGCCCCTTCATCCCGCCCGTACCGGCGCCCTCGGGCAGCTCGGTCACGGTGGCGGGGATGTCGAAGACGGACCAGTGCCAGAACCCGCTGCCCGTCGGCGCGTCCGGGTCGAAGCAGGTCACCGCGAAGCTCTTCGTCCCCTCGGGGAAGCCCTCCCAGCGCAACTGCGGAGAGGTGTTCCCCTCCGCGTACACCTGTGCGGTACCCAGATGGCCGCCGTCCGGCAGATCGTCGCTCAGCACGCGAATCGACGGCACCTGGGGGTGGAAGTCATGGGGGAGCGGGCGCCGTTGCTGGTCGGTCACGTCGTGAACCTCCTCGTCACGCGAATCGCTGTAACGGCCAGCCTAACGATCCTGACCGCCTCTCTTTGCCACCATGACGGGGTGCGACAGCACACCCCGTACATCCCAGCCCTGTGCCCGCAGGAGTCAACGCCATCAGGTGACTGACCACGACGAGACCCCGAAGCGGTGGTGCGACCATGACCAGCCCCGTGGACCTGCCCGAGCTGCCCCAGGCCGACCTCCCCGGCCTCTTCGACGACTCGGTGCCCCCCGGCGTCTACCGGCTGCCCTCGGTGGGCCCCGACGCGCTGATGCAGGCGGACGCGGCGGGCTGGTTCGGCGCGGTCGTGGATCTGACCGGCGTCGACAACAAAGCGGAGTTCATGGAGCGTTGCGCCACCGGACTGGAGCTCCCCGACTACTTCGGGCGCAACTGGGACGCGCTCGCCGACCTGCTCACCGACCTGTCCTGGTGCGGGAAGCCCGACGGCTACCTGATGCTGGCCACCGGCTGGTCCGGGTTCGAGCACGCCGACCCGGCGGACGCCGCCGCGGCGGCGGAGGTCTTCACCGCGGCGGTCGGCTTCTGGGCGGTACGCGAGACCCCGCTCAGCATCCTGCTCGGCTGAGCGGGGCCTCCCGCCGCGGGGCACCGCGCCGCGGCGTCAGAACCAGTTCCGCTTGCCGCCGACCTCGGCCAGCCACTGGTTGAGGTAGCCCGCCCAGTCGGTCTGCTGGTAGGAGTCGAAGTCCACCGGGAAGGCCCGGTAGGTGTCACTGCCCTCCGAGAACAGGCCGCCCTTCTTGTCCATCTCCAGCACCACGTCCATGCCCCGCGCGTCCGCGACGAACGAGAGCTCGACCTGGTTGAGCCCGCGGTACTGCTCCGGCGCGTAGAACTCGATCTCCTGGTAGAAGGGGAGCTGCTGCCGGGTGTTGCGGATGTGCCCCTTCTCCATGTCCGCGGACTTGAACCGGAACCCGAGCTGCCCGAAGGCGTCCAGGATCGCCTGCTGCGCCGGGAGCGGGTGGATGTCCACCGGGTCCAGGTCACTGGAGTCCAGTGCCCGCGCGATAGCCAGCTCCGTCGTCACGCCGATCTGCATCCCCCGCAGCTGCTGGCCCATGAACGCGGTGACCGGCGTCTCCCACGGCACCTCGAGCGCGAAGGGCACCACGTGCGAGTCACCCTCGTGCAGAGTGAGCTCACCACCGAGGCGCTGGGTACCGAACTCGATGTTCTGGTGCATCTCGCCGTCGTCGGTCTCCACCTCGACCCGGGCCTGCAGGCCCACGGAGAGCGCCTGGATCTCCTGGGTGACCGAGCCGCCCTCAATCCGCACCTCGCCCTGCACCACACCGCCCGGCACCGCGTGCGGCTCCTGCAGGACGGTGTCGACCGAGGCGCCGCCCATGCCCATGCTCGCGAACAGCTTCTTGAAGCCCATCCCCTTGTCCTCCCCTTTTCACTCCGGTCCCGCCTCCCGCCGGGAAGCACCGGAACCGCTCGCGTACGGGACTCTCCCGTACGCGGTTCTTGTACGCTCGGACGGCATGATCGCAGGCCGAGACCGCAAGCCCAGCACGGCCGGCGGCGACCCGCACCTGTCCCGGGACTTCTTCGACCGTCCTGTCCTGGATGTCGCCCCCGACCTTCTCGGACGCGTCCTGGTACGCACGACGAACGAGGGCCGCATGCGGTTGCGCATCACCGAGGTCGAGGCGTACGCGGGGGAGGCCGATCCGGGGTCGCATGCCTACCGGGGCCGGACGCAGCGCAACGCCTCGATGTTCGGCCCGCCGGGGCACGCCTACGTCTACTTCATCTACGGCATGTGGTTCAGCCTCAACCTCGTCTGCGGACCCGAGGGGCGGGCGAGCGGCGTGCTGATCCGGGCGGGCGAGGTGCTGGAGGGAGTGGAGCAGGCGCGGGACCGCCGGCCCAAGGCGAGCAAGGACACGGAACTGGCCAGGGGACCGGCCCGCCTCGCCACCGCGCTCGCGGTGGACCGTGAGCTGAACGGCACCGATCTGTGCACCCGCGACCCCGCCGCACCGCTCGGCATCCTCGACGGCACCGCGGAGGCGACGGGTCCGACGGCCACCACCCGGAGCGGTCCGCGCACCGGCGTGGGAGGCGACGGCGCACACTTCCCCTGGCGCTTCTGGCTCGCGGACGACCCGACGGTGAGCCCATACCGCGCGCACAAGCCGCGGAAGCGCAGGACCTCGCTTGACGCAGGGCCGTCGACCCCCTAACGTTGTACGAGTCGCTGAAAACGGGACGGCTTGCCACGGACCTGGGGTCCGGTGAGAGCTCCCCCGGAAGCGACCACTCACTACCTACGATGTACCCCAAACCGGGGTCGATTTCGGCACGCCGAAATCTGACGCCGATGACTCGATTATGAGTCTCCGGGAGAACCCGCTAAAGTAGTGGACACCGAAAGGGCAAACGTCCGGAGAAACCAGTGAGATGGTTTCGAAGGAAGCGTCCGTTCCTTGAGAACTCAACAGCGTGCCAAAAGTCAACGCCAGA